>JAZRGW010000049.1:0-3619 GCA_045644425.1 Victivallaceae bacterium | reverse complement strand
AAGGACAGGCGGCACGATACCGTCTGTCCTTCACGGGTTAATTGGGTTTCAGATCGCCATACGGATACGTTCAATGGCACGGCGGGCTTGGATGAAGTCACGTTCCTTCTGTTTCTGGATGAGTGCGACCTCTTTAACCTTACGGCTCAACGCGGTTGATTCCTCAAACATCGCTTTGATCTTGAGTTTGAATTCCTCGACAGCTGCACCGAGTTCATCCAGAGGATTGACGACCGGAGCAGTCTGCTCCACAACATTGTTTTCGATTTCCATTTCTTTGTTCTCCTTATTGGTTGGAATGGGATTCTTACTGATAGTACGAATAGGCATGGCGATGTACTGACCGGCTCCGCCACTTGCAATGACCGGAACCAGACCGTCCGAATGTGCCTTAAAGGTGGTGTAGCCCTGCAGCAGCATCCGGAGGATGATTTCACGGTCAAGTGTCAGAACGGCACGAGGATGGACACCGGTAACGGTTGCAGAAGTATTCAGCTCAAAGTTGGGCTGAATGCACGAAACAAGCGTAACTGAACCATCGGGCATTACGTTCAATTCGATTCCGTTGGTGCTCTTCTGGTTGGGGATCATTTTCACCCATGCGATCACTTTTCCGGGGTTGTGCAGGGTGATACTGTAATTGTGGCTTTCAGCAGATGGTATCACACCACGCCAGTTCGGATACTGACCTTCAAGCAGTTTACCGTGCCACTTAAAGTTGCCGATCTCAATCCGAAAGAAATTGCTCCATACTTGAAGCGTTCCCATTTCAGAAGTCTTCGTTGCCAATAACGCAGACGGGAACGGGATAGTCACATCTATCGCTAACGACAGCACGCAGGGCAGATGAAGTAACTGCTTACCATCCGTCACCGTAACACCCGCATTGGAAAGGTTGATACCATGCAGTACCCTCCGGTATCCGGCACGGTCAACGATCGGCGCCGCCTGTGCAAGCAAGTCACCGAAATTCACTGGAAGTATTGCTGAAACCGCTTCCGCGGTCGGCTCTTCAAGTTCCGGAAACTCAATAAACTTTCCTGTCAATTCGATCGTTTCAGAACGCCCCATTCTGACCAGATCTTTCAGCTCCTTAAACGGCACACAGAAGTCGATCTCTGCATCAGTGAAAGCCTCCACCGCCACCGAAACAGTTTCCACTCCATCCGTCGACATCGCCATAACTCCATCGACATCACCGACAAACCGCACCGACCGGTACAGTTCCACCGGTGAAGTCTGGCACACCACCTTGCCCAGCACCCGCAGGGCATCATTCAAAACACGCTTTTCAACTCTCATAAAACCTCCTTTTTAGTTTAGAGTTTAAAGACAAAAAGCCCCGCCAATCCTTCGGGATCAGCAGGGCTTATATTGATCGTGGACTTATTCCACTATGGTGATATATAGCTCAATTTTTTTGAAAAGCGATTTGTTTTTTGAAAAAACAATGTTACATTAACAGAAAATATCGGAGGATGAAATGTCAAGCACTGTTAAAACTTTTCAAACAACATTTTTTAATGATATATCCAAGGGATGCCGGAAAATATTTTCTCATACGGACGTTATTTCCGCAGTAGTTATTCCCCGGGAATTTCGTAACGAAATAAAAACTCACATCGGAAATGATGTTAATGTTGTTTATTTGCTTTTGGGAGATGTTGATGGAGAATCAGTAGTTTATGTGGGAAGAACAAGACGCACCGGAAAAAGACCTAATGAGCATACCAAAAAGGATTTTTGGAGCGAATTAATTTTCTTTTCCAGCTCTCATCAATTCACCTCGGATCAACTGGAATATCTGGAATGTTTGCTGTACATTAAATTAAAGGAAGCCGGACGGGTAAAAGTAGATAATCGAATATCACCGCGAATAACTTTACCGGAAATTTCTGCCGGTGAACAAGCAATTTTTGACAGTTTTTATAACCAGATAGTCACCCTTACCGAGCTTGCAGGCTATGATATTTTAAATCAGGAATATACTCCGGATAATAGTGAAACTGCTTTTTTCTGCGAAAACAACCGGGGAGCGAGAGCAAAAGGGTTTTTCCGTGGCAATACGATTTTTGTGCAACCCGGTTCTGTTTTTGCCGATGTATCAGATTCCGGCAGAGAGTATAAAATAAATGAAAGAATAAAAGAGCTGTTGGCAGCCGGAATATTGATAAAGAAAAATGGCAAGTTAAAAGTTCAACGGGAATGGAAAGCCAACAGTCCTTCTGATGCCTCACGTTGTGTTCTTGGGCATCAATCAAACGGCTGGAAAGATTGGAAAGATTCAGATAACAAAACACTTAACGAATATTTCAGGTCTTAATAAAATACCCGCCGTTTTTTGGGGCGCCGTGGAATGCGATTTTACCAGAGGCTTTGAGACGGCTTAATTCACGCTGAAGTGTACGCAAAGGTATGTTCAATGCGGCGGAAATCTGATTAGCTCGGCTGCCGGGGTGATGAAAGATAAAATCCAATACCGGATCATCACTATCTGGAATAGTGCCGGAGGTGTGCTGTTTCATGGCGTTCAGGATTTCGTTAAGCATAAAGTCAACGAAAATTCCGCAATCATTTTTTGCATTGCTGGCGTTGATTGCCCGGTAGTATTCTGGTTGATTGTCATGCACCATCGTTTCTATGGGCAAATGTTGAAACAAGGGATGCAGTTTGGTCAAAATCAGCGATTGCCACAGTCTCCCCAAGCGACCGTTACCATCGGCAAAAGGATGAATGAATTCAAATTCATAATGGAACACACAACTTTTTATCAGCAGATGATCGGGAGCCGATTTCAGCCATTTGAAAAGGTCTTTGATCTGTCCCGGTACGAACTCAGCCGGTGGAGCAACGTGGACTGCTTTCTTTCCGTCAAAAACGCCCACTCCACCGCTTCGGAACTTGCCCGGTTCATCGATCAAAGCGGTCATCATTACCTTGTGAGCTTTGAGCAGATCTTTGGTTGAATAGGGATCAAGCTGATCAAAGAGATCGTAAGCTGCAATAGCGTTTTTGACTTCCTGAATTTCCCGCAGCGGAGCGACAACCCGTTTACCATCCAGAATGTCGGTCACTTGCTTTACCGAAAGGGTGTTACCCTCGATCGCCAGCGAAGACTGGATGGTTTTGATCTTGTTGGCTCGGCGGAGTTTCAAAGATTCTGAAGCTTCCTGTGTAATGGTGTAGCGTTCGATCAATGCTGAAATTTCTGCGACCATTGAAACCGCCGCTGCTGAAATGGTAAAGTTCGGTTGATAATCCATACTCTTCTCCTTCGCCATTAATATAGCATTTACTCCGCCACTTTTCAAGATTACTCCGCCAAAACATGGCGGAGTTTTTTATAAAACAGAAGACAAAAAGCCCCGCCGTTTCTTCGGAATCGGCGAGGCCTCAATAAGTTCCTTATTTCCAGAAGACATAATTGCATCTATTGCTGACATACGATCATCGCTGTCACTTACTGATACTTGGGGAATTATTTCTTTTGCAAGTCAAAGTTCTTATAATCTTTTATTTGCAGTAACGCCAGTATGAGTAATATGAACTCAGTGAAATGTAGGGCACGTTTAACGCATAGGGATATTTACGGAAGAACTCCTGATAAAATTTCTTGTTG
>JAZRGW010000048.1:0-95205 GCA_045644425.1 Victivallaceae bacterium | reverse complement strand
TTGCAAAGCCGCTTTTCCTCATTGTTCATAAATGCTTCGGGAAACCTCTTTTAACAGCTTATTCCACTCAAAGTTCGACCGGAGAAAGTTTATCTGCGTAACAATAAGTATACGCCAAACGCAAATCGTGACAGAAATTGCCCGGCTTGTGATTGTAATGCTCTTCCGGAGCATTCTCCGGAAAAATTGCCCGTTCCACGCCGAAAAGAAACTTTTTCGCATAACGCACTTTACTGCGGGGAATCGTAACTGCGGTTTCCCAGCCGGATTCAGTTGGTTCGCAATCCTGCTTGGCAATCGTGATCACCGGGATCGACGGCTCTGCGGCATGCAGATCCATCATATAGATATACGCCCTTTCCGCACAATCAAATTTTCCCGGAAATTCCAGATGGACAAAAATATTTTCATGATCGGATTCAAACGACCAGCGGATCTTTTCCGTTTCATAAACTTTTCCGGCCCGGTAAGGAGTTTCCAGATCGCTCAAAAGAAATTCAGCAAGCTCCGCCGGGGAATCCTGCAATTTTTCCGCAGAAACAAAATCCGTATCCAGCAATCTCTGCAGTTCACCGGCACGCCACTTCAATTTTTCCGGAAAATATTTGTAAACTTCCGCTTCAGAGTGATAACCCAGACGGGGGTCTGTATTGCACAACTCTGCCAACCGGAGTGAATTGGCAATCTCTTTACCGACAATCTTTTTCAACTCTGCCAGAATCTCTTTGCCGCAGGGATCCTGATTCAAAAGTGCCTTCCGCAACATATAAAATTTCAAAATATGATACGCTGAAGATATCTGGATATCCAACGCTTCCGCCACCGCCATATCCAGCTCTTTGGCCGGAGCGTCGACCTCTTTCAATAATGCCATACCATCTTGCCAGCAGCGGTGCATTTCAGCGACCTGATTGGTCAGATCATAAAGATCGAATTGTTTCAAACACTCACCGATGGCATCACCGGAAGGAAACATTTCCGGCTTCCAACTGCGGGAAAGCGGGGAAATATCCAGCTTCAAATGCAGCGGCCATACCGGACCGTCATGCAGCGGTCCATAATACTGGATACGGTTATCCAACGGATAATTAGAATATCCGACGGTGAAACACTTCCACGCTTCCAATACTTTTTTATGATCCTTACCCCAGTGCGGCAATGCAAGGCGGGCGAGAAATTCCTCCTCTGTTCCGGAAAAATCTTCAAAAGAAAGTTTGCACGCCGCTTCATTCATCACTCCCGGATAGTTTCCGAAATACCAGCACTGGATCACACTTGAAACTCCCAGTTCCTTCATTGCCCGGTATTTGCGGTAAAGCAATCCCGGCACCGGAATATACGGTACGGTCGCCGTTTCATGGGAACATGCAACCTGCATTTTTGCACCGAATGCACAGTGATTTTTTGCCGCTTCCGCCATTCTGCCGAAACGGTCGGATGGTCCAACCTGGGATAACCAGTAATCGCCGCCTGCACGGGGCTTACCCTGCTGTTCTCTGGTAATACCGGATTCAAAATTTATCGCCAGCGTAATATCTTCAGTCAATTTACACGGGATCCGGTAAAGCAGATCGGATAACTGGCACTCATACGGCAGATAAAGCCAGCTGATGACTTCCGCTTCCGGATTGGCATCGTGCATGCCCTGCTGTATCGGCAGCAATACATTGGATAACACATCGTCCGGACCGAAATCACAATTTTCACACGGAGCTTTGCGATCGACTCCGTCACGAAAATCAAATTGCCCGAGGCAGGATGTATATCTTTCACCCAGAGAGATAAAAAGCATGCCCCCCAAATGCGGCACACTCCGGAACAGCGAATTTGAACACTCATACAAATAACGGTGAGCCATATCTGATTTCGGGCAGAATGTATTCATCGCCACCCCATCCAGCCACAATTCCGGACCGAGCAATTCTTCACATCCCTCCGGCACAGCGTTGCCGGCGGCTTTCGCCCAGTAGATCGGCTCGATACAGAAAACCCACACCTTGATCCCGTAACGGCGGCACCGTTCCACGGTTTGGCAGAGTTTTGCAATCCGTCTGGCGGCATCGGCACATGCCGGACGTATGGATGTATCGCAAATTTCCCGGAAAACAATCGTGAGCCATATGCCGTTGATACCATCTTTGGCAAGTTTGCTCAAATACTCTTCCGGATAATAATCAATATCATTCATCAATTCATCGATATTGAATGGCGGACGTTTGATCGGACCGAAAAAACAGCGGGAAATCCGATTTTTCACCCACGGTTTACGCCTGATTTCCTGTTTATCCAGAATCGGCGAACCGGAAATCAAATCGATCAGTGCGTAAATTCCACGCCGGATACCTTCGCTATCTCCGGATTCAAGCGTAATATTGCGGTCAATGATCAAATGGTACTCTTCGGGGGAAAATCCATCGGCTTTACTGATGGTAAGAGTGATTGCATTGCCGCTGCATCCGGCTTCATCCAGAAAACGGTCAATATCTTTCAACGCACTTTTCAAAAGCTCTTCCGGATCGGGAAAACAAAAGTCTATTGAAATCCCGTTTCTGGCATCGAGCTGATCACCGGAAGCTCTCAAATCCTCATCCCAGTTCGGCACAAACTTTTCATGCGTTTTCAAAAGATCCACAAAAGCCGGAATCCCTGCCGGATACTCCGGCATCGGAGTAAGTATCATAACCTGAAAATCCTTTTTTTTACCAAATATCTATCTGATTAAACCATTGGATAATATAACACCATTGAACCGGTGCTTCAAGCGTTAAAAATATGATTCAGCAGCTTTTTATGCCGGAAAAAGTACAACCTTCGGAAAAACAAAAAGAGCTGCTGCAATTTCTTGCAACAGCCCTTTTCAACTGGTTCGGTAAATTACTTACCGGAAACCACACCGTGTACTTTGAAGACACGGGTCGGGACGAATTCGCCGAGCTTGTGGCCAACCATGTTTTCAGTCACGAAGACCGGAACGAAGGTTTTGCCATTATGCACATTGAAGGTGTGTCCGACAAAATCCGGAATGATCAGCGAACGACGTGACCAGGTTTTGATCGGGGTCTTGTTGGCTGCGTTCATCTTTTCGACTTTGTCGATCAGATACTGATCCACAAAAGGACCTTTTTTGATGGATCTGGGCATTACTTCTTCCTCCGTTCAACGATGAATTTCTTTGAACCTTTTTTCGGGTTGCGGGTACGTTTGCCTTTGGCAAGTTTACCCCACGGTGAGACGGGATGACCACCGCCGGACTCACGACCTTCACCACCACCCATCGGATGGTCGACCGGGTTCTGAGCAACACCGCGGACATGCGGACGGAAACCTTTGTAACGTTTCTTACCGGCTTTACCCATTTTGGTATTCATCAGATCGAGATTGCCGATCTGACCGATCATAGCACGGCAGTTGACATGCAGCATGCGAACTTCGCCGGAGGGCAGTTTGACCTGGGCATAAAGTTCCTCTTTACCACGCAGAGTGGCAACCTGTCCGGCGGAGCGGACCAGTTTGGCACCTGCACCGGGCTGCATTTCAATACAGCAGATCTCAATACCGACCGGAATATCTTTCAGCTTAAGCCAGTTGCCCGGTTTCAGTTCAGCTTTGGGGCCATTCATGACCACATCGCCGACTTTCAGACCAACCGGAGCGAGGATATAAGCTTTATCGCCATCGGCATAGGAAAGCAGTGCAATATTGGCAGTACGGTTGGGATCGTACTCAATGGTAACGACTTTTGCCGCCACGCCTTCTTTGTTACGGTTGAAGTCAACCATACGATAGCAGCGTTTATTGCCGGCACCGCGGAAACGGGTGGTGATCCGTCCCTGGTTGTTACGGCCGCCGCTGGATTTTTTACCCTTCAGCAAACCCTTGAACGGCGCGACCTTGCTCAAATCGGCAGTGTCGACGACGGACATGTTGCGCCGTGAGGGAGTCGTCGGATTGTAACTTTTGATAGCCATTGTTCTCTAACTCCCTTAGATAATTTCAATACTGCCTTCAGCAAGAGTGACGACGGCACGTTTCCAATCGGCACGGCGACCCATTTTCATGGTACGACCGGCACGTTTGGCTTTGCCCTGGTAGTTCATCACATTCACTTTGGCGACTTTGACTTTGAAGATTTCTTCCACAGCACGGGCGATTTCGATACGTCCGGCAGCCGGATGAACTCTGAAAGTATACTTTTTGTCCTGAATCAATGCATTGCACTTTTCAGTGACGACCGGCGCGATGATGACATCATAAGCACTATTCATCTGTCAATTCTCCTTACGCCAAGCGTCCGATAAAAGCATCAAGTGCATCCTTGCAGAAGACAAGCTTCTTGAAGCGGAGCAGCTCATACACGTTGACTGTAGCAGCACGACGGACAATCAGATTCGGAATGTTGCCGGTTGCACAAATAGATGCTTCGTCAAACGCATTCAAACTCAACATGATGGTGTCGTCCTGAATTTTCAGGTTTTTCAACACGGCAAATGCACTGCGGGTCTTGTGATCAGGCAGAGCAAATTTGTCAAGAACCATCACATCACCTTCTTCGATACGTTCAGCCAACGCACGTTTCAGAGCCAGAGCAAGAACTTTTTTGTTCATCTTCTTGGCATAGCTGCGGGGCTGGGGTCCGAAGATAGTACCACCACCGACCCAGACGGGTGAACGGTTGGAACCGGCACGGGCACCGCCACGGCCTTTCTGACGCCAGGGTTTGGCACCACCGCCGCGAACCAGACCGCGGGTCTTGGTGCAGGCAGAACCGGAACGGGCTCCGGCCAAATACGCAACCACGGCATCATGAACCGCCTGCGTACCTTTATTATTCTCGATCACGCTGGAAAGAGCCTCCGGCACGGCATATTCGCCGACCCGGGCACCGCTGCAATCGAGGATATCCAATGTTTTAACCATTTGTATTTCCTCCTCTTACTTTGCGGCTTTTTTCAGTGCGCTTTTGACCATCAGAATGCCGCCATTGCAACCAGGCACAGCACCTTTGACCAAAAGGCAATTTTCTTCAGCCATGACACGGACGATCTGGAGATTCTGCACAGTGCAGCGATCATTGCCGTAGTGTCCGGGCATCTTTTTGCCTTTGGCAACACGACCCGGGAATTCGCACTGTCCGATAGAACCCGGACGGCGTTCCCAGTCACCTCCGTGGCTGGCACGACCACCGCCGAAATTCCAACGCTTAACGCAGCCCTGGAATCCGCGACCTTTGGTAGTACCGATCACGTCGAGGTACTCACCGGCGGCAAAAATATCCGCCTTCAATTCAGCACCGATTTCAGCTTCCGCACCGCGAACTTCACGGAGCAACGCAGGAAGCACATCACCAGTGACACCGGCTTTGGCCAAATGACCCTGACGGGCTTTGGTCACGTTCTTTGCTTTACGACTGCCGAAACCCAGCTGGATCGCTGAGTAGCCGTCGCGCTCGACGGTTTTGATACCGGTCACAACGCAGGGACCAGCCTGGATCACCGTCACCGGGATCAGAACACCCTTTTCGTCATAGACCTGAGTCATGCCGAGCTTTTTACCGATTAAACCTTTCATTTCTTCTCCTTCTATATTTTAGAGGACTTCAGATACACGCTCCCAATCGGCCGGGAACGGCGGTATCGAATCGCCGGGCACCTCGCCCGGCGACCCCGGATTTACTGATTGACTCAGAAACCCGTTTTAATGGAAATATCCACACCGGCAGGCAGATTCAGCTTTTTCAGCTCGTCCACCGTGCGTCCATTCGGATTCACGATATCCAGCATCCGTTTGTGGGTGCGGATTTCGAACTGCTCCATCGACTTTTTGTCGACGTGAGGTGAACGGTTGACCGTCCAACGTTCGATGCGGGTCGGAAGCGGAACCGGACCGGCAACCATAACACCGGTACGTTTCGCGGCTTCCAGGATCTCATTCACAGACTGATCCAGGATCCGGTGTTCATAAGCCTGCAACCGGATACGGATACGTTGAGTTTTCGCCGTAGCCATCTTTATTTTTTCTCCACGATTTTATCTTGAATTTGTTTCGGAACTCTTTCAAAGTGCGCCGGCTCCATCGAGTAGGTCGCACGGCCGCGGGAGAGAGAACGGATCGCAGTTGCATAACCGAACAGCTCTGACAACGGCACATTTGCCTGAACACGGGTGAAGCTGTTTTCACCGGCGTTGATCTCAACGATCGCACCGCGGCGACTATTCAAGTCACCGATCAAGTCACCCATATTTTCATCCGGAGTAGTCAACTCGACCTTCATGATAGGTTCGAGCAGAGAAATACCGGATTTCTTAGCAGCATCTTTGAACGCCATGGAACCGGCAACCTTAAATGCCATTTCCGAGGAGTCGACCGGGTGGTAACTACCGTCGATGATCTCAACTTTGAAATCGATCACCGGATAACCCGCCAACACACCGCTTGCAGCAGCTTCACGGATACCGTTTTCGATCGGTTTGATATATTCTTTGGGAATGTTACCGCCGACAACTTTGTTCTCGATGACGATACCGGATCCGGGTTCGCCGGGGATCAGGTTGATGATACAGTGACCATACTGACCGCGACCGCCGGACTGACGGACAAATTTCATATCGGAGTTGGAAGGCTTGCTCAAAGCTTCACGGTAAGCAACCTGCGGTGCACCGGTATTGGCTTCAACTTTGAACTCACGAACCAGACGGTCGATGATGATTTCCAAATGCAGCTCACCCATACCGGAAATAATGGTCTGACCGGTTTCTTCGTTACTATTGATCCGGAAGGTCGGGTCTTCGTCAGAGAGAGCAAGCAGACCTTTGGTCAATTTGTCACGGTCACCGCTTGATTTCGGCTCGACCGCCACAGAAATAACCGGTTCGGGGAAGTTCATGGATTCCAGCACGATCGGATCGGTTTCAACGCAGATGGTATCACCGGTGGTCACGTTACGCAGACCCACGGCGGCGGCAATATCACCGGAGTAGATCTCATCGCGCTCTTCACGGCTGTTGGCATGCATCTGGAGCAGACGGCCCAGACGTTCTTTTTTACCGGTACGCGGGTTCAACACGGTCATACCCTGTTTTGCCACACCGGAGTAAATACGGAAGTAGAAAAGTTTACCGACAAACGGGTCACTCATGATTTTGAAGACCAACGCAGCAAACGGCTGCATATCGCCGGCATGACGGGTCAATTCAGCACCGGTAGCAGGATCGGAGCCCTGAATCTCCCAGATATCGACCGGGCTGGGCAGATAATCGACGACCGCATCCAGAAGCGGCTGAACACCGCGGCATTTGAACGCACTGGCAGCGGCAACCGGAACAGCTTTCGCTTTCAGCGTGGCACGACGCAGAGCAGCACGGAGCATATCAACGCCGGGGATCTCACCTTCCAGATAAAGTTCCATGACTTCATCATCGACTTCCGCAAGACGTTCCACGTTGTTTTCAAAAGTGGAATCACGATAAGCCTGCAATTCGGCGGGAACTTCACCTTCGACGATTTTAAGACCCTGATCTTCGGGATTGAAGTAGTATGCTTTATTGGCAAAAACGTCGATCACACCTTTGAAATCGTTTTCACGACCGATAGGCAGAGTGACCGGGATCGGATTGGCTCCGAGTTTGGTCTGGATCTCTTTCACAGCACCGTCAAAGTCGGCACCGGTACGGTCCATTTTGTTGATCAAAGCAACGATCGGCACATGATATTTCTGGGCCTGACGCCACACGGTTTCAGTCTGGGGCTGAACTTTACCCACGGAACAGAAAACAGCGACCGCACCGTCAAGCACACGCAGAGAACGCTCCACCTCTGCGGTGAAGTCCACGTGTCCCGGAGTGTCGATGATATTGATACGGTGATCTTTCCAGAAACAGGTAGTGGCAGCACTGGTAATGGTAATACCGCGTTCACGTTCCTGCTCCATCCAGTCCATGGTGGCGGTACCTTCGTGGGTATCACCGATTTTGTAATTTTTACCGCAGTAAAAAAGAATACGCTCAGTAAGCGTGGTCTTGCCGGCGTCAATGTGTGCCATAATACCGATATTACGGACATTACGCAAACTTACCTGACGGCCCGGTGACTCTTGAAACTGTTTTTCACTCATGATCTAAAATTCCCGATTGAAATTACCAGCGATAATGGGCGAAGGCTTTGTTAGCCTGAGCCATCTTGTAGGTATCTTCCTTTTTCTTGACGGAAGAACCGGTATTGTTGAAAGCATCAAGCAATTCACCGGCCAGAGATTCGGTCATGGATTTACCTTTGCGGCCGCGGGAATAGGTAACAATCCAACGCATGGCAAGAGCAACCTGACGCTCCGGATCAACTTCAACCGGAACCTGATAGGTGGCACCGCCGACGCGACGGCTCTTGACTTCCAGTTTGGGTTTGACATTTTCCAACGCCTGAGTGAAAACATCAATAGCGGGCATGTCAGCTTTTTTGCTCTGGATCAAATCGAGGGCATCATAAACAATGCCTTCGGCAGTAGCTTTTTTGCCGCGGGTCATGATCGTATTGATCAGACGGGCGATCAGCTCACTGTTGTACTTCACATCGGGAGTAAGCTCCCGTTTAACGACACTGCGTCTTCTCATGGTATCTATGCTCCCAGATTATTTCTTCTTGCCTTTGGCGGCGGTTTCCTGACCCGGTTTGGGACGTTTGGCACCGTATTTGGAACGGCCCTGACGGCGTTTTTCAACACCGAGGCTATCCAAAGAACCGCGAACGATGTGGTAACGAACACCCGGAAGGTCACGGACACGACCGCCCTTGACCAACACCACAGAGTGTTCCTGAAGGTTGTGACCCTCACCGCCGATGTAGGCGGTGACTTCCTGACCATTGGTCAGACGAACACGGGCGATTTTACGCAACGCCGAGTTCGGCTTTTTCGGGGTCCGTGTAGTGACCTGGAGGCAGACGCCGCGACGCTGCGGACAGGCACTCAACGCTTTTGACTTGCTTTTCTTCTCTTTTTCTTCGCGTCCGAGACGCACCAGCTGATTGATTGTCGGCATGGTAGTTTCCTGATTTTTTACTCTTATTATCTATAGTACACCCAATTACACAATGCATCAAAGACTTATAAAATAACACCAAAACGTGTTTTTTTCAAATCTTTTCCCGAAATTTTTCGTTAAAAACCTCAGTTTTCCTCGTTAAAGCCATCCAAATCCTCTTCGTAACCGAATTCTTTGGCTTCATCGGGAAGCATGTCCTCTTCCTCTGAATCGGAGTCACGCCACTGGGCGGCGATATCCTCATAGGACCGTTCCGCCTCCGGTGCAGGCAGCTCCGGTTCGATCTCTTCACCGAGATATTTCAACCGGATGGACTGCATCTTTTCGGTACCCGTTCCGGCGGGGATCAGGTGACCGGTAATGACGTTTTCTTTGAATCCGACCAAATTGTCAACCTTACCGGCAACGGCAGCCTCGGTCAGGATGCGTGTGGTATCCTGGAAGCTGGCTGCCGAAATGAAACTTCCGGTCTCCAATGCCGCCTTGGTGATACCAAGCAGCACCGGTTCAGCTTCCGCCGGACGTTCACCGCGTGCGATGGTTTCGCGGTTGATCCGGTTGAATTCCACCCGATCCGGCTGTTCGCCGACCAGGTACTCTGTATCGCCCGGATCGGTGATCCGGACTTTCTGCATCATCTGACGGATAATGATCTCAATGTGTTTGTCGTTGATTTCCACACCCTGCGCACGGTACACCAGCTGGATCTCATCCACCAGGTGACGCTGCAATTCGTGGATACCGCAAACTTCGAGCAGTGCAGTCGGGACGATCGAGCCTTCGGTCAACTTCTGACCTTTATGCACATAGTCACCTTTGCTCACCACCAGATGCTTGTAAAGCGGAATGGCATTGTAAACTTCAACGCGGCCGGAATTCGGGTCGCGGATTTCGATCTGACGTTTACCGCGGGCAAGTTTGTCAACCGTGACAAATCCGTCGATTCTGGCGATTTCCGCCACATCTTTCGGCACACGGGCTTCAAACAACTCGGCAATACGGGGCAAACCACCGGTAATATCTTTGTTCTTCGCAGACTGACGGGGAACACGGGCGACAACCATACCCGGAACAACTTTCGCTCCGTTTTTGACCATCAGCACCGCACCTGCCGGAAGCGGATAACTGGAAAGCAGATTTCCGTTTTCATCCAGAACCGTGATCTGCGGATGCAGGTCTTCACGGTGTTCCATAACTGTACCCTGGTCACCGCTGCCGGATCCGCGTTTCTGTTTCTGGATGGTCACGCCGTCGACCAATTCGGTAAGTTCGACGACACCGGTCTCTTCAATAATAATAGGCACATGGTCAGGCTCCCAGCGGACGAACACTTCATTCGCCTTGACTGCATCGCCGTCAACTTTATCCAGCATTGAACCGGGTTCAAGATCGTAACGCTCCAACTCGGCTTCGATGATCGCATCGGTACCGAAGTCATAAGCTTTCTGCACCATGCCGAGGATCGCAGCTTCGGCATCACGTTTGGCACGTTCACGTTCCTCAAACTCAGCAGCTTTGACCGGATCGTAAACGATCACGCAACCGTTTTTGTTGACCACAACGGTCTGACCTTTCTGATTCACAACTGTACGCACGTTGAGCAGTTTGATCTTACCGTCGTGACGTGCTGCAATGACCGGCTGTTTATACGCTGCAGATGCGGTACCGCCGATGTGGAATGTACGCATTGTCAGCTGGGTACCCGGTTCACCGATTGACTGGGCGGCAATGATACCCAGAGCATCACCCAGACGTGCCTCCCGGTCGCTGGCAAGATTTCTGCCGTAGCACTTGACGCAGAGACCACGATGGGTTTCGCAGGTCAGAGCGGAACGGATCAAAACTTTGAGAATACCCCGTTTTTCAATCAATTCAGCAATTTCCGGAGTAAATTCTTCACCGGCGGCAATGATCAGACGTTTGTCACTGTACGCAGGATCACGGATATCCTGAGCGCTGTAACGGCCGATCAGACGGTCACGCAGCGGCAGCATAACTTCATCACCTTCAGTAATGGCACTGGTCCAGACACCTTTGGTGGTTCCGCAATCTTCCTCGCGGCAGATAACATCCTGTGCCACGTCGACCAGACGGCGGGTCATGTAACCGGAGTCTGCAGTTTTCAACGCGGTATCAGCCAAACCTTTACGGGCACCGTGAGTTGAAATAAAGTATTCCAACACTGACAGACCTTCACGGAAGTTGGAGATAATCGGCCGTTCGATAATGTCACCGTTCGGTTTAGCCATCAAACCAGGCATACCTGCGAGCTGCCGGATCTGATCTTTACTGCCTCGTGCACCGGAATCCATCATGGCGTAGACCGGGTTGATCTCTCCGCGGCGGCTGGCATCTTCCAGATGTTTGAAAAGCTCGTTTGCCACGGTGTTACTGGTCTGGGTCCAGATATCGATAACTTTCTTGTGACGCTCACCATCGGTCAACATACCGTCGGTGTACTGCTGCATAACTTCGCCGATCTGGGCACGGGCATTTTCGATCAACGCAGTTTTGGTTTCCGGCACTTTCAAGTCGGCAATAGAAATGGAAAGACCGGCAAGAGTACTGTGGCGGTAACCGAGATCTTTCAGGTCATCCAGCAGTTTGATGGTCGCCTGATGACCGACAATCTGGTAAGAATCACGGATAAGACGGCTCAAATCCTTTTTCTTGGCAACCTGGTTGTAGAATCCCAGACGGGCATCCCAGATCTCATTGAAAAGGCAGCGGCCGGGAGTGGTAAGGATGAATTTGGATTCCTTATCTCCGTAAAGCGTATCTTTGCCCCGGTCGGGGTTGGGGATACGAACCGCATCATGGATGCCGATAAATCCGGACTGCATAGCAAAAAGCACTTCAAAGTAGTCGCGGTAGAGTTTGGCACTCTTGCTCTGCGGTTCCAGAGTCAGATAGTAACTTCCCAGAGTAATATCCTGCGTGGGTGAAACGATCGGTTTACCGTTGGCAGGTGAGAAGATATTGTTGGGAGAAAGCATCAGCAGCTTGGTCTCCATCTGGGCCTCGTTTGAAAGCGGCACGTGAACAGCCATCTGGTCACCGTCGAAGTCAGCGTTGTACGCAGTACAGACCAACGGGTGCAGACGCAATGCCGATCCTTCGATAAGTACCGGATCGAATGCCTGGATACTCAGACGGTGCAATGTCGGTGCACGGTTGAGCATCACGGGATGGCCCTTACTCACTTCATCAAGAATATCCCAGACGATGGATTCACCACGCTCGATCATACGTTTTGCACCACGCACAGTGTGGGCATAGCCGCGACCCTTGAGGTGACGGATGATGAAAGGTTCAAAGAGGATCATCGCCATCTTTTTGGGCAGACCGCACTGATGGATCTTCAATTCCGGACCGACAACGATCACAGAACGGCCGGAGTAGTCAACACGTTTACCCAGCAAGTTCTGACGGAAACGACCCTGCTTACCTTTGAGCATGTCGGATAAGCTCTTGAGGGCACGGTTGCCGGCACCGGTGACGACACGACCGTGACGGCCGTTATCCAGCAGGGAGTCGACCGCTTCCTGCAGCATGCGTTTTTCGTTGCGGATGATGACATCCGGAGTACGGATCTGAAGCAGGTTTTTCAACCGGTTGTTGCGGTTGATGACCCGGCGGTAGAGATCATTGAGGTCACTGGTGGCAAATCTGCCGCCTTCCAGCGGAACCAGCGGACGCAGATCCGGCGGAATCACCGGAAGAACCGACATGATCATATATTCCGGACGGGAATTGGATTCCAGGAATCCTTCGACCAGACGGAGACGTTTGGCAAGTTTTTTGCGGATGGCTTTGTTGTTGGTCTTTTCCAGACGGACTTCCAACTCACCTTTGAGTGTTTCCAGATCGATATCTTCCAACAGCGCTTTAATAGCGGGTGCACCCATATCAGCGATGAATGATTCACCGAAGTTCTGACGGGCTTCGCTGTATTTGATCTCATCCAAAACCTGACCTTTGGACAACTCGGTAACGTCGCCCGGATCAATCACCACATATTTTTCATAGTAAAGCACATGCTCAAGGTCTTTACTGGTCATTTCCAGCATCAGACCGATACGGCAGGGCAGACACTTGAAGAACCAGATATGGGAAACCGGCACCGCCAGTTCGATATGTCCCATACGTTCACGGCGGACACTGGCAAGGGTCACTTCGACACCGCAGCGGTCGCAGACGATGCCTTTGTTTTTGACCCGTTTGTATTTGCCGCAATGGCACTCCCAGTCACGGGAAGGTCCGAAGATCCTTTCGCAGAAAAGACCGCCGACTTCCGGTTTCAGAGAACGGTAGTTGATGGTTTCCGGGTTCTTGACCTCACCGTGTGACCAGCTCCGGATCACATCCGGAGAAGCGACATTGATGGAGATCGCTCCGAATGAAGTTGCCGGATCCTGACCCAGCAACTCCCGATAGGCATAAGTATTGTCAATCAAGGTAAATTCCTCCCTCGAATTTTGTTTTTACCGATCATCGCCGCTACGAACAGTGCGGATATCCAAACCGAGACTCTGCATTTCTTTCAACAGCACGTTGAATGATTCAGGACGTCCGGCGGTCAGCACGTTCTGACCCTTGACGATCAACTCATAAATCCGTGGACGGCCTTTGACATCGTCAGACTTGACGGTAAGCATTTCCTGCAGGTTGTAGGCTGCACCGTAAGCTTCCAATGCCCAGACTTCCATTTCTCCGAAACGCTGACCACCGTGCTGGGCTTTACCGCCCAACGGCTGCTGCGTGACCAGAGAATAAGGACCGACGGCACGGGCGTGAATCTTGTTTGCCACAAGGTGGTCAAGTTTCAGCATATAGATCTGACCGACCATCACACGCTGGTCAAAACGGTCACCGGTACGGCCGTCGTAAACATCAGCTTTACCGTCGTAGACGTAGCTGCCGTCGGCCTGCTTTTTGAAGCCCCAGTGATAGTTTTTACCGTGTTCCTCGGCGAAACGGGCGTTACCCTTTTCCATCATATCGATAATATCCTGTTCGGAAGCACCATCGAAAACCGGAGTGGCGACTTTGATGCCGAGCATCTTGGCAGCCCAGCCGAGGTGGGTTTCCAGAACCTGACCGATATTCATACGGCTCGGCACGCCGAGGGGGTTGAGGATGATGTCGACCGGAGTACCGTCTTCAAGGAACGGCATATCTTCCACCGGCACGATACGGGAAACGATACCCTTGTTACCGTGACGACCGGCCATCTTGTCACCGACCTGCAGTTTGCGTTTGCAGGCGACGTAGACTTTGACCCGGCGGATGGTTCCCTGATCGACATCGTTGAGTGAATCGTTATCCAGTGAGTGGAGACGGGCCTCGTTCTCAGCGAAACGTTCCTCAAAACGCTCCATCGTGGCAGCGATCGCAGGTTTCACATCGCAATCATCCATGTGCCAGTTGTCGTGATGATTGGCAAGTTTCTGGATGGGGCTGCGGGTGATTTTACGGTTGGCAGGGATCAACACCTTCATATCCTCGCCCTCACTGGTGGTGATGGGACACGGGATTTTTGCGGTCAGCAGCATAGATGCAAGACTTTCAGTAAGTTCAGCGATCAGCTGACTGTTGGTCTCACGATAATCGTTGCGGATCTGTTTTTCCTGACTTTTGCGTTCCTGTTTGGTCGGGGCACTCTTGGGGGTACGTTCTTTATCGGAATCAATGCGGATATCCATAACGATACCGCCTTTACCGCTGGAAACAGTCAAGCTGGAATCTTTAACATCGGCAGCTTTTTCACCGAAAATCGCACGGAGCAAACGTTCTTCCGGAGCAAGTTCGGTTTCGCTTTTCGGAGTGATCTTACCAACAAGGATATCACCGGGTTTGACTTCAGCACCCTCGATCACGATACCGCGGCTGTCGAGGTTGCGCAGAGCATCTTCACCGACATTGGGGATATCGCGGGTGATCTCTTCCGGACCGAGTTTGGTATCACGGCTGGTGATTTCAAACTCATCGACGTGAATACTGGTATAAACGTCTTCTTTTACCAGTCTTTCACTGACGATGATAGCGTCCTCAAAGTTGTATCCGCACCACGGCATGAATGCAACCAGCACGTTGCGGCCCAGAGCAAGTTCACCACCGCTGGTGGCAGCACCGTCAGCAAGCAGATCACCTTTTTTGATCACCTGACCGCTGCGGACACGGGGACGCTGGTTGATACAGGTACCGGCATTGCTGCGGAGATACTTATAAAGACGGTAGGTACGTCCGGGAACTTCCTCGGTGGGCAGAGAACCATCGGGAGTGACCACAATGTGTTCGCTGTTGACTTCAGCAACCACACCATCTTCACGGGCAATGACCACCGCACGGGAATCGCGGGCGATACGTTCTTCCAGACCGGTACCGACATAGGGTGAATCCGGTTCCAGAAGCGGAACAGCCTGACGCTGCATGTTTGATCCCATCAAAGCACGGTTTGCGTCGTCGTGCTCAAGGAAGGGAATGATACCGGCAGCACCGCTGACCAGCTGTTTCGGGGAAACGTCCATATAATCAATGGTTTCGCGGGGATGCTCGGCAGATTCACCGGCTTTACGGCACATCACCACCTCACGCACGAAACAATTGTTATCATCCAGCAACGCATTCGCCTGGGCGATAACGAAACCCTCTTCCTTATCCGCAGTCAGGTATTCAATGGTATCAGTAACCTGACCATTGACCACCTTGCGGTAAGGAGTTTCCAGGAATCCGTATTCATTGATCACCGCGTAAAGTGCCATGGAGCTGATCAGACCGATATTCGGACCTTCCGGAGTTTCGATCGGGCAGATACGCCCATAGTGACTGGTGTGAACGTCACGGACTTCAAATCCGGCACGGTCACGGCTCAAACCGCCGGGACCCAACGCAGAGAAACGGCGTTTATTGGTCAACTCGCTCAGCGGGTTGTTCTGATCCATGAACTGGGAAAGCTGACTGCGGGCGAAAAAGTCACGGATCACACCGGCAAAAGTTTTGTGGTTGATCAACTTCGTGGGTGAAATATTCGGTTCATCAAAGGTCATGCGTTCACGGATCAGACGTTCCGTACGCAGCAGACCTGCACGGCACTGATTCTGCAGCAATTCACCGACGGTACGCACACGACGGGCACCGAGGTGGTCAATGTCATCGACCGGACCATTGGAGTGATGCAGCTCGATAAGCATTTTGGTCGCAGCGATCAGGTCGCGGGGATCAAGCACGCGCAGATCGGCAGGGATATCCAGCTTCAATCTTTCATTGAGTTTGTAACGGCCGACCAGACCCAGATCGTAGCGGCGGTTATCAAAGAAAAGCCGTTTGATCAAAAGTTTGGCATTGCTGAGGTTGGCAGGATCGCCCGGACGCATACGCTGATAAATCGCTTTGAGAGCTTCATCCTCGTTACGGGCAGGGTCTTTACGCATGGTGACAAAGATATAGTCTTCTTTGGACGGAACCACCGCCAGTTCGACCTGCTCGATACCGTTAGCACGCATATCGGCGAGAGATTTTTCGGTAAGCTGGAGCAATTCACCGACAATGACCTCTTCGGCATCGTTGGTAACATTGTTCACCGTATAATATTTGGAAAGGTCTTTCTCTTTGAGCAGAGTATTCAAAGAAACCTTTTTCACCGGATAAAATTCTTTCAGAATGTCATGGTTGGTGGGATAACCGATGGCACGGAAGAAAGTGGTGATGAAAAATTTCCGGCGGCGGCGGCGGCGGTCAAGATAGATCTGGATCAGACCGCTCTGGTCAAACTGCACATCCATCCAGCTGCCGCGATCGGGAATGACCCGGTAGCTGTAAAGCATTCTTCCGGAAGTGTGACGGTTCTTTTCAAAACAGATACCGGGACTGCGGTGCAGCTGGCTGATAATTACACGCTCGGCACCGTTGATAATAAAAGTTCCCTGTTCAGTCATCAACGGGATATCGCCCATGTAGACTCTTTCCGGGATCTCGGCACCATTGACTTTGAGCAGATAATTGACATAAAGCGGTGCATCATAAACCAGACCGTCTTTGATGCAGTCAATCACATCCTGCTTGGCTTTGGGTACGTCACCGATCTCGTAGGAAACAAATTCCAGTGACATTTTTTTGTCGAAACTTTCAATGGGGAAAATATCCATGAAAATTTCCTGGAGACCCTGCCGTTTGCGTTCGGCAGGCGGCACAAAACGCTGCAGAAAATTGTCGTAGGAGTCTACCTGCAGACTGATGAGGTCCGGCATCTCCAAAACATTGCGCAGCTGTCCGAAACTTTTACGTTCCGCCATACATTCACCTTGACTTTTATATGTTGGTTGATGAAAAAATATTCAAAAATTTTCTGTTGAAAAGAATTTTTTCTCTATTCAACGCAAAAACACTGACTTCAAAACACAAAACAACCGATCTCCACTTTTTCACACCTCGAAAAAGGAAATCGGGAACATCATCCGGCTGCGACAAAAAACCACATCGCATTCCCCGGATCACTTGCAGGAACCGGCAAAAGACCACACCGGAGCAAGCTTTGGAAAATTTTTCTGCTTTTTTTCTCATCCGGATAAAAAACCACATCCGGGAAAGAAAATCGTGTGCAGTAACACGAAATCGCGGCGGACGGGGTTTTATCCCCGCCGCCGTGAGTAAATCGAACAAGAAAATTACTTGATTTCGACTTTGGCACCAGCACCTTCCAGCGTGGCTTTGATTTTGTCGGCTTCGTCTTTGGCGACAGCTTCTTTGATGGTCTTGGGAGCACCTTCGACCAAGTCTTTGGCTTCTTTCAGACCGAGACCGGTGATACCGCGGATCTCTTTGATCACGGCGATTTTCGCAGCGGCGTCGAAGCCGGCGAGGATCACGTCAAATTCGGTTTTTTCTTCAGCCGGAGCAGCAGCGGCAGCAGCCGGAGCAGCGGCAGCGACGGCGACCGGAGCAGCAGCGCTCACGCCGAGACGCTCTTCGAGGGTTTTGACCAGTTTGGAAAGCTCCAGGACGGTCATGTTTTCAATGTAGGAAACGAACTCTTCCATTTTGTTTTCTTCGGACATCTTATATGCCTCCCATGCTTATTAATTGTTCGCGTTCTCAAGTTTGTCTTTATAGGCGTTAACCACGTTGACGATGCTCGCAGCTTTGGCATTGAGGACCGTGACGAGGTTGCGGGCCGGCGCCTGAAGGACACCGAGCAGCATAGCCTGGAGTACCGGTTTGGCGGGCAGATCTGCCAGCGCACCGACTTCTGCGGAGGACAGCACCGCGCCATCCATATATCCGCCTTTTGCTTTGACCTGTTCCTGCTTTTTGCCGAATTCGACAAGCAGTTTGGCCACAGCACTGCAGTCACCTTTACCGAAGACCATTGCGGTACTTGCAGTAAGGTCGATCGCCTCAACGCCTTCCAGCTCAAGCTGTTCGGCAGCTTTCTTGATCAGAGTATTCTTCTGAACCTGACAGAATGCACCGGCAGCAGCCAGCTGATTACGCAGTTCTGAAAAATCTTTGACAGTCAAGCCGGCATAAGAGACGAAATAGACATAATCGGAATTCTTGACCGCATCAACGATCGAAGCTACAAGGTATTGTTTCTCGATTCTCATTTCGCCGCCCTCGCCAGTTCCTTGAGGTTGATCTTGAGGCCGGGGGTCATCGTCGCAGAAACTGAGCAGGAGATGATGTAAACACCTTTGGCAGAAGCCGGACGGGCTTTCTGAATGGCATCACTCAACGCATCAAAGTTCTCTTTGAGTGCATCAGCTTCAAATGACAATTTACCAATCGGCACATGGACGCAGGCACCACGATCAGCACGGAATTCGGCACGTCCGGCTTTCGCCTCGCGAACCGCAGCACCGACAGCGTCGGTAACCGTACCGGTCTTGGGGTTCGGCATCAAACCGCGGGGGCCGAGCTGACGACCCAGCGGACGAACCATTTTCATCGCTTCCGGGGTGGCGATCAGGGTATCAAAATCCTGAAAACCATCTTTGATCTGCTGAACCAGATCTTCGTACCCGACAACATCAGCACCGGCTTCACGGGCTTCCTCAGCCTGGGCACCATCGCAAACCACCGCAACGCGGACAGTTTTACCGGTACCACGGGGCATTGGGCAGACACCACGAACGGTCTGATCCGATTTACGCGGATCAATTCCCAGCTTGAGAGCGACTTCGACAGTCTGATCAAATTTCACTCCGGGCAAACCCTTGAGCAAATTGATCGCCTCTTCAACACTGTGACGGATCTGGAGATCGCCAAGTGCCTCAAGCTGCTTCTTGTACAGTTTACTTCTACGCATCGACCACCTCGATTCCCATGCTGCGCGCGGTTCCTTCGATGATGCGCATCGCCGCTTCTTCGCTCCGGGCATTCATATCTTCCCGTTTGATCTGCACGATTTCACGGATCTGCTCACGGGTAATTTTACCCGCTTTTTCGCTGCCGGGCTTTTTGGCCGCAGAAGCAACTCCAGCGGCTTTCTTGATCAGAACAGCTGCCGGGGGGGATTTGCAGATGAACGTGAACGAACGATCCTGATAGACCGTGATCACAACAGGAATAATCGTGCCGCTCTGAGCCTGAGTGGCGGCATTGGAGTGCTTACAGAACTCCATGATGTTACAGCCAGCAGCACCGAGAGCCGGACCGATCGGGGGTGCCGGGTTTGCGGCGCCTGCCGGAATCTGCAACCGGATCAAGCCTGTAATCTTCTTTGCCATGATTACTTCCTTTTTACGACATCTGTCCGGTCAGGATTGACAGGATTCCTCCCGTGACCGATGCCAACACTTTTTTATAAAGTCCCGAAACGGCTTAAACTGCCGCTTCGACCTGCCAAAACTCCAATTCTGCCGGAGTGGAACGACCGAAGATCAGAATTTCCACAGTCAAACGACCGCGGGTCTCATCTATCGCCATTACCTTACCTTCATATCCGAGGAATGCACCATCCTTGATACGAACCATATCGCCAACTTTGACACCGATGACCAACATCGGAGGAGCTGCATCTTCGCTCAATGCAGGATTCATATCCAGGAATTCAGCTTCAGAAAGCGGGGAAGGACGGGTGGCATCACCCAAAAATCCAAGCACGCCCTGAACGCTGCGCACAAAATACCATGCCTTTTCATCCACGGCACCATCTTCCGTGTAAAGATCCATGCGAACCAACACATAACCTGGGAAAAGTTTCTTGGTGACCGTAATCGCTTTACCGCGACGGATTTCTTTAACTTTATTTTCGGGGATCAATGCTTCATAAACCGGAACCTGATCGCCCATACGCAACTGCCGGTTGATCGTGTCGCGCACCTTGTTTTCGTGTCCGGACAAGGTCTGGATCACAAACCACTGACCGCGGACATCCTGCTGCATATCTACTGATTCATCCATTCTATTCACCGGTACCTATCTGTGCGTAAATTCTCAACCGCGCGTCGTAACCAGATCTATCAGCAACCGCGCTATCTCATCAACACCAGCAACAAAACAGGCAAGGATAACCATTGCCACCACCACCAGCACCGTAGATTCAAGCAACTGCTGACGCGAAGGCCATGAGCAACGACCAAGTTCTGCAACTGTATCAGCACAGAATCCACGGATACGCCCCATTACTGAATCAAATCCGGATGCAACTGTCTTTTTGCTCTTTTCCATTTTATCTGGACCTTGTCTGTTAAAATCTCTCAAGAAAAATTGGCAGGAAAGGTGAGGCTCGAACTCACGACCTGCGGTTTTGGAGACCGCTGCTCTAGCCAACTGAGCTACTTTCCTGCACCGGAAACTCAAATATTACTTAGTCTCTTTGTGCAAAGTGTGTTTGCGTTCAAAGGGGCAATATTTTTTCTTTTCCAAACGTTCAGGAGTGTTGCGCTTTTCTTTAGTAGTCGTATAGTTACGACGTTTGCACTCAGTGCACTCCATAATAACCAGTTCACGAGCCATAATAAGCACTCAACTTCTTTTATTCGTTATTATGATATTATCCCGGACCGTCTTGCGGCGGCCCGGGATGAATCCGCAGCTCAGGGATTATACCCTGAACTCTGAATTACTCGATAACTTCTGAAACACGACCGGAAGCAACGGTACGACCGCCTTCACGGATAGCGAAACGAAGACCTTTTTCCATAGCGATCGGAGCGATCAGCTCAACGCTGATGGAAGTGTTATCGCCGGGCATCACCATCTCGGTACCCTCAGCAAGGGTAATGGTACCGGTGACGTCAGTGGTACGGAAGTAGAACTGAGGACGATAGTTGTTGAAGAACGGGGTGTGACGACCACCTTCTTCTTTGCTCAACACGTAGATCTCACCTTTGAATTTGGTGTGAGGAGTGATTGAACCGGGTTTGGCAAGAACCTGACCGCGGACAACATCTTCTTTCTTGGTACCACGGAGCAAGCAACCGACGTTGTCACCAGCCTGACCCTGATCCAGAATCTTACGGAACATTTCAACACCGGTAACGGTGGTTTTGCTGGTCGGACGGATACCGACGATTTCAACATCTTCACCAACTTTGATCACGCCGCTTTCAACACGACCGGTAACCACGGTACCACGACCTTCGATGGAGAACACGTCTTCGATCGGCATGATAAAGGGTTTATCAATGTCGCGCTGGGGTTCCGGAATAAAGCTGTCAACAGCTTCCATCAATTCATAAATCGGAGCACAAGCCGGATTATCAGAAGCACCTTCAGCCTCAACAGCTTTCAGAGCAGAACCTCTGATGATCGGGGTATCATCGCCGGGGAAGTCATATTTGCTCAGCAGCTCACGGATTTCCATCTCGACGAGTTCGAGCAATTCGGGGTCATCCAGCTGATCGCATTTATTCATGAAGACGACGATAGCGGGCACACCCACCTGACGGGCGAGCAGCACGTGCTCATAGGTCTGAGCCATCGGACCATCGGTAGCAGCGATAACGAGGATAGCACCATCCATCTGAGCAGCACCGGTGATCATGTTTTTCACATAGTCAGCGTGTCCCGGGCAGTCAACGTGAGCATAGTGACGATTGGCACTTTCGTACTCAACGTGGGAGGTATTGATGGTGATTCCACGAGCCTTTTCCTCCGGGGCATTGTCGATTTCATCATACTTACGGATTTCACCACCGCCGAATTTGCTGTGCATACACATAGTGATAGCAGCAGTCAGAGTGCTTTTACCATGGTCAACGTGGCCGATAGTACCGACGTTAACGTGCGGCTTTGTTCTCACAAAATTTTCTTTAGCCATTTTTTCCTCCTGACAGGGTTTTTTGGTTCCTTGCAAGACACTTAACAAAAACTGGAGCCTACATCCGGACTTGAACCGGAGACCTCATCCTTACCAAGGATGTGCTCTACCGACTGAGCTATGTAGGCCCGTACATCACAAAAAAAGAATTGGTACTCGAGGGGGGACTCGAACCCCCAAGGATCGCTCCATATGGACCTCAACCATACGCGTCTGCCAGTTCCGCCACCCGAGCACTTGCACTCGTCGTTTATTCGACGTGATATGCGAACAAAGACATAATATAGTTACGTTTTATCTGTTTTTCAAATCATTTTTCAGATATTTTTCGATTTTTTAATGTTTTTTTGCTCTTCAAGCTCTCTTTTAACATCAAAAACCGAGCATTCCAGCGACAAATGACGGCTTGGCAAAAGCCGCTTTATGCACATCGGCGTTGTAATAACGCAGTTTGCCTGCCAATTCAGCATCTACCTCAGCCGCCGGAACAGAAACATCTTTTTCATCAGATGCCGCACAACAGCCGATCATTCCGGTCGGATAAGTCGGCACCGAAATCGCCGCATAATCAACAAATTTGAAATTGCTTCTGGCGGCATCGATCAAACCTTTGACCACATCCGGCAGCAGCCACGGAGATTCCGCCTGAGTTCCCACCACACCTCCGGGACGCAGTGCCTTTTTCAGGTTACGATAAAATTCCGCCCCGAAAAGCGGAGCCCCTGGTCCTCCCGGATCGGTGGAATCGACAATAATCAGATCGTAATATCCCTCTTTATCACGGATAAATTCACTACCGTCGGCAATATGTATATTGACTCTCGGATCATCAAATCCGCAGGACATTTCCGGCAGAAACTCTTTTGCCGCCCGGATAACTTCTTCATCTATATCACAAAGGTCAAGCACCTGCGGTTCCGGATGTTTCGCCAATTCCCGCAAAACTCCTCCGTCACCGCCACCGATGACCAGAATCTTTTCCGGATTGCCGTGAGCATAATAAGGAAGATGTGCCATCATTTCCTGATAGGCAAATTCATCACTGTCGGTAAACTGGATAATACCGTCAAGCATCAGCATCCTGCCGAGTTTGACAGTTTCAAATATCTCTATTTTCTGATATTTGCTCTGCTTGCAAAAAAGCTGACGTTTCACTTCGATCGTCTGACCGTAGCCATTGGCAGCTTCTGTGACCCAGTTTCCCATCTTATCACTCGAACTCCGGAGCTTCGTTTTCAACATCCCTGCCGTTCCAGCAATAGGTACAGACCCTTTCCTGCGGCAAACCGATAGCTTTGATGAGATCTTCAAGTTTCTGGAACTTCAATGAGGTAAGATTCAGATCCCGGCGGATCTCCTCGACCATCTGCAAATATTTTTCCGAACCGTGCGTAAGATACTCTTTCAATGCTTCCGGCGAAACTTTTCCACCTTCCAGACGGCTGATCGCCCGACGTGCCGCCAGATCCAACTCGCTGCGGGAACGGGAGAAATTCAAAAATTTACAGCCGAAAACCAGCGGAGGACATGCCGAACGCATATGTACCTCTTTTGCCCCCCTGCGGTAAAGTCTGCCCACGGTATCCCGCAGCTGAGTTCCACGCACAATGGAGTCATCGCAGAAAAGCAGCCGTTTATTGCGGATCTGTTCTTCCACCGGGATCAACTTCATCCGGGCAATCTTTTCCCTGATCTTCTGATCCTGCGGAGTGAAACTGCGGGGCCAGGTCGGGGTGTATTTGACAAACGCACGCTGGTAGGGTTTGTGTGCAGCATTGGAATACCCGACCGCATGTGCAACTCCGGAATCGGGAATACCGCAGATGGAATCGATCTCAGGCAGGATATCTTTATCATTTTCCGCCATGATAGCTCCATTGCGGTAACGGGTACTTTCGGTATTCACTCCTTCATAACAGCTTGAGGGATAACCGTAATAGACCCAGTAAAAACTGCATATTTTACACGTTCTGCCGGGTGCAGCAAGCTGCTTCACACCATCAGCAGTAATTTCAACAATCTCACCGGGACCGAGTTCACGCATCAACTCATAATCCAGATTGGGAAATGCAGTCGTTTCCATCGTCACCGCAAAAGAGCCGGGTTTTCTGCCGATGATCACCGGTGTTCTGCCGTAACGGTCACGGGCGGCATAGATCCGGTCTTTCCGCAGAATAAGCATCGAACATGATCCGTCGATCACCCGTTGGGCATATTCAATACCGGCAGCAATCGAATTACTTCGGCTGATGAGCATCGCAACGACTTCCGTTGGGTTGGGTTCTCCGTCTCCGGATTCAGAAAGATGGGAACATCCGCTGGAAAATCCCTGCTCGATGATCTCATCTATATTATTGATTTTTGCCACGGTGGTAATGCCGAATGTACCGAGCTGACTGGTAATGATCAACGGTTGATCTTCAGTGTCACTGATCACACCGATACCGCAATGCCCCTCAAAACTGCCGATCTCATCGTCGAATTTGGAACGGAACTGGGAGTTGCTGATGTCATGGATTCGACGGTCGATCCCACCATCGTAACGGGAGACTGCAATGCCGCCGCGGCGTGTCCCCAGATGTGAATGATAATCAATTCCGAAATAAAGATCGCTCACACAATCACCAGTGGAAACAACTCCGAAAAAACCACCCATAATCCCAACTCCCGGTATTCATTATATTATAACATAAATATACACTGCATAAAATAACCGTCATCTGACAATTTTTCAAGGGGCGGGAAGAATAAAACCGAAAAAGAGAAAAATTTTTTTGATTTTTTAATTAGGACTATAAAATAATTAGGTTTTCTTTTGCGTTATAAGGTTGAAAGCATCCGGAAGGTGCTGAAAAAAGCAACCATAAAAAAAAGGAGTGCAAAAAATGAAAAAGGTTGTAAAAATCATGCTGGTCGCCGTCGTTATGTTTATCGGAACTGCTGCATTTGCCGGTCCTCATGGAAGACGCGGAAAAGAGCGTGACGGTCTGGATATCGCCAACGGGATCGTAAATCTGGTTCTCAAGGTTCTCCGTCCGCAGCCGGCAGTGATCCATCAGCAGCCGGTCTACTTTCACAAACCGCCTGTCCGTCACCACAAGCCGGTGAAAAAAGTTTTCCACAAACCGGCTCCGCCGAAACCCCGCCGCCGCTGAAGCGGCGGGTGTGCCAACCGCAGAAAAAGCCGTTCTGCGAAAAATATCAAATACAATTTTTCGCCAATCTGGCGAAAACATCGCCTCGTTCGGCATAGTTTTTGAACATATCCATACTGGCACAGGCGGGTGAAAGTAATACCGTATCACCGGCTTGTGCGATTTCAGACGCACATTTCATAACTTTTTCAAAGTCACTGCCGCAGTCAATACAGCGGCATCTGCCTTCAAGTACCTTGAAAATTGCCGCCCGGTCGGCACCGTACAAAATCGCCGCCCGGAAACGGTCGGCACGAGTGACAAGCGGAGAAAAATCCATTCCTTTACCCAGACCGCCAAGCAAAATGACCAGTTTTCCCGGCAATGAATCTATCGCTGCCAGCACAGCGGCAGGATTGGTTCCTTTGGAATCATCCACATAGGTCACGCCATTTATTTCAGCAACCTTTTCCACCCGGTGTTTACCTCTGCGGAAATTTTGCAATGCTGCGAGGAACTTTTCACTTTTCACCGCCTCAAACGGCAGATAACGCAAACACAATTCAACCGCTGCTGCGGCATTTTCGCCATTATGGAATCCCGGCAAATCACTTGCGGCAAGATCAAAAAACTTTTTTCCATCCAGATAAAGTATCCCTTCTGCCAATTCCACCCGGCGGGATTTTTCCGGGAAACTCAAGCCGTAGATCCGGTTCTCTGCAGCAACTGAATTGAAAATTTTCTCTTTGGTCGCACAATATTCAGCAAAACCACCCGGATAACGGTCGATATGATCACTCTGAAAATTGAGAATAACTGCGGCAAGCGGAGCAAATTCGCTGATTTTTTCCAGCTGAAATGAGCTTACCTCGATAACTGCGACTTCACAATTCTCACCATCTGCCGCCAGATCGGATAAAGGTCTGCCGATATTGCCGCAAACTTCTGCCGCAACTCCGCACGCCTGCAAAAGATGACAGGTCAACTCGGTCGTAGTCGTTTTTCCGTTGGTTCCGGTGATCGCCAACAGCGGCTTATCCCAGAAACGGAAACCGAATTCCATCTCGCTGATGATCTCTCTGCCGCTTGCCAATGCCTGCTGATAAAGCGGCGATTTTTCCGGATGAACTCCGGGTGAAACCACGATCAGATCCCCATCAGGCAAAATTGCACCGCCGTCATCACTGACGATGGTGCAATTTATCTGATTGGCAGCACACAGTTTTGCCGCCGCTTTACCGGAAACTCCGGCACCGAGGATGGTCACGTTTTTCACTTGACGCTCCTCCGGAAATAATTATTTCAACCGCTTCATCTGCGGGAAAAGGATCACGTCGCGGATGGATTCCGCACCGGTGAGAGCCATAACCAGACGGTCGATTCCCACTCCCATACCACCGGCAGGCGGCATACCGTATTCAAGTGCGGTGAGGAAGTCTTCATCAACTTTGTTTTCAAGTTCATCGCCCTCTTCCTTGGTGGCTTCAAACTGATCCATGAACCGCTGACGCTGGATGATGGGGTTATTGAGTTCGCTGTAAGCCGGTGCAAGTTCCATACCGTTGACACCCAATTCGAAAACATCCACCAACGACGGATCATCGGCACAGGGATTGGCAAGCGGCAGCAATTCAGCAGGCAGACGGGTAACAAATGTCGGCTGGATATTGTTGGGTTCGACCAGTTTTTCATAAAGTTCATTGGTCACTTCCAGATCGCTCATGGATGAATTGACATCCAATCCCATCTTCCGACCGCGTTCAACTCTCTCTGCAGGAGTAATATCAAACCAGTCATCACCGCCTTTTTCTTTGACCAATTCATGGTAAGTCGCACGGCGGAAAGGCGGGGTGAAGTCGATGATTTTACCGTCGCCGTGATCGATTTTCAGCGTTCCGCAAACTTTCATCGCCACGGTGGAAATCATGCTCTCGATCAATTCCATCATACCTTCGCAATTGCTGTAAGCCTGATAGATTTCCAGCATGGTGAATTCCGGATTGTGACGGCGGTCAAGACCTTCGTTACGGAAAGAACGGTTCAACTCAAAAACTCTTTCAAAACCGCCGACCAGCAGCCGTTTCAAATACAATTCCGGAGCGATACGCATGTAAACGGTGCTATTCAAAGCTCCGTAGAAAGTTTCAAACGGGGTAGCCGAAGCACCGCCGGCAAGCGGCTGGAGCATCGGGGTTTCCACTTCCATAAAGCCGCGATCGGCGAGAAAGTTGCGGACTTCGCGGATGATCGCAGAACGTTTACGGAAAGTATCTTTGACCTCCGGATTGGCAATCAGATCAAGATAACGCTGACGGTAACGCTGCTCCACATCCACCAGACCGTGGAATTTTTCCGGAAGCGGACGCATCGATTTGGAAAGCAGTGTGACCTCTTTCACCCGCAAAGTCAATTCACCGGTCTTGGTGGTAAAAAGTGTACCTTTGACACCGATGATGTCACCGATATCCAGTTTGCGGCAGAGAGCGAACATTTCCTCGGGCATATCGCTTTTTCCGGCAAAAAGCTGCAATCTGCCGGTACTGTCACGCAAATCGGCAAAAATGGATTTGCCCATGCCGCGTTTGGCGGTCATACGTCCGGCAACCACAGCAGACGGTCCCGGCAGCTCACTGCCTTCGGGCGGCAACTCTTTGGTACGGACAACTTCGATCAGCTCCGCTCCGGGGAATGCTCCGCCGAAAGGATTGATACCGGCTTCCTGATATTCACGGATCTTTGCGGCACGCTGTTCAAAAATATCCATATTTTGAACGGCATTGTTTTCAATGTTTTCAGACATAATGACACCTTGAAATTAATATGTAAAAAAATACTTTTTCTTAATATAGCACACTTTAGATACAAATGCCACAAAAACCCGCCTTTTAATCAGGGAAGTTTCTGCCAAAGTGCGGCAAACGCTCCATCATGCCCTGATTCCGGCAGGATCGTACAGCTTTTTATCAGCCGGAATCCGGACAAATCCTTTGCCAATGCATCGTTTTCATCTGTTTCAATAGAACACGTCGATAAAAGCAGATACCCTCCGGGTGCAGTCAAACGTGATGCTTCTGCGACGATTTTACGCTGCAATTCCATAACTTCGGCAAGCGATTTTTCCGAAAATCTCCACAGTGCATCCGGACGGTGACGGAAAACTCCCGTATTGGAACATGGCACATCGGCAATTACAAAATCGAAACTCCCCTGCAATTTTTCCGGCTCAACCACCGGTATATTTGCTTTTATACCCCGCAACTTAAAATTTTCACGGGTAAGTTTCTGCCTTTTTTCAGAGATATCTGCGGCTGTGATCTCCGCTCCGGGTGCGAGTAATTCCGCCGCCATCAATGTTTTGCCGCCGGGAGCAGCACAAAGATCAAGCAGTGAAGAACACTCCGGCAAAACTTCTGCCGCCAGTGAAATTGCCATAGATGCCGCCGGATCCTGGATATAGTAACCGCCGGAAGCAAACTCCTTTGAAGATAAAATTTTTGCCGGGATCCCCATCGCAAACCGGAATGGAGCATACGCTGAAACTTCCCGGCTCTTTTCCGGCAATTCAGCATCTTTGCAGAGCCGGAAAGTAAATTCCGGTTTCAAAAGGAAAAGTCCGGCAAATTCCCCGATTTTTTCAGCAGGAAAATTTTTCCGCCATCTTTTCAATACCGCATCCGGCAGAATATCCTGTGCCTTTTCCGGCAAAACCCTATCCTCCCGCAGAATAGAGCGTAAAACTGCATTCACAAATTTATCGGCATGTTCACTTTTTGCCAGCATTACCGCCACATTGACCACTGAAAAATCACCTACCTGATCCTGAAAAAACAACTGGGTAACTGCTGCATCAAGCAATGCGGATATTTCTACCGAAGGCATTTTGCGGCAGAATTGCTGCCATGATTTACGGATGAATTTACGGTAACGGTAAAACTGCATCAGCAGATGTTCAAGCATCCGGCGACAATCTTCCGGAGCATGATCCAGCAAATCATCCAGTGTCACACTGCCGGAGTCAACCGCAATGATCGCCACCTGTGCCCCGGTCAATACCCTTTCCAGCATCACCGGACGGGACGGCGGGGAATATCTTTTTTTATTCATCGCCGAGATACAAACCACGCTCAAGATAGTTGCAGATATAATCGGCGACAGCATCATCCAGACTCATCACCGGCTCATTATAACCGAGCTTGCGGAGTTTTTCAATGGATGCACAGGTGTAATACTGGTAACGGTCACGCAGGGATTCGGGCATATCGATATATTCGATATTCACCGGCTTTTTCAATGCGGCAAATGCGGCTTTCACCAGATGGTTCCAGCTTTCCGCCACGCCGCTGCCGATATTGAATAATCCGGCAGCAGAGGGTTTATTGAAAATAAATTCCACCATCTTGACCGCATCTTTCACATAGAGGAAATCCCGGAGCTGTTCACCATCGGCATACTCCGGCTTGTAGGAGCGGAAAAGCTGCATTTTACCGGTTTCCGTAATCTGCTCCCAGCTGCGTAAAACCACGCTCCGCATATTGGCCTTGTGTCTTTCATTGGGCCCGTAGATATTGGAAAATTTGCATCCGGCAATATTTTTCAGCAAACCTCTGCGTTTTGCCCAGAGGTCAAAAAGCTGCTTGCTGTAACCGTACATATTCAATGGCCGCAGATTCTCGATCCGGCTCTCGTCATCATCATACCCCTGTGAACCATCGCCGTAAGTGGCACAGCTTGAAGCATATACCATACGAATATTCTCTGCGGCACAAAATTCTGCCAGATTTGCCGTATAACGGAAGTTATTTTCCACCAGATAAGTGGCATCTCTTTCCGTCGTGGATGAACACGCCCCGAAATGGATGACCCCTTCGATTTTTGCCCCGTTGAATTTTCCGGCAGCCAGACGGGCGAAAAAATCATCTCTTTCAAGATAATCATCAAATCTCAAAGGAGCAAGATTTTTCCATTTATCGCTGGTATTGCCAAGATGATCGACAACCAGAATATCACTCAATCCGGCATGATTGAGCTGCCAGATCATTGCACTGCCGATAAGTCCGGCACCACCGGTAACAATAAACATTTTTCTCTCTCCTCCGGTTTCCGGCATACCCGGAAACTGCAAATATATCTCCCTGCCCTGCGGCAGAAACGGCAAAATTAAAGCATCACATCAACTTCAGAAACTGAGATTGCTCAATGTGGTATCCACTTCCTGAAGCACCTTATTCTGGGCATTGTTGAGCAGATCATTCAATCCGGTCAGATTGGCGGAAACAGAATATTCCGGCTCCCATTCCCATTCGCCATCATCATACTCACGGTCCATTCCGGCGGTCACTTTCAGCTGCCAGCAGTGGAATTGACGCACGATGGCAATACCGACTTCATCAATGGAACCTTCCTGCACATCATAGTTCAAATTGAATGTTCCCAGTGTCCGGTGATCCGGCGTCAACGGCATATTGATACGGAAATAGAATGATTCATCGGTATTGTTTTTATAATGATCAAAGTAACTTCCGGCATCGATTTTAGTAAGCGTTGACCCCATGGAATAAGCACTGCGGTAACTGTAAGGGCTCACATAATTGTAACCGAAAGTGAATTTCCAGTTCTTCGCCGGTGCATAATTCAATGAAAGATTGAAAAGATCGAGCCACTCCTGGGCAATACCGGTCTTGCCGGCATTTCTGCCGTGACGGATCGTATCGGGTACATCGTTTTCTCCGCTGAAATCAAGCAGAATATCCGAATCGACAGTCAAACCTTTGAAAATTTCCATCGACAACGTGGTACCCAGAGTACCGAATGCACCGTGATCTTCGTAATCATCATCTTTTTCCAGATGAATATCCATATAATTTTCCATCGTCAGAAGATTTTTGATGGAATTTCCGGAACGGGTCTGCAGACGGTTGATGATACCGACCCGGAAAAAGTTCTGTTTGGTGATACGGTCAATATCATCAAAACAGTAAATATACTTCCGCTTCAATGTGGGTTTGGGAATATAAGTGTAGTTCACATAGGGCTGCATGATGTGACGCAAACCGTCGATCTGGAAAAATTCACTGCGGAGATCCTGCCAGGTGTTGTGGATCTTGGTGGATAATTCAAAACCCAGTTCCGCTGCCAGACGCACCTCGGAACCGCCGCCGTCATCATAAGATTTAAAACGGCCCAAAGCATCGCTCTGGGGATCAGCTGCAGCAAAAAGAGCTTTCAGATCATCCGGTTCGATACCATTTTTGCTGGTATGTGAATAGGTCGTAACCCGGAACCCCGCTCTGGGAACAAAACTGAAATACCGGTTGGAAAAAGGATAGTAGAGAAAGTGAACCGTATCAAAACGGAATGCAGCATAATCTTTCAACCGGTCATGTTCAAAATCTCTGCCGTGACGGTTGAAAAACTCTTTGCGTTTATGTTTATTGATCGGATAATCCTTGTCAAAATCGATCCACTTCATCTGCATATAAGCAGCCTGGGTCTCACTCTGGTAATACAAACCGCTGCCAAAAAGTTCCTGACGGGGGATATCCAGACGCAGTTCCGGAAATTTTTCCACCGTAGTAAAGAAATCATTCACCCGGAAACGGGAATACGCAGAAAGCGTGAAATTATCAAACTGCTGCTCCAGTGCAGCATAAGTAGCCGGCTGGGGATCACTTTCATACCGGGATGAGAAAAAGTCTTTGGTAAAATAAGGATCACTCATCCACTCAAATACTCCACGGAAATCCAGACGCGGCGTAATATGGCTCACATTACTGATCCGGAAATCATATCTGGCACGGGGAACCCGCTGACGGTAATCATCGTAATCCTCTGACCCGTAAGGATCCTGATCGTAGATGGAGTAAACAAAAAGATCTGTTCTGCTATCCGGAGTCACTGCCCGGGCAGTCAACCCGTAACCAACGCCGCGGTCAGAGTAAAGATCCAGCAGAAGTTTGCCTGAATAACCGGGATATTCCGGAAAAGATATTCTGCGGTAGAAATTGACATAATATCCCCAATCGCTGTTCTTTCCGAACTGCATCCCGGCAAGACCGAGATTTTCCTCTTTCGGTTTGTAGAATACCGGCAGCCACATAACCGGGATACCGTAGATCTTGACCATGCCGTTAAGCAGCAGTACCGAACTGTCGCCCATATCAAAATCAGCATGTTTAAGCTGATAGAAACGGGCTGCATGCGGAGTTATTATGATCTCTGATGCGGCAATGGAGTAATGGGCATTGTCGGATTCAAGATAGTTGCATGAACTTATTTCCGCTGACTTCAAGGTCAATACTCCGTCAGATGTACGCACCCCGGAATCAGCTTTGCAGATAAATGTCAGGTAACGCACCACCGGATTGATAATATTGAAAAAACCGGTATTGATATTTCCGGTGATCTTGTCGGCAGTGATCCGGTCGGTCTGGAAAGAGTACTGTGCCGAAAAACTTCTCTCACCGAGCGGAGAGACCGAAGAGGTCACATTTCTCACCAGCAGATCAGAACTGCGTTCCATTTCTGCGATCTTATCCAGCGGCAGCCCCGCATTGCTCTCCTCCCAGCGGTAAACCCGCAGATTTCCGGCAGCTTCAAAATCGCCGCTGCCGACATTGACAATGATCCGGTCGGCAAAAATTTCCATATTGCCAATCGGCAGATAAGCATTGCCTTCAATTATGATATTTTTGCCGACAGCACGCCACGAATCGGCATAGAGACGTTTGAAATCATCCGGAGTGATCTTTTTCAGATCTTTGGATAAAGACGCACCGGCAACCGGCAGCATGCCGATCAGAATCAGCATTACTGCGAGCCAGAATTTTTTCAATGCAGCTGCCGGAACCATTCTCTTATTTCTCCTCCTGCTGCCAACGGTCAAAAGCGGCGGCGATAAAATCTTCCACTGCCTGCTGCTGATTCTGACCATTGCCCTCTATTTCCATTGCCGGACCGAATTCAAAACGCACATCACGCTCCGGCACGATACCGCCGAGATCACGGATGATCTTGCCATTTTCCAGAAAATCGGTCTTCAAAGCCATCGGAACCACCGGAACCCCGGCAGATTTGGCAAGTTTGATACCGATGGAATTGAATTGCTCCCGGTCAAAAGTTTTCGTGCGGGTCGACTGCGGGAAAACGATCATTGATCTGCCGTCAAGCAAAACCTTCTTACCTTCAGTAAGCACTTTTTTCAAATCTTCACGGGGATTGGTACGGGTCACACCGATAGCTCCGAGAGCGATGAGAATATCTTTGATATAAGCGGTCTCCAGAAGCGATTCTTTGACCACAAAAGCGAAATCCACATATTCACGCATCACGGCATGAAGCGATGCCGTTTCCAGCAGACTCATGTGATTGCCGATGATCACCGCCGGACGTCCATTCAACGCCCGCAGATTATCCAGACCGCGCAGACGCAGTTTCGCTCCGCAATCTTCGATCAAACGGATATTTTCATTGGAATAATGGATCTGCATATCCTTATCCAATTTACCCTTTGCGGCACATCTGCCGCTGCGGATAAAGGTACCGAAGTTGCGGAAGTAAAAATACCACCGGCTTTTGAACATCAATTTGAACAGCAGTGACACCGGATGATCTTCCGGAGTATCATAACTGTCAAGACCATGAAACATATATTCGGACATTGAATAAACCCCACGTCTGAAAAAATAAACCTGATCTTAATATATCACCATAAACAGCATAATGCAAGAATTACATCAGCGATCCCGTTGTTTTCGATTTCACAACAGGATCACCGGAATATAATTATTTGCAGACAAATCACTTGCCGAGTACAGCAAGCAATTTTTCCGTTTCAGCTGCTTTCTGCTCCAATTCAGCCAGTTTGCTGCGGGTATCGGCAACCACTTGAGCGGGAGCAGAGTTGACAAATTTCTCATTGGCAAGACGGACACGGGTGCCTGCCATCCACTTTTCCAAGTCAGCCATCTGCTTTTTCAAGCGGGCGACTTCCGCATCAATATCAATCAGATCCGCAAGCGGCAGACTGATCACACCGCAGTTGACGGTCTGACTGGCTGCGGCACCGCGACTGGAAGCATCAAATGCTTCAGCAGAAATCTCAATGGATTCCGCGTTGAGCAGACTTTTCAGCGAAGCAAGCTCTTCATTCAGGAAAGCTTCAACTTTGCTGTCGGCGGCTTTGATATGGAAATTGAGTTTCTTGCCGTCGGGCAGATTGTAACTGCTCCGCAGGAAACGACCGGCACGGATAAGTTCAAATTTGGCATCCACGGCGATCGCAGCTTCCGCATCGCTGCGGCCGCTGCCGACGGTCGGGAACTCTTCGTACATCAGGAACTTGCCGTCTTCCACAAAACCCATACGGTGAGCAAGCTCTTCGGTGATGAACGGCATGAAAGGATGCAGAAGTTTCAGTATCCGGAAAAGTGCGTAATCCAGCACCGCCAGGGCCCGTTCCTTTTCCGCACCACCGGCACGCATCGGAACTTTTTCCGCTTCAACGAACCAGTCGCAGAAATCGCTCCAGACCAGATCATAGAGGGCGTGGGCAGCCGCATGAAAACGGAAGTTTTCCAGTTCGGTTTCGATCGTCACCGTGGCAGCATCCAGTTTTGCCAGCATCCAGTTCTCATCGGCAGAAAGTTTTCCGGCAGGCAGTTCACGGCAGTTAGCCGAGCAATCGCCCTGCATCTGGCGGAAACGGCAGGCATTCCACAATTTATTGGCAAAGTTTCTGCCGATCTCGCATTTTTCGTTGCTGTATTTGATATCCATACCGATCGGGGCGATGTAAGCGATGGAAAAACGCAATGCATCGGCACCGTATTCACGGATAACATCCAGCGGGTCGGGGGAGTTGCCCAGACTCTTGGAAAGTTTTCTGCCCAGATCATCACGGATGATACTGGTGAAGTAAACATTCTTAAAGGGGATATTGCCGGTGAATTCGCAACCTGCCATGATCATACGGGCAACCCAGAAAAAGATAATATCCGGACCGGTGACCAGATCGTTGGTCGGGTAGAATTTTTCCATTTCCTCTTTGCCGCCGTTGGGCCAACCCATGATGGAAAACGGCCACAGCCAGCTGCTGAACCAGGTATCCAGCACGTCTTCTTCCTGACGCCAGTTGTCGCCTTCCGGAGCAGTTTCACCGACGTAGACTTCGCCTTTGTCATTGTACCATGCCGGAATGCGGTGTCCCCACCAGAGCTGACGGGAAATACACCAATCCTGAATATTTTCCATCCAGTGGAAATAGGTTTTCGTCCACCGCTCCGGATGGAACTTGATTTTGCCGCTTTTGACTGCTTCGATAGCAGGTTTGGCAAGTTCGCCCATTTTACAGAACCACTGGGCACTGACCAGAGTTTCGATCGGCACGTTGCCGCGTTCGGAATAACCGACAGCGTGGGTGATATCCTCGATCTTTTCAAGCAATCCGGCTTCTTCCATCCGTTTTACGCAGAGATCACGGGCGGCAAAACGATCCATACCGGCAAATTCTGCCGGACAAAGCTCATTGAGTGAACCATCCGGATTCATGATATTGATCACTTCAAGATTGCATCTCTTGCCGACTTCAAAGTCGTTGGGGTCGTGTCCCGGAGTGATTTTCACACAACCGGTTCCTTTGGTCGGATCGGCATGCTGATCACCGACGATGGGGATCTCCCGGTCGGTAAGCGGCAGTTTGACCATCTTGCCGATCAGATTTTTGAAACGGGGATCTTCCGGATGCACCGCCACCGCAGTATCACCGAACATCGTTTCCGGACGGGTGGTGGCAACGGTCAGGAAACCGGTACCGTCAGCAAGCGGATAACGGAAATAGTAGAATTTACCGGCGACATCCTTGTAAATCACCTCTTCATCAGAAAGGGCACTTTTCGCTGCCGGACACCAGTTGATCATCCGCTGACCGCGGTAGATATAACCTTTTTTGTAAAGTTCGATAAAGACCTTCTGCACACCGGCGGAAAGTCCCTCATCCATCGTGAAGCGTTCACGCTCCCAGTCGCAGGAACAACCCAGAGTACGGAGCTGACGGATGATCTTGCCGCCGAACTCCTCTTTCCACTGCCAGACCCGTTTGATGAATTCATCTCTGCCCAGCTCATCACGGGTGACATTTTCCGTTTCCTTAAGATATTTGACCACGCGTGCCTCGGTAGCGATACCGGCGTGGTCGGTTCCGGGGAACCAGCAGACTTCAAAACCTTTCATTCTCGCACGGCGGCAGAGAATATCCTGCAAGGTATTATTCAGCACATGGCCGAGAGTCAGAATACCCGTCACATTCGGCGGCGGAATAACGATGGAATATCCCGGCTTGGCAGATGCCGGATCACCGTGAAAGCAATTTGCTTTTTCCCACTCGGGAAACCACTTTTTTTCCACATCCGCAGATTCGTATGCTCTGGGCAAAGGTTCGATATTGCTCATTTCAAATTTTCTCCGTTAACTCTTTTTACTGCTCTTTACCGCAGCATTTTTTATATTTTTTGCCACTGCCGCAGGGGCAGAGATCATTTCTACCTACTTTCGGGGTCTCCCGGTGAAAGGTGATATGCACCTCTTCTTCCGGTGCTTCTGCTTCCGGTTCAGCGATGCCGAATTGCTCCATCGTCTGATGACGCAGCTCCTGCGGCATGGAAGCCAGAAGTTCTTCTATTGACATGATCCGGTTGATGGTGATGCGAAAAAGATTTTTTGCCACATCGGTATAAACCTGATCCATCATCGTTTTGAAAATATCGAATGCCTCGTTTTTATACTCGACCAACGGATCTTTCTGGGCATAAACCCGCAAAGACATACTGGAACGCAGCTGATCCATGGCGTAAAGATGCTCCTGCCACAAGCGGTCGATCGCTTCCAGTACCGTATGCCGCTGCAAATAGGCAAGTTCTTCTTCGGCAAGCGTGGCGTTACGGTCACGGTAAGCATTTTCCAAACGGTCGATAATCTGCAGATTAAGGGATTTGAAATCAACGACTTTACCATCTTTAAGACCTTCGGTGAAAAATTCTTCACGGAAGTCCACAGGGAAGATCGCATTGAGTTCAGCAGCAAGTTTATCAGTACGCAGTTTATCATCGCCGCGGCTGCCGGAATTGGCAGCAACTTTCTGCACGGTATCTTCCACCACCTGATCAATGATGCCGAAAAGCACATCATGGGGATTTTCAGAAAGCAGTGCATCCCGGCGCAGAGCGTAGACGATCTCACGCTGTTTATTCATCACATCGTCGAAGTCCAGCGTGCGTTTACGGATGGAAAAGTGCTGCTGCTCGACCCGTTTCTGGGCAGTTTCAATGGATTTATCCAGCCACGGGTGCTGCAACTCATCGCCCTCTTTCAAACCGAAACGGTCAAAAATCTTGACGATACGGTCACCGCCGAAAAGACGCATAAGATCATCTTCCAGAGAGACATAGAATTTGGAACTGCCCGGATCGCCCTGACGGGAACAGCGTCCGCGGAGCTGACGGTCGATACGGCGGGAATCGTGACGGGAACTGCCGATAACGTGCAATCCACCCAGTTCTGCAACATTTTCACCGAGCTTGATGTCGGTACCGCGGCCTGCCATGTTGGTCGCCACAGTAACCGCACCAACCTGACCGGCACGGACGACGATTTCCGCTTCATGCTGGTGATTTTTGGCATTCAATACGTTATGGGGGATATTGCGGATTTTCAGCATTCGGGAAAGTTTTTCCGAGTCATCAACTGAGATCGTACCGAGCAGAACCGGCTGACCTTTGGCGTGACGCTCTGCCACATCGGCAAGAATAGCATTGAATTTTTCCCGTTTGGTTTTGAAAATGGAGTCATTTTCATCCTTCCGGATACAGGGACGGTTCGTCGGGATCACCACTACATCAAGTTTGTAGATCTGATGGAATTCAGATGCTTCAGTTTCCGCCGTACCGGTCATTCCGGCAAGTTTGGTATACATACGGAAATAATTCTGGATAGTGATGGTCGCCATCGTCTGGGTCTCCTGCTCGATGGGAACATCTTCTTTGGCCTCCAACGCCTGATGCAGACCGTCGGAAAAACGTCTACCGGGCATGAGACGGCCGGTGTGTTCATCAACGATCATCACTTTGCGGTCCATAACCACATAGTTCACATCCTTTTCAAAAAGACAGTAAGCTTTCAAAAGCTGGGAAAGGTCGTGCAGACGCTCGCTTTTTTCAGAGAACTGCTCCTCAAATGCACTTTTTGCGGCAACTCTTTCATCAGCTGTAAGAGATTCATCGTTTTCGATACGGTGCAGTTCGCCGAGCAGATCCGGCACGATAAAATCTTCCGGATTATCCGGACTCAAAGTGCGGCGGCCCAGCTCCGTGAGGTCAGCTTCGTGGGTCTTTTCATCAATGGTAAAGTAGAGGATCGACTGAACCTCCTGAAGCATGCCCCGGTTGTTGTCGCTGTGGACTTTGGATTCCAGACGGTCGATCTCGCGGAGAATCTCGCCATCTTCCAGAGCATGAAGCAATTGCCGGTGGGTCGGCATACCGAATTTCACCTGCAGAAGTTTCAAATACGCCGCTTCTGCAGCATCATCGGAAATATTTTCCTGTGCCAGAGTTTCACGGGCTTCACGAACCAGACGGGAACAGAGCAGATTCTGCTTGTTGTAAAGTGATGCTACCGGCGGTTTCAACTGGGCAAACTGGTTGGTTGCCTGCGGAACCGGTCCGGAAATGATCAAAGGTGTACGTGCCTCGTCGATAAGGATACTGTCGATCTCATCGACGATGGCGTAATAGTAATCACGCTGCACAAGCTGATCGGCCTCATTTGCCATACCCATATCACGCAGATAGTCGAAACCGAATTCACTGTTGGTTCCGTAAGTGATGTCGCACGCATACTGCTGACGGCGGACATCCGGCGGCTGCATATTCTGCAGACATCCCACACTCAGACCGAGAAAAGTAAGCACCACGCCCATCCAGCTTGAGTCACGCAGAGCCAGATAGTCATTCACCGTGATCAACTGACAGTTTTTCCCGGTCAGAGCGTTGAGGTAAAGCGGCATGGTGGCAACCAGAGTTTTACCTTCACCGGTCGCCATTTCTGCGATCGAACCCCGATGCAGGGCAATACCGCCCATGATCTGCACATCAAAAGGAACCATATTCCATGTCTGCTCCTGACCGCATACCTCGAAAGTTTTACCGCACATTCTGCGGCAGGCATTTTTCACCACGGCGAATGCTTCGCACATGATGTCGTCAAGAGTTTCACCATTGGCAAGACGTGCCTTGAATTCCGGAGTTTTAGCCTGCAATTCTTCATCTGAAAGCTTCTGATACTCCACTTCAAGAGCATTGATACGGGCGACCAGCGGTTTCATTTTCTTCACATCCCGCTGGCTTTTGGTACCGAATATGGCTTTGATTATCGCATTGATCATTGGTTCGGGGTTCCTTATCGGTAAAAATTATTTACTGCCGGGACGGTCAATGGGCAGTTTTTCCGCACAAAGCGGACACTCTGCCGGATCATAAGTCGGCAGGGTAAGTTTGAGTGCACTTTCAAATTTCGGCACATCGAAAGAAGCTGTACCGCCGGAACGGTCAACGATCACCGCCACACCGGCGACATCGCCGCCTTTGCTGCGGACAAGGTCAATGGTCTGCTGCACTCTGCCTCCTTTGGTAACGACATCTTCAGCAACGAGGATCTTCTCGCCTTTACCGATGGAAAAACCGCGTTTCAGCACCAACTCACCATCTTCTTTATCGGCGAAAATAGCACGGCACCCCAAAGCACGGGCGACTTCCTGACCGACGATCAGACCACCTACTGCCGGACTGATGACAGCAGAAATTTTTTCACCGGCAAATTTTTCCGCCAGATGACGGCAGACGATCTCGGCTTTATCCGGATACTGCAGAAGAAGTGCCGCCTGGAAGAACTGGTTGCTGTGCAGACCGCTGCGGAGCTGGAAGTGACCGGTAAGCAATGCACCGGATTCTTTGAGAATGTTTACGATTTCGTTTTCAGTCATGATTTCGCCTCAAATTTTTATGGTTTAATATTGTTATTTTCATCAAATCTATAATTGTGCCGAAGGGCGAAAGGATATTTTATCCGCCTTTCGCCCTGAATACGCTGTTTGATTTTCCGGTTTCCGTCAGCTTTTTCCGCTTCCGGATCTCCCAAAATTGACCTTATCGGAAAACTTGGGGATTTGACGGCTCCACCCACAAGTGGAAGTCGGTCTTTTTCCCTGCCACATCCAATGAGATCATGGTATTGAGCCGGGTAAGCAAAAGTGCATACGGAATACGCACATTGCCGCCGGCGACATTGACCGAAACCACACTGTCTCCGAGAATATCCTCACACTCCCGGATGGCGGCAATCAGCTTCATCATCCTGCCCAGTTTGCCGCGCAGTGTATCATCCAGCGCATACGCCCGGTGACATACCGGGCAAACTGCCTGAAATTCCGGATCGGACGCACTCTCAAGATCGAAGCCGATCACACCGTTGCAATCATCAGTCAGACACCGGAAATCAAGCTGCGGCTTTTTCACTGCCGCTTTATCTTCAGTACTCATTGGGGATCGGATTCCTGCTGGATAACTTTCAGCAATTCGACCGTATTGCCGACAGTACCGATGATCTGCTCGATAAGTTTCGGATTACGCAGACGGCGGGAGATACCGGAAAGCAACTGCAGATAAGCTTCCTGATTCTCGTCGGGGGCAACGGTAAAAACGATCACCCGCACCGGCTGATCATCCAACCCCTGATAATCTTCGATCGGATTCTCACAGACACCGACGATCACAAAGGGGTGAAGAATATCATTGACCCGGATATGGGGCAGAGCCAGCATTCCGCCGACACCGGTGGTCATCATCTGTTCACGTTTCCATGCCAGACGGAAAATAACATCCCGGCTGAGCTTGGTCAGATCAGCAGCTCTGGAAATCAGCTGATCCATTACTTCCAGTTTGGTTTTCCCGACAAGAGTCATTACAGAATCTTTGTCCACATACTGGGAAAAATCGTTTTTCATAACACTTCTCTCCGTATAACCTGAATATATTACCTTAAAATGTATTTCAGTACAGCTGATAACATATAGCAGAAAAATATTTTTGTCAACTGTTTTTCCTCACTTTTTTTCAAAAATCAACTAAAAAAATGTAAAAAACGCAAAGTTTTCAATCCATCGAACCATTCATTAAATGCATCAATACGTGCTTCCGGACGATCCGGAAGATTGCAAAGAGCCCTTTTCCATGCTTCAACAAACTTTTCTTTCAGGAAAAATTCCGCTGCTTTCAGCGGCAAACCGGCAAGAAATTTTTCCGGTTCAGCCAGAGTGTTTACGTCAACTTTTTTCAACACCGCTGCCAGTAATTCAAAAGCTCCGTCAGGTATCTCATTGAGCTTTTCATTACGCAGCAGTTTTGCCACCGCCTGACCGGTACCGAAAGGAACTCTGGTGGAGATCCGGGGCGACGGATGTACCAATGCATCCTTTATGCTCCGCACTCCGCAGCATTTGGCAACTGCCTGCAGAAAATAAAAATCCTCCCCTGCTTCACGCACTTTCATCCCCCCGGATTTCAAATACGCATCGCACCGTACTGCAAATGCCGAACCGACTGTAAAAAAAGCATACGGCGAACCGGCTTTCTCAAGTTTTTCCACATATCTTTTCAAATACGCTTCATAAGCATCTATTGCCGCCTGATGAGCTTCATCGGCAGCTTTCTGATGGGAAAAACCGATGGAAACCGCCCCGCCTTTCAACGCTTCCGGCAATACTTTGACAAAATAATCCTTTTCGATCAAGGTATCGGCATCAAGGGAAAATATCACGCTCTTTTCCATATCTTCCGGAGCAAGAGTGCGGATAAAAGCATCCATTCCCGCTTTTCTTGCCGCCCCGACACCGCCTTTAAGTTCCGGCAGATAGATGGGTATGACTCCGGGAAATACCCCGACCCGGATCAGATTGAGCAGTTTCAAGGAATCCTCACCATCTTTTCCCGCCGGATAGTTGATGACAGCGATCACCGCCACCGCTTCATCAATACAGCTCAACGCCTGACGGATGGAGTTTTCCGTTGCCGCAAAACCTGTCAACTCATTATAGACCGGTATCACCACGGCATGGCGGAACGTTTTTTTTCCATCCAGTTCCGGAGCCGGATTTTTTCTGCGGTACTTATTAACGTCGAATTCTCTCATGCCTGATGCTTTCTTCTGAAATAATGCAGCGGATCACCGTGACCGTCAAAACGGGGAGTTTCACCGATCGCCGCCAGAGATTCAGTAAGTTTTTTCCGGATCTCCTCGCTGTTTTCATCCAGAGACGGTTTGCCGTTGTAAAGCTGATAATCCCGGCGGCGGGAAACATCGCCCACATTGGGCATGATCACGTTTGCCCCGGCAAGGATCCCTCTTTCCCTACCGGAAACCGGGTCGATCGCCTGCAATGCAGTAGTCGCAGCGATATTCACATCTCTCAAAACCAGTCTGGTCACAGAGATCATCCGCAAAGTCAATACCAATCTTCTTTCCGCCGCACCGGGGGAATCGGCAAATCTTTCCCCCATCGGCGTATCTTTCTGCGGAATATACGGTCCCATACCGATCATATCCAGATCCATTTGCCGGAAAAAATCCACATCATTTGCCAAATCTTCCACACTCTGACCGGGCAGACCGATCATCACTCCGGAACCGGTCTGGAAATCAGCTTCCTGAAGGTGCAAAAGTGCCGCCTTGCGGTCGGCAAAGGAACTTTCCGCAGGATGGATGGAGGAAAAAATCTTTTCACTGGAACTTTCTATACGCAGCAAATATCTTTTTGCCCCGGCTTTACGCCAGCGGATATAATTTTCCAGACTCTCTTCGCCGCAGGATAAGGTTATGCCCAGCTCGTAAGGAAGTTCACAAATCCGTCTTACCGCTTCTTCAACAAAGGCGACAAACTTTGCATCCGATCTTTCCCCGCTTTGCAGAACCACGGAACCGTAACCGTATTTTCCGGCAAGTTCCGCCGCTTCAACGATCTCATCAATGGTCATGGTGTAACGGCAGGGAATCAAATTGCTTTTACGGATACCGCAATAATAACAATCTCTGGTGCAGATATTGGAAAATTCGATCAATCCCCGCAGATTCACCACTTTGCCCAGAAGATTTGACTTCAACTCATACGCCGTATCAAAAAGAGCTTTTTGAGCCTTTTCATCCGGAGCATTGAGCAAAACAGTTATTTCCGGTATGGTCAGATTGCCGCCGTCTGCAGCAGCTTTTTCCAGAACAGAGTAAAAATCCACAATCTACACCTCTTTCACATCAAATGCCCGCCGGAGACCTTCTCCGGTGAAGTTGAATGATAATATCGCGATAAAAAGCACCATTCCCGGATAAAATGTCAAATGCCAGTACGCCAGCGGATTATCAAATGCCTGACGCAGAAGATTGCCCCAGCTGGCTGTCGGCGGCTGAACTCCGAAACCGAGAAAACTCAATCCGCTTTCTCCGGCGATCGCTCCGGCTACACCGAAAGTGAAACTTATCAATACCGGTGCGGCGATATTTGGCAGCAGATGGCGGAACATTATTTTCCACCCCGGCACTCCCGAAACCACACAACTCTGGATATAAGGTAAGGAACTTTCTTTCAAAACCTCGCCTCTTACGAGAAATGCCAACCCCATCCATCCGGTACAACATAATACCCCGATCACCAGAGGTACAGATTCAGCTATTCTGTAATCACTTAACATCGACATCAGTATCAGCAGCAGTAAAAAAGATGGAAAACAGAGCAGTATTTCCACCATTCTCATTACCAGCAGATCAAATATACCTCTGAAATATCCGGCACACAAACCGAGCGTTAATCCGATCACAAGAGCAACCGTTGCGGAAATCAATCCGACGGAAAGCGACACCCTTGCCCCGTAAATCAGCCTTGCCGTCAGATCCCTGCCCACATCATCACAGCCGAGACAGTGTTCTTTACCAGGAGCCTCGTAAGGCTCTCCTGCTATCTCATCCGGACCATACGGAACCGGAGCGAAAATCACCACGCTTTTTCCGTAATCTTTTTCCCGGTAATTCTGTTTATCCATCACCGGTTCAGCGAAAATAAATGCACACAGCATCAATACCGCAGTAACTGCACACAAACTCATCCGTAACACTTTTTTTCTCCGGCAGATCAGAAAGAAAAAAATCACTGCCGGAAAATAAATTGAAATAAAGTTGAAAAGTTTTTCCACCAGCATTTCGGAACTTTCCGGAGCAAAAAAACTGTGGAGAAAAGGAAAATCCACCCCTTTTCCGTAAATCACCGCCAGCGGTTTGCCGTTGGCAATAAATGGAGCGTAAACCGCCGGTATCAGTATGAGTAATATCCCCAGAACTCCGAGCAGAGCCTGACGGTCACGGCAGAATCTTTTCAGAGCCATTGCCAAAGGAGATGAAATATCTTTTCCCATCAGATCTTTTCCTTATTCCCTGCCAATTCACCCAGTGAAAGCGGTTTAAAATTGCGTTTTTCACTCATCCGCAGCTGCGGATCGACCGAAAGATATTTCCATCTGACAAAACCGAAATCGTGACGGATGCTGTTTTGCAGCCACCGGTAATTCAAGACTCCGGAAACCGGAAACCCCTCGTAGATCCAGACACACTTATCTTCAAGGATCTTCACCATCTGCAGATAAAGAGCTGTTCTTTCCGGAGTGTCGCTCATTGCCTGTGCTTTTTCGTAAAGACGGTCAAACTCCGGATCGGAAAAAGCACAGTAGTTGCAGCTGCCGATATTTCCGGAATAAAAGAGCTGTAAAAAGTTTGCTCCATCCGGATAATCACCGATCCATGAATAACGGAAAAGCTGAAACTTGCCTTTACGCAGTTTATCAGCAAAACGTGGACGGGAATTGAGTTTTGAAGTAACTTCCATGCCGCATTTACGCCAGTCATCGGCGGCAAGTTCACCCATCTGACGGTGACCGACCGTGGAACCTGCCTGATCGAAATCCAGAGCAAGAGCTTCGCCGGTTGCCGGATCGATACCATTGGGGAAACCGGCTTGGGCAAGAAGTTTTTTCACCTCTTCATAATCGGGATGGATTGCCGCGGAAGCGGGAATGAATCCGGCAACACCTTCAGGAATGGGACCTGCGGCAGGGATCAGCATGCCGGAAGCGTGTTCAACTCTCCGTTTGATGTCATAAGCCTTTTTCAGAGCTTTGCGGAGCAGAAGATTTTTTCCCAGAAGCGGATCCCGGAAATTGAATCCGACATAACGGATCTCAAATTCCGGACGGATCTCAAGCGTTACGCCTCTATCCGCCAGAGCCGGGATCACCCTGCCGCCGTGAGCGAGTGAATCCTGATTATCCTTATCCAGTGCGTTGCTGTCAAGCTCACCCTGAAAAAAGAGCATCCACTGGGTCATGCTCTGACGTATCTGACAGATTTCCACCCCGTCCAGAAGCGGTAGCGGTTTACAGCGGTCAGCGGGATCAACAGCACCGGAAAAATATTCCAGACGGTACTCCGGATTGCGGATGAAACTCAATTTCAGATTCGGTATCCAGTTTTTCAGGATAAACGGACCGCTCCCGGCAGGTTTGCGGGCAAGAGAAACACGATTTTTATCCTGTGCCGCATAACGGGAAACTATTCCGGCATTGGGCATGGCAAGCAGATAGAGGAAACCGGGATCGGGTTCTTCCAGAGTCAGAGTGAAACGTTTTTCAGAATGGATGGTTATCCCCGGAATATCTTCATCATATATTGAAAAATCATTTTTTTCAAGTTGAGCTGTTTTCTGACGGAAAGCGGTCAATCCGGCGATCCGGTTGCGGTAGATCCAATATACCGGACTGTGATTGCGGGCATCGGCGATACGCAGAATGGAAAATTTCACATCCTGCGATGTCACTTTTCTGGAAACACTTTCCGGGAAAGTACCGTCACCGGCAAAAACAAGATCATCCCGCAAAGTAAAAGTGTAGCTTTTTTTATCTGCTGAAATTTCCGGCATCGCCGCCGCCATCGACGGAATCAGACGGTACGGTCGTGCCAGATAATCGTACTGCACCAGCGTATCATAACACAGTGCAGTAAGATCACGGCTCGCCAGATCATCGGCATAAGCAGGGTCGAGGGTCTTGACTGTTCCCCCTGATCCGGAATAAAATATCCTGGGCAATGCGGTACTCTTTCCGGCAGTATCTTCTTTACCGCCGGAAAATTTCCACACCCCTGCAGCTGTCAGGAGCAAAATTGCCCCGGCAACGATAAAATACCGGAAAAACTTTTTCATCAGGCAGTTATTTCAGCAAACTTTTCCGCCACTGATGCATATTTTTCCGCCATGACCGGATCAGGCAGGAAAGTTTTCAACTCAAAAGAGTTGCGGATGACTTCACGCACCTCATCCAGAGAAGCAAGTTCACCGGCAGCCATCGCCTGAACCAGAATATTTCCGGCTGCAGTAGCTTCAACGGGACCGGCAACCACCTGACGGTTGAGGGCACAGGAGGCAAGTTCCATAAGGAAACCGTCTTTGGTTCCGCCGCCGACCACATTCAAACAGGCATAGCTTGCTCCGAGGATATTTTCAAACATGCGGAGTTTGGCACTGAAATAAAGAGCCAGACTGTCGTAAACCGCACGGATGACTTCGGCATCGGAAAATTCTTCTCCCTGACCGGTGCGTTTCAAAAACGCCCGGATATTTCCCGGCATATCCCCGGGGGCGGCAAATTCAGAACAATTGGGATTGATAAAATATTTACACGGTTCGGCATCCCGGGCCATTTTTTCCATATCGTTGAATGAGAGATTTCTGCCTGCTTCGTTCCAGACCCGGCGAAGCTCCTGAAAGAGCCATGAACCCATGATGTTGGTCAGGAAACGGATCTTGCCGCCGACACCTCCTTCATTGGTGATCGACTCTTTTTCAGTGACTTCGGAAATCATCGGAGCGTCAATTTCCGCACCCAGCAATGCCCAGGTGCCGGCACTCAGATATGCCCACTGACCGACCAGCGGTGCAGGAACCGCCGCCACGGCACTGGCTGTATCATGGGCTCCGCATTTGAAAATCGGAATGGGATCACAGCCGAGTTCCGCACACAATTCAGCACTCAGCATGCCCGAAGGAGTTCCGGCTTCGACGATTTCAGGAAAAATTTCCCGGGGCAGACCGAGTTTTTCAATCAGCTCCCAGTGCCACTGACGCTTGACCGGATCGAGCAAGTTGGTCGTGGAGCAGAAAGTATATTCAGCAGTGGCATTGCCGCCCAGAGAAAGTGCAAGAGCATCGGGGATCGGCAGGAAGAATGAGTTTTCAAAATCTTCCGGATGAGCCTCTTTGTGGGCACAGAGCTGATAGATGGTATTGAGGGTCATGCACTGGATACCGGTATTGCAATAAAGTTCATCTTTCGAAATCTTCTGCCACACTTTTTCCGCTGCCGCGACAGTGCGGGGATCACGGTAGTTGTAAGGTTTACGCAGAGCTTTACCGGTGGTTCTGTCGAAGAAAACATAGTCCACGCCCCAGGTATCAATGGCAATACCGTCAAGTTTGACACCGGTGGCAAGAGCGTTGCGCAGACCGGTTTTCAATTCACCGCAAAGACGCTCATAATCCCAGTAGAATGATCCGTCGATCTCCACCGGACCATTGGGGAAACGATGGATTTCCTGCATGGTGAGTTTGCCGTTTTCCAAAGTTCCGATAATGCCGCGTCCACTGGAAGCACCGAGGTCGAATGCGAGAAAGTTTTTCATCTTTTTTCTCCTGAAATTGTTATTTTTTATGATCTTGTTTTACAATCATTTACTACATCTTTATAGGCGATATGACCGCCGAAAATATCCAATGCAGAACCGATAGTATAATCGATTTTACCGCCGCCGGTCTCAACGATTTTCTGTACATCTGCCATGCTGGATATGCCGCCTGCGTAAACACATTTGCAGGGGGAACTTGCTGCCAGCAATTCCAGAAGTTCAGTATCGATCCCGGCACATTTACCTTCCACATCGACAGCGTGGATGAGAAATTCGATACAGGATGAGGAAAGTTTTTCCAGAGTCGCTCTGCAAACTTCCATGCCGGTAAAATTTTTCCACCGGTCAGTAACCACCATATATCTGCCGTCGGGAGCTTTGCGGCAGGAAAGATCAAGCACGATACGCTCTTTGCCGACAGCGGCAAGAAGTTTTTTCAGATTGCCTTCGTAAAACTCACCATTGGAAAAGACAAAACTGGTCACGATCACCGCCGAAGCTCCGGCATCGATAAAAGCTGCCGCATTATCAGCATTGACCCCGCCGCCGAGCTGCAATCCGCCGGGATATGCCTGGAGTGCTTCCAGAGCGGCAGCATCATTGCCGGAACCGAGTTTGATCACATGACCGCCGGAAAGAGCGTCTTTCCGGTAAAGTTCAGCATAATAGGCAGGGGATTTTTCCGAAACGAAGTTCGTTCTCAGATTTCCCTCTCCACCGGCAGTATTCAAAGTACCGCCGACGATCTGCTTAACTTTACCGTCATGCAGATCGATACAGGGACGGAAAAGTGCTTTGGTCATATCCATTATTCTTCACCGTCTTCTTCGATGATTTCCGGCACGATCCCCAGATTTCCGGCGATCACTGAACCGGGTATTTCCGGAATATCACAATCGATCACGAAATTTCCCTCTTTGCGTGCCATGACACTTGCCGCCCAGATATATTCGTCAAAAAGTTCGCCGAGTGAACCGTGGCAGACCTTTTTTCCGGGACGGGAAATATGCGAACCATCTTCACAGAAAAGCGGTGCGGAAACTTTCAATAACGCCGCTTTGCCGGAAGTTTTGCGGATAAAATTACGCAGATCCCGGTGACTTGCAGGTGTTGCGAAACAACCATTGCTTTCCAGCACCGCATCGGCAGTAAATCCGGAAATCTTTTCCGTTTTTCCCACCGCAAAAAGAGCCTTGAATCTCCACGGGCGTTTTTCGCTTTCCACCTCTTCGGGAATATTCAGAACCTCTCTGTCAAAATGGACTTCACCATCTCTGATCACGATCTGATATCTTGCCGAAGCTCCGGCAATACTCTTTGCACAATTGTGCCGCCAGAAATCATCACCGCTGTAAAATTCTGCAGCAAAACCATCTTTTGCCGTAACTTTCACCAGCACCGGCAGAATTTCACCATCATAGATCACGCCCTCTGACGCCGGAAATTCCCGGAACTGCTTCTCACCGTCAAGCAGTATCTCCACCTTTTCTGCATCAAAGGTAAAAGAAACATCTTCCAGAGCGAGCTGTTTGATCCTGCCGCCATTGTCGGCACTTATATCACCGGTCATTTCCACTGTGTTTCCGGAAAATTTCCAATGCCGTTTTGCCCGGTATTCACAGCCGAAAGGGATGACCGTTTCGCTGTCGGCTTCTGCCAGCAGAGAATCATTTGCCAGATGGCGGCGTAATTTTTCCGCCAATCCCAGAGCTTCGCCGAAATTTCCGGTACTGATACGGCCGATACTCATAACTTTTCTGCCGCCGTAAAAGAGTGCGGCACTTTCACTGCCGTCGGGGTAAACCTCAAAAGTGGTCGACGGAGTGAAAAATTTCACTAAAGAAGCTATTTTCATAAACTGTTTTCCTCACAATTTCCGGATTCGCTTTCCCGGATGAATCTTTCATAAATCACTTTCCACCGCAGGGACGTTTCCGCTTTTTCTGCGGCATACTGCTCAAATTCCGATGGCTCCATTGCCCCGATAACTTTCAACTCTTCCGGAAGAGCCCGGAAAAGTACCGCTTCACAAAATTTCACCCCCGCCGCCTGCAATACCTTGCGGGCACGGTTGACCAGAGAACGTGAACGGTGATTACGCCACAATAAAAATGCCGGATAGATCACTGCCATTATCCAGAATATCCACGACGGGAATCCCGGTAGCCACAAAACTCTGGTGATCTCCGCCAGCGGCAGAAACATCACCGGTATCAGAAAACCCCATGCATCTTTGTCGGAAATAAAACAATTTCCCAGATAACGGCGCAGCGGCGACGGGGAAGTCTGATAAGCGAAATATTCTTCCAGACGCGGTTCACACATCACATGCCGCGCCGAATGGCACAACTCATGGGCAAGCAGTTCTTCCCGGCAATAATTGAGGAAACGGCGGTACTTGCGGAAAGCATTACGCAAAAGGAACACTGCAAAATTTTCATCCGGATCACCGATAAGACATCCGCCCCACAATAAACCGATCTCTTTTGTCAGATAAAATCCCGGCACATGGTTCACGGCAAAACCGTAAAGATCTCCAGTGATCTTTGCCGCTTCACCGGCAAGTTCCGGCGAAATACGGCAATCGGCATCAACTTCAAAAAGGTCGAAAATCTTCACCTTTTTTCCGGCATCCAGTTCCTCATTGAAGTCAGCGTAAACTTTTTCTGTATCACTTACTCTCTGCAGAAACTCTTCCGCACTTTCCCCTTCGGTGATGAGAAAGCCGGCAGCATCCAGAGAAATGAGTTTATCCAGAACTTCCGGGGTCACTTTTTCACTCCCGGATTACTTTTACTGCCGTTTTGCCGGTTTTTTTCCTGATGATGATTTTTGCCGTTTTTATCAGGATTGCCGTTATTGCTGTGTCTTTCCGGCGGAGCCACACTTATTTCCGACACATGGAAAACTGATACGCTGCCGTTTTCAAAAGTCACACTGACCTTCGAAGTCAGCAAATTACGGTCGGTGATCCTGCCTCTGCCGGAAGGAGTGTCGCAGAATTCGCCTTTGCGGGGCATGCCTTTTTCCAGTTCCAGATAGCCATCGTGTTCATATTTGAGGCAGCACTTCAATCTGCCGCATACACCGGAAATAGTACCGGGAGTGAGCAGCAGATCCTGTTCTTTAGCCATTTTCACGTTGATCGACTGGAACTCTTTGAGGAAACGGCTGCAGCAAAGTACCTGACCGCAAACAGCGATACCGCCGTAAATACCGGTTTCATCACGCACACCGATCTGACGCAATTCGATACGGACATTCAACGCATGGGAAAGTTCTTTGACCAGTTCCCGGAAATCGACTCTGCCGTCGGCACAGAATTGAACGGTAAGAAGTTTTCTATCCAGCGAGTAGTGGGCATTGACCGGATTCATTTCCAGAGCAAGTTTTTCGATCCAATCTCTGACCACTGCCATATCATTTTTGGCTTTGATGCGGTTTTCATACGCCTCATTTTCCTCCGGCTCGCCTGCCACCCGCAGAATTTGCGGCAGATCTTCGATGCGGGAGGTCATCGAAGGAGCAGTAAGCGATGCTCCGAGAGTTCCCAGATCTTCGTAAAAATCCCTCCGGAAAACACACAGATCGCCCCGCTTCAAACCGAGTGCTTCATCACCGCGGACTTCCAGTGAAGCACCGTTTTCCAATTTCAATATCCAAACTTTTTCCATTATTCATCCACTTCGGCAAATTGATTCAAATACACTTGAAAGACAATATAGCAGTGGAACACCCTTTTTACAAGTGTTTTTATATAATTTATGGGAAATCATAAAAAAAGATGGGGGATGATTTGCAAAAAGGAGCAAACAGTGCTATCTTATGGTTTAAGTGTTTATTTTTGTCTAACAAACTTTTGAATAATATGGAGTTTTGCTATGCCGGTAGATATTCTGGTCGGTACCCAGTGGGGTGATGAGGGTAAAGGTAAATTGATCGACGTCCTTACCCGTGATGTGGATATGGTCGTGCGTTTTCAGGGCGGCAACAATGCCGGTCACACGGTGGAAATCGGTGACAAACGCTATGTACTTCATCTGGTTCCCTCCGGTATTTTCCGTCCGGAAGTCACCTGTGTCATCGGCAATGGTCTGGTAGTCGATCCCGTCGCGCTGGATGAGGAACTGCGAGGCATCGAAGAAAAAGGATTTTCCACTTCCAATGTGCAGTTGAGCAACCGGGCACAGATGATCTTCATCTACCACCGGATCGCTGATACTTTGAGCGAAGATAATGCAAAACAGAAGATCGGCACCACCGGCAGAGGTATCGGACCGGCTTACATGGATAAAATGCGTCGCAGCGGTATCCGTGCCATCGATTTGAAATTCCCGGAAAAACTTGCTGAACAATTCCGTACCGAGTGTGCCCGTTACAACAAGATTTTCGCCTCCTACGGCGTTCCGGAACTGGATGTGGAAGCTGAATTGACCAAAGTTCTCGAAGCTGCCCGCCGTCTTGCACCGATGGTCTGCGATACGGTCTACTCCGTAAACCGTGCGGTAAAGGAAGGCAAAAATGTGCTTTTTGAAGGTGCTCAGGGAGCATTGCTGGATATCGACCACGGAACCTATCCTTTTGTCACCAGCAGCAACACCACCAGCGGCGGTGCCTGCACCGGCGGCGGTGTTCCCCCGCAGAGCATCCGTGATGTCTGGGGCGTGATCAAAGCCTACACCACCCGCGTCGGTGAAGGTCCCTTCCCCACCGAACTTTTTGATGCCACCGGTGAAAAACTCCGCCAGATCGGCAGAGAATTCGGTGCGACCACCGGTCGTCCCCGCCGTTGCGGCTGGTTCGATGCGGTCGCTTCACGCTATGCCTGCATGGTCAACGGCATCAACAAACTTGCCGTGACCAAACTGGATTGTCTTGATGATCTGGATGAGATCGCTATCTGCGTGGCTTACAAAGTCAATGGTGTGCTGACCACAGAATTTCCGGCATCCGTTGCGGAATTGGAAGCTGCCGAACCGGTTTATGAATACATGCCGGGCTGGAAAACTTCCACCAGTGAAGCACGCAAAGCTGCCGATTTGCCGGAAAATGCCCGTAAATATCTGGCACGTATGGCAGAATTGGTCGATTCCAATATCGCCATCATCTCCGTCGGCCCCCGCCGTGATCAGACCTTTGCCGCAGATGCGGAGTAAGGTATGACCGGAAACCTCCGGGAACTGCCGCTTTTCCGCTTTCTGCGGAGTCTGGATTATCTGCAGATAGCGGCAGTTGCCATGCTGCTTTGTACCGGTCTGATATTCATCCGTTCGACGGGGATTCAGATCGACACCCCGGAAAGTCTGGCTTCATTCAATAAACAATTGATCTGGATCGCCATCGGAACTGTTGTCTATTTTCTGATAGCGGCTCTGGATTACCGTTCATTTTCCTGCCGGGTGGCGATGCTGATGGGATATGCGGTATCGCTGATATTGCTGGTAGTAGTACTTTTTTTCGGATTGAAAATCTTCGGAGCCACCAGATGGTTGAGTATTTTCGGTCTGCGGCTGCAGCCCTCTGAACCGGCAAAACTGATGGTAATAGGGATGCTGGCAGCGATATTTTCCGCACCGAAATTTTCCGCAAACAAGCTGCTCTGTATTGCCATGTCGGCAGCAGCAGTGGGAATACCGTTTTTTCTGATTGCTATCGAACCGGATCTGGGCAGTTCACTGGTACTGCTGCCGGTAGCCGGTATGATGCTTTTTTCTTTCGGGATCAAATGGCGTTATGTGTTGATCGGTCTCGCTGCAGTGGCAGCGGGTATCGGTTTTGTGGTGATCGACAGTTTGCGGGAAGATCCGGTTTTACTGCGGGATTATCAGCGGGATAGAATAAAAGTCTTTCTGAATCCGGGATCGGATTTGAGCAACCGCGGACACAATGCTCATCAGGCACGGCTGGCGGTCGGTTCCGGCGGACTTTCCGGCACCGGTATCGGCAAAGGGGTGCAGAATGAACTCGGATTTCTGCCGCACACGGTTTCAAACAACGATTTCATCTTTTCTGTTATTGCTGAAGAAACCGGATTTCTCGGAGTAATGTTTCTGCTTCTGCTTTATCTGATACTGCTTTACACTATTTTACGCACAGCATTTCTCGCTTCCGGCTACGGCAGGTATATTGCCGTAGGAGTCGGCACGCTGATATTCTGCCACATCTATATCAATATCGGCATGAGTATCGGTATAGCACCGGTGACCGGACTGCCGCTGCCGCTGGTCAGCTACGGCGGTTCATTCATTCTCACCGCCCTCGCCACCCTCGGATTGGTTCAGTCGATACACCGGCAGAACAAGTTGGAGTTGGAAAAGTAATTTACGCCAGAAAAAACCGTTTTCCTCCGGAAGTTGAAGCCAATTCGCTCAATGCCCAGACCAGAGCATCCATCCGGTCGGGTGAATGAGAAAATCCGTCAGGTTTGAATGAATACATCTGACTTTCAAGTTCCGGAAAAATTCCGGCATGGTGGACAAGTTTTTTCTCATAAAATGCCGCCACCGGCTCGGCACGGGAATATTTATCTTTAAAGGCACGCAAAGTTTTCACTTTTACGGTTTCATCTTCCCGGGCGAAAAGTGCCGGGATCAATTCCCCGCCGTTATTGACCTCGGCAACCGCCAGATCGGCATTCAGTTCATGGTAGAGTTTTACAACTTCATGTATCCACCGTGCCGGAGCAGCTTTTATACTGCGGTCAGCAAGTACATAGAATTCACCATTACTGTCGATACCGGCGGCAACGATACCGGTCAGATCGCCGTTTTTCCCGGAGGTCACTGCCGGATCGACACCGATAATGATCTTTTCCAGAAGCGGTACACTTTTCACCCGTAAAGGGTCGATCATCCCCGGATGCCATAAAGCCCCTTCTGATTCATCCAGCCACTCGCCCTCAAGAAAACGTCTGCGTTGACGGGCAGGCAGATTGGCCAGGGTATTTGTGATGTAGTTTTCCGGCAGATTTTCCCGGTTCGCAGCAGGATTCATCTGCATTGACACATAGTCACTGTCATCCGGAAATTTTTCCAGAGTGACCGGGTCGCATTTTTTGATAAAAACCCGGTAACACCAGTGATCTTTACCCGGCGGATTGCAATCGTAATAGGCACGGTTGACCAGCGGCGGAGAATTTTGAGCCAACCGGGTAAGAGCCGTCTGCACGCTGGAATAATCCAATTCCGAACACTCATTGAAGTAGATCGTGGCAAACTCCTTACCCAGGATTTTGTCGGCACGTTCACCATCATCCAGACCGGTGAGCCAGATTTCGGAACCGTTGCCGAACCTGAAAAAGTTTTCTGCTTTATTGAAACGGCAGCGTACTTTATTGCGGTAACGGGTACGCAAAACTTTAGGCAGAGTATCCATTCCGATCGTATTGCGGGCAGTGGCACAATAACGGCGGATCACCGCATGACGGCTGCCCGGAGAACGAAGTGCCCGGGCAATCAGCGATGCGGTCAAAATGAAACTTTTTCCGGAACGGGAACCGCCGAAAAGCATGATATGATGTGCCGGAGAAGCCAGCAATGCCATTGCTTTTTTCTGAATAGCGGTATAGGCAAACATTTTTTCTCATGCTCCGGTAACCCCCTCATCTTTCACAAAATTCCGCCGTGCTGAAGAAATTTTGCGGATAAGAGGAGAAAAAAATTGAGACAATTCCGGATGTTCTCCGATGACCGTCAGAATTTTACGGTGAACTGCCTGCCGGGATGTTCCCCGCAGCATACTCAAAGTTTTCACTGAAACCGGTTCACTTCCAGTTGGAGCGACCACCTGACAGATAAGTCCGAGGGTATACTCATCCAGAGAGAGCAAATAGCGGAAAAATTCACCCAGCATAGGAATAAGTTTTTCTTTTTCACGCAAAGAATTGCAGGATGAATTGAGTTTTTTACAGTTTGATTTGCATTTTTCCATAGTCATTATCTTTCTTTTTCCGGATCTGTTATCAACCTCTATTCAAATGGATGACCGACGGTAATCCATCGCCGTCGGGACTGCCGGGATCAACTGCCGGGGAATCCGGATCATCTGCGGCAGTTCCGGAATTTTCCGCCCTTGCAAGTATGGGGGCGATCAATGCCGCTGCCCGTTGTCCCAATGGAGAAGAGCTGGATGTAAAACGGCGGTTTTCACCGGCGGAACCGATGCTCTGGGTATGGGAAAATGTTCCGGTCAGATATTCGGGATTGAGGATGAGAAAAATGGTCTGTTCAGCGATGGCGGCATTGAGAAATTCCCTTTCCTGTGCCGACGCGATCTGACGGTTGCCGATTGCCGCCATCACATCCCTTTCGGCAACAAGAGCCATCCCGGAACGCTCACTTTCATTTACACTGAAAAATTGTTCTTTCAATGGATGAGATTGAAAAAAGGTGTTGATTTCTGATAAAAGCATGATCGAAACCTCCTGAAGTTATGATTTTGCAGGATAAAAAATCCCCCGCCCGGCAGGGGAGAGAATTTTTGCCGGGAAGGGGAATAAACGATTGTTTATGCGTTACGCAAAGCGGCAATGGCGGCACTGCTGGACTGCAGATTGCGGATCCGGCAGCAGCGCTGTTTCACATTGCGGAACTCAAAGGTCAATTCACCGATCGCTACCCTGCGGATACCGTCGAAACCGCCGGGAGTTGCATCCATATCAGTAATGCTTCTGCCCGCAAGCGGAGCGATGGCGAAACAGCCGGTATCCAACACCCACGCATCGGTATCGGGCATATCCGGATCAGCCATAATGGTCATCCCTCTGCCGTTGATCTCGTTGACGATCACTGCCACATAAGCACCGCGGCGGTCATCGGAACGGAGAATCTGGATACGGTCACGGTATTCATTGGAAATAACCCGTGCCTGTCCGGGTGAACAGAGGATCTGCATCGGATCACCGCCCTCACCGAGGATCGCCTGAGCGGCATCGTTGATAAGGAAGCTGTCGAGCTTGCTTTTTCCGGCGTCGATGACCGGAGTACCCGGCTGGGTTCCGAAGAAGTAAAGTCCGCCGGCTTCACCGCGGCTGGAAGCGGTCGCTTCGACACGGCGGCCGAAAAGAGCGACACGGTTGAGGTCACGGGCAAGATCGGCAAGAGCAAAAGCGGTCTGACGGTTGAGCTGATTATCAGCATTGCCGTAGAGATTGACCGCCAGAGCAGTACCGGAAAGCACAATCTCTTTACGGAAGATCTGGGTGGCATTCCACTGGGTGGAAGCCAGATGGTAGTTTTCTTCGCCGTCACCGTTGGAAGTACCCTCATTCATGGGAGTTGAAACGATGATAAAAGTACCGCCTTCTGCGGGCAGAGCATCAACGCCGGTGATGGCGGAACCATTGACCGAAGCGATCTCCAGTTCCGCACCGTCAGCAGAAAGTTTTACCACCCGGAAAAGGGCGGGATCATCTTTGAGGGCGACGAGAGTACCGGTTTTCAACTTTGCAATATCAGCTTCCGGAATGGTGATTACGCCATTACCGGCGGCAGTTGCAGTGATACCTCTGCCGGTAAGCTGATCTTCCAGATATTCATGTTTTGCACTGGTTGCCGGAGCAGCAATGCGGAAGTTGGAAATGAAGCGGGGTTCATCTTTGATGACAGTTGCCATCACATCGGCAAGGTCACGTTTACGGTCGGCAAAAGAATAGTTGTAAAGCATAATGATTTTTCCTTTGTTTTTATAACAATTTCTGACAATTTTAATATTGTTTTATATCAGCAGAGTTTTGCATCGGGGGCGGAATCAATGGAAAATGCGATCCTGCCGATGCGGTCTGCTGTGAAGTTTTCTTCCGTTCTGCATACGGAAGAATCATTTTTCACCACATTACCGGCGCTGCTGCCGGGGGTGATACGGGCATGGAAACAACCGGGGGAAACAGTGGAAAATTCCCGGGCAAAAACACGCAAAGCTTCCGGATTGCAGAGATCGACACCCTTGCGTGAGGCGGAAAATTCCAGATAGTCCGGATCGGCACAGCCGGTTTCAAAGCAGATCTTTTCGACGATACTGCGCTGCTGCAAAAGAGCATATTTCTGCTGTAATTCGGTATAATTTCTGGTCAATTCCGCCAATTTTTCTTCAGCTCCCGGTTCAGCAGGGAGAAAATTATTTTCTTCAGGGGAAATATTTTCCGGTTTTTTCAACTCATTCTCATTCATCATCATTCTCCTTGTAAATATCTTTCAGGATGGTGGCTTTTTCGTCGAGGGTCACATGTCCGATATTACCCAGCATTTCGACGGCAGTTCTGCCGATGGCACGCTGATAGGCATTTCCGGCGGGAATACCGGAAAGCTGCAGTAAACCGGCGATACCGGAAGCCAGATCGTTTACGGCGAACCGGCGGTTGTAACGGATGACCGGCACACACAGATCCATATCGTAACGGCGCATCAGTTTCCACGCATCCAGCTCCGCCTGTTCCAGAAGATCGGCCCGGGCGGAAAGGAACTGGGCAACATTCTGGAAATCCCACGCTTTTGATTCCGAACTCTGCCCTTCCCGGGTATTGCCCTGAACCGCCAGACCGACCACATCGTAAAGTTCCTGCTTCAGATAGCGGTTTTCGGCACGGATGGTATCAGTAGCCACCCCGGAAGGACTGATATAACGGCTTATTCCTTTTTCTTCGACCGATTCGATGATTGCGGCACTGCGGGCGACGGTTGCGGAAAAGTTGTCACTTTTTTCACTGTCAGCGGCAAATTTTTTAGCACTGCGGGCAAATGAATCCGACACCACCAGCATCCCGAACATCTGTTTGACAGTATTCATCTGTGCCTCTGATTCATTATTGAGGATCGCCTCACTGATACGCACCACATCTTCAAACCAGTGGTTAGCAGTAAGCCCGAAACCGTCGGGTTCGCAAACACTGACCAGAGGCACACAGCCGGTGGGGTTGACTCCGGAAGCGATCTCTTTCACCCCGTCTCCGGAATTTTCGTAGAGCCGCCACGAGTTGCGGTCGTAAAGACGACGGCGGCGGAGTTTTTCCGGCGGGGAAAAGGGATCGGTACAATGACAGACCTCTTCTGAAATCAATGCCCAGAGCAATCTGCCGTCTTCACCGTACGCCCAGTCAGTCACCTGCAATGGCGACAAAGCTCTCACATAGGGCCGCAAACGCTCCTCTTGTGCCTGCAAACGGGTTGGGTTTCCGGCAAAAAGCGGCATTTCCACCAGAAGCCACCCCCTGCCGTAAACATTGAGCAAAGTGGAAAGCTGACGCATGACATCATTGGTACGCAAGCCGGTTCTGCTCCAATCCTCGACCAATTCCGGATCAGCTCCCTGCCGTACCGGATCGATGCTCAAAACATACTGGGTTATCCGGCGGGCAATCGCCCGGGGATAGTTGAAATAGTAGGCACGTCGGCGACGCTCGGCAAACTCCAGATCGATTTCTGACACATGCCGGATAAGAGCTTTTTCAATGTACTCCTTACCACCGGAATACGCTTCTGCTGAACGCCGCCATGAACGTTCATTGGCTGTATAATCAGGGTGTTTGCGGTTAAAAATGTAGTTTCTCAACGCTTTTTTCCTTTCTGTTTTTCAAATTATCTGACACCTGCTGCGGCGTGCAGACTGCAAAACTCAAAGCTGGTTTTCTTCATCGGTCAAACCTTTACCGGCATCATCGAGAGCCGCTTCACGCCGGGTCTTTTTCCACCTTTCCGGACAACGGTTTTCCAGCCAGTACATTGCCGCCCTCACATCCGGCTGGATAAATTTACCCGTTTCATCCTCATAGCCGGTAGCCCGCCTGAATAACGCATTTTCGACCTCTTCCAGAAGCCGCAGTTCCTTTTCATCTGATCTTACGGAATTTTTCTCTTCTCCGTTTTTCATGGCACTTATTCCTCCTCCATAATAAAGTGCCATTGTCAACATCGATCCGGCAGATTTCTTCGATCAGACGTTTCAATCCCGCTCCGGAAAAAACCTTCCCCGAAGGTGCAATGACCGGATCTTTGATAATTGTACTGCTCACATCCATTACTTTCTCTCCTTGATTATTTCTGTTTCGATTGCACGCATGCAATCAGTATGGGCAAAAAAATTCAGCCCGCCTTTTCCAGCAGCCAAAACTCAATATAATTGCATCTGTGCAATTTTCAAGAACAAAAAACAAGAATTTTTCAAAAAAAATTGCTTGCATGCAATCAATTTTGATGTATATTATTGTATGTAGTGATAATAATATAAAGGAAAAGACTCATGAGGATCACTGAAAATATTCTGCATGCATTGAGAAAAGCGGTCATAGAGGCCGGGGATGCCAAAGAGTTTGCGGCAAAAACCGGAGTGAGTGCTTCAAATATTTCCCGTTATTTAAGCGGCAAAGTAAAATCAATCACCGATGACTGCTGGGAAAAACTCCAACCGAAACTTGACCTGGCTCCATCTCCGGGAATCGGTACGATCACCAATACCCCCGAATTGCGGAACTTCATCCGTCAGGCGATGAAAAAAATGAATATTGATACCCCGGATCAACTGCGGCGTGCCATCGGTTACACTTCCAGTTCTTCATTGCAGAGAATTTTTGACGGCGAATTGAATTGGTTCCCCGATGTGCTTTCGGCGGTATTCGATATTCTGGAAATAGATCCGGAAACTGCTCCGGTGAACCGTGAAGAGGCATCTTTGCTTGCCCCCCGCGGCTTTTACCGTGATGGAGCAATGCTGGTACGTCCGGTGCCGGTGGTGGAATGGGCGAATGCCGCAAGCCATCTGGAATCGCTGATTTCCGACAACGTGGTAATGGGCAGATGGGATGTGGAAAATACTCCGACAGTTCCCGTTCCCGCCGATGCCCGCAAAGACACCCGGGCATTCCGGGTGCATGGTATATCTATGGAACCGCGGATACTTGATGATGATATCGTGCTGGTTGAACCGGTGGAAACTCCGGAACTTATTCCGGATAATAAAGTAGTGGTGGTACGTTTCAATGATGAATCATCCTGCGGTGAAAAAGTTGTCTGCAAACGGCTGCGGAAACAGCCCGGCGGCAACTATCTGCTCACCAGCGACAATCCCGAAGGCAAAGTGATCCCCTTTACCGGTGCCGATGTCAGCTGGATCGGCGTAGTGGTCAAAAAAATCAGCGAAATGTGAGTTTCCCGTGTGGATCAGAGCCACTTTCTGCAAGCCACGGGGTGGAGCGTGGCAACTATGAATACTGGGAATACTGGTGAGAAGTCTTGGGAAAGTCTGCAAACCATGCCTCGCAGACTGCGGGAAATGCGGCACACCGATTAAAAACCAGTATTCCTAAAATTCCCGGTATTCCCAGTCTGTGCCGCCAAATCAACGCCGGCACGCCGCAGAGGGTATACTGATCACATCAATGCCGGTTTGCACGCAAACCGACACTACCATGGGTATCAAAACTCCCAGAAATACCATTTTTGACTAAAAAAGTCATAAAAATACCATGATTTCTCAAAAAAATACAATGCATATTACAAAAAAATGAGTATATTATATAGTGTTCCAAAATCAACCAACAACCCAAAGGAGAACATTGAAGATGTCTTTACGTTCACATGTGAACGTAAACAGGTCCCTGTTTACGTTGATCGAACTGCTCGTGGTTATCGCAATTATTGCGATCCTTGCCGCCATTTTGCTGCCTGCACTCAACTCCGCCCGTATGCGGGGAAATTCTGCTGCATGTACCAGTCAGTTAAAGCAGATTGCAACCGGAACTCTTTCTTATGCCGGTGATTACGATGATTACATTCCTTATGGTCAGGATCAAGCTGGACTCAGTCACGGTTGGAAAGGTCTTGCAACTGTGAACAGTCCGGCATGGTATTGCAGAGTTGCTCCTTATGTCGGCATGACAGCAAGGGATCAGAGTTATTTGCAAAATGCAAAACCCGGTAACGTATTTGATTGTCCGCAGGATGATGGTAATGCAATCAATGACCGTTACGTCTCCTACTCTGTGAACCTTTATGTAGGTCAGAATGGTCCGGCGTTGGGTAACAACGTTAAAAGTGCCAAACTTAATCAAATCAAATTTCCTGCGAAGAAAAACTTTGCCATTGACGTCAAAAAAAATATTGCTCCCCCGTTCCTTTTTGATGCATTTGCAAGAAGTTTTCTTACTGACCGCCACAATGGTTACTCCAACTACATGCTCTTTGACGGACATGTTGAAAGCAAAGTTTACACCAGAGTTTATCAGCTTGCCAATGAGTATTATTGGCGTGGAATGTTTGATACTTACGGCTCCACTCACGAATACGATTGAGGTTAAAATATAATGAAAAAATTTCTTGCTCTCTTTTTCGGTGCGGCACTGCTGCCGCTTTCAGCCGCACTGGTTTCCAATGGTATGCTGGGTAAAGATCCCCATTGCAGCAAATTTACCACTAACAAAACTTCTGATGCATCGATCGTTTCCAAGCTTACCAAAAAGGATGACGGTTCTGCGGTCGTTGAGATGAAATCAGATAATCCGAAAGGATCTTCACAGCTGATTTTCCGCGGCATTGAGAAGCTTCTGCCGAATAAAGATTACTATTTCACCTTTGCCTACGATCTGCATTCCTTTGAACCCGGCAGCGGTGTGATCGTCGTACTCAATTTAAAAGATGCTTCAGGTAAGAATATCAAATCCTACTGGAGCCGTAAAGCCGCATTCACCAATACCGGAAAACAGGATTTCTTCCACCTTTTCCGGGTGAAAGAAGATGCTCCCCAAGCGGAAATCATAGTCTATTTTCAGGGAATTTACGCCGCTGATGCGTATAACTTCAACCTCGGCAGACAGACTCCGCAGGATCCGGAAACCGGCAACCTTTTCTGGAATCCCTCCTTTGAAAAGAATCAGACTCCGGGATTTTATCACAATTTCTGGAAAGACGGAAAAATGTATAAAGGCAAAGGTCTTTTCACCTATGCCCGCCGCTCCGGAACCGCCCGTACCGGGGAATATGCCCTGTATGTCAAAAACGATCAGCTGAAAACTTCCACACTGATCAATATTATGAATATTCCCTACATCGGTGAGAAACGTTACCGTTTTTCCTGTTGGGCAAAAGTGATCTCCGCCGCCGGTAAGACCGGCATTTCCGCCAGCGTCGGCTGTGTCAATGCCCAGGGCAAAATCACCTACCGTTACCCCCGTCTGGATACCACTCCGGGTGACTGGAAAGAGCTGAAAGATGAGTTTTACGCTCCGGCAGATACCGTGGAATTCAAAATCCTTTTCTGGGTGACCGGAAAACTCGAAGTTTACCTTGATGACTTCTACTTCGGCCCGGCAGAGGTCGAAAAAAAAAAGACTGAACGACTGAGTGCTTCTCTGATTCAGGACTCTGAAGCATTCACTTTGTGGCAGGATGCCGCCTATCTCAAACCGGGAATGACCGGCATCCCTGCCAATATGAAAAAAAGCAGCGGTATCACCGTTACCTGTGCCGCCAATGAATCCGAACCTTTTGCCCTCGCCCTCGCTCCCAAAAAGGATCTGAATAAGGTCGCTCTGGAATTTACCGACCTGACCGACGGCAAAAACACCATTGCCAAAGAAAATCTTTCATGGAAAAGAGTTGATTTTATCCACATGAAAGATGCTGAATACAACCCCACTCTCAAAGGCTGGGTCGCTGATCCGCTGATGCCCGGCAAAGCTTTCGATGCCAAAGCCGGAAAAAATCTTCCCTTTTATGCGATGGTGGCAGTGCCTGCCGGAAAGAGTGCCGGTTCCTATAAGGGTAATGTAAAAGTCGTTTCCGACGGCAAAATCCTTGCCGAAGTGCCGCTGACGGTCAAAGTCCGCAATTTTGAATTGCCCACCACTCCGCACATGCGTAACTTTTTCTATCTCTGGGCGAATCAGCCGACTTACCGGATGCACGACAAACGCCCGATCGATGAAGTCGTCGCCGACTTTGAAAAAATTTTCAAAGAACACCGCATGGTCGGCAATCAGGCAAAACATCCCCCGAAAGTCGAATGGGAGATCAAAGACGGCAATCTGGTCATCACCAGTTTTGAAAAATTTGATGAAGCCATCACCCGCTGGTATGCTGACGGAATGCGTTATTTCGTCACTCCGCCGCTGAACTTTCTCGGTCACTATCACGGCTGGATCGACGGCAATAAAACGATTGACAAACCGGGCAAATCCCCTTTCTGCAACGAATCATGGGTCTCTGCCAACGGTCTTAAATATGCCGCCCAGTTTGCCAAACAGTATATGGATCATGTGCGGGTCAAATTCCCCGAAGCACGATTCTACGCCTACCTTTTTGACGAACCCCAGCCGGCAGCTTATGCGGATTTGAAAAAAATCACTACTGCACTGCACAATGCCGCTCCGGATCTGAATATATTCATTCCGAAAGATGTCACCGATGAGATCGGTCCGGTGCAGAGCTGGTGCGTGCCGCTTGCCCCCGGATTGCTCAATTTACCCAAACAGCGTATCCATCAGGCCAAAGGCGGTGAGATCTGGTACTATAACTGGACCGTCTGCATGGATGATCACGATTATATCCGTACCCGTCTTTATGCGTGGCAGATCTATGCTGCAGACGGCGACGGCGGATTGCTCTGGAACACCACTATTTCCCCCGCCGGTTACAATCCGTGGACCCAGATGGATAAAACCCACAAAATCGGTGCAGCCACCATCTTTTATCCGCCGAAAGAAGGTTCAGACGGTGCCGTTCCCTCGATCCGCAGTATGCAGATCAAAGAGAGCTTTGATGATTACGATTACATGGCGATCCTTGCCAACGAAATCGATAAACGTTTTCCCGGATGCGGCAAAAACCGGGTCAAAGAGATCATCAGCGAGCTGATTTGGGATATTCCTTTTGAGTTCCACAACGATCACGCCCTCATGTACCGTCTGCGTGACAAGATCGCCGATGAGATCGAAGCGGTCAAAGCTTCACCGGTCTTTATCACTTCCACTCCGGCGGAATTCAGTCAGGTCGAAGTGAATACAGTCGATTTCACACTCTATGCCCCGGCAGGCAGTACCGTTGCCGTGAATGGCAAAAAGATCGGCAAAGTTCCTGTTTCCGGCATGATGAAGATCGCTTCACCGCTGAATAAATTCGGCAAAAACACAATTAATTTTACTGTCGATGTCAATGGCAAAACGCAGAAACTTGCCCGCACCTACATCCTCAAACGGGATAAAAATCTTGCCGCACTGGAAAAACTGGTCAAAGAAACTTCCGGCGAAGCGAAGTTGATCGCTCCGGTCAAAAACTTCCTTGCCAAAGTGGCAAAAAATCCGGTTTACGGTGAAAAAGAACGTGAAACAGCTGCCGATTTGCTCACTTCCACCAAACAGGCACTTTTGAGTAAACAGCTTGCCGGCAGGAAAAACTTCCGCAACGCAGTGGAAAAACGTTTCATTGACCGTGCAATCGAAGCGGAAAAGAACCGCTGCTTTGACCGTGCCGGTTACTATCTTGCCCTTGCGAAAAAAGCATCCATGGCACAGAGTATGAAAAACTTCAAAGTCACCCTGACTCCCTCTGAATTCATGGGACACCCCGGATTTGTGATGGATAACGGCATCATCAGTGTCGGATTCACCGAAACTGCCGGCAGAATCTACTCATTCAAAGTCCGCGGTACTGAGTGCCTCAATCCCGGAAATTACTCCAATGCCCTTTCCCCGCTCCGCAGAATGAAGCAGGAAGTGATCAAAGAACTTGTCCAGCACCATGTCGATTATGCCGGTTTCGCCGATGAAGCAGCGATGGGACACTGGACGATCTCTCTGGTAGACTGGGATCTGGAAATTATCGAACTTTCACCGGAAAAAATCAGCGTGGCAGTCAGCATCCGCTTCCCGGATAAACCTTTCCGCTTCAAACGTACCATGACCATGAGTGCAAATTCACCGGATCTGACCATGCGTTATGAGGTGGTCAACGTGATGCCCAAAGGAATGATGTCTGATGACCCCGGTCACTATCAATTTGCATGGCGCGGCAGATTCGTTCCCGCCATCGGCAATGACGGAGCCGAAAATGACGTACTTTACATGCCTGCAGCAAATATCACTCTGCCGCAGACAAAATTCAATACCAAAGTTCCGGCTTTTTATGAACGCCCCAACTTCCTGCTTGCCGAACCGGTCGCAGGAGCTTACGATCCGGCATCCGGCAAAGGTTTTGCCATGCTCGGAGACAAAGTGATCACCCACGGATATATCTGGTTCAACTCCAAAGGCAATCACAAGGGCGAAGGCAAACGTTACACTCTGGAATTTCCAAGAAGCCGTTACGGTCAGAGAAACACCGATAAATTCCAGAATACGCCGTTTGATATTCTGCCGGGCAATTCTCTGAACTTCACCTTGAAACTGCGGGGATTGGAAAATATCCGGGATAATGCCGGATTCCGCAGTGCCGTAAAGTGAAAAACTGAATAAATCGGGGGGGGCTGTTGCCGAACTTTCAAGTTTTGCAGCAGCTCTCTTTTTATGCTTTTTTTACTGCCATACCCCTCTCCTTGAAAGTGCCGGATACGCTATCGCTTGCCGACGGTGAAAATTTTTGCAAAAAAATGCACTGAATATTTGCATTCCACCGCAGAGAGGATATATTTATTAACAAACAAAGCTTACTTGCACACAAAATATAAAACCTTAATAAGGAAACAGATCTCATGGATGGAAGATTTGATGTGGTATTCGGTTTTGATATGGAAACCGATGTCGGCAGTTTTACCGATTATTACAATGGTGTTCAGAAAGGTACTCCCCGTCTGCTGGAAATTTTGAGCAAACACAATGCTCCTTCCACCTTTTTCTGGACCGGTCATGCCGCCAGCAACAACAAAAATATCGTGGAAATGGTTCGTGATGCCGATGGTGGTATGCACGAAACCGGATGCCACTCTCTGGTTCATGAAACTCTCGGTGATGCCATTTTCCCCCTGCCCAACAACTGGCCGGTTTTCCCCTTTGAAGTCGAAGGACGTATCCGGGAAGCGACCCGTCTGGTCAAAGAAGCTTCCGGAGTCGATCCCACCAGTTTCCGCTGCCCCCGGCTCTGGGGCAGTACCAAAGTGGTGAATGTGCTTGAAGATCTCGGCTACAAAGCCGATGCCACTTTGCCGCTGTATTTCTACAGAACCATGTTCAAACCCTATCATCCGGATAAGAATGACTGGACCCGCGAAGGCGATATGAAGATCGTGGAGATCCCCAACTTCTGCGACCTGACCATGGAAAGCAACGATCCTTACAACCGTGACCGTGACCAGTGGCCGCTTTTCCGTACCGAAGGTGCAGATGCCCTGATGAAAAAGGTGTGGAGCTACATTGACTATGTGGAAGCTCACAATGTCCGTCCGGTACTGTGCTTCTATCTCCACCCGTGGGAATATTACGAAATGCCCACCGGCGTCTTGGATTATGGTGAAGCCGAAGTCAAACCGCACAGCTTTATCACCCTCAACTGCGGTGATGTCGCCTGCAAAGAGATGGATAAACTGCTCACGGCACTGACCAATGCCGGCGGTGTTTACAAAACAGCCGGAACTTTGAGCGATGAATATTGAAGAACTCGTAGAGATTTGTTCCCGTTCCGGTCGCCGTCCGCTGGTCATTCCCAGCGGTAATACGGCGGTGATCGCCACTCTCGGCATGGAAGGCAGACTTTTTTACGCCCGCAACGGTGAAGTGGTCAGCCTTTTCCGCCGGGAATCAGCGGAAAATATCAGCACATCCAAAACCGGTTATCTCAATCCCGGCGGCGATGGTTTCTGGCCGGCTCCGGAAGGAACACGTTTCGGTTATGAGTATTCAACCGGTTCGTGGCGGGTCCCTGCGGCGATCATTTCCGCCCAGTATGATGTGGTCAGTCAGAGTGCGGACTCTCTGGAAATCGCCGCTGAGATCGACCTGATCAATAATCAGCAGCTCGGCATTCCCTGCCGTTTCATCCGTAAAGTGCAGGTGAAAGAAGTTGACAATGCTTCGGTCATCGAGCAGTATGATGCTATTGAATATATGGGATGCTGTGAACTTGCAAGCGGAACATTTTCCATTGCCCCGTGGTCGCTTTCACAGTTTACTGTGGATAAAAACACCATTGCCCGTTTCGGTGATCCGGGGACTCCGGTGCGTGACCTCTACCAGCCGAGCAAAGATCTGCTGACGAGTGACGGAAAAGTTGTTACGATGAAGCATGATGATAAAAACCGCATCCAGCTTGCCCTGCCGGAAAAAGGCGGTTTTGTGGAATTGCTGGTACCGGAAAAGAATCTGCAGATCACCCGTTCTTCAGCTCCGCTGGCAGATGGTCTGCATGCAGTGGATATTGCCGATTATCCGCCGGATGCCGATCCGGCAGAACCGGTGCGTTACAGTATTTACAACGACCCATCCGGATTTATGGAATTGGAAACTGTCGGCGGCTGTACCGATGATCTGGTTCCGGGTACAGTGCTGGGTGTGAATATGACTAATATTATCAAAGCCATCAACTAATAACAAAGGAGATTTTATCATGGCTTATGTGATCCCCAAAAACGAGTATTTTGAACGTATCGCCAAGTTTCAGGCGAGAATCAAAGAAGCCGGTCTGGATGCGTGTCTTGTCCACGGTACCGAATCCGACTTCGCCAATGTGCGTTACCTTTCCGAATACTGGCCGACCTTTGAACAGGCGGGTGTTTTTGTTCCTGCTGAAGGCGATGCCGTGCTTCTGATCGGTCCTGAAAGTTACAAATATGCTGCCGGCCGCAGTGTTTTGAGCAAAATCGCTCTGATGCTCAACTATCGTGAATCTGCTGAACCGGATTATCCCGGCATCCCGCTTGCCACCTATCCCGATGTCGTCAAAATGGCAATGGGCAGCAAAAAACTTAAAAAACTCGGTCTGGTCGGTACCGCTGTCATGACCAAACCGACTCTCGATGCTGTTGCTTCGCAGCTTCCCGGAGTTGAAGTCGTTGTTGCAGACGAAGTTTTCCGTCCGCTGCGCTGGTTCAAGAGCGAAAACGAACTCAACTGCCACCGCAAAGCTTTCAAAGTTGCGGAAAAAGCCGTTGCCGCCATGCTCAATGAACTGAAACCCGGCATGACCGAATTTCAGGCGATCGGTATCGCCCAGCGTGAAATCTACGCCAACGGCGGTGAATATGAAGGTCACAGCCTCTACTGTTTCGGCGGCGACCGTACCAGTAACGGTATCAGCCGTCCGACCGGTGCCAAACTGAAAAAGAATGAGATCATCCAGCTCAATATCGGTGCCCGTGTCGGCGGTTATTCCAGCAGTATCGGTATTCCGGTCTACTTCGGCAAACTGCCCAAAGAACAGATGAAACTGGTGGAATTCGGTCTCCGTGCCCACAAATATACCTTCGAATTGATGAAAGCCGGTGTCGAGGCTTCCAGCATCGCTCAGGATTACTACGATTGGGGTTGTGCCGAAGGCTGGAAAGATTACATGCTCTACGGTCCGGTTCACGGTCTGGGTCTGATGGAAACCGAATCTCCGTGGATCGAGCTGACCAGCAACTACAAACTTCAGGAAAATATGACCTATCAGATCGATACCTTCTTCACCGGTAACGGTTACGGTCTCCGCTGGGAACGCGGCTGTATCATCACCAAAGACGGCTGCGAACTGCTTTCCAAGAAGTTCATGAGTCTGAAAGACTGCAAACTTGACTGATTCTTTTTGAGAAAAGTCTGTCGAAAGCTCCTGTTGCAAAACGGGAGCTTTTTTTATTGGCATGGATCAGAACCGCAATCTGCAAGCTGTAGTATGGAGCAGAGCAATTGAGAAATTTTGAGAAACATTGAGAAGATTTGAGAGATGGGCGTTGAGTGTATGGCGACACTTCCGTCTTCATTTCACTTCGCTGCAGCTGGTATCAAATCAGGCAATCCGCAAAATTTTGCAGAAAAGACTGAAAAATACTATTTTTTTTCAAAGAAGTACAATGTACTTTTGTAAATAGCAGATTATATTATACGCATGACACAAAAATATAATGGTGGATATAATGAGAAAAACTGTTTTGCAAGGTGCATTGGGCGAAGCTCTGATGCGTACTGTTAATGAAAGATTGAAAAAAGTCGATTATGATCAGCTGGTGGAGCCATTCAAGCTCCGCAATGAAGCTGATGGAGCATGGCGTTGTGAATTCTGGGGCAAAATTGTCCGTTCCGCGATAACAGCGGCATGGGCGACCGGCGATGCAGAGTTGCGGAAAATGGTCGATAAAACCATTCAGGATATGCTCAAATGCCAAAGTGAAGATGGCTGTATAAGTTCGTATCCTGCAGATAAACAGTTGACTGACTGGGATCTCTGGGGTCGTAAATATACGCTTCTTGCCCTTGAACGTTACTATGAAATGCTCAATCCTGATCCGGCGGTACTGCAGTGCTGCTGCCGGATGGTCGATCATCTGATGACCTGTATCGGTGATGGCGAAGGTAAAAAATCCATCCTCAAATGCGGATGGCATACCGGTCTGGCATCTGCAAGCATCCTCGGTGCGATCGTGGCACTGTGGCGTTTGAGCGGTATGGAAAAATACCGGGAATTTGCCCGTTACATCATCAATACCGGTTGTTCCACAGATGGTGATATTTTCGCCTGTGCCGCTGCCGGTGTCACGCCTGCAGCTCTGGGTAACGGCAAAGCGTACGAAATGACCAGCTGTTTTCAGGGTCTGGCGGAGTTGCTGATGATCGACGGCGAAGATGATCCGGAACTCAAAGCGATGCTCAAACGTTACTACCAAAGCGTTGTCGACCGGGAAATTTTCGTTACCGGCACCGGCGGAGCCAAAGACACATGGGGCGAATACTGGTTCGACGGTGCTTTGCGGCAGACCCGCAGTGATTGCGGCGGTCTGGGTGAAACCTGCGTTACTGCTACCTGGATACGTTTTTGTATGCGGATGCTGGAATTGACCGGTGACTGCCGGATCGGTGACGAACTGGAAAAATCTCTCTATAACGGTATTCTCGGTGCCATTGCTCCCGACGGCACTCACTGGATGCATGTGAACCCCACTCCGCTTACCGGTAACGGCAGCAAGATCTGTGCCGATGACCAGATCGGCAGAGGTTTCGGGACACCTTACGGCGGCAATGACTGCTGCCGGGCACAGGGACCGGAAGGTTTGAGTGTTGCATCGATCATCGCCGTCATGGAAAATCAGGGCAGAGTCTGTGTCAACCTCTATGAAAAACTCACTTCCGGAAATTTGACTATTACCGGGAATTATCCGTGGGAAAACAAAGCGATTATCCGTTTTACCGCTCCGGAAAAATGTATTCTCGCTCTGCGTACTCCGGAATTTCTGAAATCTGTAAAACTCAATGATGAAGAACTTCCTTTTACCGTCGGAAAATATCTTGAGATCGACCGCAGTTGGAACGAAAAAGATGAAGTCGTTCTGGAATTTGATTTCACTCTCAGAGAGTTGACCGCCCCCGGCGATGCTTCATACACCGCAGTCAAACGGGGTCCGATCGTGCTGGCAAGCGATTCCCGCGGCATCGTGCCGGAAGCAAAAATCAATGAGGTGTGGAATGGCGTCAACCTCTGCGAATATGCTTCTGCCGGCAATCTGATGGATAAGAGTAATACTCTCACCGTCTGGCACCGGAAATAGTGTTGGTTTGCTTTGGCAAACCAACGTGAAGCACGTGGGCACCGCCAACGTGTGAAGCATTGCTAACGCAATGTGAAGCTTTTGCCTGACGGCAAAAGTGAAGCACCCGCTTACGCGGGTATTGATATTTGATACCAGCTGCAGCGAAGTGAAATGAAGACGGAAGTGCCGCCATGCAATCAACGCCCATCTCTCAAATCTTCTCAAATATCCCGCTCCACTCCACGGCGGGCAGAGTGCGGCACTGATCCATAAACGCAGCAGATGATATTGAAATCGGTAATTTCAAGAGTGACAAAAAATATACCTAATTGAAATTTTTGCCCGAAAAAATGATATTTTACGGAAAAAATTATGTTTTGTGAATATCCGCTATTGAATATCTTTGCTTGAAGTGGCATATTATAAGAATGTTTGAAATTAATTTTTGTTTTTTATAAACATCACATAAGTTCCAAGGAGAAAAAAAATGACAAAACGTGATCTGGTTGTCAAAATTGCCAATGAAACCGGTATTATTCAGACTAAAGTCGCTGATATCGTTCAGCGGACTCTCGACAGTGTTGCCGCAGAGTTGATGGAAGGTAAAAAAATCGAACTCCGCAACTTCGGTGTTTTTGAAATCAAAGTCCGCAAGAGCCGCAAAGGCCGCAATCCCCGTGATACCAAAAACGAGGTCATCATCCCTGAGCGTGCCGTCATCAAGTTCCGTGCCGGTAAAGAGCTCAAAGAAGCGGTTGAAAAGCTCAACCCGACCAACTTCCGTTAATTCCGGAGTTATTTAAAATTGTCTGAAGACGCCTGACGGGAAAATTCTCGGTCGGGCGTTTTGTTTTTTTTTCCGGGATTTTACTCCGGAAATAAGTGTAAAAATCACAACTGCCGCGCTGTAAATAAACTGCAGTACGGAAAATTGAAAAGGAATTTTTGATCATGGCAGCATTTGCACCGCCCCCGGGTACAGCGGATATTTTCCCAGCCGATGCCGGGACCTGGCGTTTTCTGGAAAATCCCGCCGCAAAAGTTTTTTCCAGTTACGGTTACGGGGAATTGCGTACCCCGATTTTTGAGTATACTGAAGTTTTCCAGCGCGGTCTGGGTGGCGAAACTGAAGTTGTGCAGAAAGAGATGTACACCTTTGAGGATCGCGGCGGCAGAAGTCTGACGCTCCGTCCGGAAGGTACTGCCGGAGTGATGCGTGCATTGACCAATACCGACGTCGCCAATGGTACCGAGCAGCGGGTTTTCTATTATGGCCCGATGTTCCGCGGTGAACGCCCCTCTGCCGGACGCCGCCGTCAATTTCACCAGATCGGTGTGGAAAATGTCGGCCGCTGTGCCCCGCTGATCGATGCTGAATGTATCGCCATGCTCCACAACTTTTTACAGAGTGCCGGAATCACCGGAGCGGTTTTCACCATCAATACCCGTGGCGTTGCCGCTGACCGGGCTCCTGCGGAGGCACTTTTGCGGGAATATTTTTCCAAACACATCGACTCCATGTGTCCGGATTGCCGCACCCGTCTGGAACGCAATATCTGGCGTATCCTCGACTGCAAACAGGAGTGCTGTCAACCGATCATTGATCAGGCACCGAGCTATATCGACTCATTCAGTGCTGAATCCAAAGCCTATTTTGAAGAAGTTCAGGCGGCATTGACCGCATTGAATGTGCCTTTTAAAGTCTCTCCCCGTCTGGTTCGCGGTCTGGATTATTATGTGCATACGGTTTTTGAAGTTACCCACAATGCGTTGGGTGAACAGATCGCCATCGCCGGAGGCGGCCGTTACGAACTTTTCCTGCCCGGTGAGAAAAAACCGCTTCCCGGTGTCGGTTTTGCCGCCGGTGTTGAGCGTCTCATCATGGTTCGGGAAGCCCTCAATGCCCCCATTCCTGATTCTGCAGCCGCAGATTGCTACCTTATCGGTCTGGGTGCCGATGCCCGCATGAAAAATCTCATCATTGCCGATCAGCTCCGCAAAGCCGGTAAAAACGTCGCACTGGAACTGGAAGAACGTTCTTTCAAGGCCCAGATGCGTTCAGCCAACCGCAGCGGTGCTGCATTGACCGTGATCCGCGGCGAAAGCGAACTGGAAAAAGCGATCGCTATCGTCAAGAAAATGGATGACGGCTCCCAATGCGAGATCTCCGAAAACGAATTATTCGATTATCTTCTTAAACATATTTAATCAAAAGGAGTTACAAAAATGTTGACCAAGAAGAATCTGATTTTCCTCGGCGGCCCCGGTGCCGGCAAAGGAACCGTTTCCAATGCGATGATCGCCAAATACGGTGTAGCCCACATTTCCACCGGCGATATTCTCCGTGCCGAAGTTGCCAAAGGCACTCCTGCCGGTAAAGAAGCCGGTGCCATCATGAAATCCGGCGGTCTGGTTCCCGATGCCATGGTCTGCGGCATGGTCGGTGAAAGACTCAAAGAACCCGATTGCGAAAAAGGTTTCATCCTCGACGGTTTCCCCCGTACCATTGCCCAGGCGGAAACCCTTGCTGAGATCCTGACTGCCATGGGTAAAAAAATCGATGCGGTCATCTACCTCAACGTGGCTGATGAGATCATTCTCCAGCGTCTTACCGCCCGCATGAATTGCCGCGGCTGTGATGCGATCTACAACAAAATTTTCATGCCGCCCAAAACCGAAGGCATCTGCGACAAATGCGGTTCTGAACTTTTCCAGCGTGCCGATGACTCTCTGGAAACCGCAAAAAGCCGTCTGGCTGTTTTCCACAAACAGACCCAGCCCCTCATCGAATACTACGAAAAACTCGGTCTGCTTTACAGCTGCCAGAGTACCGAACTCGATGAGATCGTCGCTGAATTGGCGAAAGTTCTGGAGTAATTCCGATGTCCGGCAAACGGATCATTCACACCCCGGAAGAGATCACTCGCATCCGCCGTGCTGCGGCGGTGACTGCCCAGGTGCGGGACGAAATAGCCCGTCTCGCACATCCGGGCATGACTACTTTTGATCTCGATCAGCTCGCCGGCACCTTGATCAATGCCACCGGCGGACGCAGTGCTTTCAAAAATTATCACGGTTATCCCGGTAATATCTGCATCTCGGTAAATGATGTCGTTGTCCACGGTATCGGCAGACCGGACCAGATCATCACCGAGGATGATATTGTTAGTATCGACGTCGGTGTCAATATTGATAATGCCATCGGTGATACCGCATTGACTTTCGGTTTCAAAGAGTTCTCCCCCAATGTTAAAAGACTCATTGAAGGGACCCGTCAATCACTGATGGATGGTATTGCAGCCGCAAGATGCGGAGCATTTATCAGAGACATCAGTGCCGCTGTGGAAAAGTGTGCCAGACGGCACAAACTCGGCATTGTCAGAGAATATGTCGGTCACGGATGCGGAATATCTTTGCATGAGCCGCCGGAAGTACCGAACTTCACCTCCAGCGGCAAGGGTGCCAGACTGGAACCGGGCATGGTACTCTGCATTGAACCGATGCTCAACCTCGGTACCGATTCGGTGAAACTTGACCGGAAAGATAATTGGACCGTCCGCACAGCAGACGGATCATTGAGTGCACATTTTGAACATATGATTCTTATAACAGATAACGAACCGGAGATTTTAACGTGGCAAAAGACGATGTAATCAAAGTGGAAGGCGTGGTGCGGGAATTGCTGCCCAATACCATGTTTAAAGTCGAAATTCAGGGCGGTCATGTGGTAAATGCCCACATTTCCGGAAAAATGCGTATGAACTTCATCCGCATCCTCCCCGGTGACAATGTCACTATGGAAATGTCACCCTACGACCTGACCAAAGGCAGAATTGTCTTCCGTAAAAAGTGATCCATTAAAACTTTAACATTGAAAGGATAGGCAATGACCAGAGAAGAAGTCATCCAGTTGAGTGATTCCGCAATAAAAAACAGTGCGGATCATATCATGAATATCGGAAAGGAACTTTGGAAAAATCCGGAAACCGGATACAAAGAAACCGCCTCATCGGCTCTCTTGATCAGCGAGTTGGAAAAGCTCGGATTCAAAGTGACCACCGGTCTGGCGATCACCGGATTCCGTGCCGATCTGGATACCGGCAAACCCGGACCGACTATTGCGGTCATGGGTGAATACGATGCTCTGATCATTCCAAGCCATCCTGAAGCAGTCAATGGCGTTGTCCACTCCTGCGGACATAACACGAGTGCCGCCGGATTGATCGGTACGGCGATCGGACTCAAAGCCGCCGTCGAAAGCGGTGAATTGTGCGGAAAAATCGCCTTTATCGGCACTCCCGCCGAAGAGGGTATCGAACTGGAATACCGCCAGAATCTGGTTAATGAAGGCAAAATAAAGTTTGTCGCGGGCAAAGCCCAGCTGCTCAGAGAAAGGGTGCTGGATGACATCGATCTTGCGTATATGCACCATGCATCCACCCGATTCGGCTTCAACGATCATAATGGATCTGTCTGCAAAAAGATTGTTTTCACCGGCAAAAGCTGTCATGCCGCTTCACCGCAGAACGGAATCAACGCTCTCAACGCGATGAATCTGGCTCTGCATGCGATCGCACTTCTGCGGGAATCTTACAGCAATTCAAGTTTTGTCCGTTTCCATGGAATCGTTTCCGATGGCGGTCAGTCGGTGAATATTCTGCCCGACCATATTGAAATGGATTACATGCTCCGGGCAGACACGGTGGAAAAGCTGGTCGAAGTCAACAACCGCTTCGATAATGCTGTGACCCATGCCGCTGCTGCTGCAGAGTGCGGGTGCAAAATCACGACCATGCACTACAGCATGCCGCTTTACGATGATATGGATCTGGGAGCGGAAATGCGTAACGTGGTTTCCGAACTTTATCCGGAAGCCAAATACGATTTCAACAACTTCTTTATGGCAAGCTGTACCGATATGGGTGATGTGGCGACAGTTATGCCCGCTGTCCATGGATATGTTCCCGGTCAGACCGGAACTTCCCACGGCAAAGATTATTTCATTCAGGACTATGAAAGTGCCTGTGTGAACCCCGCATTGATCAATGCCAGACTTGCCATTGAATTGCTGATCAACGATGCCGAAAAGGGCAGAAAGATCGCAGCGAAGAAGGCAAATATGATGAGTATTGACGAATATATCCGTATCATCGACGGTATATCCGGATTCAACCAGTAATCAGAGAGGAGTTTATAATTATGAAAAAATTCTTGATGATCGCATGTTTCGGAGCAGTTTCCCTGCTCGGTGCCGCCGAACTTTTTGACGGTGCAAAACCCGGAGTCTGGGCATCTGATGCCGAAGTCAAAGATGGCATAGTGACCATGAATCTGAACTACGCAATCAAACTTTCCAAAGATTTTATCCCGGTTGCCAAAGGTAAAAAATATACCGTTTCCGGAGAGTTTTTCATCACCGGCAATCCCCCTGCCAAAACGATCCTCTATTTTGGAATCATTCCCTATACCGCCAAAGGCGAGGAGATCACCCATGCCGCCATCGCGACGGCACTCCCCCATTCCATCGCCACCCTTGCTGCCGATGTGAAATCCGGGGATAAAAGCATGACCCTCAAAGGTGCGGAAAGCTGGAAAATTCTTCCTCACGGCAGAATTGCATTCAACGCTAAAGCCGACCGCAGTGATCTGCCTAACTTTGAATTGACCGGTTTTCCGGATGTGAGTAAAACAGTTAAAAACAGCGACGGCACTGTAACGTTGTTTTTCAAAACTCCCATTACCAAAAATTATCCGGTGGGAACGGCAGTGCGTCAGCACCGTTCCGGAAATATGTTTCCCTATGTCGGATTCGGCAACAAAGCCGGAGAATGGGTGAAATTTTCCACCACTTTCAAAAGTTTTTACACCGGCACCACTCAATTTAAAGTGGCACTCCGTCTGCTCAACCGCAATTGGCCGGTGCAGATGCGTAACGTGAAAGTCACCGAAGAATAATCGGACTGATTACAGACGGTTACAGACTTTAACGGACTTTAACAGATTGAAAAAATCATCTGTTGAAGCCCGTTATTTATTGTCACGAGATTGACCGCAAGACGCCACCGTCAGCATGATCCTGTAACGGTCTGATCCAACCGGAACAAAGTCGCAGACAAATCAAGGCGGGGGAGCAGGAGTGTACGACTGTACTCGACTGCGAAAACGTCCGATGATTGGTCAAGAGATTGCCCGCAAGACACCACCGTAATTATTTATTGTCAAGTTTCCGGTTGATCTCATCCAACTTTTCAAGGATCTCATTGGTTTTGTAATACCAGCACCAGACTTCCCGGATCAAAAAGAAAACCACCAAACCGACAATAATATAAACCAGAACCCAGATCATAATAATACCCCTTTCAATAATTTGATTGCTTATCTGCTATACAATATACCACAAAAATCCATCGTATCAAATCAAATGATGACTTATATTTTAATATCGTTTAATCCAAGCATCACTGCATTCCCAGGGCCATGGATATATGAATAAACCATCTTGTTGCTTCATATAGGGGTAAAACTTATCCCAATAATGTGTATAACAGTTATTTATGACCTCAACGACGATAATATCGAGTACTGTCTGTGATTTTCCGTGACCATAATCACATTTTATAAACAATAATTCTCTATCATCTTTTTCTTGAATAGCAAAATCCACACATATTCCGGAATGCCCATCGCTTATTATGAATGGTTCTCCAATACTCAAATTTTCTGCATATGCTGCAATTGGTGAATTTGTAATCTTGAACGGGCATTTTAAAAGTTCAACTTTTGAATTCCAATCAGCATTAATGACAGCATTTTTTTGATTGGTAGATCGATACCACTTATCATCAAGTTTTTGCCACTTTCCTGCGGTGTTTTTGTTAACAGGAGAATTACTCCATTTTTGCAAAGAATGTAATGTTTGAATGGCTTCTTCTTGAGATACTTTTTTCATCCATGAAAAATTAGGTTCTAATTTTTGCTCATGTAAAATTGAAATATCTGTTAACACTTCTTCAATTTTGCGACCAGTCAATGATTCTATTTTTTTGCACGTTATCGGATTAAGAATAACATTTTCAAAGCGAGTCAACCATCTGAGATTTTCCAATCTATTGTTTTGGCGATTGGTGTCAATGTGGTCAACAACATAAATTTTGGTGTCATGGGGACCATAGAAAGCTGTCGCAACAATTTGATGAATGCAAGCAGATCCTATGAACATATAACCGTTTTCTTGAGACATTTTGCCAAAAGTCCAAATATTATCTATTTTTCTAACTGATTTTTTCGGATGACGCATTACTGCTCCATTATCTCTGACAGAATAGATTTCCCCTTTAAATTCACATATAGTTTCTTTATTGAAAGCGTTGATATCAACCATAAAATCCTCACATTATATCAATTTTTTCAAAAGATGCTTCATACCATCTTCACCGAGTTGTTCTTTCAGAATTACAGCAAGTTCATCAATCAACCACTCCGGCTTTTTTTGCAGCGGATTGGTCATCAATAAACAAATTGCGGCTGCTTTTGATTTAGGAACAATGCGTTCTTTCAGCAACGATAAACCTGCGTTTCGAGCTAATTCCATCACAACTGCAGCGTTATCAGAAGCGACTCCGCCACTCAAATCCATTGCAGAATTTATGTGAGAAACCAGTTTTTTTGCTTGCCATACGGCATTTTTTTGTTCCCTGATCAACCGGGTACAATCCGGTGACGTCATTGGATTGCACACACTATCCCGTCCGGCATAAATATCGTTTTGCAGTAAATAAGGGTTTCCGGTACGAAACTCATTACTGAAAATCTGAAACGCATTAAGTGCCTGCTGATAATCTGAATCATTCCAACCTGATGGTAAATCAGCAATTTTATCCAATTTTGCTTTTATTTCTCTGGGATCTGCTCCACCATGTACAGTCCAATTCCAGCTTAACAACTGCCAATCACGGAAAACTTTATCCGCTTGTTTTTTCAATTGTGCTTTTTTTCTGAACCGTTCCTGTTTTTCCTGATTAGTCATATTCATATCGATACCTCCTTTTTGGTTTCGTAACTTTGAAAAAAATATAATAACTAAAGGTAAAAAAATCAAGCATTTTTTGTATGAATTCCAAAAAAATAAACAAAAAACTAATATTAAGCAGAAAATTTCATTTAACAACATTGCATTTGTGGAAATTTGCTCCTCTGATGTAACTTGGAAGTCTGCCGTCAGAGTTGCGGCGAGCGTTATACGCCGCCGCGTGGGGTCCGGGGAATCTTCCCCGGAGTGGCACTCGTGGTGCGAAGCAAATCTCGCCTGTCGCCATAAAAGGCGGCAGCGGGTGCAGATTCGCACCACATGAGTCGAACCACCACGCCCGCAAATCACTTACCGGTACAAAATCCCGCATACGCGGGTGCAGGGGTGCAGGGGGCGGCATGAGCCACCCTGCATAAATAAAAACCGGCTGCTGCGGTAAGCAGCAACCGGTTCAGGGATAGAGATTTTATCAGTAGTTTTCTGCTTCGAGCTCGAAGTAAGACTGCGGATGTTTGCAGGTCGGACAAATTTCCGGAGCTTTGTCGCCGACGTGGATATGTCCGCAGTTGCGGCATTCCCAGCGATTCGGGGCGGTTTTGACGAAAACTTCGCCTTTTTCCATATTTTCGACCAGCTTATTATAACGTTTTTCGTGACGTTTTTCGATTTCAGCGACTCTGGCAAACTGGCGGGCAAGATCGGAAAATCCTTCCGCTTCTGCGACTTCGGCAAATTCGCGGTACATCTGGGTCCATTCTTCATTTTCACCGGCGGCGGCAGCTTTCAGATTGGAAAGCGTATCACCGATACCGTCAAGAGCTTTGAACCAGAGTTTTGCGTGTTCTTTTTCGTTGTTGGCGGTCGATTCAAAGATGGCAGCGATCTGCTCATAACCTTCTTTGCGGGCCTTTGAAGCAAAGTAGGAATACTTGTTGCGGGCCTGGGATTCTCCGGCGAATGCATACCAGAGATTTGCTTCGGTTTTACTTCCTTTGAGTTCCATGATTTATTTCTCCTTTAACAGTTATTTTTTACCGGAGTGTTTCCGGTGCTTGACAATTTTCACAGATTCCGGTGAAGCGGATCTCCATGTGACGCACTTCACCGGGAAGGTTTCCGGCGAAAGCGGCAACATCTTTTTCAAGAGCAAAATCCGCGATCGCTCCGCAATTTTCACAGATAAAGTGACCGTGAGGCACCGTATTACTGTCGTATCTGGCACTGGTCATGTGATCAAGCCGCCAGATAAGACCGTGAGCGGCAAACTCATTGAGGATCCGGTAGATACTTTCTCTGGTAACAGTCGGCAGCTGGGATTTGACCGCTGCCCAGACCGAATCCACATCCGGATGACAATGGTTATGGCATATACACTCATACACCGCCAGCCGCTGAGGAGTGCATTTCCACTTGAAACGGCGGCAGATCTGTGCAAATTTTTCTTTAAGAGGATGTGCCATTTCTCAATCTCACCTATTTTCATCTTGACTCTAAATAAATATAACATTCATTTAGATACAATGCAAATTAAAAATCTGAATTTTTTTGCATTTTTTTTACCATGGTCAGAAAAAGTGACAGCAACCCCTGTCAAGCGGATGCTTCCAGCAATACTTCATCTCTGACCTTTACGGCAGGCAAGCGGAGTCATGCCGTAACATTTTTTGAAAAGTTTGATCAGATGGTTGCTGTCGGCGAAACCGTATTTTTCAGATAGATTTTCGACCGGTAAATCACTGGTCAAAAGAGCTTCACGCACCTGTTCCAGCCGGAGCAGACGGCAATATTTCAACGGAGCGACACCGGTCACTTCCCGGAACTTTTTCCCGAAACCGGAAGCACACATCCCGTAACGGCGTGCCAGATCGTTCAGAAGCCACCGCTTTTCCGGATGCCGTTCCATATCGCTGACCGCCTGCAGGATCATTCTATCGGCATTTTCAGGAGCGCTGCTCCACCTTTCCGGAGCGTGAGTTCCGATGGCGATAAGATATTCCAGCACGAGGCTTTTCGCCAGCAGATGGTGAACATCCTGATTATGGATCTGCGAAAGTTCTCCCATTACTTTCTGCAGCAAACTTTCCATTTTGGAAAATTCCAGCGGCAAAAGATGGATACGCGGAGTATCCTGCCATGATTTTTTTCCCAGCGAATTGAATACCGGCAGAGTGTTCAATATTTTTATTTCTTCTGCGGTGAGAAATTCCGGCAGGAACGCCATCGTGTAAAGCATAACCTCATGTTTATTCTGGAATTGATGCTTTATCCCCGGCGGAATAATATAAAGATCTCCTCTGATGATAGTTTCCCGATAACGGATATTTTCCTCTTCATCGTAAACGCAGTGAGTGGTATATCCGCTCCGAACCAGAGCGATCTCAATAAAATCGTGGGTATGCGGCTGATCGGAACCGCTGCCCTGAGCTGTACTGAATACCAGCAACGGGTATCCGCGGTACTCGGCACGACCTTTCAAAGCATAATACATTTCAAAATCTCCTTTTGTGTGAAAGATATACCGGAAAAGCAAAAAATCAAGTTTTTTTGTGCAAATATACTATTTTTTTGTAAAAATATACTTGCCGCAAAAACGTTGCAGTTGTATACTAAATAACAAAACAACCGCATGTAATATAAAGGAACAATGTAATGGGTAAAAAAATCACCACCGCTGTTTATTACTTCCCGAACTGGCACTGTGAAGAACGCAATTTTCCCAAACACGGGAAAAACTGGACCGAATGGGAACTTATGAAACATGCCGTAAGCCGTTTCCCCGGCCATAATCAGCCGAAAGTGCCGCTGTGGGGTTATGAAGATGAATCCATTCCGGAAAATATGGAAAAGAAATGCCGCTGTGCCCTCGAATACGGTATTGATGCATTTATTTTTGACTGGTACTGGTACGCCGGCAAACCGTATCTGGAAGGGGCGTTGAAAAAAGGTTTCCTCGGCATGAAAAAACGTACCGGGATCAAGTTTGCCCTGATGTGGGCGAACCACGACTGGATGAATTTCCACCCCGCCATCAAAAGCGGTAATTACGAAAAACATTTTCCGTGGGACACTACTTTTGAGGAAGTCGGAACTGTCTGGGATTACATCATCGAAAACTTTTTCAAAGATGAGGATTACTGGAAAGTTGACGGTAAACCTTACTTTTCCATCTATGCCGTAAACCGGTTTATTATCCAGATGGGCGGTGTGGAAAAAACCGCCGAAGCAATTGCACTGCTCCAGAAAAAAGCGATTGCCGCCGGTGTCGGTGAAGTTCATGTGAATGCGATCTGGTTCGACAACCTTGAAGCTGATCCGCACACGGTCTGCCCCCAGACCGAATGGCACAATAAAATCGGATTTTCCAGTTACACCAGCTACAATGTGCCGATGTTCACCCAGTTCCCGATGGAAAAACGTCCATTCCCCCGCATGGATCACCGGGCATGTTTCGATTTTTACAAACCGAAAGCACAGAAGGCTTTGAATACTCTGCCTGCACCTTACTACCCCGTAGTGACCATGGGATGGGATTCCAGCCCGAGAACCATTCAGGCGGATACTTATGAAAATGGATTCTATCCGTGGCTGCCGGTCATCGAGGCGACTCCGGAAGTTTTCGGCGGAGAATTGAAAGATGCTGCCGCACTTATGGATGGTAAACCGGAAAATGAACGCATCCTCTTTATCAATGCATGGAACGAATGGACCGAAGGCAGTTATCTTGAACCGGATACGGTAAATAAATATGCATTCCTGGAAGAAGTCCGTAAAGTGGCTGAAGGTATCTGACAAAAAAGGAGATTTAACATGAAAAAACGATTTTTTATCACCGCCGCACTTTCCTCCCTGCTTCTGGGTGCCGCCCCGGCTGTACCCGATTATGTAGGCAATAAATTCGGTAACGACGGTCTTTCACCGGATTTTGTGGAACCGGGTTCCGGTTTGACCAAACTCCGGCTGATGGGCAGAACTTTGATGCTCGGCTTCAAAAGAGCCAATCTTGATAAGAATACTTTCCTGCCGGAGCAGGTGGATATCAGAGGCAGAAAACTTTTCACCGCCCCCTCCCGTCTGGAAATAAAAGCCGACGGCAAAAATCTGGTCGTTAATGAGAAAAAACTGGCGATGTCCGGTAAAAATCAGGTCGCAGGAACTTTTTCCGGTAATGCCGGCAATGTCAAAGTCAATGGAAAACTCACCGTCGAATTTGATGGCACCATGACCTATGATCTGACCATTACCCCGGAGAAAAAAGGAGCGAAACTGGAAAAAACTGCTCTGGTCTTCCCTCTGAATCTGCCGGAAGATAAACTCATTTCCGCCCAGGTCGAAGGTCCCAATAAGCCGCAATCCGGTCTGGAAGCTGAAAGACGCCGTCTGCGGCTCAATCTGAAAGACAAGACACTTTTCAAACCCGGCTTCTGTCCGCTTTTCTGGGTCGGTGATACCAAAGGCGGTTTTTCTGTAAGCTGTGAAAATGCCCATGACTGGAACTGCACTCCCAAAAACGAATTTATTTTCGATCCTGCTTCCGGAGTTCTGACGGTCAACATCATCGAAAAACCGGTGACGTTGAATAAAACGCTTTCCTACCGTTTCTACTTCAATATCACACCGCTGCGGCAGATGCCCAAAGATTGGCGTTCATGGCGTTTCGGAACCCGCTACGACAACTTCAATAAAACCGATAATACCCACATGATCTACTGGCAATTCTGGCGTGCCAACCGTACCGAATGTCACAACAACCTCTGGATCCGCAAACCGGAACTGCTCAAAGAGATTGCTGCTTTTGATAAAAAAGCCGGCAGAAATATCCTCCATTACATCCACCCCCAGCTACAGAGCCATACCATCATCTGGAACGACAACGGCAAAACTATCGTGCTTGAAGACCCCTATCTGCGGGAATTGGCAATGAATAATATGTATTTGCCGCAGCCTTCATCAAAATCGGTCATGCCGGTATTCCCCGCCGATGCCATACGCTACACTGACAATAATAAACGTGATAAGGATGTGAATTACCGCTGGCTCAACGGCAAAGTTTACGATATCAGTATCGCACCGGTTCCGGAATTTATTGATAAAATGGTTGCCGGAGTTAAAAATATGATCGATCACGGTGCCGACGGCATTTACTGCGACGGTGCCGGTCCCCGGGAAAATTACCGTCCGGGTAAAGATGGCGGTATGCCCGACTTCCGCGGAGTTATCAGACCGACCTATCCCATCGGCGGCTACCGTCAGATGTTCAAACGGATCCGTGCATTGATGCGGCAGAACAATCCTGCAGCGTGGATGCTCGCCCACAACAGCGGCGTGGCTTATGCACCGATCATCTCCTTTTTCGATATCCGCATGACCGGAGAAAATGAATTCTACTGGTACAAGGAAGAAGACGTGCGTGATGCTTCACCCGATGGTGAATTCTATTACGCCTATATCTGGGGCGATATTGACAATCTCAAAGCCGATTACTGCCGTGCCTGGGGTCTGCCGACTGTGATACTTCCGGAACTCAAAGGCCGCAACCACCGCCCCTACGAGAAAATCACCCGCGGAACCCGCACTATGCTGAGCTACACCATCCAGTTTGATTTCCTCTACTGGCCGCTCTGGTGCGATGCCCGTGAAATCAACAAATTTGAAGCCATCCGCAACCGTTTCGGAATGAAAGAAGACAGTACCGGTACTGTGGAATTCACCCCGTACTGGGAAAACAAAACTTTCAACGTTTCCGATCCGGCAGTGAAAATCGGTTATTACGAAAGACTCCAGCAGATCGATCCGGATTATGCAAAACCGGAAGAAAAACGTTTCCTGCTGCTGGTAAGTAATATGCAGTTCAGCGATACTAAAGCAGAGATCACGCTGCCGAAATATGCTTTCCCGCTTAAAGTGATCGACCGCCAGAGCAATAAGCCGGTCGTCATAAGCAACGGTAAGATCACTCTGGATATTGCCCCCTACGATTTCGCAATAATCGAAGTTTTCGGCAAAGCTGACAAATAAATTAAATAATGCTAGTACCCGCATGACGCATGCGGGTATTTTTTATCCCATGATCAGCCACTCTCTGCAGATTGTGGAGTAAAGCGGGGTAACTATGGATACGAAGAAGACAGGAAAACCTGTTGCAATTGGATTGTGGAATCGACAATCCAGCTGCCGCAGATTGCAGTTATCATAAATAAAATTGAAGCGGTCTCCTGCAACAAATTGTAATTATTGACGGAACTGCAACGAGATGCTGGCGTATTTACGGTTTTATAAGAAATCTGTATTTTTTTGTGAATAATTATCGTCGAAGTATTGCATTTTTATTTTCATGTGATATATTAATGTTAAAATTTATTATATTTTGTGCAAAAAATGAACTTTATAAAACACTTAACAGATTCTGACTGCAAGAACTTCATGCGGCATTCACACCGCAAAGTATTTACTTGTACGAATGAAGGATTATTTGTTTGTACGGATAGTACAAACAAACCCATGGGTTTGTCCAAACTATAATATTTTAATTGACATTTTTAATTCAATTCTAAAGCGTTGCTATGCCCTTGAACCGGCATGGCAACGCTCTATTTTTTCCGCATTAATCAGTGGGTTACCGATTTACCATCTCATCCACATAGCACCATGCCATAAGGACAAAATTTTTCACATATAAAAGAATATATTATAAAAACGAGGAAATCATGAGTCGCGTAAACAAACACAAATCTATTTTATTCGCCCTGCTTTTTGCCTGTACTTTTTGTGCAGATCTTTCAGCTGCAAGCAACTGGTTCCGGCTGTCAACTCTGAATGAAACAAGAGAAAGTATTGCTAAAAAGCAGCACATGAAAAAGATTAAAGCCGAAAAAATCAAAGCAGAAAAGCAGAAAATCGAAGCAGAGAAACGAAAAATAGAAACCGAAAAACAGGAAATCGAAGTTGAAAAGCGAAAAATAGAAAAAATTAAAGCGGAAAAACGAAAAGAAAGTTTTGATGGTTTCAAAAAAGGAGTTGCCGCTGTCGGTCACAATATACTCTGGTATCTGCCTAACCGGATTTGCGATCTTGTCGACTGCTTTACCGGGGAAATCGGTGTCGGCGAAATCGGAATCGATCTGAAACTGACCCGCTATGCTGAATTCGGTACCGGAATCGGTACTGCTTATATGACCGGATGGTCAATCAACCGCCAGAATGGACTTTACATGCAGAGAAGTTATTATGCAAACTTTCTTCAACTCAGTGCCAGTGATACTGTTAGAAAAACTATCTGCGGCGATTACATCCCGACTTACGGTTCTAACAGCGGAACCGTTGATATTGAAAACATGTTGAAACAAAATGCAGAAGACCCGTTCGCAATCGGTATAAAAGCAGGATGTTACATAAATTTCCGTTTTGAACTGCATCCGGTGGAAATCGCCGACTTTATTGCCGGTATCTTTTTCATTGACTTCAAAGGAGATGATCAGTAATTTTTGGACGTATGCAGATAAAATAGCTGTCTGCTTCGTAGCATAACAAGTGAAGTAAGTGACTTCACAAAAAACAATTATATAGGAGAAAATTGTTATGAAAAAAATGTTCCTTTCCGGAATCGCTGCCGCGGCAGCACTCGCATTCACCGGCTGCAGCATGTGCAGTGACCCCATCCACGGTGAAATCACCTGTATCGAAGCCAGTCACTATAACGAGGTGCAGGTTCGCCCCAATGCCCTCGCATTGACCAAACCCAATCTGGCAGGAAGCCGTGAACTTTTCCGTCCGGTCTTCAAAGCCGGTACCAAAAGGATCACTGTTGTCGGTGAAGGACTTTCCCGCCGCATTGCCCGTAACGATGCGATCGCCAAATTCCTTGCTGCTGCCGATTGCGATTATATCGTTGGCGTAACTACAATTGTCAAAGCTAAAACCCACCCGACCTGGAGATTTTTTTCAACCACCAATTATACGGTGACCCTCTCCGGTATTCCGATCCATCTTGATAAGCTTTCCTGCGAATCCCTGGATGCCAAAAAAGCTGACGAAATCTCTGCTGTAACCACCAATGATGAAGAGGAAGAAGAGAAAAAATCTGTTACTGAAAAAACGGTTACTGAATCAACGACTGCTGTAGTGGAAAGCAAATGCCAAGCCACTCCTGCCCTGATTTCCCTTTCAGATATTGATGTCAAAATTTCTGCGAAAGGCAGCACCAATGACAAAGCCGGAATCATTTTCCCGGTCAAAAAGGCTGAAACGGAAAAAAGTGTTGTTTCAAGCAGTATCGTAAAAAACATTTCCATCATCAAGTAAACGTCTTTTCAGACTCCAACCGGAAATTGCTGTATCTCACGATCCGGCAATTCCGGTTTTTTCTTTGATATGCTCAAAATTATATCGAAACCAATTTTTATTCTATGCCTTCTATTGTTATTTTTCTGCGGTTGTCAGTATGACAATACTCCGGAAATATCCATAAGAGTATTTGATTGCCGTACCGGTGAAGCTATTCCGCTGAACAGCAATAATCCATTGGCTCCGAAATTCAACGGCATAACACTGCCGCCGAATGGGTTAAATACGTTTTTAATACAGAATGAAAAATAAATAAAATCCGGGAAACGCAAAAAACACCTGCAAACTGGGAAAACACAGAATAATACCACACTATTTACATAAGTAAATACTTGAAATACTGCGTAATTATGGTATATTAATTCATTCTGTTCAAAATCATTAAAAATGAGGAAAAAAATGAAGCTTTTCAGTTGGTACAACCGGATCCCGTTGGTGTGGCGTAATCTCGGAGCATTCGTTCTCGGATGTCTTGCCGGAGTAATAATTTACAAGATCAACCAGCTTTGCGGCGGCAATTGGATGGAAAAAATCGTGGCGATCCTTTCACCATTCGGTTCGATTCTGGTGAATATGCTGAAAATGATCGTCATTCCCATCATCTTTTTCTCCCTCATCCACGGAGCTGCCAGTCTGCCGACCAAAACTTTCGGAAAAATGGGTGTCGGAGTATGTGCATGGTATTTTTTCACCTCTCTGTATGCGGCGATTTTCGGCTGTATCATGGCGGTAATTTTCAATCCGGAACTGGCAGCTGCCGGTGAACTTGCCGGTAAATTTTCCGCCCAGGTCGAAGTTATGCAGAATTCGGCAAACTCCGGAAACGCCTTTGTAAACATCATCCTCGGACTTTTTGCCAATCCTTTCAAAGCTCTTGCAGAAGGAAATTTTCTGGCGGTCATCGTCTTTTCCATAATGTTCGGTCTGGCAGCACGGGTGGTAATGGATACATCTGAAAATGAACGTACCAGAACTGTCGTCGGAAAAATGCTGGATCTTGTTGAAGCTATGCAAAGCACTATTTTCAAAATGATCGACTGGATCATGGCTTATTTTCCCATCGGTATTTTTGCTCTTACTGCGTGCAATTTTGCTGTTTACGGCATTTCACTTTTCAACTCCTATTTTCAGGTGGCACTCTGCGTGATTTGCGGAATTATACTGATGCTGCTGATCTGCTATCCTCTGATCACTGCGATCATCTGCCGGGTCAATCCCTATCCGGTGTTGTGGAAACTGCGTGAACCGATCCTTACAGCGTTTGTCACCCGTTCCAGTGCGGCGGCACTGCCGGTTTCATTGAAAACTGCCCGCAACAATCTGCATGTAAAAGATGAACTTTCACACTTCACCCTCTCTCTGGGGGCCACGGTCAATATGGATGGTGTCTGCATACATCTGCCGGTATTTGCGATATTGGCGGCAAATCTTTTCGGTTTTGAGATCACCATTACCCAGATGCTCATGCTGATCATCGGTGTGGTGTTTGCTTCTGTCGGTGCCGGCGGCGTACCGGGAGGAAGTATTTTTCTGCTTTTCCTCGTTCTGGAACGTTTCAATCTCTCTCCTGAACAGACCTCCACTATCATCGCTCTGGCCCTGGGGATCAATCCGCTTCTGGATATGTTTGAAACGGCGTGCAATGTCGCCGGTGATAATATCGGCACTTTCGTCGTCGGCAAAAAACTGGGTATGATAGAAAAAAAAGAGGGAGCAGAATAAGTTTCTAATAAAAATATTTTGCGGGGGAGAAAGATGAAAAAGGTTGTTTTTGCGTTTCTGCTTGCCGGATTGATGTGGCAGAATCTGGATGCGGCAGAAAAAAAGTTCGTCTCAGTCGTCGGATATGTGCGGGGCAGAGGCAGAACTACACTTAAAAACAAATATTCCGGTTATGTCACCAAAGTCCACCATTATTCACAGGCACGGGTGAAAAAAGGTGATGTGATATTGGAGTATGATGATTGGGATCTGCGGAGCAAAATCAACAAAAAACAGTGCGAGATCGAAAAACAGCGGCAGACTATCGCCCTGAAAGAGATCGCATTGCAAATGACCGAACTCAACCCGCTTCCTTCGGAATGGCGGAATCTGGCATGGAAATATCAGGCAGCAGCAGCCAGTGTAAAACGCTTCAACCATGAGTTGGCAGTTTACCGTAAACTTTACAGCAATAAAGCAATTTCCGACCTCGCCCTGCGGGAAAAAAGTGAAACTCAAGCCGACCGGGAAGCAGAACTTGCTTCATTGAGCAGCGATATGAAAATCGTCGGCAAAGGTCTGGCTGATTTGTATATCAAGCGGGCAAAACTTGAATTGCAGGAAGCAAAAGCCACCCTCAATGTGATGCTTGCCGAATTATCTTCACTGGAAGAAGAACGTAAATACTACAAAATCGTCGCCCCTCACGACGGATTATGCATCACCGACACCGATACCATCAATGGCTATTACACTGCCGGAACCACGTCGGTATTAATCCACAAAGATAACCGCAAACGGATCTATGCCATGATCCGGGTCGAGGATCTGCCTTACGCAAAAGAAAACACGGTTTACCGCTTCCGCAGCAACCAGTACGGTTACGATTCCGATCTGGTCTTTGAAGCACGTCTTTATAAGATCGACCGCACCCGTAAGGAGTATGGTGACGGCAGTTATTTCCAGTGTAAATTTGATGTGATCACTGAACCCCAGCCCCTGCGGATCGATTCTATCGGTACGATCGAAATGCCGATAAACAAGTGATTTCCGGATGTAATAAAAATGCTTATTGATGCCCACGCTCACATTTACGAATATCTGCGGCCCTACGGTCCATTTGGAGAAGGCAGAGCCATAGGCAAAGGGCGTTTACGCTGGCCCGACGGCACGGAGGAACAATTTTTTCCGCCGGAATACGGCGATACCGGATTTACAGCAGAATCTCTGTTGAGAGTAATGGATGAAAACGGCATTGACAAAGCCCTTTTGCTTCAGGCACAAAATTACGGTTATCAGAATGATTATATCTTTGAAACCGTATCAAAATATCCTGACCGCTTTGCCGGATGCTGTATTTTTGATCCCTACGGCAGACGGGCGATGGAACTTTTCCGTTACTTTGTGGAAGAAAAAGGGGTAAAAGTCGCCAAATTCGAAATCAGTGAGACGTGGGGGCTATCCGGAATACACCCTGACCTTTCACTGGATTCGCATATTTTTCTGCCGGTCTGGGAGTATGCGGAAAAAAACGGTATTATAATTGTCATTGATACCGGAATGCGTAACAGCCGGGCATGGCAGATCTATCCTCTACTCCGGGTCAAAAAACGTTTTCCGGAACTGCGTTTTGTACTTGCCCATGCCCTTTTCCCCTGTAATGACGGATTTAACGACACCCGTCTGGCGATGCTCAAAGAGATCGCTGACGGCAATACATGGTTTGATATATCCAGTGTTTTCGGTGACGAGGAATATCCATTCAACGGGACACAGCAATTTTTGCGTTGTTTGTGTGATATTGCCGGTTCGGAACGGATGATGTGGGGGTCAGATGCTCCGGGAATACTCCGCTCAGGAAAAGACGCTTACCGGGAAAAACTGAATTTTCTCCGTTACGGCGGTCTTTTCACTCCTGCAGAGTTGGAAAATATCCATTGCCGTACTGCGGAAAAACTTTACTCTCTCTGACCAAAATTGCAGGGATAAATGAAAAATCAATGGTCGGGTTTCAAGGATCTTGCCAGTTCCAAATTAAGACAAAACTCCTTTATCTATGAGCAGCCTGAATGAGAAAGTGTATGAATTTGTGAAGAATATTCCGCGGGGAAGGTTGCCACTTGACTATAGAATAATAGTTGCCGTTATGCAGGGCAAAACGCCTCCGGAAATGACGCTGGCAAAGGCAGTAAATACTCTCCCGGAAGATTGGCAGGAGCAACGCAAATTACTCGGCATGGCATAAGCAAAAAAATAATCCTGGTGCGGTATCAAAAATGGTACTACCGGGATTTTTTCTATATTTCAGCCTGGAAAATCAAATAGTTTTTCTTTGAATTTCGTTATCCCAGCGACGCATTGTTCTAATGCGTCATGCTGCGATGCAAGCGGGATGTGCCTGTCAAGCGGAACAACATTCAAACGGATCGAAAACGATTTGCCTGTTTGTACAATGCTGAACTCACCTTCGGGAAATGATTTTTGCAATATTTCTGCTTCAGCCGGTGACAGTTTAGTTTCCAGATCAAGCACACCACGACTTAATTTGTGAATCAGCTTCCATTTTGCAGGAAACCAGGAAAAATATAATTCAGGCCAATCTGATCCAGATGGTACAATATCCGGTTCTTTCATTTTTGCTTCTGGAACGGCTCTTTGTAAATATTTCCAATAGTCGTGCCAAAATCGACTTACCTGTTCATCTTTTATCGGGCGATAGCCCCGACGCTCTTTTTCTATAGCAGATTTCAAAACGGCGGCCCGATACAAATCACGTACACCCGCTTGGGCCGAAAACCATTCTGCGACGGATTCGTATGAAATTTGTATGGGATAATTTTGAGCTTCCTGATTATTCTGCAAATAATGTTCCGGAGCAATTATGCCCACAACTGTACTTGTTAAATCCAGCTCCTGTTTCAGCTTTTCTGCTCGTAAAAAATACCTTTTGCTTTGTTCTTCCTGGGCAATCGCGTCAATCTTATTTTCCAACAATAATGCAATTTTTGTTGAGGCATTTTTTGCAACCAGAAGTAAATCGGATTCACCATATTGCGGATCTGTAACCGAGTGCCAGCCATCAAACGAAGAAAATTTTTGTGTAACGGAGAATTGTTCAAGTAACCAATGAGCAAATTCGCTGTTGACGCTCCATTCTTCGAGAATAAGCAAATCTGTGTCGCGTTCCAACACGCTTTCAATTTTTACATCTTGCCAGCCCATAAATTTTACCCCAATCTTGATTGCCGCTTGCATTAGCAATAATATACATCAGCTTTATTGATTTTTTAAGTTCATATACGAAAAAGTATAGAATTTTATATAGTGTGTTTCTTGATCTGCAGGTCTGGGATTTTTTATATTCAGGGAAGTTGTGGACGAGAGTTGTGCAATTCTATTCTCTGCTTTGCAATGGCGACGAAAAACCATTGTTGGGATCAAGTTTTGTTATTCGATGTTGTTCAACGATTTACACAAACTCTATCTCCGAAGGACATGGCACGCAGTCCCAGAGAAAAACAGAGAGAAAGAGAGGTTTTTCAGGCGTTTTTGTCCGGTTGACAGGGACGGATAGAAAATCAAAGTTTTGCAAATCCCTTTGTGGCAAGCACTTTTACGGCACAAAAAAAGCCAGTCGGTTGACTGGCTGAAATTCATTTAGTAGCGGTTATGTAATAAACTAAAGACCCTGCTGAATGCTCTATGTTTGGGACGTTTTCTTTACCGTTTTTCCGCCATTTTTTTAATAAAAACGCTCTCTGTTTTCTACGTTTTTTCTTCAGAATCGTTTTGTCGTGTGAAGATGCGCTTCCTGAACGTAAAAAATCCCCGACCGTTTTTGAAGTGCACACTAAAGGTTGTGTTCAACTTTTGGGGTACTCTTCATTGAAACAGGTGGGGCAACTTATTTAGCAACTCCGGAAAGAACAGAATTGAGCATGTCTTTGCCGGAGTTCTTTGCTGTGTGATTTTTTTTCTTCCTGTAATTTCCTCTTTGTGAATAGCAGTGGTCAAAAAAAATGACGGATTTTTTTATTTTCGGGAAGCAATGACACATTGCATCTGTTTTTGGGGTGTGTGTCTCGAAGAAATGTTATCTGTTTTTTTGGAAAGCAGAATCAATATATCATCAAGCTGATAACGTAATTGCGATATTTCCACAATCAAGTCATCACATTCATCGATTTTTTGCTGCAGTAATTCCATTGTATCCTTTTTTTGACCCATGATACATGTTTCCTTTATTTCGCGGCAGTGGAAAAGCTTTATACTATATTTATATAGAAACATCCAACTGCGTTCTTCTTCACCGGCAACTCTTCCTGTGTCGGCACTCCTTACCAACCGGTGGTCTCCTCTTCACCGTCAGCTCCTCAACTGCCGGTACTCCTCGCCCACCGGTATCTCCTCTTCGCCGGCAACTCCTCAATTGTCGGCACTCCTTACCAACCGGTGGTCTCCTCTTTACCGTCAGCTCCTCAACTGTCGGTACTCCTCGCCCACCGGTATCTCCTCTTCGCCAGCAACTCCTCCATTGCCGATATGCATTGAACACTGGTGTTTTACAGGGAATTTCCTCCTTTCTGTTCAAATGTTTCTTTTGAACCTTTTGGCATAAAAAAAAGTTCTGATAGTGGCTTTGCGCTGTCAAACATCTTTTTATACCAATAAGGTATTTTGGCATCCTCGACCTAATGTTTTTGGATTACGATCTTAATATAGTATATCAAAATGAGAAATTCAAGTGAAAAATTTTATTTTTTTGAAAAATATTTACGTTTTGTGTTCGCTTGTTGATTTTTTGTACTATTTAAAATCGTTTAGTGATGCGAGTTTTGTCTCAAGTTCCGCTTATTGATATCTTTGTATGTTGATGATCGTTTGATGGGTTAAAAATCTTCTATTGGTGTTTTTCAGCGGCTTATTTGATGTTTGTGACACAAAACAATGCTTCGATGTTCCTTTTTGCGATAAAAATAGTTGAATTTTTTATTTTAGGTGATATATTATACATATAGGAGGTGTTATTGTGAATACATTATCAAAAAAAGCAAAAAAGCCTGTTACACTTAAAGATATCGAGTGGGGACGCCTTTCTCAGCGGATTTGCCGTATCGTTGAAAAAGTGATGGAAGATCAGGGGTTGAATAAATCCCAGCTTGCTCAGCGTATAAAATATCCGCAATCAGCATTGAGTGATGTATTTTCTCCTGACGATACCGGCAGAAAACGTCGTTGGTCAGTGCCTCTGTTGATGGC
>JAZRGW010000047.1:0-3111 GCA_045644425.1 Victivallaceae bacterium | reverse complement strand
GTTTGGCATTTGCCGGAGTATCGTAACTGTCCATGTTTTTAAAAATGTAGTATGACATATAAATTCATCCAAGAAATATATTTGTGAAAAATCAGTCCTGTTATTAAATATAGCATATAATTGCGTCAAATGCAATTTATTACTTGATTTTTTCTGATTATGAGGGCATATTATATAAAAGACACCAGATGATGGCCCGGTAGCCCAGTGGATAGAGCAGCTGCCTTCTAAGCAGTTGGTCGTGGGTTCGATCCCCGCCCGGGCTACCATTTTTTTGTAAAAATCGTGAGAATCCCGGTGAAAAGCAAATCCTGACTTTGGCAAATTTTATTTGCCCGTCAGGATTTTTTCTTTTCACTGTTAATTTTTTGCATTCGCAAAAAATGGGATTCTCACTTTGTTGCGGGTTGCCGTCGCGCTGCTTCTGCACTTCGCATATAGCTCGTGCCATCACTTCGCATATAGCTCGTGCCATCGCTTCGCTCCGGCTCTTCGTCGGGCTGCGCCCTCCTCGTCGATCCCCGCCCGGGCTACCATTTTTTGTAAAAATCGTGAGAATCCCGCAAAAAGTAAATCCTGACTTTGGCAAATTTTATTTGCCCGTCAGGATTTTTTCTTTTCACTGTAATAACCAATTGCTATCTAACTCGCATTTTTACCTTGCAGTCAAAACATTCCATTTATCGCATTGACCGACTCTTTGACGATCATGTCACCGGCTTCGGGAACAACGATACAACTTGCCGGGGCGCTGCCGTATCCGGTCGTACCGGAGCGCCGGCTGGGCAGATAGCTTCCTGCTTCAGCGCTGGCGAGCTGGATAAGAAAAGTTTGTTCCGCCTTGCTTGCACCTTTGATCCGGTCGCCATAGTCCAGATAAAGTTCAAAGGTATTGGTGGCAAACGCCGCTCCGCCGATGCGGAGCACATGCAACTCACGCGAAACGGATTTTGCTTTATTCTTGTAACGATCGACCACGCGACGGTGCCAGTTCAAACGACCGCTGTATCCGGTGATATTATTCTTTTTGCGTTCCGTTTCAATGTTCTTTATTTCGGTTACGGCATTATCATATTCCGCTTTGGTGATATGCCGCGGCGGCAGCTGCAGAATGGAGATTTGATGCTTAACGACCGGATCGGCAACCGCAGATTTTCTGATGACTGGCAGAACCTCATTCAGAGAACTCATGATGCGTCGGGAAATCTCTTTACTGCGGGCAAGATTGTACTCCTCGTTGAATGCCCGCTTGCTCCAGGTCCAATCAGAAACCGGATTTTTCAGTTGCCCGCGCAGCAGCATCATTCGGGCATCAGCCTTGCGGTTCAACAGCTTATGCGGAGCCTGGTCACCAGCCGGAGAACACTGCGGCAAGATCACAACATCTTTACCGTATTTGGCGGCTACCTCTCTGCGCACATTGCCCCAGAAGTCAGAAGAAACAAACTTGTGAGCTTCGTAGACCTGTGACGGACAGGCGAGATTGATGATCAATCCGGTAAGTTTGCCGCAAAGTGAATAGGTCGCCATGATATTGAGCGAGTGATCGACATGACCTTCGGCATGGGTGATTTTTTCCACCGCTTCATCGGCATACATCACTCCGCCTTTGTTGTTCACAACGAGACGGCGGCATTCGCCGACGGCGGCTTCGCCCATACCGTAAGCGATTTTGGAAAATTTGCGGTTGTTCCACGCTTCGATGGCGGCATCGGAAATTTTATCCGCGAGGAAAAAGAAATAATCTTTGCTGTCAACAAGGTCAGGATATTTTTTCCGGAACTCCTCAATATCAACTCCGACAGTACCGCTGCCGATGCCGAGAGTCGGTTTGAAACCGCCATTCCAGAACTCTTTGGGAACCACTTCGCCGTATTGCGGAGCGGTGTGAGTATGAGTTGCAAAACCGATGATACTCATTTCCGGCACCCCGGTCGCTTTGGAAACTTTTTTGCGGACTTTATCCATCAATGGGGCTCTGAAACGGGTGGAATCCAGCGAAAGCATAATGAATTTCTCATTCCCGGATTCGACTGCCATCGCCGAGGTGAACAAAGGATCTTTTACTTCCAATGCCAACCGGATAAAATGTTGACCGCCGAGAAATGTCGGCCCGGCCGGAGTGATGTCCTGTTTCGCCCAGCCGATTTTGACAAAATTATCTGTATTTCCGACAGAACATTGATTTTTTGTGCAAACGCATCCGCTGAAAAACAGAACAGATACACCGAAAAACAAAATAATGATCTTTTTCATATCACTCTCCGCAAATTTCATCAACGGTACAGTGGACCGAAGTTTTCGCAGGCGCGGTAGTCGGCACTCTCTTTATCCATGCCGAAAGCATTCCACGCCGCCGGACGGAAGATATCTTTTTCCTCCACGTTGTGCATACACACCGGGATCCGGAGCATCGAACAGAGGGTGATAACATCCGCTCCGATGTGACCATAGGAGATCGCACCGTGGTTGGCACCCCAGCAATTCATCACCTCATATGCGGATTTGAATGCACCCTTACCGGTAATGCGCGGAGCAAACCAGGTGCAGGGCCAGGTGTAGTCGGTACGTTTCCACAAGGTATCGGAAACTTCATCGGGCAGATTGACACTCCATCCTTCTGCGATCTGCACCACAGGCCCCAGACCTTTGACCAGATTCAAACGGATCATGGTCATCGGCATTTCGGCGGTGGTCAAAAAGCGCGAAGAGTATCCGCCGCCCCGGAAGTAGCCCAGATCGGCGTAGTTCCAGGTGGAATTTTCCAGAATTGCTTTCTGATCGGCTTCGGTGACTTCATACCACGGTTTCATCACACCGTTTCCATTTTCATCTTTGGCGGCACCGTTGGCATCCAGACAGCAGGCGCCGGAGTTGATCAAATGGATGAAGCCGTCTGCCGCTTTGGCTTTGCCTTCAATTTCGTAACTGGTCACGCGCTTGACCGCATCGCCGCTCCAATAGGTGCGGACATCAGCGAACATCTGGGCGCGGTTGGTCAACAGCTTCATAAAGAGCATACTGACACCGTTGAGAACATCGTTTTCGGTTGCGAGGATGTAGGGCTCTCTTGCACCGTTCCAGTCAAAGGATGAGTTGAGCAGTGATTCC
>JAZRGW010000046.1:0-138031 GCA_045644425.1 Victivallaceae bacterium | reverse complement strand
GTCGAGCCATGAAGCGAAGCCTTTTCAGGCTTCATGTTTTTTTGCCTGTCAGGACAAAAAAATGGTCGGGGTGGGGGAAGTCGACAAGAAGCGAAGCGACGAAGTGCCTGAACGAAGTGAAAGCAACCCCGGATAAGTGAGCAATCCCATTTTTTGCATCGCAAAAAATAATCAATGCAAAAAGTAAAAGTAATGGCAGGAAAATTTATTTTACGAAGACATTACTTACTTTTTGCGGAGATTGATCACGGATTTTTGGGCAAAAAAATGGTCGGGGTGGGGGGAGTCGAACCCCCGACATCTTGCTCCCAAAGCAAGCGCGCTAGCCACTGCGCTACACCCCGATCCGGATTATTTCTATAAGATACTCCATCTTTTTTATTTATTCAAGTTCAACTTGCACAAAAGACTTGATTTTTCTTCAATTAAACTTATTTTGTTCACCATAGAGGAGAATGCCGGAAAAGTGTCTGCGGCGAACACAGTTTCCGGCAGAAAACAAAAAAAGAGGAGGTCGTTTTATGAATCTGCTGGCTAAACGTGAACACGAAGTGCCTGCCGCTCTGGAAAAAGTCTTTCCCGGAGTAGATGAACTTATCCGCACTATGTTCGGACGCATGATCGAACCCGGTTCCGGTCTGCTCCGGAGTTCAGTTTTCGATTCCCGCTGGGAAACGGAAACCCATGAAAAAGATGTCGTTGTAAAAATTTCCTGCCCCGGATGCAAAAACAGTGATTTTGATTTGCAAATCGTAGGAGATATTCTGGATTTCAAAGTCCGGCACTGTGAAGAAATGGAAAATTCCGGCAAAAAAAACAAACATTATGTATTCCGGGAACGTTCCTGTGCCGAATATGAAGACAGCATCAAACTGCCGGTACCGGTAAAAGGTGCCGATGCCAAAGCAAAATACGCGGACGGCGTGGTCACGGTGACCATTCCCCGGGATTTGCAGAAACCGGTTCCCGCAAAATCAATCAAAGTCCACTGTGACAAATAAAATGGAGAATCCGTAATATGGATAAGAATGATGAAAAAACTCCCGCTGTCAAAGACAAAGATGTTCCGGAAAAATGCGAATGCATCACCATCCGTCCGGCGACCGATGTAACCGATGAATATGATGGCATGGAAATTACTTTTGAGCTGCCCGGAGTATCCGCACAGAATGTGGAACTGGAAGTGAAAGACCGTCTTCTGACACTCAAAGCCAAAAGTTCAATGCACCGGCGTAATCTGCCAATCGTTTACAAACGGGCATTTTATCTTTCTGATGCGGTGGATGCTGAAAATATTTCCGCCCGCATCAGCGACGGAATCCTGACACTTTTCCTGCCGAAATCAGAGTGTGCGAAAACCCATAAAATCACTGTCGAATGATTCAATTTTTGCCGCCGCAAATCATCCACCCGGAAAAAAATCCTCAAGCCGGGTGGATTTTTAATTATCCTTATCTCCGGCAATGCATCTTTCCCCTGCCCGGCGCATCTGACTGCGGAATTTTCCCGGCGGCATCCCCTTGCGGCGGCTGAAAACCCTTGAAAAGTAAAATTGATCACAGAATCCGGATGCGAATGCCACTTCAGCTACCGTGGCACCGGGATCATCACGCCACATTTTTTCCGCCATACGCAAACGGGCATCCAAAAGCAATCCTTTAAAACTGGTCTGATAATTATTGCGTAAAAATTGGGAAATCGTGGAAACACTGCGGCCGAGTTTACGTGCCATATCCGGCAGACGGATATCTTCGGCAGCATGTTTTTCAATATAAATATCGATTTCATTACGCAAACGGTCTCCCTGCAAAACAGCCAACTCCCGCACCGCGATATAATCAATCAAGGTTTTCAAAACTCCAAGAACAGCCTGGAGCTTTTCTTCAGTAAAACAGGGTAATTCATAATATGCTTTGCGGAATTCACTGCGTAATTTTCCGGGTATCTCCTGCCAATCCGGCTCCGGTTCACCATCTATACGGAATTGACCGAACATAACAAATCCAGCCACCCTGCCCCGCAGCTGCACCGGAGCAAGGCACTCATGCAAACCGGCATGACAGCGGTAATTGATGATCTCAAGTTTTTTGACCGCTTCCTGCTGTTTATCACAATCCATGGAAACACAATTACGGTAACCATCAAGTTTTTCCTGAACAAGTGAACAATATGTGCAGTTGCGCATCTCTTTGCCGCGACGCAAAGGTTCACCGGCAAGAGAATAAAACGTCACCCGGATATCAAGCAAAGAAGCAAAATCATCCAGCAATCCCTGCACTTCATCACTGAGAAAAAGTTCCATCGGCATTTCAGCCATTTTCTGCACCTCCATAAAATGCTTTAGTAAAATATACACCACGTTTGCAAAAAAATCCATAGTTACATGTAATTTTCTATTGGTAAAGTTGTATTTGACCGTATATATTATGTTCCGGAAACTATTCCAGTAAATAGAAAAGGAAAAATATCATGGAATTCAATATCGCAGAAATCTGCCGCGGCTTTGCCATTGCCGGAGAATTTATTTCCGCCGAAAGATATGGAACCGGTCATATCAACGATACATTCAAACTTGTAACCACTGCCCAAAGTTATATCATGCAGCGGATCAACACCTCTATTTTTAAAGAACCGGAAAATCTCATGGAAAACTTCATGCGGGTTTCCAACCATATCGCCGGAAAAATCCAAGCGGAAAAAGCTGTCAACCAGAATTGCCGACGCCGCTATCTGCAGGTGATCATGTCGCACAAAAATGAACCGTTTTTCATTGATGAAAACGGTAATTTCTGGCGTTGTTACATCTTTGTTGATGAAGCACGTACCTTTGACGTGTTGGAAAAATCTTCGCAGGCTTACGCCGCAGCCAAAGCATTCGGAGCTTTTCAGAATGACCTTGCCGATATGCCCGGAAGACTCCATGAAACCATTGCAAACTTCCACAATACCCCCAGCCGTCTTGCTGATCTGGAAGCTGCAGTCGCTGCCGATAAATGCGGCAGATTAAAAGAAGTTTCTCCGGAACTCGACTATATCATGGCCCAGAAAGATGAGTATTATCTTTTGCTCAATGAATTGGCTGCAGGAAATATCTTTGAACGTACCACCCACAACGATACCAAACTCAACAACGTACTTATCGATGACCTCACCGGAGAAGGTATCTGCGTGATCGACCTCGATACCGTGATGCCCGGTTTGCCGCATTACGACTTCGGTGATATGGTCCGTACCGGAACCAGTCCCGCAGCAGAAGATGAATTGGATCTTTCAAAAGTCGGTATGCGTTTTGAAATGTTTGAAGCTCTGCTCCGCGGGTTCCTTTCCACTGCCGGAAACTTCCTCAATGCCAGAGAAAAAGAACTTCTGCCATTTTCCGGTAAACTCATTACACTGGAAATCGGTATCCGCTTCCTGACCGATTATCTTTCCGGGGATGTCTATTTCAAAATCCACCGGGAAAAACACAACCTCGACCGTTGCCGTACTCAGGTAAAACTCGCTCAATCCATAGAATCACAGTTTGATGCGATGCGTAAACTCAATGATTCAATAAAACTCTGATTTTATCAGAATCATATAAAAGCAGTGATGAACTATCCGGTTCATCGCTGCTTTTTTTATTACATCCGAAAAATAATTTGATTAAATTATATTTATTTCATATAAAAATTTAATTTATTAAAATTAAGCTCTTGACAAATATCCGGAAAAGACATATATTAATTACCGGAATAATTAATAGAGCAAATACAGGAGTTTCTTATTCTCATGGCCCGTTTCATCAATACCAACCGCCTTGATTATCTTTGCCTCACAGATGTTTTCATCCGCAAAGAATTCATCCGGTTGAAGAAATTGAATGAATATTATAATCACCGGACAGCGGAATTTTTAATAAAAAATAATTTCTGCAAACATTTACTGCGTCATAAAAATATTTTTCTGGCTGTTTTCAGAATACACTTCTGCGATATCTGGGAGTGGCATATTAGAGAAGAAATTATCAAAATTGCCGAAAACATTGAAGAACAATACTTCTGCGACTCGGAAAAAATGCCCGATTGCATTTGGATGCTTAAAATGGAAACCGCCAATCATCTGCCATGCTATTTTTGCGATATTGCCTTTTTCTGGCATCATGAAACCGCAGATAAATGCTGGATCGGAAAATTAAATGATCTTGCAGAAAATTCACCTCATGTATCAAAAATCGAAGTACTTATCCAAAGCAGCGATCCCGGAACTGACCGGGAATTTCTGCTGAAATTATGCCGCCCGGAAAAATACAGTACTTTATTGCAGTGCGAATTTTCCAATCACATTTTCTGGGATTAAAAAAAGATATTATGAGATACTCAAAAGCTCTCTCATAATATCTTTACTTTTTTCGGGAAAAATTTTATTTATCCCATTCAGTATTACCGAGAATACCTTCGCTGAAAAATACCGGAAGTGCACCGTATTCACACATGATCCGGGATGCACAATCAATCCTTTCCATGTGATCAGGCAGATAATTCGGATAATACGGGAAACTGTACTGCTCGTGACTGGCTATACACAGTGATTCAAAACCACTTTTTCCGGCGGCTTTAAACGTCTCCTGCAATTTACCCTGCATCTCATTCAGCGGCACCAGATTACAGGTGGCGTTGCATGAGAAAAAGAATATCTTGAGCAATGGATCGTAATAACTGCGGTGGTTGATAATGTAGTTACGCTCTTCACCGAAACCGTAATGCATATCCAGACCGAGAGTTTCCAATCCCTTGTCAGCTCCGGAAATGGAACGCTCCTGAATACGGGTCATATTACCGCCTTTCTGACGATCAGCGAGGCTGGGACCGCCCATCACCCGCAGCCGGAAAGTGGTACTGTAGCAATTGCAGCCGCGGCGGATATACTCCTGTGCCGCAGACGGATGAATGTTTGCCCAGTGGATCACATTCGGAGTGATATAACACTTTTCTCCGGCAAAACGGTAAATTTCATTCTGAACCATATCCCAGTCTTTCCCGATCTCTTCTGCAGACGCTTCCGCATACGGACGATCCGGAAATTCACTGTACGCATGGAATGAAAATTTCAGCCAGTCAGAGTTATCCATGAATTCATTTTTCCAGATATCCGGCATATCTTTCAATAAAAATTCATGATGGGCATTGTGATAGAAGCAATTCAGGGTGAATTTTGTGCCATATTTTTTATTGACCTCTTTCAATCCTTTCAGATAAAAGTGATCAAACGCACTTTTTGGACGTTCCTTTGCCAAATCGGTAAAGGTAAAAATATGGTCATCAATATAAAAATTGTAACGTTTAAAAGATTTTTTATCCCAGACAACTGTCAATTCCTGCTTATAGTTACCATAGGGAGTAACCGTCGATGCGGTAAGGGTATTGATCTTTTCTGTAAGCGGAATTTCCGCAAAGAAGCGGCGACCATCCATTTCAGCGGCAATACCATTGACCGTAACCGGGCATCCGTGATCGGAAATTCCCTCTACGCGGATAAGCAGAGAATCTGCCGTCTCAATACCGTGACGGTGATTCAGAATCGCTCCCTGACGAAAGTTTGTGATCTCAATCATTTCCAATTATTCCCTGACCTTATTTTCCCCATTCGGTATTACCCAGCAAACCTTCGCTGAAATAAACCGGTTTGCAATCATGTTCATAATAGAATTTGGCAACGGCCTCAATGCGCTGCAGATGATCCGGCAGATAGTTCGGATAGTACGGGAATGTATACTGCTCGTGACTTCCGGCTCCGAAAGTTTCACAATGATATTTTTCCGCAGTTTTCAAAACATTTTCCAGACGGCCCTGAATCTCATTCAACGGGACAAGGTTGCAGCAGCAACCGCTTCCACCTGAGAAAATGATCTTGAGCAGCGGATCATAATAGGTGCGATGATTGGCAATATAGGAACGTTCTTCGGCAAATCCGTAATGCAGATCAAGTCCGAGAGTTTCAGTACTGCGATCGGCTCCGGAACAGGAACGCTCCTGAATTTTGGTCATATTGCCGCCTTTCTGACGGTCGGCAAGGCTGGGACCGCCCATTACTTTCAAACGCATCGTACCGGTACAATAGCATTTGCCGCCGCGACGGATGAACTCCTGTGCCGCAGACGGATGGATGTTCGCCCAGTGGATAACACACGGAGCGATATAACTTTCTTCTCCGGCGAAACGGTAGATCTCATTCTGCACCAGATCCCAGTCGTGTCCCATTTCCTCCGCTGATGCTTCGGCATACGGACGATCAGGGAATTCACTGTAACTGTGGAACGAAAATTTCAGCCAATCACTGTTGTCGATAAATTCACTTTTCCAGATATCCGGCATATCTTTCAAAAGAAACTCTTCATGGGCATTGTGATAGAAGCAATTCAGCGTATATCTCATACCGAATTTGTCGTGGATCTCTTTCAAACCTTTCAGATAAAAGTGGTCAAAAGCACTTTTGGGGCGTTCTTTTGCAAGATCGGTAAAAACAAAAATGTGATCGTCGATGTAACAATTGTAACGTTTGAAAGATTTTTTATCCCAGACCAGAGTCAACTCCTGTGCGTAATTACCATAGGGAGTGACAGTAGAAGCTGTAACCGTATTGATTTTCTCTGTAAGATCGATGTCCGCGAAGAAACGGCGGCCATCCATTTCGGCGGCAATACCATTTACTGTAACCGGACAACCGTGATCAGAGATACCCTCGATACGAACTTTCAAAGATTTTTCTGTTTCCACTCCGTGATGGTGGTTGAGAATCGCACCCTGACGAAAATTGGTTATTTCAATCATTTTTTCACCTCTTTTTTATTATTTTTTATCCCAAGTTGTGTTACCTAAAATTCCATCATTAAAAAATACCGGTTTGCATCCGGCTTCGGTATAAAGTCTTGCCGCGAGTTCCAAACGATCCATATGATCCGGCAAATAGTTCGGATAATACGGGAATGTATACTGCTCATGACTGACAATACCGAAATTTTCAAATCCATATTGCAAAGACTGTTCCTGAATCACTTTGACCCGATCGGCGATTTTATTGATCGGAGTAAGATTACAGCATAGATCATTCGCGTAAAAATAAAGTTTCAGCAAAGGCTCATAACGATTGCGGTGATTGGCGTGATAAGACAGCTCATCAACAAATCCGTAATGCAGCTTCAATCCCAGAGAAGAGATCGTATGTGAGCTGCCGGCCATGGAACGCTCCTGAACCGCATTCATATTACCGCCTTTCTGACGGTCGGCAAGACTGGGACCGCCCATCACTTTCAAACGCAGTGAACCGGTGTAACAACGCGTGCCTCGTGCAAGCATTTCTGCGGCAGCCGCCGGATGCAGGTTTACCCAGTGAATAACACACGGTGGAATATATGCCGCTTCCCCGGCGAAACGGTAAATTTCATTCTGAACCAGATCCCAATCTTTACCAATCTCCTCGGCAGACGCTTCTGCATACGGACGATCCGGGAATTCACTGTAAGCATGAAATGAGAATTTCAGCCAATCGGCATTATCCGTAAATTCACTTTTCCAGATATCCGGCATATCTTTCAGCAAAAACTCATGGTGGGCATTGTGATAAAAACAATTCAGCGAAAATACGGTACCGTATTTCTCATGGATATTTTTCAATCCCCTCAAATAGAAGTGGTCAAACGCACTTTTCGGACGTTCCTTTGCCAGATCGGTAAAGGTGAAAATATGGACATCAATATAAAAATTGTAACGTTTAAAAGACTTTTTATCCCAAACCAACGTCAACTCCTGTGCGTAATTACCATAGGGTGTAACAGTAGAAGCTGTAACTGTATTGATTTTCTCTGTAAGATCGATATCCGCAAAGAAACGGCGGCCATCCATTTCAGCGGCAATACCATTGACCGTAACCGGATAGCCGTGATCAGAGATACCTTCGATACGAACTTTCAAAGATTTTTCTGTTTCCACTCCGTGATGGTGATTAAGGATCGCTCCCTGACGGAAATTGGTTATTTCAATCATCGTTCTACCTTTTTATCTATTATTTTTCCCAGATAGTATTACCTAAAATACCGTCATTGAAGAACACCGGTTTGCATCCGGCTTCCGTATAAAGCCGTGCGGCAAGATCCATACGCTCAAGGTGATCGGGCAGATAATTCGGATAATACGGGAAGGTATACTGCTCATGACTGACAATACCAAATGTTTCAGCATTGTATCTGTCTGCGAGATCCAGAATACTCTTTACTCTGCCGGGAATCTCTTCTATCGGCAACAGATTGCAGCAAACGCCATTGTAATAAAAGTAAAGTTTGAGCAGGGGATCATAATAACTGCGATGGTTGGTACAATAGTTGTGTTCTTCACCGAAGCCGTAATGCAGATTCAAGCCGAGCATCTCCGGACCGCGGTCAATTCCGGAAATGGAACGTTCCTGAATTTTGGTCATATTTCCGCCTTTCTGACGGTCGGCGAGGCTGGGTCCCCCCATTACTCTCAAACGCAGAGGTCCGGCATAGCAGTTGGTTCCACGGCGGATCATCTCCTGTGCCGCCGCCGGATGGATATTCACCCAATGCGTAACACACGGGGGAATATATGCCGCTTCTCCGGCGAAACGGTAAATTTCATTCTGCACCATATCCCAATCTCTGCCGATATCTTCAGCAGATGCTTCGGCATACGGACGATCCGGAAACTCACTGTACGCATGGAACGACAATTTCAACCAGTCGGCATTATCCGTAAATTCACTTTTCCAGATATCCGGCATATCTTTCAGCAAAAATTCATGGTGGGCATTGTGATAAAAACAATTCAGCGAAAATACGGTACCGTATTTCTCATGGATATTTTTCAATCCCCTCAAATAGAAGTGGTCAAACGCACTTTTCGGACGTTCCTTTGCTAGATCGGTAAAGGTAAAAATATGGTCATCAATATAAAAATTGTAACGTTTAAAGGACTTTTTATCCCAAACCAGCGTCAACTCCTGTGCGTAATTACCATAGGGTGTAACAGTAGAAGCTGTAACCGCATTGATTTTTTCAGTCAATTCGACTTCTGCAGAAAAACGGCGACCATCCATTTCGGCGGCAATACCATTTACCGTGACCGGACAACCGTGATCGGAAATGCCTTCAACTATGACTTTCAAAGAGTTTTCCGTTTCCACACCATGATTGTGGTTGAGGATCGCCCCCTGACGAAAATTGGTTATCTCTATCATTTTTCATCTTCCTTTCAAAATGATTCTACTATTGATATAATGTAATTACCACTCGAAAAAATTACAATACCGCAAATGATCTTTATTCGCTTTTTTGTTAAAAAACCCGCCCCGGAACTCCGGAACGGGTCATTGTACGATTTCTCATCGGTTTCGCAATTCTGTCCGGCGGATCTTTCCGCTGGAGGTCTTGGGCAAACTGTCGACAAACTCAATCAATCTCGGATACTTGTACGGTGCAGTGTGTGCCTTTACATAATCCTGGATCTCTTTTTTCAACTCTTCAGAAGGAACCGTATCTTTGGTCAACATGATCCATGCTTTGATAACCTGACCGCGTACCGGATCAGGGGCACCGGTAACGGCACACTCCAACACATACGGAAGTTCCATAATGACACTTTCGACCTCAAACGGTCCGATACGGTAGCCGGAAGTTTTGATCACATCATCGCTTCTGCCCACATACCAGTAACAGCCGCTTTCATCGCACCATGCGACGTCGCCGGTGTGATAATAGCCATCGTGCCACGCTTCTGCGGTTCTTTCCGGATCATTATTGTAACCGCAGAAAAGTCCGGGAACTTCGCCCCTTTCCGCTTTGATACAAATTTCTCCGGTCTCTCCGGCAGCAACCGGATTGCCGTCTGCATCCAGCAGCACAACCGGATACTGCGGACTGGGACGCCCCATTGAACCTGGCTGGGGAACTGTTCCCACCAGATTGCCGAGCGACATAGTCGTTTCAGTCTGACCGAAAGCTTCCATGATCTTCAAGCCGGTAACACTGTAAAATTGATGGAAAACCTCCGGATTGAGAGCCTCTCCGGCAGTCGCCGCATATTTCAACGTCGAAAAATCATATTTGCTCAAATCTTCCTTGATGAAAAAGCGATACATCGTCGGCGGAGCACAGAATGTGGAAATATTGTGTTCCTTGAACATCGGCAATATCTCGTCAGCATGGAACCGGTCAAAGTCAAAAACAAAAACCTGTGATTCACAAAGCCACTGACCGTAATGTTTTCCCCACGCAGATTTGCCCCATCCGGTATCACTGATCGTGAAATGCAGCTCACCCGGCTGCACATTGAGCCACCATCTGGCAGTCATAATGTGACCGATGGGATAAGCATGGTCATGCAGCACCATTTTCGGATAACCGGAAGTTCCGCTGGAAAAGAACATCAGCATCGGATCACTTACTTTGTGATCTGCCGGTCGGGGAAATACTTTGCTGAAACGATCCAGATTGGCATCAAAATCGATCCAGTTATCAACTTTTCCATTCACAGAAAGTTTGAATTCCACCGTCGGAGCATTTTTGCTTGCTTCATTGACCGCTTCGATAACTCCTGCTTCTGATGTAGCAACCACCATCCGCACATCAGCACTTTTAAGACGGTATTCCACATCCTTTGCCAAAAGCTGATTGGGTGCAGGTATCGCCACCGCACCGATACGGTGCAGAGCATTGATCACATACCAGTACTGATAGTGACGTTTGAGGATCAAAAGCACCCGGTCACCTTTTTTGATACCGAGTGAAGTAAAATAATTCGCCGCCTGTTGCGATAATTCAGAAATATCACGGTAGGTAAAATCCCGTACCACACTCCGGTCGGCAGATACATAACGCATCGCTCTGCCAGCGGGGTGTTTTACAGCCAATTCATCCAACACATCATAAGCAAAGTTGAAGTTTTCCGGGATATTGAACTTCACCGCTTTGAGCAGACCATCTTCATCAATGGTTTCTTCCATAAAACGATGATAAATCAAATCATCCTGATCGGTCGGTGTTTCCGTGATTTCACGGTGAACTTTTTCCGGAAGTCTAGCATCGCTGGATTTCATCACCACTGCCAGAAAGGTACAATCTTCACCACCGACAGCAACCATTCCGTGAGGATGACGGCTGTCGTAATACACGCTGTCACCGGCTTCAAGGATTTCAACTTTATCTTCCAGCTGAACTTTGAGTTTGCCGCTTAAAACATAGTCAAACTCCTGACCGGCATGGGTAGAAAGATTCACCTGTGCATTTTCGCCCATGTACGGGGCACGCACGACAAACGGTTCCGCCATGCGGTTTTTCATCTGAGCCGCCTGGTGGAAATACTCAAAATCAGGACTGCGTTCAACTTTCTGCCCGGAAATCTTTCTGGTCAGAGTGTAAAAACTCAATCGGGGAGATTCTCCGGTGATCAATGCATTGATATCCATACCGAAACGCTCGGCGGTCTTCAACAGAAAAGAAAAGGAAGTATCTGCCTGGCCATTTTCATGCAGCAGATATTCGGCTTCGGAAATGTTGTGCAGAATCGCCATCTCACGAATGCTGATACCGAGCGCTTTACGCGCTTCACTAATTCGTTTGCCCGTGAGTTTGAGTTGTTCCGCCACATCTTTGCCGCCAAATACATTGGACGGCACATTTTCCTGTTTTTCTGCCATTTTCTTTCTTCCTTATATATTGATAACCGTAACCGTTACTGGTTATCCTCCATCCTTTTGTAATTCTGATATTTTTTCTCTGCCGCTTCCGCACCCCTGACAAAGAAATCTGCGGCATTATCAGGGAATGTCCGTTTCAATGCCGCATAACGGGTCTCTCCTGCCAGAAACTCCCCATAAGAAGCTGTCGGAGCTTTGGAATCCAGCGTAAAGGGTTTCGCATTCGCCGGATTATAGCGGTAAAGAGTCCAGTAACCGGATTCAACTGCCCGTTTCATCTCATCCTGGGCACAGCCCATGCCGCACTTCAATCCGTGAGACAAGCACGGAGTATAAGCTATTATCACCGAGGGACCATCAAATTCTTCTGCTTCGCGGATCGCTTTGATAAGCTGATTCGGATCAGCTCCCATCGCCACTTGAGCCACATACACATTGCCATAGGTCATAAAGATTGCACCCAGATCCTTTTTCGGACTGGCTTTTCCGCTGCTGGCAAACTGTGCCACGGCACCGATGGGTGTAGCTTTGGAAGATTGTCCGCCGGTATTGCTGTAAACTTCGGTATCGACTACCAGCACATTGATATTTTCACCACTGGCTACTACATGATCAAGACCGCCGAAACCGATGTCGTATGCCCAGCCGTCTCCCCCGAACATCCAGAATGTCTTTTTGGCAAGCATATCCCGGTTTTTGAATATCTGCTGTGCCAGCGGCAGCTTGCAATCTTTCAAAAGTTCACAAAGCTCATCCGCACTCTTTCTGGAAGCAGCGATATCATCGAAATTCTGCAAAAGTTCATCTGTTTTCTGATGCAATTCTGCCGGAATATCCAGAGTCAGCAATTCAGCAAGCATCATTTTCACTCTGGCACGCTGCTGTTTTACAGAAAGTGCCATACCAAGAGAAAATTCCGCATTGTTTTCAAAAAGCGAATTGCTCCATGCCGGTCCCCGCCCTGCCCGGTTGGTGGTATAGGGGATTCCCGGCATCGGAGAACCCCATGCCTGAGAACAGCCGGTGGCATTTGCCCAGTAAACATGATCACCGAAAAGCTGGGTCAGAAGTTTTGCATACGGTGTTTCACCGCAACCGGCACATGCCGCTGAAAATTCCAGCAACGGCTGACGGAACTGGCTGCCTTTGATCGTCCAGATATCAAAAACATCGCCTTTATCACTCAAATTCTGAGCATAATTCCATTTTTCCATCTGATTGCCGACTTCCCTGTACGGTTTCATCGTCAATGCTTTATCTTTTGCCAGACAGGCATTGACACATGCCCCGCAACCGGTGCAATCAGCAAAACTGGTCAGCAATGTAAAATACAATCCGGATTTTCCACGCACTTCCAACGTATCAAATCCCGCCGGTTTCGCCGCATTTTCTGCTTCATTGAGCAGATACGGGCGGATCACCGCATGAGGACAAACCAGTGAACACCGGTTACACTGGATACACTTTGATGCATCCCAGACCGGCACTTTCACAGCAATACCCCGCTTTTCATAAGCGGTCAATCCCATATCGATCACACCATCTTCATAACCGGCAAATGCACTCACCGGAAGATCATCACCTTTCTGACGGTTGATCGGATCTGCAATATTTTTTACCACAGCCGGACGATCTTTGCAATCCGCACACTTTTCATCAACTGCCGTCAGCCACGATTCCGGAATAGCCACCTCCTTGAAAGCTGTGGCACCGGCATCGATCGCCGCCCAGTTGCGGGCAACAACATCATCACCTTTGGCAAAATAAGTGCGTTTTGCCAAATCTTTCATATAAGCATCAGCCTCTTCACCGGGAATAATATTGACCAGATGGAAAAACGCCGACTGCAAAACCAGATTGTAATGATTGCCCAGACCAAGTTCAGAGGCGATCGAAACCGCATCTATCGTAAATAAACGGACTTTTTTCTCTGCCAGCTGACGTTTCGCCGATGCTGGAATAAGTTTTTCCAGACCGGCAGCATCCAGAGAGGTATTCAAAAGCAGAGTACCTCCGGCTTTCAATTCACCGGCAACATCGTACTGACGGATGTAAGTTTCATTGTGACAGCCAACGAAGTCCGCTGATTTGACATAGTAAGATGAACGGATCGGAGCATCACCGAAACGCAAATGCGATTTGGTCACACCGAAAGATTTCTTTGCATCGTATTCAAAATACGCCTGAGCAAATTTTGATGTATGGGCATTGATTATCTCAACGGTGCTTTTATTAGCTCCGACAGTTCCATCGGAACCCAGTCCCCAGAATTTACAGCAAACCTGATGTTCATCATCCGGATAAAGACTGCCTGCCAGCGGCAGTGAAAGATGGGTAACATCATCTTCGATACCGATGGTGAAACTGTCAAACGGCACTTCATTATCCAGATGTTTATAAACTGCCGCGATCTGGGCAGGATCAACATCTTTACTGGATAAACCGTAACGACCACCGACAACCAGAATATCCCGTTTCGCCCGGGCAAGCACGGTACAAACATCCTGATAAAGCGGTTCACCGGCACTGCCCATTTCCTTGCAGCGGTCAAGTACCGCTATGCGGCGAACCGATTCGGGAAGTGCATTGAGAAAATATTCCGCAGAAAACGGACGGTAAAGACGGACTTGCAGAAATCCGCATTTTTCACCCTTGCTGTTGAGGTAATCCACGGTCTCTTTGACAGCTCCGGAAACGGATCCCATGGCAATTATAACTTTTTCCGCATCAGAAGCACCATAATAATCAAACAGTTTGTAAGAGCGTCCGGTAAGTTCACCGATCTTATCCATATACTCCTGAACGATCTGCGGCAATTCTGAATAAAAACGGTTGTTCGCTTCCCGCACCTGAAAGAATATATCGCCATTCTGCACCGTGGCACGCAATCTGGGATGTTCCGGATTGAGAGCCTGAGCCCGGAATGCATCAACGGCATCGTAATCCAGCAATCCGGCAAGATCTTCATAATCGATCGCTTCAACTTTGCTCATCTCATGAGAGGTGCGGAAACCGTCAAAAAAGTGCAGAAACGGAATTCTACCTTTGACTGCCGCCAAATGAGCCACCGGTGCCAAATCCATGATCTCCTGTGAATTTGCCGTACTCAGTAAAGCAAATCCGGTCTGACGGCAATTCATCACATCAGAGTGGTCACCAAAAATCGACAATGCATGCGTACCAACCGTTCGGGATGCCACATGAAGCACCCCCGGCAATCTTTCTCCTGCGATACGGTGCATCACCGGGATCATCAGCAGCAATCCCTGGGAAGAAGTGAAACTGCTTGACAATGCACCGGTTTCAAGTGAACCGTGGATGGCTCCGGCAGCACCGGCTTCAGATTCCATTTCAACCAGAGATACGGTCTGCCCGAAAACGTTCTTTTTCCCTTTGGCTGACCATGCATCGGTTTTGCCCGCCATCGGACTGGAAGGTGTGATCGGATAGATCGCAGCCACTTCTGTAAACGCATATGCAGCATAGGCACATGCTTCATTACCGTCCATGGTAACAAATTTTTTCTCTTTACTCATAATTTCAATATCCTGAACGAAATTTCAATCTGCCACAATGCCTTCGACTTTGGCAATATTCAATCTTTTTGCGGCATCTTCACGCATTTTATATTTCAGAATCTTACCCGCCGCATTCTGGGGAAATGCTTCCACAAAGTCAACGTAACGGGGAACTTTGTGCTTTGCCATATTCTGACGCACATAGTCCTGCAACTCCGCAGCAGTCATCGTTTCTCCCGGTTTGAGGATCACTGCGGCAAGGATTTCCTCACCAAGCTGTTTATCCGGAATACCGATCACCTGCACATCTTCAACTTTGCTGTGAGTATAGATGAATTCCTCGATCTCTTTCGGGTAAATATTCTCTCCACCGCGAATGATCATATCTTTGAGTCTTCCGGTGATCTTGTAATTACCTTCCGGAGTCCGCAATGCAAGGTCGCCGGTATGCAGCCAGCCCTCGGCATCGATAGCCGCAGCGGTCTCTTTCGGCATTTTATAGTAACCTTTCATCACATGGTAACCGCGGGTCACAAATTCACCTATCTCATTATCCGGCAGCTCCTTTCCGGTTTCCGGCTCAACGATCTTGTTTTCAATTTCCGGCAAGTCCCTGCCGACAGTGGCGACCCGGTACTCGATAGGATCGCTGGTCGTAGACATGGTACAGCCCGGAGAAGCTTCGGTCTGACCGTAAACGATCGTGATTTCCGTCATGTGCATTTTGTCGATCACATCCTGCATCACCGATATCGGACACGGAGAACCTGCCATGATTCCGGTACGCATACAGGAGAAATCTGTTTTCGGGAAGTCCGGATGACCAAGCAACGCAATAAACATCGTCGGCACCCCGTGGAAACAGGTTATCTTTTCCTGATTTATACAGGCAAGTGCCGGTTTCGCGGAAAAATAAGGCAGCGGCAGCAGTGTAGCTCCGTGAGTCATACTGGCAGTCATCGCCAGCACCATGCCGAAACAGTGGAACATCGGTACTTCGATCATCATCCGGTCTGCCGTGGAAAGATCCATACGGTCACCGATACATTTACCGTTATTGACCACGCCGAAGTGGGTGAGCATCACCCCTTTGGGAAATCCGGTCGTACCGGAAATATACTGCATATTGCACACATCGTGGATATCAACGGCATCAGCTCGACGGTGAAGTTCTTCAACCGGCACACTCTTTGCACGCGAAAGTGCATCTTCCCAGGTGATTGCACCTTTCTGCCGGTAACCGACTGTGATCACATTACGCAAAAACGGCAGACGTTTGGCGTGGAGCTGGGAACCGGGAACGGTTGTTTCCAATTCCGGACAAAGCTGGGCGATGATCCCAGAATAGTCAGAATCACGCCATGATTTTTCCAGAATAAGCGTATGCGTATCCGATTGCTTGAGCAAGTATTCCGCTTCAGCAATTTTATAAGCTGTATTAACAGTGACCAGCACTGCACCGATTTTGGTCGTCGCCCAGAATGCGATATACCATTGGGGCAAATTGGTCATCCATACTGCCACATGGCTGCCGGGTTTCACGCCAAGTGCGATCAGACTGCGGGCAAACTGATCGACATCATCACGGAACTCGGAATAAGTTCTGGTATAATCCAGTGTAGTATATTTGAATGCAAGATGATCCGGAAACTCCTTCACCATGGTATCAAGCACCTGCGAAAAGGTCTTTTCGATCAGAGTTTCCTTTTTCCACACATATTTACCGGTACGGGCGTTATTATCGTATAACGGCGTTCTGGAACGTGCCAATTCATAACGGCTCATATAACTGATAAAGTGAGGGAAAATTATATCAATATCGCTCACTTCATCCCATTCAGGATCCCACTCGATAGAAATAAATCCGTCATAATTGACTGATTTCAAAGCATTCATAATCGAGTTGATCGGCAATGAACCTTCTCCGACAAGAGTATGCTTATCAGCACTTTCAGAGTCTTTCATATGCACATGACGCACATACGCTCCAAGATTGCGGATGGTATCTTCCGGAGCCTCACCCCGGATCCGGAAGGGATAATGCAAATCCCACAAAGCAGCAAGATTATCACTGACAAACGATTCAAAAAGTCCCCGGAGTTTTGCTGTATCGGCAAAAACGCCGACAGTTTCCACCAGAAGTGTAGTACGGGATTTCTCTGCAAGCGGCAATGCGGATTTGAGAAATTCATTCATACCGCTGACCGCGTCTTCCCCGCAAACAGCTGTTTTTACGCGTATGCAGGGAGAGTGAAGACGTTTTGCCGCATCCAGAACTAACACAAGTTCATCCAATGCCGCATCTCTGGCTGTAACCACATCGGAGACCAGATCAATGCAGGATACCGTCAGACGTTTTTCCATCAGACGGCGGTAAAGCACAGTTATCTTGCCCGGTTCAGTGACATCAAAAACCGCATTCACATCATGTATTTCAATACCCTGAAAACGGTACTCGTCCGCTATATCAATGAACTGATCAAAGGTGTAATCATTCCACCGGTTGGTTGAAAAGGAGAGTTTCATTTTCAATTATTCTCCTCATAACAGATTTTATTGAGAGCATCCACATAAGCCCGGATACCGGCACCGATAACGTCGGTGGAAATACCCTTGCCGGAATAAAGTTTGCCATTGGAACGAAGCCGTACAATACCGGATCCGACAGCTTCCCTTCCCTCTGTAACTGCCGTTATCTGAAAATCATCCAGCTCAAAATGACGGCCGACAATATTTTCAATGGAAAGAAATGCCGCATCAATAGGACCATCACCCATACTGAATCCCTGCACCTCTTCATCATTTTTCAACAACACCACATGTGCCATTGAGGTAATGATATTGCCGCTGTTGATCACAAAACTTTTCAATGTATAAGTCGGAGGAACCTGCATGGCAACTGTTGCAACGATCGCATCCAGATCTTTGGCACCAAGATCTTTTTTCTGGGCGATACGCTGGAACTCATTGAATACATTTCCCAAATCTTCCGCAGAAAGTTCATAACCGAGTTTTTTGACCGCTTCACCGATAGCTGCCATGTCATCGGTAATTGTCAATTTCCAATCATCACCGGTGGAAGCAACCCCGGAACGTTCCGGTACAGCCGGAGCATTCTGACCGCCGACGATCTTTTCAACCGCAGAAATGATCGAACTGCAAGCAGTACGGTTTAAAGAAGCGGATATTTCCAACGCATCACCTTTTGCCTGCAAAATGTCCGCAAACGCCTGCAATCCGAGGCGTCCGGAAACTCCGATAGCTGTTTTGATCTGCCGGACTCCGGCACGGATACAAGCTATCGCACATGCTGGAGCCATATGCAATTCATCTGCACACTCAACCGACAAAACCAAATCATCCAATTCCGGCACATCCTTTTTGAGACCGGAAATAAATTCAAACAACTCTTCCGGCAGCATAAGTCCGGCAGAGTCACAAATCGTAATGATCTGCACTCCGGCTGAAATCGCAGTTTTCACCGCAGAAATCAGGAAGTCACGCTCGGCACGGGTCGCATCGGCAAAAGAAACTTCAGTTTCAATCCCTTCTGAACGAACCTTTTCCGTGACTGTGCGGATTTTTTCCAGAACTGCATCCGGTTTTTTATGACAGTGATATTCCATCTGCACCGCAGAAACCGGAGCAATGATATTTATCCTCGGTTTAGCTGCTTTAGCGATCGCTTTACAGCTCAAAGCAACCAACTCATCATCCAGCGGCACCGCACAGCTGATGGTACATTTTTTAGTAAGTGGGGCTATTGTATGCAGAAAAAGCACATCTGATTTACCATTAAGCAGCGGAGCGGTCTCAATCACATCGACACACAATCGGTCGAGCTGCTTGACGATCTCGATTTTCTCCTTGAACCCCAGCGAACAAACGGTGTTGTCAAACAACCGCAATGTCGCATCGGCCACAGCTGCCTTTTTCATGATTAACAAACCTTTCTGACTTTTCCGGATGGAACTTGTCCTTTCTTATCCATCCACACCTTGAAATTTACACTTCGGTCTTTCACACAAAAACCACTTGAATATATAATATAACCCCAAAAAAAATTCATTGCAAGCACAAAAATAATCATCCGGAAATTATTTTTCCTGTTTCTCGGTTATTTCAAGCTGAAAAGCGCCCCAATGGCAGTATGAAAAATAAATGATTTCATCATCTGTGAAAACAACGATGGAAAAACGTCACTATTCCCGCCTTGTTTTTTCACAGGAATCACATTTTTGCACACAACAAAATATTGCAATAAAAAAACTCTGTACCGCAAAAAAACGATACAGAGTCTGATAAAAATTATTTTAACTTTTTTACTTTTTTCGATGCCATTTTTCAAGAACTCCGGCAGCAAATTCCCTGCCGCCGAGACCGAATGCAAGACCACCGGCAAGGCACAAAGCTCCGAGAACCATCGCAAATGTGATCTCCACTACCGCCTGACCGATTTTCAAATTGCTCAAAGCCAGAGCAAGAGTGAAAATTATAACAGCAGCCTGAATTGCATAATTCATCGTTTTACCGATCTTTTCCCCGATAAGACGCCCGGTGAAACGTGCCAGAGATATACCGATAAGAAGCACTATCACACTGAGAATCAAATTGCCGCCGAAATAAGCAAATTTACGGATAATTCCGGATAACTGAGTAAAATGCAGTATTTCACATGCCGCCACGCTGCCGAGGATCCAGACAGTTATCACCGCGATTTTGCCTGCGGCAGCTGAAAGGGTGAATTCCGGAAAACGTTCATTGGCAATACCAAGTTTTTTCCAGAAGTTATCCAATCCGGCACTGGAACTCAAACGGCTTACTGCCTGTTCTGCAACTTTTCCGATCAGATATGTGCCGAAAAGAATCAGAATTGCACCGATGATATTACCGGCTCCGGCAAGCAGAATATTCAGAAATCCGGAAATACTTTGGGTCAATGCAGCAATATTCAGAGCGGTCAGAGCGGCAATAACCACCGGAATTGCCACCAGTACCCAGACTGTATAACCACACAATTTGGAAAATCTTTCGCCTGAAAACTTTTTGAATCCGAAAAGTTCACCGGCCTCATCAAGTTTCATCGCATTCAAAGCGGCACTTACCCCGCGACGGATAATCTTTGCCGCCCACAGACCGATCAGCAAAATCGCCAGAGCGGCGATCACACGCGGCAGATAGATCAATACAACGGCAAACATTGCCTGCAAAGGTGCTGTTATCCCATAAATCTGCAAAGCATTGAGTATCGCCGGCAGAAAGAAAAGATAAACGATAAAACCTGCTGCCTGCACACTTATTTCACTGCTTTTACTGTATTCAATGCCCCATTTTTTCTCATCAACTTTTCCGGAAAGCGTATGCAGCATGATCTTTCTAACTCCGGCTCTGACGATTCCGGCGGTTATTCTTGCGATCACGACAAGAAGCAATGCCCCGGCAATATTCGGCAGATATTTTGCCACGATTATCAGAAATTCTCTCAACGGGATAGCCGCATATTCCAGATGCAGCAGAGACATACAGCCGAGCAGCACCAGGATCATCACTATCCAGTAACTTATTCTGCCCGCCATTTTACCGGCACTATCCAAATCATTTTCCTCATCTCCACCCGGAAGATGTTTACGCAATTTACTGCAGCTGACCGCCGCTTTTGCCGCCAATTCAGATACCCATAATGCGATAAGCCAACCAATCAGAAGTACCACTGCCGCACCGATAATTCCAGGCAGATTGCTCCGGATAACCAACTCCTTGAGTTCCTCTAAAAAACCACGCATTTTTTACTCCTCTTTGTTTTTGAAAAATTTTTCATTTCCGGAAACTCCTCTTTTTATCCGGAAACCCTCTGAAATATGAATTATACGGCATCGGCAGAATTTTTCAAGAACCGGATTTGATATTTTTTACAAATTCATCGGATATCACTATTGAAAAAAAGTATCAATTATGCTAATTTACATCTGAACAGAGTTTAATACAATAAGGAAGTTTATCATGGATATCAATAAGTTGTTTGCGGCGGCATTGAAATTCAATGCTTCTGATATGTTCATCAGTTGCGGTAAATCACCGGCATTCCGTGTCAGAGGAGAAATTTCTTTTGCAGAAAATATTCCGCCGTTTGAAAAAGATACCATCGATACTTTCCGCCGGGAATGCATCGGAGAAAGTGCAGAAGCTGCTTACTCTGAAACCGGCGGTGCAGATTCATCTTATTCGTTGAATGGCAGACGGTTCCGTATCAACTTTTTCGATGCCATCACCGGTCCGTGTTTTGTTGCCAGACCGATAAGTGACGGATCGAACTGCAGTTTTGAAAAATTGAATCTGCCGCAGGATATAATGGAAAAAATCGCCTCTGTGCCACGGGGATTGATCATCATTACCGGTACCACCGGAAGTGGTAAATCAACCACCATGGGAGCAATGATCAACCATATCAACTCCACTATGTGCAAACATATCCTGACTCTGGAAGATCCTATCGAGTACACTCACCATGATAATCTTTCCATTGTTTCGCAGCGGGAAATAAGTAACTTCAAAGGCGGTTTTCATGAAGCTTTGCGTAATGCAATGCGTGAAAATCCGGATGTGATCATGGTCGGGGAGATCCGTGATCCGGAAACACTGAATGCCGCATTATCCGCCGCGTTGACCGGACACCTCGTTATCAGTACCATGCATACCGGCAATGCTTCAGGAGCAGTGGAAAGAATGATGGAACTTTTTCCGGAACAGAACCGGGAAACCGTTGCCGGAAGTTTATCAGTGGCACTGGAAGCTGTCATCGCCCAGCGGCTGGTTCCACTTGCCGACGGTTCCGGAATGATCCCTGCCCTGGATATCCTGCTGGGTTCCGGAACCGTCAAAAAGCATATTGCCGAACAGCATTTCGATGAATTGGATATTGATATGCAGATGAGTTCCCACTTGGGAATGACTACATTCAACAATTCTCTCATCGACCTCGTGCAAAGCGGAAAAATCTCCATCGAAGCAGCCTATAAAGCAACTGATTCTCCGGATGAATTGCGTTTGATGCTCCGGGGAATGAAAACCGGAACCTCTTCCCAGCCGGGATTTTCAGATAATCCTCTGGTTGCCGGAAAAATCGATATGCGGGATCTTTTCAAAGCTGCGGTGAAAGCAGGAGCAAGCGATTTGCTCATCACCGTAGGCGTACCGCCGCAATTAAAAATTTCAGGCGGCATGGCGGCACTGGATCTGCCGCCGTTGAATGGTGCTGATGTGCAGAGGTTGATCTACAGTCTGCTCAACCGCCGCCAGCGGATACTTCTGGAAGAAAAACGGAATATCGACCTGGCTATCTCGGTCAATTTATCTGATAACGAAGTACGCCGTTTCCGTCTGAATGTCTTTTTCCAGCGTGGAAATGTCGCTCTGGCGGGCCGTTTGATTTCAGATTCCATCCCCCAACCTCAAGTGATCGGCTTGCCGCCGGTACTTTCTGCTCTGATGCAGAAAAAACAGGGATTGATTCTGGTCACCGGTCCTACCGGCAGCGGTAAATCAACCACTCTTGCCAGTTTGCTCGATGAAGTTAACCACCGTGATTCCCGCCATATCATCACCATCGAAGACCCAATCGAGTATACCTATGAGCATGACCGCTGCGTGATCGAACAGCGGGAAATCGGCATGGATGCCTTGAGTTTTTCCGATGGGTTGAGAAGTGCGATGCGTCAGGCTCCGGATATTATTCTGGTCGGTGAGCTGCGGGATATGGAAACGATCCAGGCGGCACTTTCAGCTGCGGAAACCGGACACCTCGTTTTGGGAACTCTGCACGCCAATAATGCCTGCCAGACCGTGGAACGTATCATCGACGTTTTCCCTGCCGCCCAACAGAACCAGATCCGCCAGCAGTTTGCCGGAAGTATGCTTGCCATCGTTTCACAGCGGCTCATTCCGCGGGCGGATATTCCGGGAAAACGTATCGGTGCGTATGAGATCATGACCGGTTCAATGGCAGTTAGAGCGTTGATCCGTGACAACAAAACTCACCAGTTGATGTCGGTAATTGAAAGCTCATCAAAAGAGGGCATGCTTTCGATGACAGCGTGTCTTGATTCTTATCTTGAAAGAGGTATCATTTCTGCTGAAAACCGTTCAAACTTTGATTCCGGTCATTGATAGAGAAAAGATTTATGAAAGATTTTGATTTCAGTTTTTCCATTCAATGCTCAAAAAAGGGAGTGATCCGGGGGTTGCGGGATTACTATTGGTATATCCATGCTCCACGGATCATCTTTCAACTGATATTTGCTTTATTCACCCTTGTTCTGGGGCTGACTCAAACAGAGGGTATAGACTTCATCTATCTGGGATTTTCCGGGATAATACTCTTTTTCGCTCTGTTTGAATTCCCGCTTTTTGTCAAACGGGTACTGAATATAATCAAGCCGACCGGAGTATTTGAGAATGAAACATATTTTCATTTCTTTGAAGGCAAATTTCTCAACCGCTGCGGTGAAAACGAAACTACCATACCTTACAATGCTTTTACCGGATATTTCCGGTTCAGAAATTCTCTTTTTCTGCTCATGGGCAATCAGCTTTTTTCCAGTGCTTTTGAAAAAATTCTTTTCAAAGATAGATTTGATGACTTTATTTCCTGTATCGACCGTGCCGGAGTCAAGCCGGTAAAATTTTTCACCTTCAAACGCTGGTGGGCAACATTTGCAGTACTTGCGGCATGCGTACTCTATATATTATTTACCCGGCTGATCCTTTTCTGAATTTTTGCGGTGACAGTATTTCAATCTTTCAGAAAAGCTCTTTTTTCTGCATGATCTCTTTTATCCGGTGCAGAAGATTGGAAAAACGGGGTCTTTTACGGGTGTTGCGGACAGCTATATCCACAGCTTTTTCCGATCCTATCAGGATCAGCAGTTTTTTGGCACGGGTCATACCGGTATAGATCAAGTTCCTCTGCAGCATCACAAAATGCTGGGTAAGTACCGGCATAATCACCACCGGAAACTCACTGCCCTGTGATTTATGTATCGTCACGGCATAAGCAAGATTCAGTTGGTTTGCCTCATCAAAGTTATATTCAACAAAGTGATCTTCATCAAAACAGACATGAAATTTTTTGGAATGTTCCTCCAGTTTCACGATCCGCCCCATATCACCATTGAAAACATTTTTGTCGTAATTATTCGCCGTCTGCATCACCCGGTCGCCCAGTTTGAATACATTGCTGCCGAATTGGAACGAAGAAACCTCTTCACCCCTTAAAAGTTTTGACAATCTTTCATTCAATGCCACAGTGCCGCATTCACCCCGGTTCATGGGGGAAAGGATTTGAATATCATTCATCGGATCAAAATTGAATCTGGCAGGGATCCTCTCTTTGACCAGCAATTCGATCATATCGGCAACCTTTTCCGGATCATCCTGATCGATCCAGTAGAAATCGGCAAGTTCATCTTTTTTCAACACCGGATTCTGCGGCAGATAACCGCGATTGACCCGGTGGGCATTGGTTATGATCCTGCTGCCCTCGCTCTGACGGAAAATCCGTGTCAATTCCGTCACTCCGAATAATCCGCTATTCATGAAGTCCGCCAGCACATTTCCCGGACCGACAGAGGGCAGCTGATCAGAATCCCCCACCAGCACCACAGAACAATTTTCCGGGATCGCCGCAAAAAGTGCCGATGCCAAAATTATATCCAGCATAGATACCTCATCCACGATCAACAGATCGACCTCGAGCTGACGGTCACGGTTATATCCGAATTTCATCGTTGCCGGATCGAACATCAACATCCGGTGGATGGTTTTCGCCGTTATCGAACAACTCTCACTCAACCTTTTTGCCGCCCTGCCCGTCGGTGCTGCCAGCAATATTTTCAATTTAGCTGCTTTTGCCCGCCGGACGATCTCACCGACCACCGTCGTTTTACCCACACCGGGACCGCCGGTGATGATATTCAATGGTCGTTCATATAGCGATTCCACCGCCTTTTTCTGCAAGTCATCCAATTCAAAATCGGTACGGGGAGAAACTTTTTTTAATTTTTCCCCGGGGAATTTTTCCGCTTTCGACAGAGCAAACACCATTTTCGGCAGCTGCAATTCAGCTCTGGCGGTAAACGGAGTATAAATACAATCATCCAGCTTGAAAAGCAATCGTTTATTCAATGCTTCTTCGATACCTTTATTGGCACAATCTTCGCTTTGCGAAGTCAATTTTGCGGAAATTTTTGCCAATTCACCAACCGGATAACAAACGTGACCGTCACCGATCAATTCATTGAGTGAATATACCGCCGCCGCCAGCATCCGCAAAGGTGAATCTGCGGCAAAACCGATCTGGCGGGCAATGGCATCGGCTTTGAGAAAACCGATCCCATCAACATCCTGTGCCAGTTGATAGGGATTGCTTCTCACTCTTGCCACGGCTTCATCGCCGTACTGTTTAAAAAGTCTTGCACAATATGCCGGAGTCACGCCAAGCCCCTGCAAATAGATCAAATCTTCACGGCGGCTTCTGGAACTTTTCCACGCCTCAATTATCTTTTTCGCTTTATTCCTGCCGATATTTTCAACTTCCATGATCCGTTTCGGGTAAAGATCCAGCACTTTGACTGTTTCCGCACCGAATTTTTTGACGATCGCCGCTGCCGTTTTCGGTCCGATTCCGGGAATGGTGTGCCGCAGAAAACGGGCAATGCCATCGGTCGTTGATGGGGGAACTATACGGAAAGAATCTATTTTGAATTGTCTGCCGAATTCCGGATGGTTTTCAAAATACCCCTCGCATTCGATACTCAAACCGACCTTGATCCCCGGCACTTCACCTTTACAGGTAAATTCATTTTTGTCACCGCAAAGAACGTTAAAAACCGCAAAACCGGTATCCGGATTTTCAAAACGGATACGTTTGATTTCCCCGGTGATTCCTGTTCTGGTCAATGTCTGTACTTCCGGCATCCGGTTTTCTCCTCTCTATCCGGCAATATATACTATTTTCACGACTCTTTCAATCCCTTTTCCGGCAACGGTATCTGAGATATGATAACTGCAATAAAAATCACGCCGCAACCGGTCAATTCCATCGGAGATAAAACTTCAGAAAGGAAAATCCAGCCGCCCAGAACCGCAAAAACCGATTCCAGACTCATCAAAAGTGTCGCCGTTACCGGATGCAGATATTTCTGTGCCACCATTTGCAGTGTAAAAGCAACCGCGCTGGAACCTACTCCGCAAAACACCCAGAATGGCAATGATAACACAACTGCGTCACAACTCCACGGTTCTCTGAAAATCAATGCTCCGGCAGCAGTCAATACCGCTGCTGTAATAAACTGGATGCAGGATAATCTCACACAATCACACTTCGCTGCATAACGGTCAATAACCAGTATATGCAGAGAATATATAAAAGCACAACCGATAACGAACCATTCACCCTTATTGATCGAATTGATCCCGCCGCAAAGCAGATATGCTCCAAACATTGCCAGTGCAACTGCTATCCACAACAGCCATGAAGTTTTCTTCTTGAGAAAAATCCCCAACACCGGTACGATAACTATGTAAAGTGCAGTAAGGAATCCGGTCTTTCCGGCACTGGTATACTTCACCCCGTACTGCTGCATGACACTGGCAAAAGCAAGCACCACACCGCACCACCAGCCGCCAATCAGCAGCTCTTTTTTATCTGCCGCTTCTTTTGCTCTGCCCCAAACACTCAGACGTTTTTCCCGGAAAAGATCCAGAATCATTATTACCACGATCAAAGCAGCCACTCCAACGACCGACCGCAACGCAGTAAAAACCATCGGATCAAGATAATCCATGCCCCGGCTCTGGGCGGAAAAAGCAACTCCCCACAGAATCGTGGCAATGATCATCGCCACCGATCCCCACAATTTTTTTATCATACGCTTACTTTTCCTGTCTGTTTTTATGTTGACGAATAAATATAGCACAAAAACCGGATTTTACCAATAAAAAAACCGCCCCCGGAACGGAAGCGGCAGAATTTAACGGGATATATTTGCATTTATTGAGCAGTGAAATGCTTATTGAGCAATGTACCGGAAAGCCATGTTTTAACAATTTCTTTGTGCATATTTTCCACATGCCCGTCAACCATCAGCAGGTTTATCGTATTTTCTCCACTGTGAACCGGACGCAATGCCTGACAGTTGGTTTGATATGAATAGATGTAAATAGAGAATACAGGAGGAGTCATCTGAGCTGTACCTGTCGCAGAGGGAGCAAAATTAGTTTCTCCGGAAACAGTATAAGGCACAACATCTCCATAGTAAAGTAATGAACTGGGATTTTTCATCTTTCCTGTTTTTTGATTACTCCAAAAAAATGCCTTGCTGCTTTGCAAAACCTCTGCGTCATCATAACCTCCGGAACTTGAAACGGAAGTGTGACTGTATACATTCAGCCCATATCCCATTACACTCCACATATAATCATCTATATCAGCCCATTCTGTACCGGCTTTAAGATAACCTGCCCGGTGACTGGCAATCTGAGGCGAAGAAGGACAAATCCATACAAACGGATTATTCCCAGTATAAGTATACAAACGTCCGGCTCCGCGTCTTGCCTGGGAACTGGTTTCTCCGCTACTGGGATAATGACCAACAATAAAATCTTCATTATCGCCGGAATAAGCGACAGAAGCATTGCCGATCTGTTTCAGGTTATTGACACAAGAAGCAGCTCTTCCTCTTTCCCGGGCACTGTTGAGAGCCGGAAGCAGAATCGCGGCAAGGATAGCGATGATGGCAATCACAACGAGAAGCTCAATAAGGGTAAAACTCCTGAGTTTTACCCCGGTATACCGGGTACTTTTCATTCTCACATCTCCTTAATTATTATCAAAGTTTTTCCAATTTCAAATTACGGACGGTGACACTTCCTTTGGAACGGCTGTTGTAGATATAAAGATAAATATTGTTTTTCTCAACCGGGGTTTTGAATGCGGCTTTCACGGTGTGAAATTCGCCATCACCTTTGATATTTGCTGCCATCTGGGCAAGAATATAAAACTTTTTAGCTTTGTCATAGTAACCGACCAGCACATAACTTTCAGTGGGTTTCGCACTGATCCCGGCAGTTTTGCAAATCTCAAAGGTCACATTGTAAGAACTTTTCATTTCCACCGGCAAAGCGGATTTTACGACCTGAAATTTATCAGAGGGTTCAAGCGTCAATCCTTCGGCAGTTTCAACTTTGGTCGGAGCAAAAGGATACTTTTTCAACAACGCGGCAGCTTCTGCTTTGGCTTTGCTTTCCCATTCAGCAAGATTTTCTGCGGGAAACGCTTTTGCAATCATGCTGTATACCGGTGAGGTATAACCAGCTTTGACAACTTTGGGCAAATCGACCCAGAAATAATATTTATGATAAGCTTTGCCGACATCCCAGAGCAAGTTTTTGCCGGTAAATTTACCGAAATCAGGGAAAAAGTTCACGGTAGCATATTTTCCTTCGGGCAGATACTGGCTGAAAAAATAAGCTTCAGGTTCGCCGTAAACACGCATTTTGTTGTCGTTGATAAATTTGCCTTTTACAACGCTGCCGCCTTTACGGATAAAGAGATAATCGGTAGTTTTTTTATTCCAGCAGAATTGCCACATGTAGAATTGATGCATCGGCTGATCTTTCAAAACCGTAAATTGTTTGTCGGCACGCAAACCTTCCGGAGTCAATGTATAGGTGCAGGAAAGTTTGACATTTGCCAGCATGGAGGTCTTTTTGAAAACGACCTTATCTCCTTTGAAAACACCGTCTTTTACCGGAACTGCTTCGCCGTCATTAACGGATACAGAACCTTCAAGGAACTCTTCCAGACCGCCTTCGGTATGACCGGCACCGATATACTTACCACTGTAAGGTGACATGACGTTGCTGTAATAACCGGTCGGAGTACCCAGTTCCACGCCATCGCAGAAAATCTGGATAATACTCCAGCGATGAGGCATATCGCGGAAAATCACTTTGTATTTTCCCGACTCCAGTGTCATCAGTTTCGGTGCCCCGCAGAGCATCAGTACACAGCCAAATAAAGCTGCCAGTGTGGTGAAAAATTTCATTTTCCTTTTCCTTTTTGTTAGGGGTTATAAAAGCTCTTTAAAAGAAATTTTATTCACGTAAATATTGCCTGTTGACTTCTGGTTATAGATAAAAAGTCCGCAACTGAACAACTCATCATCTGTAGTAAATTTAATCATCACCTCATGCCATTTGCCATCATCGGCAACAGATGCTCCGGCACTACCGTAAAATTTCAAATTCCTTTTGTCAGAATAATTGGCAACAGCCATATAGCCTTTTGTTCCCTGATCTTTACGGATTTGAGCTTTAAGCATGTAACTTTTGCCTTTTTTCAGCGACATTTTCACCTTATACTGCAAAGTGCTTTTGCCGTTTCCGGTGATGGTCAGCATCTCTTTATCGCCTTTGATGTTTTTTTTAGCGACATCATCAAAATTCAAACCGGCACTTTCCCCGGTGTGAGCGGAAAGAGTTCCGAATTTGGAAAGCAGATTCCCCGCCTTGAATCCGGAAATCTTCTGCAATCCTTTTGCCAATTCACGAGCTTCAACATCAGAAGCAGTTGTCCAGACCTCGATTTCATAAGGAGCAAGTTTGATTTCGCTGTTATTCCGGCTTTTTACCGAAACCGTTCCATCCATCCGGCAGGATTTCCAGCTGCTTTCCGTGATAACTCCGGCTTTTGACGGATGATCGGCAGTATTGATGAATACCGCCATTTCCGCTCCGTCAGAGGCTCTTTTGAAACGGCTGTGAACGATTTCCGGCAATGTCACCGGATGCGGTTTGGGAGCAGCAATACCCCAACTGGTCGTCTGCATTGCCGGAGCCGGATCAAAATCAAAGGGTTTGAGCATCGTGCCGCCATTGAAATAATTCAAAAGCAGTTTACGCAAATGTACCATCTGCTTGGCAAATACGATGCGGCGGGATGATTTCATCATCATTCCATAAGTAAACCAGCCGATCTGTTCGCCCTGCACAAGCTGCAAAGCGGTTTTGACCATGAAACTTTTTTCATCACCGACGCTGGTATTTTCAAAATGTCTGCCTGTGAACTGGGTCTTGCCCGCATAAACTGCGGCAAAAAGCGGAACCTGATTTTTGTCAGTCCAACGCCAGGTGAGAAATCCATCAAAAAATGGCAGATGGGCTTCGGAAGCATCCTCGGTATCATGGGCCAATTCCGGATATTTTTTCTGCAATTCAGCAATCTTTTCAAACATTTTCCAGTAACCGTCACCCCATGCCGCCGGATCATTCAAGTTATGACCATGATCCGGATTAAAACATGTAAACGGACGTGATGCACTGGTCTGGTCGTGATAAACTGCAGCAAATCCATAACCGGCGACACGGCTTGTGACTGAAGTCATTTTATCCTGCCACGCAGGAACGGCAGGACACATCACCACGTCACGACATGCCTTGCTGTAACGCTCATAATTCATTGTCTTATCAGCATTGAGTACTGCGTATTTTTTTCCGTACTTCTGAAATTCGAAGTCGCTCTTTCTGAAAGGCCCATCCAATTCAGCCCAAAGACGGTTGTCGATATACGCTTTGGTAAAAACACCGATTTTTGCCAATTTTTCATTGGCTTTGTCAACTCCATCTTTTGCATAGGCATGAGGGAATGTCGCAGCTTTAGACGGATCATACCAGCGGTACCAGTGGATTCCAAAGGGAACTTCAAAGTAATCACGTATTTTCTGCATGATGACCGGCAATGCCTTCAAATCTTCTTCATTGAAGGTCCAATGGCAGAACCAGAGCAGGTTTTCTTCAAACCACTTCGGTGTCGGGCGGAAACGGGGACGGTTCCAACGGGCGGAAGTTCCCGCAAATTTTTTGTAAACCATCGCTGCATCGAACCAGTTGCCATTGAAAACTTCCACAGCAGCATACGGCATACGGGCAATGGAGTTGCCGCCGGATTTATCTCTGGCAAATGCCACCGGATTGCTCCAGGTCATTTCCAGATCACCGCCGCGGCTACGGATGGTATATTCTTTGATCCGGCTTTCAGGATCTTCCGGTGAAAGATAGACACCACTCAATGAATCGTAATACGCACCGAACTGCATATTCAATCTGCCGCTGGGATACCAGCATGCCGACGGCAATGTACTGCGTACCGGGTCATCATAAATAACACCTGATTGACAGGGATAAACCATTTTTCCGGAACCGCCTTCAATCTTTTCACGGAACCGGACGACCGGAAAATTCAGATTCTCCAAACGCAGAGTATTGTCTTTATTATCCGCAGCGATATCAAAAACGATACGACTGCCTTTCACCATAAAATTGGATGTAACTTTCAATTTTCCGATCTGCCAGACAACTTCAAACGAGTTTTTGCCATTTTCACGGCAAATCCACGGAGCAAAAGAATTTATCCGCACCTTTTCCTTATTCTTGGTTCCGGAAATTGACCATGCGATACTCTGTTTACCAAAAACTTCCCGGAATTCCATTCCCGGAAGCTTCCGTGAAAATTTCTTTTCCAAAACTCCCAGCACTGGGAAAGCCCCGGCACCCTTTCCGGTAGCCACAAGAGCAAGAAGTTCTTCTGTTTCCACCAGTTTCATAAAAGTTCCCGCCTGATTGAAACGGCGGATAAAATCTTCTGTTTTTTCACTTTTCAGTGCGGCATCAAGTTTTTCGACCGCATTGATAAGAGCTTTCTGGTCAAAACCATTTCTTGCCGCCTTTTTCAATCTGTCGCAGAACCATAACGTACCGGCTCCACCTTTTTTTGAGTAACCGGAAAGAACTTTTTCCAACTCCGGAGAAATTGGGGTAAAACCCTGAGCATCGATTTTTACAAACTTTGACTTCTGGGCAAGAACCAATATTTCATCATCAGAAAGCACACGGTCAAAAATCTGAACCTCAGCCAGACGGCCTTTCAAGCCCCATTTTTTACCGTCAATACCAACTCCCTGGGCAAAACGAACCGGATCATCACAAGCAGCGGGATGCCCATCAACTTCAATCCGGTGCTGAGCTTCGCCATTGATAAATAATGTAATGGTGGTAAATTTACGCCCCTCTTCCCTACGGAATTGCGGCTCAAGCGTAACCGCCCAGACCGCCCACTGATTATAAGGGGGGGTGGTTGCCGCTTTGGTAAGCGGTACACACCACTTGTTTCCGTCGAAAAAGTTGATATACATCTGGTCGACCCACGAATCACTGCGTCTGCCGAATACGAATGTATTACCTTTGCCGGCAATAAAATCATGTTGAAAAACAATTTTTTTGTTTTCATCAAAGCCGCTGCCAGTGATCGGAGGACGCTTATTCAAGCGGACAGCGGCACTTATCGTAAGACCTTTTTCCACACTGAATTTATTGCTGTTGCGTTTCTGAGCAAAACTCTCATCATTCCGGAAGGTCATCACCCCGTCGGTCATATCCGCACCGGGTGCCAACATTACATCGGCAAACAACGGGAAAAATGCTCCGAGCAGCAGAAAACTAAAAAAAAGTTTCATAAATATTGCTTCCCTTTTCAGAATTTCCACCCGCAATCACGGAGCAATTCCTCAAATTTCTGACCGTAAGTAACATAGTTGCGATACATCACATCGGCTTCACTCATGCCACCGTTTTCATCGTGGAAAACCACTGCCAGATGCGGTTCCATGGAAAATCCGCCATCGTATCCGGAAGCCAGAAGATCGCTGACGATCGCCCGCACATCACCATTGCCGAAACCGGCATAGGTAAATTTGCACGGCGGACGAACCATGCAATCATCTCCGGGAATGGCATTGCCGTCTTTGATGTGAACATAAACGATATGTTCTTTGACATTGCTGTAAAATTCCCAAGAACTCTGCAACGCATAGGGCGGCTCACCGATCCAGCGGTAATTAAAACAGGGATTACCGGTATCATAGATCAGTTTCAGATTGTCATGGTTGACTTTTTCCAACAGACGCAAGGTATGTTTGTGTGACAATCCACCGTAATTCATACAGTTTTCATGACCGTACACGATCCCGTTATCGGCACAGATTTCCACCAGATGACGAACTTTTTTAAAGATATGTGCTTCCATTTCCGGTGAATCCGGGCAAGTCCCATCTTTCGGAGGAGCAACAAAACTCATACCGCGGATGAGTTTGATCCCCAGTTTGTGCATACGGGGAATAGCCGCGTTGAGCTCATCCAGAGAAGCCTGAAAATCTTCCTCGCTGCGGGCATCTCTTGCCCAGTTGGCGACACCACTGCCGAAACAATTGATGGAAACTCCCGCTTCATCAAGCTGTTCACAGACTTTATCAAATTCTTCATCGGTCAATGTAGCAAGGTTTTTCCCATTGATCCGGCGGGCTTCAATAAATTTCCAGCCAAGTTCTTTGGTCGCTCTGATCTGTGTGGCGAAATCAATTCCTGCTTCATCTGCAAATCCGGTAAGAAACATTTTTCATTCCTCTTTATTTTATAAATTCCATTTATCAGTAAGTTGAACTCATATCGTTTTTGACGATAGATTTGACCTCTTTTTTCCCGAAACGGGAATTCGCTGCCAAACCGGCGAGCATTTCCGCATATTTTGCTGCATCAAGCGGCAAATTGACCGGAGCTTTGGTCAAACCGCTCATCAACATAGCATTGCCCAATTCCAATCCCCGGATACCTTCTTCGACCGGAGCAATCAATTTTTCACCTTTCAAAATGGCATTGGCAACGTTTTCCACGATCACGGCATGCTGCGGACGACTCTCATGTGGGATGGAAACTTTGCAATCCCATGTATCGGGCTTTTTGAATCCGACAGTAGCTTCTTTGATCTGCACACTGGTTTCGATCTCATTACGCCGGAAATTGATTTCTCCATTTTCCAGAATGACTCTGCCGCACTCAGCGGTGATTTCCAGACGGTTCGTTCCCGGAGCTTCACCGGTACTGGTGATGAAGTTGCCGACACAACCATCGGCATACTCAAGATATGCATTGACCTCATCTTCCACTTCAATATCGTGATATTTACCGATCTTCGCCTGCGCACTGACCATTACCGGCATACCGAAAAGCCACTGCATCAGATCCAACTGGTGCGGACACTGATTGAGCAGTACACCACCGCCCTCACCAGCCCAGGTGGCACGCCAGTCTCCGGAATCATAGTAACGCTGGGTACGGAACCAATCGGTAATGATCCAGTTGACCCGGTTGATTTTGCCCAGTTCACCATTGTCGATCATCGCTTTGAGTTTGCGGTGAGCCGGCAGTGTACGCTGATTGAACATGGCACTGCGGACCAATTCCGGATATTTTGCCGCTTCATCGATCAGACGCTGTGCTTCTGCTTTGTGAACCGATATGGGTTTTTCAACGATAAAATGTTTGCCGTTTTTCATGGCTGCGATCGCCAGATCCACATGGAAGTAATGGGGCACTGCGATCAGCACAGCTTCCAGACCATCATGTTTGAAAAATTTTTCAACTTCAGTGTAACAGGTGACTTTTTTACGGATATTTTCCGGAAGATGGTCAAATGCAGCTTCTTTGATATCACAAACGGCGACCAGTTCCACATTTTTTATATTTTCCATCATCTCTGCATGGGCTGTTCCCATATTGCCGATGCCGATAATGCCAAATTTTACTCTCTCTGCCATAATATAATTTCCTTCTTTATAGCACTTTTGATAATTTTTTAATATTTTTAATAAGATACAATAATTCTGTACCGTTTCTAATTATACCAAAACTTTGCCATTTTGTCAATACCGCAATATGAATATCCTTAAAAAAACTTGATTTAATGACTTATAAAAAACATTATTCCTCCGCATTTATAAGAAAACGACTTGACATAGTTGAATTATTGATCTATATTGTACCACCGCATGAATTGCGGAATAGTTGGAGAATAACAAGTGAAAACCAAAACCGCCAGTGTTGAACAATATCTGCTCAGCAAGATAAATTCCGGTGAATTCCCGCCCGATTTCAAAATACCTTCTCAATTCAAACTGATGCAGCAATTCAAATGCTCCCGGATAATCATCCAGCGGGCATTGAAAAATCTCATTGATGCCGGATTCCTGCAATCCACCCGCGGCAGCGGCACATTTGTCCGCCCCGGTCCGTACGGCGATACACTCAGGGAAATCGTGATCATAAGCGAATATACCGGTTCATCAAACCATTATCCCTTCTCCGGGATGCTCTTCAACCTCAATATCCCCGATATTCCGGTCAGGTGGATCAATCAGCAGTTTCTTTCCCGCAATTCAGAACGTTTTTTTACCCCCGGTCAGGTAGTGATCTGGGTGCTTCCGGCTGAATCTCAGATTATGCTGATGCATCAGCTGCGTCAACGCGGCATTCCACAGCTTCTGATCAACCGTAATTACGGGGAATTCAACAGTATCAGTACCGACTACTGGGCAAGTATTGCTGAAGGATTGCAGACTCTCACGCGGGATGGTGAAAAAAAAGCAGCTGTTATCACACCTGTTCCCAATGAAAACGCACCGTATCTGACTGAAAGATTGATGGCATTTTACGAGGAATGTTCCAATCTTCAAATCACCATCCCCCCGGGATGGATCATCAAACATGACGAAACCGATATAAATGATTTAAATGCACAACTGGAAAAACTTTACCGGAATTCCGGTTTTCCGAAAAAGATATTTCTTCCTCAGGAAAGATTGCTCACCGGAGTCATCCTTTTTGCTTCCAAATACAATTTAACTTTGGGCAGAGATTACGAAGTATTGGTTTTCAGTCAGGGCAGCTCCATGCCGCCAGCACCGGGATTGTATATGTTTCATCAGCCTATGGAAGCATTCCGTGCCGGGGTGGAGGAATTTATCCGCAAAGTTGCTTCCGGCGACCGCAGACAGTTTCAATTACGTTTAAAAACCCAACTGATCAACAATACATGATTTTTCTTCATATTTTCAGGGATTGAATGCAAAAAACGATTTGTATGAAAACAACTTTGGAGTTATATTAAGTCATGCTGACATTAAGAGATACAGATAAAAGCAGTCCGGAAGAATTTTCCGGCAAAACATCCCGGCTTGAAATAGCCGGTTTTTATGGAGATCACGCAGTTTTCCAACATGGAAAAACCACTGTACTGCGGGGGCGGACTCTGCCTGAAAAAAAAGTGGAACTGTCTGTCGGAAATTGCCGACTCGCAATTTTTTCCAATCTCTTTGGTGAATTCACATTCAAAATCCCGCCGATGGAACCGGCTTCCGGTTTGCAGATAACAATTTCCTGCGGTGAAGAAAAACTCGTTTTTAATGATATTGCTTTCGGCAATGTCTATATCGCAGGAGGTCAATCCAATATGGAATTGACAATGGAACATGCCATTCCGGATGCCTCAGCTCTGGATGAATCAGTTTTGCCGTTGGTCAGGATCTTTGCAATCCCGGTCCACACATATTACGGGCATGCTTCTACACCGGAAGGGAGCTGGGAAACCGCCTCAAAAGAAACTCTCAGTAAATTTTCTGCCATCGGCGGCTTTTTTGCTGCAGCTCTGGCAAAAAAGACCGGCATCCCCGTCGGTATCATCAGAGCCTCATACGGAGGAGTCAACATTGAGTCATTTATCAGCGAATATTCTCTGCTCAGCAGCTCAAGTTACGCAAAAGAGACAGAAAATTACGAAGCGATGGTGGCAAAACTGGATCTGGATTGTGAGACATTTCCGCCATCCGGAAAACTTGAACGGGCAATCAGAGAACTTTTTCCGGAAGAACCAGCTGATGGAGGTATTGAAGCAGGATTCTGTTCTGATGATTTCGATGATTCAGATTGGGATTCAATGCTGCTGCCCGACAGCTGGACTCAAGCCGGACACAACCACGCAGGAATTTTCTATTTCCGCAAAAATATCACTCTGCCGGATGGCAGCGCACCCCAAAAATTCACACTCCACCTCGGAGCTGTTGACAAATTTGACCGAACCTTTATCAACGGCATAAAAGTCGGTTCGACAGGGGATGCCTATACCATGGATTTCTGGAATACACCACGGGTCTATGATGTTCCGCAAGGGATCATCCGGGATGGTAAAAATACCATCGCCGTAAAAGTTGTTTCCCTTTACTCCATTTGTGCCGATGGCGGTCTGACCGGTCCGGCAGAAGAAATGTATCTGGAGTCGGAAGACGGTTCAATCCGGATAAATCTGACAGGAAACTGGAAATTCAAAGAAAACTTTGATGCCGGTACAAAAGGCATGACCTGCATGCACAATTTCGGTCAGGGAGGATGCAACAGTCTGCACGGATTCTTTGACAGCATGCTCCGCCCGATCGAAGGAACTGCCCTCGCCGGAGCGTTGTGGTATCAGGGAGAAGCTAATGCCATCTGTTCGGCAAATATATATCAGGAACTTCTGGAACTGCTTATTGCTGATTGGAGGAGAAATTTTCTGGATAGTAAACTTCACTTTTACATTATCCAGCTTCCGGATTTCCAGCCGGCTCATCTTTTCGCTCCATTCGGCACCTGGCCACTGCTCCGGGAAGCACAGATGCTTGCAGCAAAAACTACCGGCAGCACTCTGATCAACACAATTGGAACCGGTGATGTGAATGATATTCACCCCCGGAACAAAAAAGCTACTGCTGAAATGATCGCAGATTATGAGTACAGCCGTCTTTGCGGTAAAACAGTAAAAATTCCCGAACTGAACTCACTATCACGTCAGGATAATGCTCTTTTACTCAAATTTGATCAGGAACTTGATCAAAATTCCCCGACAGATGCTTTTGTGATCTCCGAAAAAGATCTGGTTGCCGGTAGAGCAAAAGCAGAATTTACCGCTCCGGATACGATAAAGCTGACCTCTGATACTGTTGATGAACCTTTTGCTGTATGGTATGCATGGGCGGAAAATCCCCGCGGCTTCGGATTGAAAACAGTTTCCGGGATTACCGTGCCGCCATTGCGTGCAGCACTTGACAAATCTTTACCAATTGGAAAAAACTTAATCAACTGACCTGAAATATGAAAGGAAGGAAAAAATGACTTACGAAGAAAAAATGAAATGGTTCAATGAAGCAAGGTTCGGTATTTACATCCACTTCGGTTTGTACTCTTTGCTCGGCAGAGGCGAGTGGACAATGTATTCCGAGCGTATCCCCGCGGCTGAATACGCAAAACTTGCGGATCAATTCAACCCCGCCCCCGGATGTGCCAAAGAATGGGTGGAAACTGCAAAAGCTGCAGGTGCAAAATATGTGGTTTTGACAACCAGACACCACGAAGGATTCTGCCTTTTCGACAGCAAATGTTCTGATTACACCAGTGTCAAACACGGCTGCAAACGGGATATTGTAAGAGAATATGTCGATGCCGCCAGAGAAGCCGGTCTTAAAGTCGGTTTGTATTACTCTCTGCTCGACTGGCGTTTCCCCGGTTATTTTGAACCGGAAAAATATCCGGAATCCAAAGATGCCCTTATCGCCCAGGTATTTACCCAGGTGCGTGAATTGATGACCAACTACGGTCAGATCGATATTCTGGAATACGATGGCGGATGGGATGCAAAATTGCAGCTCAAACGTGACGGATGGGCAAAATTCTGGAAAGCAGAAGAACTCAACGCCATGGTTCGTGAACTTCAGCCGCAGATCATCATCAATGACCGTTCCGGAAAAGATGAGGATATTGAAACTCCGGAACAGGTCGTCCGTGCCGGAAAACAGCGTATGACCGAAAGCTGCATGTGTATCGGAGATTCCTGTGCATGGGGATATACCCGCTTCAATCCCAACTGGAAAAGTGCTGAACAGCTGCTCCAGCATCTGGTGCAGGCAGCACAGCTCGGCGGAAACTATCTGCTTAATATCGGTCCCGATCCTCAGGGACATATCCGCAATGAGGAACTTGAGCGTCTGCAGGCTGTCGGCAATTGGCTCAGCCGCAACGATGAAGCTATCCGCAGTTCCCAGAGCTGTGAATTGATCGGTTCCACCCAGCCGGGTGTAGTCGATCTCAATCTTCAGGGCCCGTGGACCCGGAAAGGCAATACCGGTTACTGGTGCATTTTCCGCTGGCCCGGCAATGTCGCTACCGCAGTCCGTATCGCCACCCCGGTCAAACGGGTCAGTATGCTCGTTTCCGGTGAAGAACTCCCCTTCTCATGGGATGCTGAAAATGGTAAGCTGATGATCACCGGATTGCCCGCCCTCGCCCCCGATCCGTTGGCAACGGTCATCAAAGTTGAATTTGAAGATGTTCCCCGCCGCATGGTTGAAAATGATCTGGCGGCATGGATCGGTGTCAAATAATTTGTAAAGTTCCATCCAAAAATATTTATTGAAAGGATTATCATGGATAAACTCAACTATACCAGTCATGAACTGGCAAACCGTATCGGCAAACTGCCGAAAGACTTCACCAAAAAAGATATCATGGATTTCATCATTTCCGAAGAGATCCGTCATATCAATTTCCAGTATCCCGCCGGTGACGGCAGAATCAAGACTCTCAACTTCGTTATCAACGATGCCGCTTATCTGGAAGAGATCCTTTCCTGTGGTGAACGTGTTGACGGTTCCAGTCTTTTCCCCTTCATCGAAGCCAATAACAGCGACCTTTACGTCGTACCCCGGTTCCGTACCGCTTACATCGACCCCTTCTGTGAGCTGCCTACGGTCAACTTCCTCTGCTCATTTTTCAACAAAGACGGTGAACCGCTTGCCAGTTCTCCGGAATATACGCTGCACAAAGCCTGTGAAGCATTCCGCAAATCAACCGGCATGGAATTCCAGGCAATGGGTGAACTGGAATACTACGTCATCGCTCCGGATGATGAGTGCTATCCGGCGGTTGACCAGAAAGGTTATCACGAATCTGCACCCTATGCAAAATTCGGCGAGTTCCGTCAGCTTTGCATGAACTACATCGCCCGTACCGGCGGACAGATCAAATACGGTCACTCCGAAGTCGGTAACTTCACCCTCGACGGCAAAATCTACGAACAGAATGAGATCGAATTTCTGCCCGTTGCCGCCGAAGAAGCTGCCGAACAGCTCCTCATCGCCAAATGGATCATCCGCAACCTCGCCTATCAGGAAGGTCTGGATGTGACTTTCGCTCCGAAAATCACCGTCGGCAAAGCCGGTTCCGGTATGCATATCCACTTCCGTGTAGTCAAAGACGGTCTCAATCAGATGCTCAAAGATGGTGAATTGTCTGACGATGCCAAACGTGCCATCGCCGGTCTTATGACTCTGGCTCCCAGCATCACCGCTTTCGGTAACACCAACCCGACCAGTTATTTCCGGCTCGTTCCGCATCAGGAAGCTCCGACCAATATCTGCTGGGGCGACCGCAACCGTTCCGTGCTGGTGCGGGTCCCGCTCGGCTGGACCAGCAAAAAAGACCTCTGTATCCAGGCCAATCCGGGTGAAAAATCATCCTCTTATGATACCACCCAGAAACAGACCGTCGAAATGCGTTCTCCTGACGGTTCAGCAGATATTTTCCTGCTGCTCGCCGGTCTGGCAGTTGCCTGCCGCAGCGGTTTTGAAAATCCCGATGCTCTGGATGTCGCAGCAAAAACCTACGTGAATGTGAATATCCACAAAGACGAAAATAAAGCCATCCTCGATTCGCTCAACATACTTCCCGACAGCTGTGCAGCTTCTGCCGATTGTCTTGAAGCCCAGAGAGCTTATTATGAAAAAGACGGCATTTTCGCTCCGGCAATGATCGATGGTCTTATCGCAACTCTGCGTAAATTCAATGACCGCACTCTGCGTCAGGATATCGGCAACGATCAGGCAAAGATCCTTGAACTGGTGGAAAAATATTTCCATTGCTGAAAAAATTCTGAAAAAATCCGCCGGATCAAAAAATCCGGTGGATTTTTTTTGTCTTTATATTATATTAAACAAAAAGATATATGAATAAATCAGTTGATAAAATGAAAACGGTCTTCTCTTTTTTCCGTAATTTGAAATCCAAAACAAAATGGAACTTGAAAAAGAAATTCATGCTCTCTGCCGGAATTATCGTTTTTTCCGGATTGATGTTTTTTGTCATTTCCAATTTGGTAATTGCGGCACAGGGAGAAAAAGTATATTTTTCAACCGATAATGTACCGGAAACTTATGCGGCTCTCGTACTGGGGTGTGCCCCTACCCTGCGTAATAACCGGAATAATTTCTATTTTCTGATGCGGATCGAAGCTGCCGCAAAACTTTACAAAAGCGGTAAAATCAAAAAACTTCTGCTTTCAGGCGACAACGGCAGAAAAGGTTATAATGAACCCGAAGCAATGCGGCAGGCATTGATCGCTTATGGAGTTCCGGATGACGATATTTACTGTGATTATGCCGGATTCAGCACACTGGATTCCATAATCCGGGCGAAGACAGTATTCGGACAGGAAAAGTTTATTATCGTTTCCCAACCTTTTCACTGCGAAAGAGCGATTTTCCTTGCCGGAGCCAAAGACTTGGATGTTTGCGGATTTGCCGCACAAGATCTGAATGCGTGGAAGTGGAAGTTAAAAAATCATTTCCGGGAATCCCTCGCTCGTCCGGCGGCAGTCATTGATCTGCTCACTTTCCGCACAGCAAAATTCGGCGGCAGAAAAATCGACATGAGCATTCCGCAAATCAAAGCGAAAGATTAACGGATCGTCACATAAAACGCCGCTGAACCGCTGCCGTTTTTGAAAAGTATCAGTTTTTTGCCATCCCACACTACTTTTGCCGGTGCAGAATCACAATCATTATCCATGAGTGTTGCAAAAACTTCTTTATTCTTTTCCAAACCTTTTACTTCGATCTCGACGGTTTCAGATGTGCCGCGATAGTCAGTGACGATCATTCTGGCACCATCGCCGTCTTTCGCCTTTGCTGCAAGAATGTAAACGGTTTGAGAAAGCTGGTAATTTTCAGTCTTTACTCTTTCATCAGCTTCATAAAGCAGACGCCCCATCATTTTCATTGAATAAGAGTTTTTACTTTCATTGCCGTATTCATCACGGAATCCCCAAGTCCAATCCAATCCGGAACCGTAATAAAATGCTGAATCAAGCGGAGTATCATGCAATGCAGCAAGTGCCGCCAGATTGAAACATCCGGAATCAATTCCATGTATGCCGCAAGGTCCGCATATCGCCCTTTTCCGGATCTCTCCGGTTGCTCCGGCATGAGCACCATCCCAGGAAAGAATATAGTGCCACTCATTAATACAAAGTTCTGTTTCGGTAAAACCTTTTTCATCCAGAAGTTTACGCATTGCACCGGGCTGTTGGGCAAATGACTGCACATTACAACCGTAATAATGCCACGAGATAAAGTCGGGAACGATCTTCTCCTCGACACAGCGATCCAGAATTTTTGCCAGAAAAGCCGGATCAAACCATGCAAATGCAGGACCGCCGAATTTCAGTTCTGGAAATTCATCTTTCAGGCGTTTCAATACAGTGATAAAAAATTCCACAAATTCTTCATCCGTTCCCGCCCACATCTGACCAAGTTCCGGTTCGTTCCAGATCTCCCAATACTCCATATCTTTGTATTCAAAACCATCTGCCCAGCCCCGGGTATAATGACGGACGATCCCGGCAAGTATTTCCGCATAATGAGCAAAATCTGACGGTACCAGGGTATTGAAGTGCTCATCCGGATTTTTCGCCTTGCTGGAGTGTTCTATACTCGTCCCCATCCGGTAAAAAACTTTCATCCCGCAATTATGGGCAAGTCTGATGGCTTCATCGGTGGCTCGGAAATAATAGTTGCGTGGATCTTTCGGATCAAGATGTTCCAGAGGAAAAACGAAATGAGTATCCACTATTCGCTGACCGGGATCACATAATGCCCAGTCATGCGTTCTTGATGCCCAAAAATTCATCTTTTTGAATTCATCATCAAAACGGATCAAACTCCGGTGATAAATCGATGGAGTGGTGTTTGAACCATGAAGATTATGCTTGAGTTTTCCAATTACCTGATCAAAATCGACACTTGCCGCAGTATAAATATCAGCCATGATTTATCGCCTTTCCTGAATAAAAAAGTTTCTGATTTACTTTACCACCGGCGAAAAATAATTCAACCCTTTTTCCGGATTTTTTCAAAAAATAACCTGTATCAATTTCTTATACTGATTGATACAGATGGTTTCAAAATTTATCTGTTATCGGGAAAAACAACTCTTTTCCGGAATGAAATCCGGAATTTTCAAGGTCAAAAAACATCACTTTTTCATCATGCATGACCTCTTTCGATGAGATATTTTCCATTTCCACTCCATCAAGAAGTTCCTGAATAAGCTCTGTTTCCGGCAGATAAAGTTTCTGCACACCAAGCTGATAAAAAAGTCTTTTTCTATCTGCAAGCGTTGTTTGAGCATTATCAAAACCAAGCTCAATAAGTGTGTCACCGCTTTTTACTGCGTACATTTTCGGCACCACGGCAAACCGGAAATCCGGTTCGGCAAAAATCCTTTCCCAGCAGTGAAGAGTACCGGATCCATCACGTAGAATTTTTCCGTCAAATGCCGGAGACTCATTGTAAAGCCGGATAATATTTGCTTTCTCTTTTCCGGTGAGCGAACTGCCTTTTTCCCAACCGAGTGCAGCAGTTTTTTTACCGGAAACTATCTCCTTTGCCTGCGGAGTATCCAAAATCTGCCACCCGGCACTTTCATAAACCCGGCAATGTGCGGTATAAAGCGGCATTGAAACAAAATTTTTCATCTTTGCCCATTGTGCAGCAAAAATGCAGAGTTCACGGGCAATACCTTGCCTGCGGTACTCCGGTGCAACTGCCACTGAAGCGACTCCCGCCATGGGAAAAACTTCACCATCATGCATGATCCGGTAAGGAATTATTCCGCAATGACCAATAACTTTATCATTATCAAATGCCGCAAAAGATATTTCCTCATAGGGCATTTTTCCACTGCTCAAAGCCAATTGTTCCCAGTAATCGGGAAATGATTCCCCCAGTAAAGGCAGAATCAGTGATTGTTCACGATTTTCCAGTAAACGTATATTCAAACTTTTCATCATCATCAATTCTCTCTTTTCAAAACCAAAGCAGTGCGTGGCGGCAGATAAAGACTGATAACTTCACCATCGTATCTTTCCATCGTAAAATAACGCTGACCGGCACTCCGACGGGCAAAGCCGTCGAATTTTTCCGCATCACTATCCAGCACTGTTGAGTAACTGCCCCGCAATACTTCAAACTCATAATCACAATATGAATTTTCCGGATGAAAATTGAAGAAAAACCAGAAACCTGCTCTTTCAAAAGCAATCACTTTTCCCTGATTATCAATTTTCACCGTCTGTACCGGTCGATCATAAAAGCCATTGCCGCTGATAAGTTTCGTTATTTCCCGGTCAAAGGCGGATAAATCCATAAAACGCAAATCAGGAGCTTTTTCCAGACTCCACTGCCTTCGGGCATGCTCAAAACTCCAGTTGTTCCCTTCCCGGGGAAGATCGATCCATTCAGGATGACCGAATTCATTGCCCATGAAGTTCAAATAACCGTTGCCGGCAGTTGCCGCCGTACTCAACCGCATCAATTTATGCAGAGCCACGGCACGGTCAATCACCATATTGCCGGAATCACGGTGCATGCCGTAATAAATTTCCGCCCCGGCCATCCGGAAGAAGGCACTTTTTCCACCCACGATCGCCTGATCGTGGCATTCCACATAACTGATACTTTTTTCATCCTGACGACGGTTGAGCAATTCCCCGTAAAGCTGAAACATGTTCCAACTCTCATCCGGAATATCCAGCAGTTTGAACCAGTAATCTGTCACCCCCATCGCCAGACGGTAATCAAAACCGATACCGTCACATGAAGCCACCCCCGGCATACCGCTGACATCTTCGGCAATCGTCAACGCATCCGGACATACCTCATGGATGACCCGGTTTGCCAGAGTAAGATAGATCAATGCATCAAAATCAACATCTTCACCGAAATAATCTTCATATCCGGAAAAAGTCCGGTTCAAGCCGTGGTGTTTGTAAAGCATACTGGTCACGCCATCGAAGCGGAAACCATCAATATTGTACTTTTCCAGAAAATACCGGCAGTTGGATAAAAGAAAACGCAAAACATGTTCATCGGCATAGTTGAAACAAAGTGAATCCCATGCCGCATGTTCACTACGCTCTCCTTCATGGAAATAAGTTTTTCTTGAACCGTCGATTTCTGCAAGACCTTCAGCAACATTTTTTACCGAATGGGAATGAACCAGATCAATGATCACCCGCAAACCGAGCCGGTGTGCCTCATCAACCAGTTCTTTAAACTCTTCCGGAGTACCGAAACGGCTGGATACGGCATAAAAATTTGCCACATGATAACCGAAACTGCCGTAATAAGGATGTTCCATTATCCCCATTAGCTGTACGGTATTATACCCTTTTGCCGCAATTTCAGGCAGGATTTTTTCCCGGTATTCTGCAAATGATCCGACTTTGCCCTCTTCCTGTGCCATACCGATATGGGATTCGTAGATCAACGGTGCGGCTGCCGCCGGAACCGGATGTTTGAATTTGAATTTTCCTTCATCTTCGACAACAGCTGCGAACTCTTTACTTTTTTCGTCCTGAAGAACATAACGGGTATACGCCGGTATACGCAGACCCTCCCCGCCGGAATAACGGATAAACATTTTATAATGCATTCCGGGAGAAAAATAATCCGGAGGAAACTTTCCTTCCCAGATACCATTGCCGATAGATTCAAGACGGTATCCGGATTCGATCCGCCATCCGCAAAAGTCCCCGACAAGAATGATCTCTTCAGCATTCGGAGCATATTCCCGGAATACCCAGATATTTTTCAGCCGGTGCAGTCCGAAATATTCATAATCATTTACCGCATCAGCCAGAGAACGTTTTTTACCCTGAATTTTGCGGGCAACCTTTTCTGCTGATGAATTCCGCTTTTGAAGTTTTTCTGCAAAAGGGTGAAGATATAAATCATCCATCAATTTTAACGGATGATTTCTACGCCCGGTAAATTTCATCTGACAACTCAATTCTGCACCAGAGGACGGGCAAGCATCGATTCGTAAATATCGATATATTTTCCGGCTGTCACACTGAGATTGAAACGCTCAATAGATTCATCCATGACCCGGGCAATGACTTTCTCTTTCCACGATTCATCCCGCCGATAGAACTTCATTGCTTCGTCGATGCCCCACAGCAGACCGCCATGATCATAATCACGGAAAACAAACCCATTACCGCTTTCACCGTCTTCAGAAAGATGTTCGACGGTATCATGCAAACCGCCTGTGTCATGCACCACCGGTAATGATCCGTAATACTGGCACGCCATCTGCGGCAATCCGCACGGTTCAAACCGGGAGGGCATCAACATAAAATCAGATGCGGCAAATCCCAGATGAGATAACGATTCCTCAAAATCACACACCATCACCCTTTCATAGAAATTGTGATGAGCGACAATATCCCGGAATATCTGCTGATAAGAACCATTGGCGACAATGGCGATCTGCAATCCGCTATCCCAGTAACGGTGGATTATTTCATAAACCAGATCTGATAAAAGCTGACAACCTTTCTGCACCGGATCAAGACGGTGAGGCCAGAATAAAAGCGGTGCAGACTGGTCGCACTTCAAACCGGTTTTCAACTGGAAAGCAATCTTATTGACCTTTTTGGCAGACATACAGTTGGTACTGTCGTACTTGATTTCCAGAAATTCATCGCTCCGGGGATTATTGCTCACGTCAGGGGAATTCAGAATCCCCGTTGCACAACCGGCATAATATTTTCCGGAAATTTCACGACGGATATTTTCCGGCACAAAACTGTGCTGACCTTCCACGATCTCTTTGAGAAAAGTCGGACTGACCGTATTGATGAAGTGGGCTGCAAAAATACCGCTGGTCAGAAAATCGACACAATTATTCTCCCTGCTCTCTTCATAATTTAATGGCGGACGGTCATAATAAAGATTCTGCCAGAATGGTGCCGCATCAATGCCGCGATCCTCGATCTGAGCCAGAGTCCTTTTCTGAGTATGGATATTATGCACGGTAAATAAACAGGGAATCCCCATCCGTCTTGCCGCCGCCGGGATCAAACCGGTCATCCAATCGTTGCAATGGATCAAATCCGGTTTTACCAGCGGAATTATATTGTTGATAACCTCTCTTTGAAATGCAAGGCTCTGCATGAATGTGTCATTGTCATAACCGCTGTAAACTGAATCCCGGTAGTAGAAAATACGGTCTTCCGCCAGATGGATGCGGCTATTGTGCAGATTGCTCATGTAAACACGCAATTCATCATTGATCAATCTGCCGACATCAATATGAAACATTTTGCGGTAATGAGGCAGAGCAACATGCACATCGGCACCCAACCGGTAAAGTTCACCGACCAGAGCCGCCGATACATCAGCCAATCCGCCGGCCTTTGCCCGCAAATAGCTGCCCATCACACTCATTCCCGCAGGAAGTGAGGTTATCTCAGGGGTAACCATCAGAATCCGGGGATTGGATTTCTTTATTTTACGCATTTCAAAGACTCCTCACATCCACTTTTAAAGCAATAACTTATTTCGGCCAGCACATAAAACCCGGCACACTGTTATCCCAGGCATCTCCGGAAGCCTTTATCCGGGCGGTAAGTCCGAAACGGCCGGCAATGCAGCACTCCACATCACCACCGTACAGATAATTACCGTTACCGCGGTCTTCGATAAGCTTCAATGCAGACGATGAACTGTCTACGATTTCATTGTGAGCATTGACACTGCCGCTGTAAGCATCCACTTCAACCTCGTCCGGATGCAAATTGCCGAGATAAACTTCAACTGTGACCGGAATCTTATCGCCGATATGAAGATTATTCAATGGACACTGCACCACCGGATTGCCGATATAAAGTTTTTTTCCGTCAAAATTTTCCACCAGACGTTTTTTTGCTTCGACCAGCTTTTTCGCTTCTTCTGCATTGTCAGCGGTAAGCTTCCGGAATGCCTCTGTGGCCGGTTGGTAAAATTTACGGTTGTAATCACCGACCATTCTGGCACTGGAGAAAAATCCCAGACCGGTGGCTATCGATGCCTTCATACGGGCGATCCAGCGGCGGGGAAGATCGCCGCCCTGACGTTCATAAAAACAGGGAATGATCTCATTTTCCAACAGATTGAAAAGCTGCTGGCTTTCATAATTATCCCGGTCTTCGTCAGCAGTATAATAATCATTACCTTCGATCGCCCAGCCGTTTTCACCATCATATGCTTCTGCCCACCAGCCATCGAGAATACTGCAGTTGATTACACCGTTGATCGCAGCTTTCATGCCGGATGTACCGCTGGCTTCCTGCGGACGGCGGGGAGTATTGAGCCATACATCCACGCCCTGCACCAGATGACGTGCCATGCCGATATCATAATTTTCCAGAAAGAGCAGTTTATCCTGCACATTTTCACGCTGGGCAAATTCAATAAGTTGACGGATAAGCTGTTTACCGCCATTATCCGCCGGATGTGCCTTACCCGCAAAAATGAACTGCACCGGATGATTTTTGTCTTTCAGCAGTGCCAAAAGACGGTTCTGATCCCGGAGCAGAAGTGTTCCTCGCTTATAAGTGGCAAAGCGGCGGGCAAAGCCGATGGTCAGCACATCAGGCTGAAGCACCGGCCGTTTCTTATCCACACCGATAGAACCATCGACCATGTAACGGAAGTTACGCTGAACCAATCTGCGGGCATAACGTACAAGATTCTGACGGCACAACTCATGAACAGTCCACAATTCATCATCAGGAATGGAATCCAGATCGGAAACCAATTGAACCATATCCGGATTACTCATGAATTTTGAGGATAAATAACGCTCAAAAAGCCGGTTGTGACGGGCGGATATCCATGAAGAAATATGTACTCCGTTGGTAATATGACCGATCGGAATTTCCGCATCGGAACGTTCCGGCCACAAATGTTTCCACATATTACGGGCAACTTCACCATGCAGGCGGCTCACCCCGTTACTGTAGTTCGCTGCCATACGCAAACCGAAAACGGTCATTGACATTTCTGTAGCATGGCTGCGGTCGCCGATGGGAATACCCCAGCGGATGATCCTTTCAAGATCAAATTTCGCTGATGCTGCAAAAGGAGCCAGATAAGGACGTACCAGATTTATATCAAACACCTCATTCCCCGCAGGAACCGGAGTATGGGTGGTGAAAATATTTGAACGCCATACCACCTCAAGAGCTACATTCGGATCATAGTTCAGATCCTGAACCAGATGCTCCAGACGGGCAAGAGAAAGGAATCCGGCATGACCCTCATTCATGTGGCACACTTCCGGATCATAACCCATTGCCAGAAGTGCTTTCACACCACCGATACCCAGCAGCAGTTCCTGATGCAGACGCATTTTTTTATCACCGCCGTAAAGACGCCATGTCACTTCCCGCAGATCTGGCGGATTCTGCGGCAATTCCGTATCCAGCAGCAGCAAGGGAACATTGCCAACCCACAGAACCCAGACTGCGGCAAAAAGTTCCCTATCCCCCAGACGCATGGAAATCGTCACCGGTTCACCGGCAGGAGAACATCCTCTTTCCAGCGGCAGATCATGGATCTCGGAAACCGGATAATGCTCCGTCTGCAATCCGGTACGGTCAAGCACCTGACGGAAATATCCCTGACGGTAAAGCAATCCGACTGCCACCAGCGGCAGATTCATATCACTGGCAGCTTTCAGATGATCTCCAGCCAGAACACCGAGACCTCCGGAAAAAATCGGAATACTTTCATGGATACCGTATTCCAGAGAAAAATAAGCAACATTACGTTCAGCAGGTGTGAAAACTTTTTCCATCTGATGCTCAAATTCACCCTTTACAGCTTTCAAATTACGCAGGAATGCAGCATCGTGAGCCAACTCTTCAAGCCGTTTGCTGGAAACTGTACGCAGAAACATCTTTGCATTTCCGCCGACTTCCCGCCATAAATTAGGATCAATACGCATAAATAATTCGATCGCCGGATGATGCCAGCACCACCAGATATTTCCGGCAAGTTTTTCCAGAAATTCCAATTCAGCAGGGATACGGGGAGCAACATTGTAAAGCTGAAGTTCCATTATCTTATTTCTCTCTGTTATTTTTTACTCTTTTCAACGATCAACACACTATTCAGTGATCCATATTCATTAGGCACAAAATCCGGATTAAGCGAATCAGAACGCCATTCACCATCTACCTGAAATTTATACTGGTATTCCCCCGGATAAAGAAGCAGACGGCAGCGGTAAACGCCATCGCCATTCTTATCACGCATACTCTTTGGCTGCCAATCAGAAAATGAACCGGAAACAGTCACATTTTTTCCGGGAATATCCCGGTATTCAAGATTTACAGCTCTGCGGGAAAGTTCATTCTGCATATCCATCTGGAGTGCCTTTCTGAAAAAAATTGTCATTTACTGACATCATAATATAGTGTATTTGTCTGTTTTTTCAAATAAATACTACAACTTTTTTTCAGTATACAGTTCACTTAAACTGAAATTTTTTCATGCAAAACGAAAAATTCCGCTTGTCCAATCTTTATCTTTGAAACGCTCTACTTCTTCCATACCGACTTCAGCAAATGCGGCACTCACTTTATCAAAGTCACGGTCAAGGATTCCGGAAAGCACCAGCAAGCCGCCGGGAGCAACCCAGCTGACAATATTGAAACGGAAAGCTATCAGCAAGTGTCCGAGGATGTTGGCACAGACCAGATCATACTTTTCCGCCCTGCCCTGCCAGTCAGCAGCATTGCCGACTTCCAGATTGATCAAATTTTCCACCTGATTCAAAGCTGCATTTTCCGCAGCAACAACAACCGCTTCCGGATCGAAGTCAAATGCATCGATATTACCGTAGCCGAGCAATGCCCCGGCAATAGCAAGGATTCCGGAGCCGCAACCGGCATCCAGCAGGCTTTTACCTTTTTCCGCAAAGCGGTCAATACACTTCAGGCAGTAGTTGGTTGTGGCATGCTGACCGGTTCCGAAACTCATCCCCGGATTGATCTGCAATACTTTCTGCCCCGGTTTAGGCTCATCATCCAGCCAAGATGGACGGATCAGGAGTTTATCCGAAATTTCCACCGGCTTAAAATACTTTTTCCATGCCTCACTCCACTCGGATTTGGCAATGGTGAAAATTTCCCCCATTTCCAGATTTACACCGAATTCTTTCCACTGGGCAAGAGCTTCGGTCAAACGTTCTTGATTCTCCTTTGCCTCATCCTCGCTCAAAGAGTAAACAGTATGTCTGACCGTATAATTTTCCCGGTCAAAAAAACTGCTGAACTCAACTTCCAAAGCATTAAGCAATTCCGATGCCGGTTCAAATTCACCGCTGGGATCATTCAAATCTATGGCGTAAAGTATTTCTTCAGACATAAAAAAATCTCCTTTTTTTTACAGTTTGATATAAAATATCACCATTTTGCTCTCTTTTAAAGCTCTGCTCTTTGAAATATCATCTTTTCAGTGCTATTTTAACCATGTGAAAGGAATTTAGAGTATGAATATCATTGCCGGAACCGCCAGAAATCTGCAGCTGACCGATCTGCCAGGTTCAGAAGTCCGTCCGACTGCCGTAAGAGCAAGAAAGGCTCTTTTTGACAGTCTGGGCAGTTTTGAGGGCTTGGGAGTTGTCGATCTGTGTGCCGGTTCCGGAGCATTGGCTCTGGAAGCCGCCAGCCGGGGGGCGGAATGGGTCTTTATGGTGGAAAACAATCCCCTGCATCTGGAGTGCATCCGGGAAAACTGCCGCCGGGTCGCAGCCACCGGAGTTATGAGCAAAATGATCATTTCTGAATTTGATATTCTGAATTTCAGCCGTTATTCCCATCACATCCCCGGAAAAGCAGATCTGATTTTTGCCGATCCGCCTTATGCAAAATCAGCGGAATTTTTTCATAAACTTGCCGCCGACCGGGAATTTACCGCCGCTATGCAGGGGGCAATGCTTATCTGGGAAATTCCTGATACCCCCGGTGCTGCGGGAAATTTCATACCGGCAGATTTTTTGGATAAAATGCAGTTCCGCCGCTTCGGAGGAACGATTTTTCTTACCGGAGTAATCAGATGAAAATACAGGATTCCATCGAAGAATTTTTTAATTCCGCAACTATCATCAAAAGCGGAAAAATCCGGGAAGTCCGCCGCAGTGGAGATATTTTCATCAAACTTGACAAACGCAAAAATCACTCTTTTGCCAGAGAATTCAATTGTGCAGTAAAATTGAAAAATGCAGGAATTCCGGTAACAGAACCACTTTTTTTCACTGTCAAATCTTCCGGAAATTATCTGGCAACAAAAGCTTTTGAAGGAATAACTCTGGAAAATTTTATCAAATCCGCAGTACCGGATAAAGATTTTTTTGAGAAATTACTCGAATTACTCAATAAAATGTTCCATAACGGATTTATCCACCGGGATTTTCACTTGGGAAATTTACTCTACTCTCCGGAAAAAAAACTTTTTTCGCTGGTGGATGTGGATTCAATATACCGGATTCCGGCTTTTGCAGTACCGTGGATTCCTCAAAAAATCCGTTTTCATCTGCTCACAGAATTCCGGTCGGTTCTCAATGATTCCCAACTTCTGGAACTCTTTACAGCTGCGGGAATCCGCAACCCGGAATCTTTTCTGCAAAAAACGTTTATCCGTAATGCACGGTATATACAGCATCACTGGAAACGACGCAGAGAACAGATTCTCACCGGCTACCGGAAATTTACCCGTATTGATGACAATGGAATCATATTCAACTCCGGAATCAGTCAGGAAGAATTAGAAAAAGGTGAAAAAGTTTCCGATCCGGATGCAAAGATTTTTCTTGCCAATTTTTACCTTGACCTGATTTGTATTCCCCACCGCAAAGCATTGGCATTTGATCCGGCTTCATCAACAACTACCCTCGCTCCGGCAAATATGATTTCTGCCGATGGAATACCGGTTGATGATATGATTAAAAGATTGAAATATTACGGTATTTCTTCCGAAAAAGAAGATTGGAAAAAAGGCTCTTCACCGCTTCCGGAATTTCATACTCTGGAAAAAGCAGCAGCTCTGCCATTTATCACTCAAGGAAAATAATTCAGTATGGTTTCAAAACTCTATTCAGCAACGGTTATCGGCGTAGATGCCTTTCCCATAGAAATCGAAGTTAATCTGACCGGAATAAATTCCATCTCGGTAAAAGACAGTTCCATTTCGATCGTCGGATTGCCGGATACAGCGGTAAAAGAAAGCCGTGACCGGATATATTCAGCTTTTGTCAGTTCAAATTTCATTCCGCCAAAAGGTTTTACGGTCGTCAATCTTGCTCCGGCTGATTTGAGAAAAGAAGGTGCGGCATTTGACCTCGGCATCGCACTCGGATTGCTGGGAGCAACCGGCAGTGTGGATACAGATAGACTCGGCAGAATCGCCGTATTGGGTGAACTCGGTCTGGATGGTTCAGTACGTCCGGTAAAAGGGGCTTTGCCCATAGCTGCAAAACTTGCTGAAGAGAAAAAAGTTTCCGCACTGCTGGTTCCGGAAGCTAATGCAAGAGAAGCCGCCCTCGCTGCCAACGGCAGAATTCCGGTATTTTCTGTAACTTCGCTCATTCAGGCTGTGGAATTGGTCAACCGCGGTCATGGTACTCCGGTAAAAGCTGCCATTGATGACTTGAATACGCCATTTGGAAATTGTGACTTTGATGAAGTCAAAGGGCAGCTTGCAGCCCGGAGAGCTTTGGAGATCGCCGCTGCAGGAAGTCACAATTCTCTGCTTACCGGCCCCCCGGGAACGGGAAAATCCATGCTCGCCATGCGTCTGCCGGGTATCCTGCCGCCGATGACAATGGAAGAAACGCTGGAAACCAGCAGGATCTACAGCGTACTGGGACTGCTTTCATCGGATACTCCATTGATGAATACCCGTCCTTTCCGTTCACCGCATCACACTATCTCTGATGCCGGACTTATCGGCGGAGGCAGAGATCCCCGCCCCGGAGAGATCAGCATGGCTCACAACGGCGTACTTTTTCTCGATGAACTTCCGGAATTCAAACGCAATGTGCTGGAAGTTTTGCGGCAACCGCTTGAAGATGGTATCGTAACCGTTTCCCGTGCCTCCGGCAGCTGCCGTTTCCCTGCCAGATTCATGCTTTGTGCCGCAATGAACCCCTGCCCCTGCGGCAGAGGTGAAGTTGAACTTGGTTGTCAATGTAAAGCCGAAGAAAAACGGCGTTACCTGAAAAAACTTTCCGGTCCCTTGCTCGACCGTATTGATTTGCGGGTTCCGGTCAGACAGCTTACGGAAGCTGAATTACTCAAAGCTCCGGATGGGGAATCAAGTGCTGTTATCAGAGAAAGAGTCTGCAATGCCCGGAAAATTCAGGAAGAGCGTTACGCCCGTTACGGATTTTACAGCAACAGTCAGCTTACGCCCAAAACCATGCAAGAGTTCTGTTCGCTGCCGCTTTCAGGAGAAAAACTGCTCAAGGATGCCATCGCCCGTTTCAAACTCAGTCCGAGAGCATACACCAGAATTCTGAAAGTTGCCCGCACCATAGCTGACCTCGCCGGAAAAAGCCAGATCAGCGATGAGCATCTCTTTGAATCCATCAACTACCGCAAAAACGATTTGGAATAAACTTTCTGCCGCTCATTCGGCAAGAAGTTTCAAAAGCAGCGGCGTGGCACTTTCAAAATCCACACCGTACCAGTTGTGTCCTTCATACGATACCGTCTGACGAATCGATTCAACGGTGAATTCAACCGCAGTTCTCAATGCTTTATCCAGACTTTGACCGTGCATCAAAGCTGCAAAGCAGGCACTGGAAAATACATCCCCCGTACCGTGGAACGATACCGGAATCTTTTCACTGTAATATTCGCAATAATTGTCAGTACGGCTGTCGTATGCCATCACACCGCATTTGCCATTTTCCAGAGAAACTCCGGTCAATGCCGCAACCGGACAACCCAGTTTACAGAGACGTTTGAGCAGCGATTTGATATCATCGGCAGTATAGCCGCTTTCCATATATTTTTCACCGAGCATAAATGCTGCTTCGGTCAGATTCGGTACAATAATATCCGCCTTGCCGCACAGTTCCCCCATTCTGCGGGCAAACGCTTCATCAAAACCGACATACAGTTGACCGTTATCTCCCATCGCCGGATCAACAAATCGGAGCATTCCCTCATGGTTGAAGTCAGCAAAAATCTTTTCCACCAATTCGATCTGACGGAATGATCCAAGATAGCCGGTGGCAATTCCGTCAAAAACAATCTTTTCCTGAATCCAGTGATCTGTGATCGCCTGAATGTCATCGGTCAGATCCCGGAAGGTGAAGCCTTTGAATGCAGTATGGGTCGACAATACCGCTGTCGGCAGGATAGCCGTTTCAAGTCCGGCTGCTGAAATGATCGGCAGAGCCACGGTCAGAGAACATTTACCGACGCAAGAAATATCCTGAATGGAAAGAACACGTTTCACAGTTTTACCTCATTAATTTACAACATTTTATCCTGTATGTCGAAAATAATATAGCATCCACCGGAAAAAGTTTCAATGTATGCCATACACTTTAACTGAATATAAAATCATGAGGAATTTTCCATTCGGCAGTTGCAAGGTACAAGGCGGTACACTATATTATATAAAAGTAAAAAAAAACATGGAGTTTCTTATGCCGATCGCTGTCATATCTACCGGAACCGAGCTGCTTAAAGGCGGCTGCTGCAATACCAATTTGCAGCTTTTGGGTGCAAAGCTAACTGCTCTTGCCATGCCGCCGGTCATGGAATTGACCATTGGAGATCACAAGAGTGAACTTTGTTTTGCTCTGGGATGTGCGTTGCAGCAGGCTGATACCATCATCCTTTCCGGCGGTCTGGGACCGACCTCCGATGATATAACCCTTGAGACAACAGCAACTTTTTTCGGCTTGAAACTGGTCGAAGCAGCAGAGTTGAAAGAAAAAGTTGAAAAACGCTGGGCTTTGCGGCACAGCGGACATTGCCCAAAATTCCAATACAAACAGGCCATGATTCCCGAAGGAGGTCATTATTTTGATAATCCATCCGGAACAGCTTCCGGTATCGCTTTTGATACCTTCTACGGTGGCAAGATGCGTCACATCTACCTTCTGCCGGGGCCTCCGGGAGAGTTTGAAACGGTTTTGAATAACGGCGTACTTCAAGAGTTGGAAAAACAGCAGAGTGAACGGCTTTTCACCACCGGATTTCTTATCTGTGCCACCGGCGAATCATTCGTTGCCAAACATGCTGAAAATCTTTTCAAAGATCAGGATATTGAATTGGCTTATACCGCTGTTCCCGGAGGAACCAAACTTTTTTTGAGCAGCAAAGATCCGGAATTAATCACCGGTGCCGTAAAAAAAGCACAGGAATTTTTCGGCAAAAATGCCCTGAATCCCGGTGAATTTGATCTGCCATCTGCCCTTTTGAAAAAACTCCGGGACAAAAACTTCACCTTCGGCTGTGCGGAATCATGTACCGGGGGTATTTGTGCCGATACCATTGTATCCATTCCCGGAGCTTCCGATATTTTCAAAGGCGGAATCGTATCTTATGCCAACAGTGCAAAAGCTGATATTCTCGGTGTTCCAGAAGAAATCCTCGATAATTACGGAGCAGTAAGTTCCCAATGTGCCGAAGCAATGGTTCAGGGAACATGCAAAGCTCTCAAATGCAATTGTGCCATCAGTACTACCGGAATCGCCGGTCCGGGCGGCGGAACTGCGGAAAAACCGGTCGGTCTGGTCTACATCGCCGCGGCAGTCAATGGTTTGACTGCTGTAAAAGAACTGTTTTTACATGGAAACCGCCGGATGATCCGGGAACGGGCTGCGGCTGCGGCTTTTTTCCTTCTCTATGAATTGCTCGATTCTCCGGAGAATAATAAATGCTGAACTACCTTAAAATAAACGATTTTGCTCTTATCGAAAATGCCGAAGCAGAATTTTCCTCCGGCTTCACAGTGATCACCGGGGAATCCGGTGCCGGCAAATCAATTTTGATGAGTTCCATCGCTCTGCTCACGGGCAACAGAGTCGAGCGTAACGGGATTCGTTCCGGATGTAAAAGTTACACGGTCAGCGGGGAATTTTCCATTCCCCCTGCTCTCATACCGGCAATAGCAGCTCTTCTCGAAGATGCCGGAATAAACTTTTCTGCCGATGAGCCGGTATTGACTTTGCGGCGGGTCGTTTCCACCAGCAGTACCAGAAACTTCATCAACGATATTCAAGTATCTTCCCATCTGCTCAGCTGTGTGGGATGCAGATTGATCGATCTGCATGGAGCAAACGAACAAATTTCCCTGACCATTCCGGCACGCCAGCTGGAGTTGCTGGATAATTTCGGTGATCTTTCTTCATTACGGAATAAATGCGGCGAAATCGTTGCCGCCTTACGGAAACTCAATGCCGAAAAAGCCGATTTTGAAAGCAATTTACCCGATGAAACTGAAGCTGACCGTTGTGCATTGATTACCGAAGAAATTTCTTCCGTAAATCCTGTTCCCGGTGAAGATGAGGAACTTTCTGCAAAGCAGCGTATCGGTTCAAACGCCAGACAGGTTTTGGAAACGATTTCCATGCTGACCGGTATGCTCACTGAAAATGAAGACGGCATTGCCGATCAGCTTGGTTCAGTATACCACCATCTGACCGGATTGGAAAAAATTGATGCTTCTCTGGTTGCCGATGCTCTTAATATCTGCTCGGATTTGCAGAATAATGTATCGGAATTATCCGCAAATCTTGCCGCTTTGACCGAAAAGATCGACCTCGATCCGGAATCACTTGCAGCTGTCGAAACAAGGTTGGGAGAATTGCACACTCTCAAACGCCGTTATGGTCCGACCCTGGAACAGGTCTTTGCCACCCGGGATGCCGCTTCGGAAAAATTACAGAAATACCAGGATGCAAAAAAACGGCGGGAATCTTTTAACAAAGAAGAAAAACAACTGATCAAAGAACTTGAAAATGCCGCAGCAAAACTCTCTGCAGCACGGAAAGATGCCGCAACCGGATTCATTGAACTTTCAAGAAAAAAACTTGCCGCTATCGGCTTTGAACACGCCTCTTTTGATGTCGAATTTTCAACTATCCCCCCAGGTGCAAACGGTTCAGACCGTATCGAACTGCTTTTCAATGCCAATGCCGGTGAAGAACTCCGTCCGCTCCGCAAAGTTGCCAGCAGCGGAGAACTTTCACGGGTCATGCTCGCATTGAAAACCGTGCTGGCAGATGCCGATGATGTGCCGACAGTGATCTTCGATGAGATAGATATGAATATCGGTGGGGAAACTGCCAACAAAGTGGCTGAAGAACTTCATAATCTCGGTAAAAAACGGCAGATCCTCTGCATTTCGCACCTTGCACAAGTCGCAGCCAGAGGAGATCACCACTTTCTTGTTCACAAAGAAAATATCAATGGCAGGACGATATCGAAAGTAGAAGAATTGAGCGATCCGGCTCCGGAACTTGCCCGGATGCTCGGCGGTGGAGAATCGGCTCTTACTCATGCAAAAGAACTTTGCCGGAAACACAAAAAATAACATTCAATTTTTCTTCTTTTTCGGCATCCCGCAAAGGCGGTAAAAGTGATCTGAATCCCGCTCGACCAGCATTTTCAATTCAAGTTTCATCAATACTGCCAACAGCTCACCGGGTTCCCTGCCGGTACGCTCCTGCAATGTTTCCAAATCAGCTTCTCCCTGCTGAAGCTGCCGGTAGATTTCCATACAGTCCGGCGGCAATTCCACCGCCTGAACTTCTCCGGAAACACCGCTGCCCAATTCCGGCGATCTGCCGCCTATATGCAGAGCGATCAGAACATCATCAAAGTTTTCCACCAGACCGGCTCCCTCTTTTATGAGCTGATGGCATCCTTTTGCCTGGGCATTATCCAATCTGCCGGGTACGGCAAAAACATCCCGCCCCAATTCCGCCGCCTGATGAGCTGTGATCAACGCTCCGCTTTCCAGACCGGCTTCAACAACCAGCGTTGCCCGGCTCATCGCCGCCACGATCCGGTTGCGGCGGGGAAAATTGTGGCGGCTGATCGGATAATTCAACGGGAATTCACTGATAACGGCACCGCCATTGGCGATAATTTCACGGGCAAGAGCGATATTTTCCTGCGGATACATATGCATCAATCCGGCTCCAAGTACGCCGATTGTTCTGCCATTATTTTCAGTAACAGTCCGGTGGGCGACAGTATCTATTCCTGCGGCAAGACCGGAATAAACCGTAAAACCGCACTCAACAGCTTCCCTGGCAAACATTTCAGCGGCATCTCTTCCATAACGGGAAATTCTCCGGCTGCCGACAATGGCAATACTTCTTTCAAAATTTTCCGGCAGTTTTCCCCTGATATATAAACATAACGGCGGATCAAAAAGGTCATGCAGTTCAGCCGGATAATCCTCATCCGCAAGCGTTACAATACGCACATCGCCTCTGTCAGCGACTGCCATTTCCCTTGATAATTCCGCATCCCAGTCAAAAGCGATAATCCTCTCGGCAAGAACTCTGCCTATTCCGGATACCCGGAGCAATTCCCCTCTTTCCGCTTTGCGGATATTTTCCGGAGAACCGAATTGCTCAAGAAGAGCCCGGTAACGGGCATAGCCCACCCCGGAGATCATATTCAATCCGATGCAAAGTTCTCTTTCAGTCATAAAAATCACTTCTCTGCAAGCTTACGGCGGGCAAAAAGTTTTTCCCGCATTTTACGGTAACGGATAACCAGGAAACGAACTCCGAAATATGTAAGGGGTGTCATGATCAGTGCCCACAATAAGCCGCCGGCAAAAAATGCCGCGACCAATGCCGCACCGAGATCCGCAAATGCATCCCATTTCTGTACGAAACTCAATGCCTGATCATTGAAAATTTTCAAAAGCTTTTCCGCAGAATCCGGCGAAAGATTTCCCCGGATAACCTTATTCCCCACCCAGATCAAAACCGGATAGATAAATACTGCCGTTGGCGGAGTGGTGATAAAAGTTCCCAGTGCTGCACCGATTTTTGAACATCGGAAAAGAAATGACAGCGGTATTGCTACGATCAACTGGCAGAATACCGGAATTACACAGCCTACAAACATCCCCAGCGCCCATCCTCCGGCGATGTAATCCGGAGATCCTTTTTCCCGGATCATTTTAGTATACAGATATTTCAAAAAACGTTTCATTTTATTTTCAGAACGTTTTTTCAATTCTGTTTTTTTACGGATCACCGGTGTTTTTTCTGCAGAAAACTCGACGGTTTCAACTCTTTGCCATTTTTCATCAGCAGTTTTGAAGTACAAATTTCCGGCACGGTCTTTGCCGAATGATCCGGCAGCAAAATATTCCACCACCTGCGGCAGAACGATGTGGTCGCCGGAAACTTTGAGATTTTCAATATTTGCCAGAGCCACTTTCCTCAATTCATCATTATATGGAGCTTTCTCTCTTGAGGCTTTGATCTCCCTCAATTTTTCCAGAGAATATCCGGCATAATCAACCGTAATTTCCGGAGATATGCCCAATACCGGACCGCCGTCAAGTTCTTTTTTCCCGTTTCCGGAATAACTCTGCACCAATATCACACTGCTGCGTAACGGAACACCGTCAAGGATCGCTCTTTCCACCGGTTCACAATGCAATCCGGCATAGACGCGTACCCCATCTTTTTCCACAGTAAGATCGCCGGGATGAACATTCAGACACATCAATTTTTCCGGGAGATTAGTCAATGGCACAAATCCGGCAAAAATCGCAAAATCACACTTGTAGGGTTCAAGTATTTTCCACACTTCATTTGTCCACTCATTACGGAGCTGACGGCGTACCGGAGAATTCAACCGGATATCACTTTCACCATGATCAAGGTAAAATTTGCGGATATCCAATGCTTCTACCGGAATATTATATTTTTCCCCCAACTCACCGGCACGGCTGCTTTCCGGAGCATCAGTAAAAAGACACTCTACGCGGTACGGCAAATTGCCTGCAGCTGCTTTTTCAAGCAATTTTTCTGCATTACTGCCGGTACCGCTCATACAGATAACCGTTTTTGCCGGACTGGAAACGACAAATGGCTGGATGTCAATTTCTGGCATCAAATAAATTCCCTTTTTCAGTAATCAATAATCTTTTTTTTCATCTTTTTACTGTAATGCCATAAAATGGATTTTTCAACTGCACTGACAAAATAATTGGCGGTTATTTGCATAAAATACAAAAATTTTGAAAAAAACTGCACTTTTTGATGATTATTTGATTGCAAAGAAGCATTTTAAGTGTTATATTGACCTACTAATAATATATTGTTTGTGTTTAAATCTCCGCAAGGGGAAAGAAAGTGTGCTTTTATTATGGAAAAAAATCCGAAATTCACTGTTCTTTATGAAAAACTGCGCGGCAAAAGTTTTGAAATTGATCAGGAAACGATGAGCATCGGCAGAAAAGATTCAGCCGATATCCCCCTGCCGGATGGCAGCGTCAGCAGTCATCATGCCGATATCATCCGCACCGAGCAGGATGGTCAGGTTTGTTTTATTCTTCGGGATAACGGTTCCACCAACGGAACTAAAGTCAATAACGAGCCTATCACCGAAAAAGTTCTGAGAAACTCCGATTTGATCTCTTTCGGTCATGTTGAAGTGCTTTTTGACGGTGCCCCCGGAGTAGCCGAAGATCAGCACATCACCCATACCATTGACCTGGGAAGTACTGCCACCAATACTGCAACGACCCAGACTCTTGCCAATTTCAGTGCAAGAATGATGTTGGAAAAGAAAAAGAGTGCCCAGCTGAATATGATAATGAAAGCGATCGTTATTATCGGCGGAATTGCAGTGCTGGTACTCGTTTGTCTGACCCTTTATGAAGTTTTCAAATCAACTACCCGGTAAGCAGGTAAAACTGCACCTTCAGAGGAACCAATGAGCGATCAGAATAGATCCGGCATGCCGGACAACCGTAAATTTTCACAGTCTCAACCTCCCCGCCGTTCAAAGGCGGGGTTTGTTTGGTTATTGATCATGCTTGCTCTCGGCGGCATGCTGTTTTTCAAGTCATGCAGTCCGGATAAAAAACATGACATCAATCAGAGCATTTTTGAATCGCGGCTTAAAGATAAAGCCATCGAAAGTGTCACCCTGATCCCGGATGGCGAAAATATCTACAATGTAGAGGGTAAATTAAAGGAAAAAACCTCTGATGAAAAAGGTAATCGTTACATTTCCCGCATAATTCTTTCCGATGAGCTGGAAAAATCCTTGCGGGAATCAGGAGCGAAAGTCACTGTGGAAAGTGATAATTCCGGATTCTGGAACTTTTTCATCGCCAGCATATTGCCGGTACTGCTGATCCTTGCCGTAATATATTTTATTTCCATGCGGCAGATGCGGATGAATGGTCATGGAGCAATGGATTTTGGCAAAAGCAAAGCCCGGATGATTCCCCCGGATGAATTGAATGTGCATTTTGACGATATTGCCGGAGCAGATGAAGCCAAAGAGGAAATTTCTGAAATCGTTGAATACCTGCGTGATCCGCTGCGTTTCCAGCTGGTCGGCGGCCGCATCCCCAAAGGATGTCTGCTGGTAGGTAATCCCGGTACCGGTAAAACCCTTATGGCAAAAGCTGTTGCCTGTGAGGCCGGTGTGCCGTTTTTCTCGATCAGCGGTTCGGATTTTGTGGAAATGTTTGTCGGTGTCGGTGCCAGCCGGGTGCGGGATATGTTTGAACAGGCTCGTAAAAATACCCCCTGCCTGATATTCATCGACGAAATCGATGCTGTAGGTCGCTCCCGCTTTTCCGGATGGGGCGGCGGTCACGATGAAAGAGAGCAGACCCTCAATGCGATGCTCGTGGAAATGGATGGTCTGGAAAGCCGTAACGGGGTGATCGTGCTGGCGGCGACCAACCGTCCGGATGTGCTTGATCCGGCGTTGCTCCGTCCCGGTCGTTTCGACCGTCAGGTGGTAATGGATCTGCCCGATATTGCCGGCAGACGGCAAATTCTGGATGTACATGTCAAAAAGATCAAAGTTGCCGATTCCATTGATCTGGATGTCATCGCCCGCACCACCCCCGGTTTCAGCGGTGCCGATCTTGCCAATTTGTGCAATGAAGCAGCATTGCTTGCTGCCCGCAGAAACAAAGAAGTCATCTCTCAGAATGAATTGGAAGACGCCAGAGATAAAGTCAGTTACGGTGCGGAAAGACGCAGCCGCCGTATCAATGACCGGGAGAGAAAGCTCACTGCTTACCATGAAGCTGGTCATACGCTCGTAGCTTTGCACAATGAATATTGTGTTCCGGTTCATAAAGTTACCATTATTCCCCGCGGTCAAGCCGCTTTGGGTGCGACCTTTATGATGCCCAAAGAAGATACTTATACCAAAAGCAAATTGGAATTGAAAGCCATGATGGCAATGTCGCTCGGCGGCCGTGCCGCAGAAGAAATCATTTTCGGAGATATCACTACCGGTGCTTCTGCTGACATTCAGCATTTGACGGAAATTGCCAGAAAAATGGTCTGCCAATTCGGCATGAGTAAACTCGGCCCGATCAAAATGGGGGATTTCACCAATCATCCGCATATGCGTATCGACGGTCTGCCGCCGGATGGAATTTCCAACGAAACTGAGCGGGAAATCGACCTCGAAGTCAGAGCTTTGATTGAGGAAGCGGCTCAAAGTGCCAGAAACTGTCTCAACGAACATCGTGATCAACTGGAAAAAATTGCGGTGGCTCTGTTGGAAAAAGAGACCCTTTCCATCGCCGAAATCAATGAGCTTCTCGGCATAACAACTCCGGAAACGGATAATGCCGAAAATATTGATGGTATGGTAATTGCTCCGGAATCAGATGCCGACACCGCAACTTCTCCGGCAGATGATACCGGATGCGGAGAAAACGCCGATGCCTGAATGTGAAATGCTCCGGGTCGAAAGCAATGGAGATATTCTGCTCAAATTGCGTATCCATCCCGGAGCAAAACGCAGTGCAGTCAACGGCAAATTTGCAGATGCTGTAAAAATTGATTTGCAGGCACCGCCGGTCGATGGAAAAGCGAATGCCGCACTGATCAAATTTCTCGCCGGTCTATTCGGCATTCCCAAAGCTGCCGTAGAACTGAAAAGCGGGGAATGCAGCCGGGATAAAGTTGTGAGAATATCCGGAAAAACTCCGGAAGAAATAAGTACATTATTGAATATCTGAAACCATGAAAAACTTTCGAAAAGCCATTATTTTTCTGCCTGATGGCATGGCAGACGATCCGTTGCCGGAACTGAACGGCAAGACTCCGCTTGAATATGCTCACACCCCGGCAATGGACTCCATCGCCGCCAGAGGTGCCAGCGGCACATTCCGTACCCTGCCCCTCGGATTGCCGACCAGTTCCGACGTGGCAAATATGTCAGTTCTCGGTTTCCAGCCGGAACTGAATTACCCCGGCAGAGGTCCGATCGAAGCGGCTAGTCAGGGAATCGAATTGGCAGATGATGATGTGGCATGGCGATGCAATCTGGTTTATGTTTCAGATGATGATGTTTTAAGAGATTACTCTGCCGGTCATCTCAGCGACGAAGATTCTGCAATCCTGATGGCTGCACTGAAAGCTGAATTTGATTCAGATGAGGTTACTTTCCATCACGGCGTCAGTTACCGGAATCTGCTTGTGCTGCACGGTAAAAAATTCTCTGACCGCATCGACTATCAGAAACCCGATTCATCGCAGGATATTCCGGTATCTGAATTGCGGCTCAAACCGCTTGATGATTCCGAAGAAGCGGCTTATACTGTAAAATTTCTGGAAGAACTTTCTGCAAAAGCAGCAAAATTCCTTGCGGCTCATCCTCTCAATGCGAACCGGAGCAATCCGGCAAACTGGATCTGGCCGTGGAGTCCGGGATACCGCCCGAAAATGCAGCTTTTCAGTGAACGTTATGCCGGACGTAAAGGTGCGGTCATCAGTGCAGTGGATGTAATCAAAGGTCTGGGCAAATGTACCGGGATGAAAGTTATCGACGTTCCCGGAGCGACCGGATTCCTCGATACAAACTATGCCGGAAAAGTTGCCGCAGTTCTTGAAGCGATAAAGGATAATGATCTGGTGTATCTGCATCTTGAAGCGATAGATGAGTGTTCACACCTCGGAGATTTGCAGCTCAAACTCCGTGCTATTGAGGAATTCGATGCCAATATCGTTGCTCCGGTAATGGAAGCATTGAAAGATGTTGAGTGCAACTTTGCCGTACTTCCCGATCATCCGGTTCCCATCAAATTGCGTAAACATACGACCACTCCGGTTCCGTTGGCAATTTGCGGACCGGCGGTGACACCGGATAATATTGCCTCTTTCAGCGAAACTCTTGCTCCGACCGGTACACTCGGACTTTTATCCAAAGAAGAGTTGGTGCGTAAATTACTGGAGATCTGAAGCCATGCCACGGGAACGCCTTACGGCGATTGCCAAAGCGATGAATTTTCTTGCCGTCCGCAGTTTGAGCGAACAGGAACTGCTTGCCAAATTGCGGCGTGCCGGATACCCGGATGATGAATGCGATTCAGCAATCGCTGAATGTGTCAGGCGTAACTATCTCAATGATGAGCAGCTTACTGCTGATTGCGTGGATATTCTGCATCAACGCAACCTCGGCTCCAGACAGATCAAACAAAAATTGCTCCGCCGGGGATTGGATGGGGAGTACATATCTGAATTACTCCACGATTCAGAGGAGGATGAATTTGAAGCTGCCCGCCGTGCCATGGAAGGGAAATTGCGGCTTTTATCACGGGAAACTGACCGGAGAAAAAAGCGGGAAAAACTTTTCCGCTTTATGGTATCCAGAGGTTTTTCTCCGGCAGTGATCTTCAAACTTGCCGATGAGATGCACGATCAACTCTGATTATCATGCGACCAACACTTCCCTTTCCAGTTTATATCTGGAATCATTCGGCATGGGATTTTGTTGCTTTTCCGGTCTATTGACAGATTGTTTTACTGATTTTATTCAGCTTTAATTTTGCAGCTCTGGAAATCACTTCAACTGAACGGCAATGGGAAACTGAACCTTTCTGCCAACAACTTTTCAAATAGTAAGCTGCACCATCTTTATTCCAAATACATTCACAGCACAGTGGCTTTGCTTATACAGCCCAAACAATAGCCGCGTCACAATCCGGGTGATTCAGGCAAGTTATTTCCGCCCTCATCATTCTATTGCAGATATTCCACACTCTATAATAAATCATAACACCGGAAGCGAAATTTGTTAAATCATCGCAAAAACAAAAAATTTTTTAATTGATTTTTATTAAAAAAGATTTATATTAATCATTGAACAACGACCGTCGGGATAGATCCGATCAATCCCCCCCCACACAATCCATCTATCCCGGCGGTTCGTTCATTATCTTCTCATATAGAGAACACTACCGGCAAATCAGCAGCATTTCTGCCGATAAGTATTTCATTAAATGATTTTGCTTTCAATCCCGCTATTTCTGTATCGGAAAAACAAAATTCCACATCGACCGTTTTACCGGGAGCAACGGTAATTTTGCAAAAAGCTTTCAACTCTTTCAAAGGTTTATTTTCCGGAACCTTCCTGCCTCCTGCGTAAAGTTGAATAACATCGCTGCCATTACGGGAACCACAATTTTTTACAGAAACGGTTATTTTCATTCCGTTTTCCCGGTCAACTTTGCTGTCAATCAGTGCAAACGTTGTATACCCCATTCCGCTTCCGAATGGATAAAACGGCACGTTACCACTCCGGTCAAAATAACGGTATCCGATCAATTCGCCTTCCTGATAGCAGGTATACGGATCATCACCGTTGCTGCGGAGTCCCGGATAAGAACCGTTGGCATGGCAGGCATAATCCATTAAATCTTTTCCCCAGGTAAAAGGAAGTCTGCCGGATGGTTCGACTTTTCCGGTCAATACATCGGCGATAGCATTGCCGCCTTCCATTCCCGGATACCATGAAATCAGAACTGCTCCGATACTCTCATGCCATAAACGCATGTCAAAGGGAGATCCGGCATTAAAAACTCCGATGACGTTACTGTTTACAGAACAAAGTTCATGCAGAAATCCATCCTGACCATCCGGCAAATCCCAGGTCGCAATATCAGCTCCCGGCACATCGCCCATACCGATAGCTTCTTTATCAAGAAAATGTGTTCTGCCGCCGAAATAAATCACTGCATCGTATTGCGGAGCCGCTTCAAGCAAACGTGCTTTTTCTGCACGGTCATCTTCAAGCCAAAGCAAATTCAACTCTGCATAACGGATGCGGCTGAAATTAAATGCGGCAGTAAAATCCAGCGTTTCACCGGCAGTAAGCGTGGTCAAAGGCACATCTTCGCTGCCGGAATCGATTTCATTACCGTTGTAACAAAGCTTTGCATCAAGCCGGGAATCAAAGATCGTAAACTTCCCCTGCATAGCATCTGATGCTTTTATTTTTCCCGTTATCTCCGCCCGGAATATTCTTCCGGAAGCCGGATGGTCATTAACCGCCCCCCCTGCATTGATTTCACCATAACTCAATGTGGTCGATGATGTTTTTTCTTCATAGAAAAGTTCACCGCTTTCAAAATCAAAATAACGGATGGTCATTTCCACTATTGCCGGATCAAGAAATTGATCCTGACGGTTATGCAAACACGGCATATAAGTCAATTCAAAATCCTTCAAATTGGCTTTCAATCCGGCAAGCGGCGTTATCTCATACGGAGGATGAACCGCACCCGATCCCCCTTGACGCTCCAATGTGCCGATACAGTGAAAACTTGACGCGGATGGACCGGTTATCAGAATTTTTTTATGCTTTGCCGGATCAAGCGGCAATATATTTTCCCTATTTTTCAGCAGACACATACTTTCAGCGGCTGCTTTTCTGGCAAATTCCGCATGTGCTGACTGATCATACGGTTTTACTGCAATATTGGATGTACGTTCAGTAAGCAGCAGTACCCGGCGGACTTTATCATCCAGAACTTCAAGCGGCAATTCACCTTTTTCAACCAGTTCCGGGATCTCTTCTTTGTAAGACAAATCTGCCAATGCGGCATCCAATCCATTGAGAAAACACGCTTTCCCATCATGCACTGCTCCGGCATCACTGATAACAATACCATCAAATCCCCACTCATCTTTCAAGATCTGCTGCTGTAAAGTACCGCATTGTGAAGCGAACTCCCCATTGATCTTGTTGTAGCTGGACATTATACACCAAGGCGAAGATTCCTTTACGATTATCCGGAATGCTTCCAAGTAAAGATTCCGGATCGTTTCCCAATCACAATTGGAACTACCGTTAACACGACAAATTTCCTGATTATTCAATGCCAGATGCTTCGGACATGCCGCCACTCCCTCAGACTGACAGCCCCGCACATAGGCAGCTCCGATCTTACCCGCCAGTACCGGATCTTCCCCCATATATTCAAAGTTGCGTCCATTCAGCGGAGTACGCATCAAATTTATCCCGGGTCCGAAAATTATCTGGAATCCATTGGCGATGCACTCTTCAGCCAGAATTTTTCCGTATTCTTCCGCCAATTCAGTATCAAACGAAGCTGCAAGTGCCATATTGCAGGGCAAAGCTGTCGCACTTCTGCCATCTTCCATACGGACTCCCTGCGGACCATCTATACCTTTTATCTGCGGAATATTCAATCGGGGTACTCCGGGAAAGCTGATGCAATCAATACTGCAGCAAAGCGAACATTTTTCCCGGATTGTCAATTGAGATAATTTTTCTGTATAACTCATAAAAAATTCCTTTCAAAAACAAAAATCAGATGACGAGTATACTATATCATTGATTATTATTTTTTCAAGAAAATAAATTAACCGGTCTGAATAAAACCGGTCGATTATCTATTATACGAGATTATTATACAGCAATTTTCAAAACCTATTGTCATGCAATATTCTGCGAGCTGCCGTTGCGGGAATCCGAATGCAATCAAAATCGGAATTTTTTAATATACAGTTTTATCCCGGACAACAAATTCTGACGGCAGCGTACCACGGCAATATTCCACATTCGGTTTTCCGAAAAGCATCGCTCCGTCAATCACATACCCTTTCGGGCAGCCGATCATCTTCCGCAACTGCGGTATCAGACGAAAAGCATACTCCGCAAATCCGCACCAGCAAGTTCCGACGCCAAGCGTTTGAGCAAATATATCAAACTGTGTCAATGCGATCACCTGATCTGTTTTACAGCAGGGAGCTTTTTTCGGAGCCATGACGATTATCAAATGAGGTGCTTTACGGTAAATCACATCCGCACCATTAAGCACATCATTGAAATAACGGCGGTAACGGGGTAGAAGCAATCCCATTATTCCGCTTTTGATCATAAATCGAACCCAGCGGTAACTTACCTCTTTGAATTCAGCGATCTCTTTTTTGCCGGCAATAAAAAACTGCAACCCGTGATTATTACATCCGGTCGGTGTCCAATGAAGAATATTTTTCAACTTATCAAGCGTTTCCGGCGGCAGTTCTTCTCCGGAAAAACGGCGGATACTGCGACGCTGATGAATAAGATTTTCCATTTTTTCCACTTCCGGCAATGCACCTTTAGGAGGACAATCTTCCGCACTGACCCCATCTATGCTCAATGCTCCTGACGGACAAACCGCCACACAATGCTGACAGTGAATACAAATTTCAACCACGTCATCAACAAAACGGGGAATTTTCGCTTCCCGGTCAAATTCAATGGCCTTGACCATACAATCTCTGGCACATTTACCGCAACCGGTACACAGTTTTTTATCTATTTCCATTTCTCATCCCCATAACAATCTGACCGAGGCAATAACCACCAATGTTTGAATTATATACTCAAAAATTTTCTGCGGCATCTTACGCAAAAGAACGATTCCCAGAAATCCACCGAAAATTATACACGGCAGCATACACAGATCCAATTTTACCGAATCCAGAGTCACCCTGCCCTCAAGTGCAAATATCGGCAGTTTCAACCAGTTCAGAATCAGGAAAAACCATGCACACGTTCCCATATAAGTCTCTTTGGGAAGTTTCATCGCCAAAAGATACAGCGAAGATATCGGACCGGCAGCATTGGCAAGCTGGGTCGTTGAACCAAGCAAAATACCGTAAAATCCCGACCATCCGATGCCGCTGGGAATCTTTTTCGGAGCCAGTTTCTTACGCAATATACTCAACACCATCAATGTCAGTACGATCCCGCCGATCGTCCTTTTCATGATCGCTCCATCTGTAGGAATATAACGTAATATCACACTCCCCAGTGCAATACCCGCCAAAGCCCACGGAAAAAGCCGCCACAATACTTTCCAATCCGCCTGCTTACGGTAATATGCGACTGCCACTATATCTGCCAGTGCCAGCATACCGAGCTGTACTCCTGTCGACATGCGGGTCTCAAAAACAAGAGTCAGCATCACTACCGGCAATACCCCCAAACCGGGAATCGCAGTCTTGTTGATTCCGATCAGCATTGCCGCAATTATCAGCACAATCAACTGGGTGCTATCCAAAGACGCGATCACATCAAACATTATCCATACCTCTTAAAAAAATAAAAGCGGCGAAAATACGCCGCTTTATTATACTGCAAATGAATTACAGATCTTTGCCGGAAAGCATCCGGTAAGCATCCAGATATTTCGCAGAAGTTTTTTCCACAACTTCATCCGGAAGTGCCGGAGCCGGAGGATTCTTATCCCAATCCAGACTTTCAAGGTAATCCCGGACAAACTGCTTATCCAGACTCACCGGACTGGTTCCCTCGACATACTGATCCGCCGGCCAGAAACGACTGGAATCCGGAGTCAGCACTTCGTCGATAAGAATGATTTCACCATCAATTTCACCAAACTCAAATTTGGTGTCTGCCACGATGATACCACGCTGGGCAGCATAATCGCGGGCGGTGGTGTAAATATGCAGAGCCAAATCACGCACTTTGGCGGCTTTTTCCGCACCGATGATCTCTGCCACACCCTCAAAACTGATCGCTTCATCGTGGTCACCCACCGCAGCTTTGGTTGAAGGAGTGAAAAGCGGTTCATCCAGTTTGGAAGCCTGCTTGTAACCGTCACGGAGTTTCAGACCGGAAACGATACCGGTTTTCTGATAATCTTTCCAGCCGCTGCCAACCAGATATCCGCGGACAATGCATTCCACCGGAAGAACTTTCGCCTTTTTCACGATCAGTGAACGGCCCTGAAGATCTTTGGCATAGGGTTTCAACTCTTCTCTGCGGGTCACATCAGCAGAAATCAGGTGATTCGGCACATCTTTGAGCAGATCGAACCAGAAAAGAGAAATCTGGGTAAGAACTTCACCTTTGCGGGGAACGCCGGTCGGCATAACCACATCAAAAGCACTGAGACGGTCGGTCGCCACGAAAAGCAGGGCATCGCCGAGATCGTAAATGTCACGAACTTTGCCGCGGTTGACCAGCTTGATGCCGGGAAGCTCGGTTCCCAGCAATGCACCATTGGCTCCGTATTCCATTTTCTTTACCTTAGGCGATCGCAGTGATTTCAACACGGGTCAGGCTCTGACGGTGCCCCTGGGTGCGGCGATAACCTTTGCGGCGTTTCATTTTGAAAACGACGATTTTTTTAGCACGGAAAGTATCCAGCACTTTGGCACTGACTTTGGCACCTTCAACGACCGGAGTACCGATATTCAGTTTGCCTTCGGCATCGGCAACGGCAAGAACTTTATCAAAAGTAACTTCTGCACCGGCTTCGAGACCGAGTTTTTCGACTTCCACGATGTCGCCGACGGCGACTTTGTACTGTTTGCTGCCAGTTTCGATGATAGCGTACATTTTTTTGCTCCTGTTATATTTAAGGTTAAAATTTTACACAAATACTGTACAATCTGCATAATATAACCCCATAACGACTATATTTCAAGTCGTTTTAACGCAAAAACAGGTCTTGAATGATATTTTTCCACCCCCTGCCGAAGCGGAAATAGTTCCCGTTAAAGATTTCTCTGAAAATCAGGGGGTACTTCCGGAATCTTATTCCGGTCATCGCAGATCGATTCAACGAGTATTGTATTCTCTCTGCAAGAATTTTTTTACGATCAGAGTCTAAATCCGGCAAACAATCCAAAACATGCTGAAAAAGCCGTGCATTCCAGGCAAAAGTATCATTGGCTGCAGACTCTTTTGCCGCCTTATACTGTTTTAATAAAGAAAGTTTTTCCCCTGCCCCGGAAGCATTCTTTCCATGCCGCCGGAAAGTTCCACAAGATTCCGGAATCATCACCCACTCATCCAGAGCTGCGGCAGCCAATCCGAGAAAATTATCGTGACAATTTGCCAATTCCGGTATGGGCAGAAATTTTTCAAGCAGCTCTTTTTTCAGTGCCATATCATGTCCGGCAGCAGGAAACCGGCGGCAGGACGCCTCAAACTGTCCATCCCATAAACCGGCTCTTTTGCGACGCAATCCGGCATATCCGCGGCTTTCAAAATGAGTAAAACCCTCTTTCACACCGTCAGCATCAGTAATATCGCTGTCGCAAAAAACGGCTTTTGCTCCTTTTTCAAAACATTCAAGGAATTTCGTTGTTTTATCCGGATACCACACATCATCCTGATCAGCAAGAAAAACTATATCTCCGGAGCAAAGCGCAAGAGCTTTATTGAAGTTCGCCGCCACACCCAGTTGCACTGGATTCCGGAAGTAACGGATATTGAGAATTTTTTCAAACTTTCTCACCTCTTTTTCCGTCAAATCATCAGGAGAATCATCACAAATCACCACTTCATCCGGTACAATCCACTGATCAGCAATTGATTGCAGCTCTTCGCCGATGAACTTTTCACCCCGGTATGCGACTATGGCAACAGAAATTTTCATATATTATTCCTTTTCAAAATTTTATGCTTGATCCGCCGCAATTGATCGTGGGTAAACAGACAACTTGCCATCCACAAAAAGAAAACCTTGATAAATGCGATGTAAAAATATGGCTTTTTATGATATATTTCCGTATGTTTCCAAAATCCCCGTTGTTCTTCTCCGGATTTTTCATGAAAGAAATCAAAATGAGCAGGAATAAGAAAATCAAACAACACCCGCTTTTGTTCCAATTCCATAACTTTTCGGGATATACCATTGCCGAGATATTCTCCGAGCAATTCAAAGTAATTACCGCAAAATATTTCAGCGATCTGATAATCCAGATTTTTCACGATATTCTGGGTTCGGAAAAAAATTCTGCCGTCAATAACCACGCTTGCTCCGGATAAAATCAATCTCAATATAATATCCACCTGAGTCAAACGGCTGGCAATCCTGCGATTCCGGTCTTCAAGATCAAGAAATACATTCTTGCGGACACACAAATTGCCAATCCATGTCAGAAAGTAGGAACAATTACTCACCACCTCATCCATGCTTTTCAGAGATAAACTCTTCTTTCCTGCCACCGGTGCCATCGGAGTTGACGGGGTCAGAAAAATATCTGCCGGACTATTTCTGAGAACAGAAATAAATTCCCCGAGCATTCCCGGTTCCCACATCAGTGTATCATTATTCAGCTTGATAAATTCACCATCTGCTTGAGTCATTACCAGATCAAAGTTATCGTGAGCATCAATGACGCTTGCAAGAGTTTTTCCCCGGATATTTTCCGGATAGCGGGAAACATATTCCGCAATCACCGATGCGGTATCATCTGTTGAAGCATTATCTGATATGACAATTTCCACATCCGGAAACGGCCATCCTTTCTGTGTGACCAGCGATTCAAGAGTATTTTTGAGATATTCAGAACGGTTATATGTGGGAATACAGATCGAAAGCAGCATTTATTTTCACCTTTCCAACACGGTAAAAGTTTCAAAGTGGGCGGTGCGGGGGAACATATCCAGAACGCGGGAACTTTTTACACGGTATCCGGATGAAACAAGTTCTTTCAAGTCCCTCGTCAATGTGTCTGCCGCACAGGAAATGTAAATTATCTTTTCCGCCCTCAATTCAATTATCTTCTGCAACGTGCTTTTTTCCACTCCGGTCCGCGGCGGATCAAGCAGCAATGTAAAACTGCCTTCAGGATGGAACTTTTTCAATTCTTTTCCCGCATCACCGGCAAAAAAACGGCAGCGGTTAGAAAGTTGATGTTTTGCCGCATTCTTCTTCGCAAATTCGATCGCTTTTTTACTCAACTCGATCCCGGTACAGTGCAAACCGGAAATTTTTTCCGCAAGCGAAATGGAAAAAACTCCCACTCCGCAATAAAGTTCCAGAAGTTCTCCCCCTGAAATTTCTTCTGCTGACAGCTTGATCAACTCCGCTGCAACCGGCAGATTCACCTGAAAAAATCCGTCACCGGCAACCTCAAATTCACCATATCCGGGAATCTTTTCAGTCAATTTACCGGGATTTTTCTGATTGATCAACTTTGCTCCATCTTTTTCCGTAAAACGGAAAACCGCTTTATTTCCGGCAGCACTTTTCAGCTTTTCATTGATTGCTTTCCCGGCAAGCATACATTTTTCCACCGGTAATACGGTGCGGTTGTCAATACCGTAATAACCGTAATATTTATCAGATGAATGCAGCGTTATTTTGTTCCGGTAATGCAATTTTTCCGGAGACGGAACCGGAGGAAGTATAACTTCAGATTCCGCAACTTTTCCCCGCACCAGAAAATCCGACAGCTGCCGGTGCTTCCACAGCAATTCCTCATCATAGGTGCAATGCATATAAGCACACCCGGGACATTCCCCATACAACGGACACTCCGGAACAACTCTTTTTTCGGAAGATTTGAGGATTTCAACTGCCACTCCGCGGCAGAAATTTTTCTTTCCGGAAGTAATTTCCGCAACGACCTCTTCACCCGGCAGAACTCCCGGCACAAAACACACCCTGCCATCGGCACATCTGCCGATACCATCACCGCCGTATGCCAGTGAGGTTATTGAAATTTTTTCACTTTTCATCAGCAGATTTCACCGGCATCAGATCTTTACCGAGATCAACCAGACCGCTGGCTTGTGCCGGTCTTCTTTCGTACTTGGTTTTCATCAATTCAGAAGCCGGAATATTTTTCTGCAAAGGATCGGTAAAATCTATTCCGAGTCTCGCTCTGGCTCCGCCAAGACGCTCAACTTTACCAGTCTGCGGATTACGGAAAAGTCCGGGTATAGTATCAACCGTTTTCCAATAACTGCTTTCCAGATTCGTCCCATCCGCATTAAAAAGCATATAATGGAAAATTCTGGGTGCAACCGGCATCAAAAGATGTATTCTGCTGAGCATATCCACCTGTGCTTCAAATTTCATATACGCCTGCACCATGCCGATCCGGGTAACGGCATAGATAAAACCATCATCTTCAACACGCAGATAATAGAATTTCTCACGGTCACCTTCCATTTTGCGTATGGAATACACCCGGCAGACATTCTTATTTTTGCTTTTTTCATCCCGTGCCGGAAGACCGACTTCACGACGCCAGATTTCCGATCCCTCGGTAACATATATCAAATGTGCCTTGCTCCGGTACTCATTCGGCAGCTGATTATGGGAAACATACGCATAAATCGTATAATTTCCCGACTTGCCCAGATCATAATATTTCTGCAGCGGTATCACCAGACGGCGGACTTCACCGGGAGCAAGAAAAAGTCCCTGAGTGGAAATTTCAACATTTTTTCTCGGAAAAACCAGTCTATTCTGACTGTCCCGGATATCAAAAAGAATAAATCCGGTAAACTCCGGACGACTTCCGAAAAGCAATGGTTTGCCGGTATCATTACGCAGGGTGATGCAGGCATAGATTTCTTCATAGATCATATAACGGGATCTATTCAATGTCAATGACACGACCAGCTGACTGTGCAGCGGTAAAAACGCCAGCAACAATAAAAAAATGAAAGTTCTTTTCATCAATTTTTTCATTTTTTCATCCTTTCAGTTTTTTTATCACTTCATCGCCGATCGCTTCGGCATCCATATTCCAACAACGGTAACTTCCATCCGGACAAAGCCTTTTCAAACACCCGGCACATTCACACTCTGCAAAGAAAAACCGGCAGTTATCCCCCCACGGACCGGTCAATCCCGGTTCAGTCGGTCCGTAAAATCCATAAACATCCCTTTTCAATGCCGCCGCAGCATGAAGCGGTCCGGAATCGTTTCCGATAACAGCAGATGCATTACGCAGCAACTCAAAAAGTCCGGGCAAAGAGGTCTTGCCGGCGAAATTCAGTACATAATTTCCAACTTTGCCGGCAATCTCTCTTTCTCCGGCACTGCCGGCGGCAATAAACGAATATTCCGGACGTTCTGCTTTGATATGACGGCATATACGATCAAAAAACTCTGGAGGAAAACGTTTGCTTTCCCAACGCGTCCCCGGAAGAAGCACCACATATTTTTCAGGCAGTTCCGGAAGTTCACGTGCCGCTTTTTCATTCGACGGCAGATCCGGCTGGATCAATTCTCCCGAAAGATCGAACAATTTTTTTGCCAATTCTCCGTAACGCTCAACCGCATGACCGGCAGAAACCGCAAATTTGCGGTTGTAAAAAACTTCAGCACTTCTCTCTCTTGCTCCGGAAAAACCGGCTTTGAGCTTTGCTTTACTCAAACTGAGAAGAAATCCGCTGCGGAATAATCCCTGAAAATCAACAGCAATATCGTAACTCTCTTTACGCAATTCACGCCGTAAAGCCAACAGCTCCGGCAGGAAACGGGATGAAGCAAGTTTACGTCTTTCAAAAATGATCTTCCGGCGAACCGGAAATGGAGAATAATCCAGTAAAGATGAAAATTCCGGATTGACCACAAAATCAAGTTGGGCTTCCGGCATGTTTTTACGCATCAGTGCCAATGCCGGAAAAAGATGAACAATATCACCAAAACTGCTGGGTTTGATTACCAATATTTTTAACGACATACCTCAGCGACCCCACTCAAGACGGAGTGCCAATCTTTCCGGTAAACCGGCTGCACGGTTCTTTTCCTGTGCAGATGCTATGTCGTAGGGTACACGATAGCGGGTCACGGTATTCGCTTCTGAATCAAATACCGCAAAAGATGCTCTCGTATCACCATTGCGGGGCTGACCGATACTGCCGACATTAAAAAGGTATTTATGCCCCTTGATGATTTGAATGACCAATTCATCTGCAATCGTAAAATCATCATCTGCCGCCGGATTATCAAGACTGTGTTCCCAGCCTTCAATCGTATCAACCAAACGACCGCCTGCAGCAAACGGGGACTTATCAAAAGCTATCGGCAAATGCGAGTGCCCACAGAAACAAAGTGTTGAAAGTTGATAGGAAAAATTGCTGATCGCATGATGCACATCAAAAACATATCCCCAACTTTCAGGAGAATCCAATGTCGAGTGAACCAGTGTAACCGGAACATGGGGAACATTTGCCTTGAAAGGCAGAGCTTCAAGAAATTCACGGTCAGCATCGGTAAGAATTTCCCTTGTCCACTCAATGGCAATAGCGGCATTGGCATTAAATCCGCCGGTGGAAGAATCTTTGCTCAACGCCACATCATCATGATTTCCACGCACAGCCGCGACAAAATTTAATTCGCGTGCCATATCAAGACAACGGCGTACATCGGCATTATAACCGACAAGATCCCCCAGAAACAAGTAATGATCCACCCCGACAGCAGAACACTTTTTCAACACCGATTCAAAAGCATCGCTATTGGAGTGAACATCACTCAGTATCGCATACTTAGCCATGACCCACTTCCTATCTTAAAATTTCAACAGAATTCCACCTGTTCAAAACGGAACATTTCAGCCGCTGTAAGCCGGATTCTGTACCACCGTAAGGCGGCGGCAATCATCTGTCTTTGCGACCAGAACCCGGAGTTTATAACGCTGCGAGCCACAGCTCACTCCCTATTTGGTCTTGCTGCGGGAGGAGTTTACCGTGCGGTGAAGCTCTCACTTTCACCCGGTGGGCTCTTACCCCACCCTTTCACCCTTACCGCCGTTTCCGGCGGCGGTCTGCTCTCTGTTGCACTGGTCTTTCTGCGGAATATAGTCCGCAGCACCCCTCTTTTCAAAGGGGCTCCCCGCTCTGTGCAGTCCGGACTTTCCTCAGCGGGTGATAAAAATCACACCGCCGCGATTGCCCACGCCCAAAATGTTCCATCTATTTAATATAATCATACTCTCTCAAATATTCAAGAAATTTTTTGCAAATAATCCTTTTTACTTGCTTTAATCGGATTTTGGTGGTATATTTACCATATTATTTCAAGGAGATTTTCACTGATGCTGACCCGAAAAAAAATTATTCTGACTGTTCTTTTTTCCGCTTTGGCAGTGCGTATTATTTTTGCAGCAGCTTTTTTTCAATCCTTTTTTGCATCTTACCACCTCGTGCCGGGATTGGATATGCAAACGCTGCTGCGGTTTTCAGAATGGCATACCGGTAATGAAATCCCCCCTTTTTTCACTTTTCACCGGCTCTGGATATTTCTGGTCTGGTTTTTCAACGGAAAAACTCATTGTCCGGAAGCAATATATCTGATCCAGACTTTACTCGGTTCAATTGGAACTCTTGCTGCTGCTGATCTGGTTTTGAAATTTTCACGAAACCGGATCGCAGCTCTGATCTCCGGTATCGGAATGGCACTCTATCTGCCGCTGTTAGTTTATGAATTTTCCATCTTGCAGGAAACTTTCATGGTCAATTTCGCATTGATCTTTTTCTGGACTGCACACTATGCCCTGCGTAAACGTTTTTCATTACGTTCTTCTGCCATATTCGCCATCAGTGCATTTGCCGCCCTCGCCGGAAGACCGGCAGCTGTCATTTTTTGCGGTACAATATTCTTTTACTGCGGTATAAAACTTTTCAAGCGGAAAATACTGAAAAAAATCATTCCGGCAGCAGCTATGCTGTTTATCCTGCTCGGGGGATCAGCTCTTTTCAATTGGCATTTTTTTGGAGTACCGACCCCTTTTTATATGGTCATGGATTACACGGTGGAATATAACACCGGTATCAAAGCCGGAACCGATGGGAACCGGACTTTTTCAGCTGTTTTTGAAAGCGGGAAAAATGCCTGTATGAGGCTGCCTCAACTTTTCAAAACAGGTGAACTGCCTGAAAATCAGAATATCTATTTCTGGTGCGAGAAAATCCCGCAATTCAACTTGCTGATTTCTCCCGGATTGCTCATCCCGTGTGCAGTTGCCGGAATCATGGTGCTTTTGCTTACAGGAGCATGGAAAAGCCGGTACGGGTTACTGCTTATTCCGATAATCACTCTCGCTTTGCCGCTGTGTGCCAGAGAGGTCATAGGCAGATACCGTTTGATGCTGGTTCCCTATTTTTTTATGATCACTGCCTGCGGTGCAGTCGTTTTCAGCCGTCTGAAATCTCCACGCAAACGGGCTCTTGCCCTTTTCGGAGCCGGGATCGGAGCATTATTCTCCTTCCACAACAGTGAAGTACCGGAAAGGTTCCGTCTTTCCGATTACGCTGCAAGTGCCATTGCCGCCGCACAAACTCCCGGTGCCTATCCGGAAGCTGTGATCGCCGAACATCTGATCTACTGGGAAAAAAGCAATTATTCTTCTGAACCTGCTTTTGATATGCTCATGGATCAACTGCTCCGCTTCAAACAGACTGAGCTGCTCCGGCAGATCGCTTTTCCGGCACTCAACAGCGGAAAAATTTCCCCGGATACTATTCATTATTTTGCCGCGTGGAGTTACGCTCTGGAAAATCAACCGCAAAAAGTATGGAAAAATCTGTGCAAAATCAAAAAACTTCCCCCCGATAAACAACAAAAAGCAATTATGCTCCTCAATGATACCAAAAAGATATTGAATAACCGTTGAACGAGAAGTATATTATATAGTGTCATATAGATAATAATGGAGATTTATTGACTATGAGTGAAAAATTTTATGTAACCACCCCAATTTACTATGTGAATGACCGTCCTCATATCGGTCACGCATATACCACCGTTCTGGCGGATGTGCTTGCCCGCAGCCACCGTTCATTTTCCGATCCGACATTCTTCCTGACCGGAACAGATGAACATGGGCAGAAAGTTCAGCAGGCAGCTGAAAAACGGGGCGTTGCCCCCCTCGCCCACTGTGACGAAACCGTGGTACGTTTTCAGGAGTTGTGGCAGAGATTGGGAATCACCAATGATTACTTTATCCGTACAACCGAAGCAAACCATAAAAAAATCGTTGCTAAAATCATGCAGGATCTTTATGACCGTGATGAGATATACAAAGCGGACTACACTGGTTGGTACTGCGTCGGATGCGAAAGATTTTTCACAGAAAAAGATCTGGTTGACGGGAAATGTCCGGATTGCGGCAGAGATGTAAATGCAATCACTGAAAGCAACTACTTTTTCCGCATGAGCAAATATCAGGATTGGCTGATCGAATACATCCAGACCCATCCGGAATTTATCCTGCCCGCTTTCCGTGCCAATGAGACCCTCGGTTTTCTCAAAAAACCGCTTGGCGATCTCTGCATCAGCCGCCCGAAATCACGTCTGGCATGGGGTATCGAATTGCCATTTGATCCGGATTATGTCTGCTATGTGTGGTTTGATGCATTGATCAACTACATTTCCGGTGTCGGATACGGTTCAGATGATGAGAAATTCAACGCATGGTGGCCCGCAAGCTGTCACCTGATAGGTAAAGATATTCTCACCACTCACACTGTTTACTGGCCCACCATGCTCAAAGCGATCGGTCTGGAAATGCCGAAAACCATTTTTGCTCACGGCTGGTGGCTCACCGGAAATTCAAAAATGAGCAAATCTCTGGGTAACGTTGTCAATCCGATGGATATGATCGACCGTGCCGGAGTGGATGCTTTCCGCTACTTCCTGCTTGCTGAAATGAGTCCGGGCAACGATGCAAACTTCAGTGAAGATGGTTTTATTGCCCGTTATAACAGTGATCTTGCCAACGATCTCGGCAATCTGCTTTCCCGTGTCAGCAAACTCACCATCCGTGCCACAGGCGGTGCCATCCCAGCTCCCGGAGCTGTAACTGCCGATGATACTGAATTGGCAGATGCGGTGAATAATGCAATCAAAGTCATGGAAGAGTGTTTAAAAAGTTACAAACTCGATCAGGGCATTGATGCAGCACTTAATGCGGTGCGTGCCGGAAACCGTTATCTGGAAAAAAGTGCCCCGTGGACCCTTGCTAAAAACGGAGAAACCGAAAGACTCAACAGCGTATTGCATAACGCCGCCGATGCTCTCTGCCGGGTCGCAGTTCTCCTTGCCCCGGTAATGCCGGAAAAAATGGCGGAATTGCTCACCGTGCTTGGTGCAGACAAATCCGGTATCAAAGGCATAGCCGATTTGAAAGAATTCAAGAGCGTCGCCGGTCTGACCATGAAAGAAGCCACCCCGCTTTTCCCCCGTATCATCGTGGAGGAAGAAGCCGCCAAAAAGCCGGAACCCAAAGTTGAAAAGAAAGCCAAAGCTGAAAAACCGCAGGAGAAAAAAGAAGAAGTTCCCGCCGGATTGGTAACTATTGATGAATTTTTCAAAACCCAACTGAAAACCGCTAGAGTGCTTACTGCGGAAAAAGTTGAAGGTGCTGATAAACTTCTGAAACTTTCCATCGAAGTCGGAACTGAAACCCGTCAGCTGGTCGCTGGTGTCGCACAATTTTACACTCCTGAAGAAATCATCGGTAAAACAATTATCATCGTTGCCAACCTCAAACCGGCAAAAATCCGCGGCATCGAATCGCAGGGAATGCTGCTCGCAGCCAAAGATGGTGGAAATCTGAAGCTTGTCACCATCGACGGAGACATGCCCTCAGGCATTTCCATCGGTTGATAAAAACTACAAACATGGGGCTGTTGCAAAACCTGTGTGTTTTTTGCAGGGGTGCTAACGCCGCCCCCTGCACCCCTGGTGCCCGCGCGTGCGGGATTTTGTACAGGCAAGTGGTATGCGTGTGTTGTGGTGGTTCGACTCATGTGTCGCAAAGTTTCACCCTCTGCCTCCTTTTCTGGCGACAGGAGGGATGAAATTTGCTCCACGAGTGCCACTCTGAGGAAGAAATTCCCCAGACCCCCTTGTCACGGCAAAGCCTTGTGCGAAGACGGATCGCGGCGGCGTGCAACGCTCGCCGCAACTCTTACGGCGTAACAGCAATACTTGAACTTGAAATCTGGCATTGCTCAAACATCAGTTTTGAGCAATGGATTTTTTTTGCCTGCCAAGCCTTCCAAGTGAATTTTTTTTACGCTGAAAAGAGACCGCCGCAAAACATCAGGTTTTGCAACGGCCCCTTTTATATAATTTTCCGAAATTGAACTACAAGCAAATTGCAATTTTTTCTAAACCGGCAGAATTCATTTTTATTTTGCAATAATTCAAACTGTTTTCAAAAAAACACATAAAAAAAATCCCGCTCCGGAAACGGAACGGGATTTTGGGAATAACTTCTCTGAAATCAGAGTTCTTCGCCAATCGCCCAACGGACAAAACGTTTGACTTTGACCGCAGGTTTGAATTTCTTCAAAGAGGTCTTGTCATCTTTGACCCAGGGCTGATCTTCCAGACAGATTTCGCTGAAAAAGCGGTTGATCTTACCGGCAAGGATTTTATCCAGCATTTCAGCCGGCTTATTCGCCAGTTTCGGATCAGCTGCTGCGGCGATCTCTTTTTCTTTCTGGATCACTTCAGCCGGCACATCAGAACTGCTGATGTAACGGGGGCTGAAAGCGGCAATGTGCAAACACAGATCGTTGAGGAAAGTCGGATCGCTTTCGCCTTCAACTTCAACCAGCACGCTCACCCGGCCATCCATGTGATGATAGGATGCAAAGCAGGAACCATTGGAAGCCTGCCATTTCTGGGCACGACGCAGAGACATATTTTCACCGATGGTGGCAATATGGCTGGTGATGACAGCCGCTTCCTGATCATTCAGAACAGCGGTAACATCGCCGTCAGCAGCAATTTTCAACGCACCGTCGAGCATGGCATCAACCAGAGCACCGAATTTCGGAGTTTTGGCGGCAAAGTCAGTTTCGCAGAGCATTTCAACGATAGCAGCTTCGCTGCCGTTGATTTTAGTCCAGGCTTTGCCCTGTTCGGTAGCACGACCGGATTTTTTCTCAGCTTTGGCAACACCGGATTTACGGAGGTTCTCAATAGCCAGTTCCATATCGCCGTCTGCAGCGACCAGAGCTTTTTTACAATCCATCATTCCGGCACCGGTCTTTTCGCGGAGCTCGGAAACCATTTTTGCAGTAATAGCAGCCATTTTATTCACCTTATAATGGTTTAATTATTTCTCTTCAGCAGCGGCTTCGGCTTTTTTCGGAGCACGTTTGCGGGCCGGTTTGGCAGCACCGTCTTCGCTCTTGGCAGCACGTTTACGGGGAGCTTTGGCAGCTTTGGGAGCCTCTTCCTCGGCGTTTTCCTGAGCGATTTTCTTGGCAGCTTCAGCAGCGTCACGCTCTTCAGCAGCACGTTTACGGTGGATCTCTGTGGCAACTTTGATCGCTTCACCGAAAAGATCGGTGATGATCTGAACTGATTTCACCGCATCGTCGTTGGTGGCAACGGGGTAATCAACCAGCGTCGGGTCGCCATTGGTATCGACCAGAGCAACGATCGGAATATTCAGTTTGTTGGCTTCACGCACGGCATTGAGTTCGTTGCAGACGTCGATAACGATCAAAGCGGCAGGAAGTTTTTTCATATCAGCAATGCCGTCGAGGTCGCGATGCAGTTTTTCAACACGACGGGTCAGTGCAGAAACTTCTTTTTTCTTCATATCGTTGATGGCATCGCTGCTCAGGATACCGTCGATTTCTTTCATCTTTTCGATGCTTTTACGGATGGTCTGGTTATTGGTAAGAGTACCGCCGAGCCAACGCTCGGAAACGCAGTACATACCGGTCTTTTCAGCCAGTCCGGCAACCAATTCGCGCACCTGGGGTTTGGTACCGACAAAAAGAACTTCACCGCCGGCACTGACAACCTTCTGAAGGAAGTTGCAGGCATCGGCGATCTGACGCATGGTTTTGGTCAGGTCAATGATGCTGATACCGTTTTTGGCGGCATAGACATACTTTTTCATTTTGGGGTTCCAACGACGGGTCTGGTGTCCGAAATGACAACCTGCTTCCAAAAGATCGTTGATCGTAATTTTGGCCATTTTACATCTTCCTTTCATTTTGCGGTGCTTTTCAACGTGTCCTTCCACGCCATCGGCAAGTCACCATTGGTTGAATTATAGCCTGTTCTTCCGGCCATTTCAGAAAGAACAGGTATGGTTATTTTTTTAATATACAGCATAAATGCTGATTTTGCAAGCTCAATACAGCTCTTTTTTCCAATATTCAAGCTGATTTGCAACCGGTTCAAAACCGGTACCACCTGCTATGCGGCGTTTTGCAACACTTTCCCGGGGATCAAAGAGCGTAAGAAACTCTGCCGTTGCTTCTGGAATGGTTTCCTGCATCTCTGCCAGAGTCGCCTGATCCAAAGCCATATTGCGGTCTTTGCAATACTTGACAAATGCTCCGACACGGTGATGGGCATCGCGGAAAGGAACGCCCAATTCGACCAGTTTTTCTGCAAGGTCAGTCGCCATCAGTGCCGGATCGGCAGCAGCAGATGCCATTTTTTCACGTTTGATCCGCATATCACGGATCATCGGCGGATAGACCGCCAGCATCAATTCCGCCGTATCCAGAGCATCGAATACCGCCACTTTATCTTCCTGCATATCACGGTTATAGGTCATCGGCAATCCTTTACAGAGCGTGAGCATCGCCGTAAGTGAGCCGTAAACCCTCGCCGTTTTACCCCGGGTCAATTCGCAGACATCCGGATTCTTTTTCTGCGGCATCAAACTTGATCCGGTACAAAATGCATCGCTCAATTCGATAAAGTCAAATTCCTGACTGCTCCACAAAATCAAATCTTCGGAAAGTCTGGAAAAGTGCATTGCCATCGTTGCCAGAGCTGCAGTAAATTCAATGGCAAAATCCCGGTCGGCAACCGCATCCATACTGTTGCGGGTGATTCTGGAAAATCCCAACTCTTTACAGACAAATTCACGGTCAAGCGGCAAAGTGGAACCTGCCAACGCACCGGAACCCAGCGGCATGACGTTGATCCTTTTACGGCAATCAGCCAGACGCTCGGCATCCCGGTCAAACATTTCCACATAAGCCAGCAAATGATGTGCCAGCAGCACCACCTGGGCATGCTGCAAATGGGTGAATCCGGGCAGAATAGTTTCCTTTTCAGCATCCGCTTTGGCAACCAATTCCTTCTGGAAACCGCGAATTTTTTCAATCAATCTATCCGCAGCATCCCGCAGATAAAGACGGAAATCCAGAGCCACCTGATCGTTGCGGCTTCTGCCGGAATGGACTCTTGCTCCCTCGGCACCAAGCACTTCGATCAAGGCACTTTCAACGTGCATGTGGATATCTTCTTTGGTAATATCGTAAGAAAAATCACCTTTTTCAATACGTTCACACACTTTATCCAATTCACTCCGGATCGCTTCCGCCGATGCAGCAGGAATGATCCCCTGCTTTGCCAACATCGCCACATGAGCTTTGCTGCCGGCAATATCATGCTTGTAAAGCCGCTGATCAAAACTGATGGATTCTGAATACCGCTGTACATCTTTTTGCGTTTCTTCTCCAAAACGCCCGCCCCAGAGAGCCATAAGTCACCTCTTATAAAATTACGCTTCAACAATGGCGAACATCAATGCGATCTCTGCCACAACTTCATCACCGACTTTGATAACCCCGGAACCTTTACCGAAACGGGATTTGGTCGGCGGCAGATCAATATCAAGAATCATCTGCTCCCCAACCCGAACCTGACGGAAAAAGACCGCCTTGTCGATCGCCATAAAAAATCCGAGTTTCCCGGCATTTTCAGGACGGGCAAGCACACTCGTACAGCCACTCTGAGCAGCGATTTCACACAAAAGAGCATCCGGAACAGTATCAAAGCCGGCATCAATGAACTTTTCATTTGCAGAAATATTTTTGACCGCAATGATTTTGCTGTCTTCGACCTTTGCCACATAGTCGATCAGAAGGAAGGGGAAACGGTGCGGAATAAGTTTCATCACCTGATCAGTATCCATGAAAATATCGGCAGTACGGGCAAAATCACCTTCCAGAGAGGGAATTTCGGTGATCGGTTCCGTCGGACTTTCTGTAACACAGATCGTAATAAAAGCTTCACAGCAGAGTCCGGAAACAGTTTTTGCCGCAGCTTTCATCGTCCATTCGGAATCAGAACCGGAGACGACTTCCGCTTCAACGATCATCCGGTCGCCGGGAAGGATCGGACGGCGGAATTTCACCTTTTCCAACTGCTTGATCCGTTTTCCGCGGGCATCTCCGGGCAAACAGCAGCAGCAGAGTTGACGCATCGCTTCAACCTGAAGCACTCCCGGAACGATGGGGTGAACAGGGAAGTGACCCATAAAAAATTCTTCGTTCGCGGTAAAATTTTTGAACCCGGTAAAATGGTTTTCATCATTTTTCTGCACCAGATCCAGCAGTTTCCACGGGGATTTCAAACCGAGTTTTGCAGAAATTTGAGTTGCATTGAATACTTCAGACATCTTCTTTCCTCCTATTATAATCTTACTCTTGGTTTTGTTTATTTTGAATCATTGCCAGCAGTTTGCCCGCCAATTCCACGTTTTTGGGATGTCCGGGACAAACGGCGACCAGTTTTCCGGTGATCCGGCATCCTGCCAGATAAATATCACCGATAGCATCCATGATTTTGTGACGTACGATCTCGTTTTCAAAACGTAATTCATCTTTGCAGATGATCGCTCCATCATGGATGATCGCTGCCGCATCAAGACTGCCGCCTTTGCACAATCCGACAGAAAGCAGCATCCGCAAATCGCTGTAATCAACAAATGTTCTTCCGGGAGCAATCTCTTTTGCGTAGGTTTCCTGCTCCAATTCATACTGGTAAAACTGCGGATCAAAAGGACAATTTTTGAAACTGGTGACACAACTTATGGAAAGTTTTTCCGGATCAGGCAGAAGTATCACCTGCGTTTTACCGCCGACAGCCGCAACCGGCACATCCGGAGTAAAAGTTCTGGCGGGTTTATTCTGTACCTGAATGCCGGCTTCCCGGATCATATTGTAGAATGCCAGACTGCTGCCGTCGGCAATGGGAGGTTCCATGCCGTTCATTTCCACAATGCAGTTATCGACCTTGCAGGCGTGGAGTGCCGACATGATATGCTCGACCGTATAAACGATCGCTTTGCCACTGGCAATAGTCGTACCCCGCTGGACATCCACGACATTACTTGCCAGAGCTTTAACTTCCGGAGCCCCCGGCAGATCGACCCGGCGGAAAACAATTCCCGTATCTTCCGGAGCCGGCTGCAATCGGACGGTCGCCCGCGCCCCGGTATGCAGAGCAATTCCGGAAAAAAACGCACTTTTTGCAACAGTTTGCTGCATTTCCATAAAAAAAACTCCATTTTGATTTGAAAAAAACACTTTCATGTTTCATAATATAATACAGACACAGCCTTTAATTCAAATCAGGAGTGAAAAATAATGCAGGATTTTAACGATTCTGTCAAAATAATTGTCATTTCCGGTCCTACTGCGACTGGAAAAACTGCACTTGCCGTCAAAATTGCAGAAAAATTTAATGGCGAAATAATCAGTGCCGATTCCAGACAGGTATACAGAGGAATGGATATCGGCTCCGGAAAAGATATTGATGAATATGGAAATGTGCCGTATCATCTGATCGACATTGCCGATCCGGCAAAGGAAATATACAATCTCGGTCGCTTCTGCCGGGATGCATGGAACGCCATTGCCGATATTCACCGCCGAAAGAAACTCCCCGTGATCTGCGGCGGAACCGCCCTCTATATCGCAGCGATACTCGACGGCTACCGGCTCCCCGGCGGGGCTTTGCCGCCACGCTCCTACGATACACCGAGGATACGGCAGAATCCGGATGCCCCGCCATCGTTCACCCCGCCATTTGAGATTTCCCCGCTTATTCTCGGAGTACTTTACCCCCGGAAAACCGTCAGGGAAAGAATTGAATTGCGTCTGGATGCCCGTTTTGAGTGCGGCATGGTGAATGAAATACGCAAACTGCATGATGAAGCCGGAGTTCCATATGAAACTCTGGAAGCATTCGGTCTGGAATACCGGGAAATTTCCCTCTTTCTGCAAGGGAAATGCTCGTTTGATGAAATGCGTACCCAGCTGCTCAATAAAATACGCCAGTTTGCCAAGCGGCAGGATATATTTTTCCGCAAACTGGAGCGTGAAGGCCATCTTATCCACTGGCTGAAATCTGGAAGCGATCCCGACCCGGAAAAACTCATCGCCGATTTCCTTGCCGGAAAAAAAATCGCAGATCCGGAATTCCGGCTCTGCGATCATAAAAATCCGCCATCTTACTGACTGTATATGCCAAGCTCTTTTCAAAATACCGGCGGCTGGAAATCGCTTGCCGGTATTTCGGGATTTATCCGGTAAAAAATCACTTTGCTGGACTGGGAAATCCCCATTTGTTCAAGTTCAGTAACAGCCGGTATCTTCACGCCTTCCCTGACCTCATAATCGACAATACGGTTCTCATAATCGAAAGTTTTTCCCTCTACAAGAACTTTCATTTTCATTTTCCGCAAAAGAAAATCATCACTATCCACATAAAAGTAGATTGGATAAGGCTGATTTTCCGGATGACAGGTTATGCGGTAAAATTCTCCGTCAGCATCAATGCATTTATCCAATTCCACTTTCGGAAAAACTGCCGCATAACCGCCTGCACCGGGACGGCTCAATCGGGAAAGCAGCTGCATTCGTTTCAATCCTTCGCGTTCCAGCTGCACTATCTTCCGGCTTTTGCAGTCAGCAACCCAGCCACGCTTTCCATCGGTACAGAATATACTTGAAAGCTGATTATCATCGTAAGTGAGCAGAGCAAGTTTATCGGGCTTTTCAAACTTCAGCTCAACCATTTTTACATCATCTTCATCAAGAAACTGCTTTGTACGCACCTCCTGTTTCATAATATAACTTTTGCTTGCAGCAAATACACCTTCAGGATCAGTTGCCTTATTGATCCGGGTTTCCAATTCATTCAAGGTTATATCTGCAGGAAAAATTTTTTCATCCGTTGAAACACAACCGGTCAGAAAAAAAACCAGCACCGCAAATACAAAAAAAACTGCTTTCCTCATATATATTCATCCTCTTTTAATTCCCGACGTTTAAAACAGCTCAAGTTTAATATACATCAAGATAGTATAAAAACCAGTAAACTTTTGCTTTTCATAAAAATTTTTTCAATAATCCACTTGACAAACCATATTTTCCGGTGATAATGTAATTTATGTGTACGACATACATACGCACGCGTAAGAGAAACGCCGGCGTATAGAAAGGATTTGTGTTTTATGTCTAAATTGCTTATTGTGGAATCTCCGACCAAAGCCCGCACCATCGGCAGAATGCTGGGCAATGACTATGATATCATCGCTTCTATGGGGCATGTAAGGGATTTGCCGGAACATGATTTCGGTATTGATATAGCCAATAACTTTACCCCGCAGTATGTGGATACCCCGCGCAGCCGTCAGGTCGTAAAAAGTTTGAAAGATGCCGCCAGAAAAGCAGATGAAATTTTTCTGGCAACCGACCCTGACCGCGAAGGTGAAGCTATTGCATGGCACTTGAGAAATCTCCTTGCTCCGGTCAATAAAAAAGCTCCTTTCCACCGGGTGACTTTTCATGAAATCACCCGTCAGGCAATCGAAAATGCCATTGACAACTGCGGTGATATCGACATCAACCTTGTTGATGCCCAGCAGGCCAGACGTATTCTCGACCGGATCGTCGGTTATCAGGTAAGTCCCCTGCTCTGGCGTAAACTCGGCAAAGGCAGCAGTGCCGGACGGGTACAATCTGCCGCACTCCGCCTCATTGTTGAAAGAGAACGGGAGATCCTCGCATTCAATCCGGAAGAATACTGGAACTTCGCCGCCATTTTTAAAACGGCAAACAAAGAATCTATCCGCAGTAAACTTTTCAAAATCAATCAGAAAGATGTGGCAGTAAAATCAGCGGCTCAGGCAGCGGTGATCGAAACAGCTGTAAAAAACGGTTCCATTCCGGCTGTGGTCTCAGTGTCAGTCCAGGAGCGTAAACGCAATCCCTACCCGCCATTTACCACCAGTACTTTGCAGCAGGCTGCAAACCAGCTGCTCCACTATTCGGCAACAAATACAATGCGTTACGCACAGCAGCTTTACGAAGGTATAGATCTGGGTAACGGTAATTCTGCCGGTTTGATAACCTATATGCGTACCGACTCAGTCACTATCGCCAAAGAAGCTCAGATCGCCGCAGCAGATTTCATCAAATCGACCTACGGAGAAGAATATCTGCCGCCCAAGTTCAATTATTATAAGAATAAAGCAGCCGCCCAGGAGGCACATGAAGCGATCCGTCCGACGGATGTGAGCAGAACTCCGGAGTCTCTTGCAAGTGTTCTCGATGGTCCACAGCTCAAACTCTATACCCTTATCTGGAAACGTTTCGTTGCCAGCCAGATGGCACAGGCCCGTCAGGAATTGGTAACTGCCGATGTCAGTATCGAAGGAAATGACAGAAACAACTATCTTTTCCGGTCCACGGCAACTTTGACCACGTTCCCCGGATTCCTGACTCTTTCCGGAGAAAACAAAAACGAAAAAGAAGATTGCCGTCCATCATTGCTCCGGGCTCTCAACAGCGGTGACAAACTCACTTTGAATGAATTTATCAAAGAACAGAAATTTACAGAACCGCCGCCGCGTTTTTCAGAAGCTTCTCTGATCAAACTTCTGGAAGAAAACGGTATCGGCAGACCTTCAACATATGCTACGATCATCCGTACCATCCAGGATCGCAGTTATGTGAATAAGGAACAAAATAAACTTCTGCCCACCGAAACCGGTTTTGCGGTCAATGACTTTCTGGTCAGTTCGCTTCCGGAACTTTTCGATATCGGTTTCACAGCCGGAATGGAACAGCTGCTGGATGATGTGGAAGCCGGTTCAATACATTGGATCCAGATGATGACCGACTTCTACAACAGTTTCCGTCCGTGGCTGACGGCGGCAAAAGAAAGCGGTGCTCCGGAAACAGACAAAGCTGCATCACTGCTGAAAATATTTGACAATGTCACCTTTGAAGAAAAACAGAAGATCGGCCGCAGAGTTTTTGATGATTCTGTTTTTGTGGAATCTATCCGCAGCAAGTTTTCCGAAAGTTCAAAAATGAGTGATAAACAATATCAGGCTCTTTTGACTATCGCGGCAAAATACGCCGATCAGGTCAAAGAAAATATTGCCAGTCTTTCTCCGGAAATACAGAATGATTTTACTGAAGCATCCAACCGGTATCAGGAGCGGCTGGATGCTGAAAGTCAGCGTCCGCCGGTTCCGGAAGATGGCGGTTACATTCCGGTTTTTGCCGCATTTGAAAATGTGACTTTTCCGGAAGTCAAACCCGGAAGATACGCTTTTGATGAAGGTAAATTTTTCAAATCTCTTAAAAAACAGGCTCTTGCCGGTAAAGCACTAAGCGAAAAACAATTGTCTGCATTAAAGAAAATGGCAGTAAAATACCGCAATCAATTGACCGATGCTAAACAGGTTTTCACGGTGTTGCAAATAGATGCTCCCGCAGCTGACGAAAGCAATAATACTCAGAAAATAGCAGAAATTCTGGAAAAACTTTCCCATGTTACCACTTGGTCAGTGCCTGAGAAAAAAGGCAGGTTTGCCTTTGATGAGAAAAAATTCTATCAATCAATATCCGCCCAGTTCAAAGAAGGTAAATCATTGAGTGCGAAACAGATTTCCGCATTGGAAAAACTGGCGGCAAAATATTTGCAGCAGAGGTGAATATGGCAGGAGAAAAATCATTCGCAGAAAAAATAAAATCGTTTTTCGTTATCCGGGGAAAAAATCCGGATAATGAAAAAAAACGTTCTCTGCCGGCGACGGTGCTGAAAATCTTTCTGTGGTTCTTCGTATCAATCGTCGCACTGCTTTTATTGTTGTGGGCAATGATCAATCCTTTTCTGAAGTTTTCAATAACCACCATCGGTTCAGCTGTCACCGGTTTGAATATAACGCTGGATAATATCGAGCTTTCTCTCGCAGGAGGAACTTTCAAAATCGTCAATCTCAAAGTGAGCAATCCGGAAAACTTTGATGCTCCGTCAATGCTTGAACTCGGCACTTTTTACACCTCATGGCACAACGGTTCTTTATTGACTGAAAAAATCATTATCCACGATATCGAAATCAGAAAACTCCACATAACTGCCGAAGTAAATAAATCCGGGAAATTGAATTTTATCGCTCTTGCAGAAAAATTCATTCCGGCAGATGCAGAAAAACCGGATGAACCGGAAGTCAAAAAGGAAAAAACGGCAACTCCTCCGCCGGAAGTGTGGATCGGGAAATTCGTTCTCGATGATTTTGATTTCAACTGGATCGACAAACGCGAAGAATTTTCCATCCACGGATTCGGTGCTTCGCTGGAAAATATTACCGGTTCTCTCACCGATGGAACTTTTGTCATAAAAAATTTAAAGGTTGATAATCCGGAAAATTACAACATCAATGAGCTTTTAAAAATCGGCAACATCGATATTCTGATTGATCCGGAAACCATTTACACTCAAGTTCCGGTAATAAAAAATATTGAAGTTTCCGGCTTGACTGCCTGTGCCGAATTCAGTAACGATGGAGATTTCAACGTACTGGCTCTGGTTGAATCGATGCAAAATATTTTCCCGGATCCGGAAACGGATGACGAATCCGATCAAAAAGCAAAAGCTCTTGAAAATGATTCAACTCAAGAGTCTCAGGCTGAACTTAAAGCATTCAGTCTCGGCAGCAGCTGGTTTCATCTGGAAGATGACCGGCTCCGAATCCCTGTAAAAGTACCGTTGGCGTATGCGATAAATGACTTCAAATTTTTCAACGACGGTAATATTGATATATTGCCATTTCTACACAAACAGGCGGTTATGTTGAGAGACACCTGTGCCGGAGTTACCAATGCCGATCAGCTGACGATCAACTTTGTCAAAACGGCTGCTGAATCCGGAATGAAAATGTTGAAATCTGCCGGAGGTATATTTGTTGACGGAGCCGGTTCCGTAGGAGAAACTCTGCTCGAAGGAGCTTCCGGGGCCGGAAATATCCTGATCGACAGCAGTAACAAACTTATTGAAGGAACCGACGGATCCGGAAAAAAAGTTTTCAACAAACTTTTTGATACATTACGCTGAAATATAAGCTGATTTTTGCAAAAAAACAGTAAAAAAAATCAAAGATCACTTGATTTTTCAGTTTTCAGCGGTATAGTATAGAACCAAAAGCGGATCCATAGCTCAGTCGGTTAGAGCAGGTGACTCATAATCTCCGGGTCGGCGGTTCAAGTCCGTCTGGATCCACCATTTGAATCTGAAACAGGAGACAGGGCTGATAATTCCTTGTCTCCTGTTGTATTTTACGATGCGGAGGATTTTATGAAAGAAAAACGTTTAGTACTTCTTGTTGGTCAATCAAATATGTCCGGTCGCGGCTATCTGACCGACGATGATATTTTTGAAATCCCCGGTCTCACCGCTATAAGGCGGGATTTTCAGTGGATGCCGGCAATCGATCCATTCAATTTTGACCGTCTGAATTTGCTTGGATTGAGTGAGTCAGCAGACCCTTTTGAAGTCCGCGGCACCACTCTCTGCGGCAAGCAGCGCTGCGGTGTCGGTCCCGGAAGAACTTTCGGCAGATTGATGCTGGAAAAATTTCCGGATAAAGAAGTCGGCCTGATCCCCGCATCCATCGGCGGAACTCCGGTTGCAGCATGGCTGCCCGGCGGCAAAGACAACTGGAGCGACGCCTATCCTTATGACGATTCGATCATTCTTGCCAAAGAAGCAATGAAATGTGGAAAAATCGTTGCTGTACTCTGGCATCAGGGGGAAAGTGACGCTGCGGAAAATACGGAAAACTACAAGGATAAACTGAAAACTGTGATCAGTAATTTCCGCAAAGACCTCGATATTCCCGATGTGCCTTTCATTCTCGGCGGTCTTGGCGATTTTCTCAACCCCCAGTGGCCAACGGCAGAATATAACCGGATAATAATGGAAACTGCTTCCGAAATGCCGTATTGCGGATTTGTTTCCGCCAAAGGTCTGACCGACCGTGGAGACAGCCTGCACTTTGATACCGCAAGTCAGCATGAATTCGGTAAACGTTACTGGCAGGAATTCTGCCGGATTGCGGGAATATAAAAACAGGAAATACATACCATGAATGAGTTGCCGCTTATCCGTAAAAAGAAATTTGCAATACTGCTTTGCGGAGTGTTGCTTTATTTTTTGACCTGCATGGCAAAAGTGCTGATTCCCGGAATCATTTATGATGATCTTCTGGCATGCGGTCTGGATTCCCGGCAAATCGCCGGAACCGGAGCGGCATTCATGTATGCTTACGCCGCAAGTCAGCTTCTGGCAGGAATTTTTTCCAACCGTTACGGCGGAGTACGGATACTTTTGACCGGTGGTTTGCTTTTTGCTCTCGGTACACTCGGTTTTCCGTGGGTAAAATATTATCCGGTCATGCTGTTTTGCAGGGTCATGGCAGGACTGGGTGCAGGTACGGTCTTTCTCGGTGTGGTAAAATTGATAAGCGATCTTTTTTCTGAAAAATTTGCCATGGTTCTGGGGATGATCATGTTCTGCTCGTACTTCGGTCCCAGCTGCGGAACAACTCCGATGGTCAAATTAACTGAATTGCTCTCATGGCAAATTTCAATGAGTATGCCCGGTATTGCCGCTGCAATCGGTACTGCCGTGATCATTGTGCTGCTCCCGGGGACGATAAAACCGGTAACACGGGGAGAGAATCTGCAGCCGCTTTTCAATATGCTGAAAAATAAAGCGATGTGGCTGCTCTCTCTTTCCTCAGCCATCATTTTCGGAGCATACTACATCCTCACATCACAACTCGGTCAGAAAAGCATAATTGATCATTGCAGCTTATCTCCGCAAAAAGCATCCACGGTGATCCTCTCTCTGACAATTCTGGTGGCAGCAAACAATATCGGAGGAAATTTTCTGCTTAAATTTTGCAGAAACCGCAGAAAAATCGCCGCACTCTGCAGTTTTGCCTCAACTTTACTGGGTACGGTTCTGGGATTCTGGGCATTCAAATACACAAATTCGGTTGCCGCTGTTGCAACGGCATACATACTTATCGCGATTCCTGCAGGATTTTTCCCGATTTTCGGAATGATTGCCAAAGAACTCAATCCACTGGAACAAACCGGTCTGGCGGTGGCGCTGCTGAATTTCTGGTGTTTTGTTTACATTGCAGCATTCCAGAATATCAGCGGCAGGATTTTGCAGCATTTCGCCATCTCCGGTCAAACCGGTTATCCGGCATCGGCATATTGCGGAGTATTCATTTTCCTCTCAATCGCCAATGCCGCAGGTTTGATTGCATCATGTTTCTATCCCGAAACCAGACCGGATTCAAAAGAAAAGTAAATCCCCCTGCCCTTTTTGGAAAAATATTATCTATTCTCTTGAAAATCAGAAAAAGAAAGATATATTATCTCATCTTGTTTGTAAAAAATTCTCCACAGAAAGATGAAATGCAACATGAAAAAATTTCTTATTCCGGCACTTTTCCTCACCCTTTTCACCGTTTCTCCGGTATTTGCCCAAACTTCTGCCAAACGACCCCATATACCGCCCCGGATCGTAGCTTATGTGGAAAGAGCTTCTGCAATTTACAAAGTCGGAGAAAAAATCCGTTTTAAAGTCTGGTTTCTCCAGCCACCGGAAAAAAGTTTCATCGATCATCCGATAAAAGATTGTAAAATCATTCCGGGTGAAAAATTGGATTATGTTATTACCGGCGATGGTGGGTTGAAGCAAAGCGGCTCCATTGTTACCGGAGAAAAAGAGGTCTTCATCGAAACGTCTCTGACACGCCCGGGATTTGTACTGCTCATGCTTACCAGAGGCAGCGGCAAGGATCAGATCAAACGTTATGCCGGAGCAGGTGTAGAACCGGAAAAGATCAAATCCGGAACTGAAATGCCCGCCGATTTTGAAGCTTACTGGCAGAATGAAATTGCTGAAATGAGAAGTAGAAAGGCTGATATAAAAATCAGGGAAGCCACTGAATATATAAGTGAATTCAATAAAAATCTGGTTAAAATTTACGATGTCACCATTTCAGATAGCGTTCTTACTGCCACAGGTATTCTAACCATTCCGCGTCATCCTGCAAAAAAGAAACTGCCGGTTGTGATCGGTTTCGGTGGAGCCAGCTGGATCGGAGCATCTCCCAATGTAAACGAGGCAGTTTACCGGAATGTGATCCATTTTGCAATGAATATCCACGGAACAAAGAATTTTGTTCCCACAGCTGCAGAAAAATATGCCATCAGAAAACTGCCGGCGATCCGCAACTATCACAAAGGCAATCTGCATGACAGGGATAAATTCGCAATACGCAATGTTTATCTGCGAGTAGTAAGATCTATTGATTACCTGAAAACCCTGCCGGAATGGAACGGAAAAGATCTGATTGCAAGCGGTCCGAGCTTCGGCGGATGCCAGACTATTGTGGCTGCAGCCTTATGCAAAGAAGTAAACCTCGCTCTTGCCGGCGGACCGGCATGTTGTGATCATCATGGAGCTGTCAATGATCAAACACCGGGATACCCGAATTTGCTGGCATACTACAATGACAGAAAATTTTCCGATGAAACAAGACAAAAAGCGTATGCTAATGCTCCATATTTTGATGCAGCAAATATGGCTCGTTTAATAAAATGTCCGGTGGTATTTTCAGCCGGTTTTATTGATACGACCTGTCCGCCGACCAGTGTCTACAGTGCTTATAACAATGTGCAGGGAAAAAATAAAACTATGTTCCACAGCATCTATGCTGCTCACGGAGCCTCCCTTGTTTCTGGCGACGGCAATGCATTCAGTGCCTGCAATGCGACTGAATACCGGGAGCTGGTCTGCGGCAATGAACTTCTGGTCAATGGACACTTCCGTTATCAGGTTCCGGGAAAGAATAATATGCAGGTTCCATATGTCTGGCTTTTCAATGGCAAAAATGCGAAAGTTAAAAACGAAGGAGAAAGTTCTTTTATTTCCATCACTAACGGTACTGAAGTTTTCCAGTTTGTATATAATTTAAGAAAAGCAGAAGCCACGGTCACGGTAAAGGGAAAATTACGTGGCAAAGGCGAAAGTACACTCTCTCTTCTTGGAGCAATCAAGCCATCTCAACGGAGCTTTAAGCCGGTTTCAGCAGAAAAATGGCAGGATTTCGCTTTTACTTTCCACGTCAGGAAAAATTCTTACGCATACCGGCTCAGCCTGACTGCCGGAAAAAATTCCTGTCTGGAAATGACCGATTTGAGTGTTACACTCAATAAACAGTAAATAAAAGCAGAAAAAATCAGATTTTTTACGATAAAACGCTTGCAAAAATACAAATCGGGTATATATTAAGTAACATGATGTGAGCAACATCATCCCGTTTTCGGGCGTATAGCTCAGTTGGTTAGAGCGCCACGTTGACATCGTGGAGGTCGTAGATTCGAGTTCTACTACGCCCACCATTACCAAATTCTCAAGAGTTCAGTCAAGTATGATTGAACTCTTTGTTTTTATAGTGATTTGTGGCTGTACCGCCAATGAGTTACTGCGTATTTACCCCAATACTGTTCTCTACATAGAGAACGACATATCCTCTCGCAAGCGTGTGTTTGAATAGAAATCTCTGAAAATTATCTGTTATGTAAAGATCAGCGACCTTTATATATCAACTTTTATGTAATTCGTTAGAGATCAGAGTCTTTTTTTTGACCTGAAACCGAGAAATCCGCAAGAAAAAAAGTCCTTTTTTTTATTTTAATGCTTGAATCTTTTTTAAGAAACATGTATATTAGAACATCAACTGTAATAGCATTGATTAAAATTTATGGTTTTAAAAAGAGGTTCACAATAATGTTGGAACGCTGTAAGTACATAGAACTCAAGCGTATGATCAGACATGAAGTAGAGAGTGGTAAATATGTTTCCAAACCACTGGAGGGTCGCCGTGAAATGGCTGCCCGCTATCACACAACCACAGCTACTTGCAATAAGGCCGTCAAGGAGTTGATCCGCGAAGGAGTTCTGTATACCATTCCGGGCAAAGGAACATTTCAACATCCGCAATATGGTTCGGAAATCCGTTCGCTTCATATCTGGATCCCAACTTTGGAATCGTTTTTCTATTCCAGACTGGCACAAAAGATTTCCCGTATAGCCAAGGAATATAATTATACCAGAGTCACTATCAACATGAACCGTCTGTTCCCTAATAGCGAACCGGAAATCATTGCCGCACAGCTTGAAGACCCCAATGCTGATATTTGTATGTATTCCATATATGATCCGCGCACAATCAAGGTTTTGCTGAAACATCCGGAGCGGGTGGTGCTGCTCCGTTCCGGAGATATTGAATTGGATGGGAAGATCGACCGTGCTCAGATCCCAAGATGCCTCGGTGAAAAAATGTCAGTTGAGTATCTTATCAAAAATGGTCACCGGCGGATTCTCTGTATTTCCACCAACCCGCTGAATATACCGGAGCGGGATGGTTATACCCAGGCGTTATTGGAACATGGGATCCCATTGAACCGGAAACTGAAAATAGTTTTGCCTAAATGGGATGATTCAGAAAGTTCAGAACGCAAGAGAATGATCGAAGAATGTGTGCATCGCTATTTGAGGTTCAGAGATCGTCCCAGTGCCGTATTCTGTTATACCAACGAAGTTGCTTCGATGTTTCTGACCGCCTGTTTGAAAGCAGGCATCCGAGTTCCGGAAGATCTTTCGATTGCTGCTTATGAAGGTTCCGCCATGCCTGAGACCGGAGTTTATCAAATCACATCTGCCGGTCCGGAATTGACAAAAACACTGCGGATCCTGCTTCAGAGATTATCGTCACGAAAAATAAAATCATATTCCAATTTTACTTTCAACATTGAAATGTTGGAAGGGGATACAGTTCAAAATATTAACGTTAAATAAAACAGAAAGGCCTTTTTATGATTTGCTTCGACGACAGATTCAGCTCTACAGCAAAGACTTCCCTGCAGTTGATTTTTGGAAGAATACGGCACCTGAAAAAATCAATAAGGAAATGCCGTTTGATGCCTGCAAAGCAGGCGTCACATACACCGGAGGTGTGCTTATCTCAATCAGCATTCACGCTGATTGAACTCCTTGTTGTTATCGCGATCATCGCCATTCTTGCTGCCATATTGCTGCCCGCTTTGAATAGTGCAAGAGAGCGGTCCCGTTCCGCTGCGTGTCAGAATAATTTGAAACAGATCGCCACCTTTGCCGGGATGTATGTTGATGACAATGAAGAATATTTTTCACCCTCTGAATGTATGGATCATAACGGATTTGTTGCCAAATTGACCCCTTACACCGGGATCGACTACAAAAAAGCCTCAAACAGTGCCAAAGATGCTGGTATCTTTCTCTGTCCTTCTGATATCAATAGAATATCATGGACAGCGACTTCCACTTCCACAGTGGGAAAAGTTTGCTGGAGTTACGGTAAAAATTACTATACCAATTCTCTTGACAGTCTAACTCCGAATATTGACATCAAAAACTATGCCGATGGCAAAGGTGCAGTCAAGTTAAGTCAGCTTCGTCAACCGTCAAAAACAATGCACCTGACAGATATGATGAGAGATAATTTGAACGCATGTTCTTTTGCCAATGATATACGCCCGTTCAATGCCGGCGACACCAGGGGTTGGGAAGTAGATTTGAGACACAACAATGGAGCAGTGGTTGCGTGGCACGATGGACATGTGACCATGGGAAATGCCTCATATATCATTTCTCTGAAAAACTGTATCCTGCTGACAGATATCAAATGAGGGAAAAAAATGAAGATGAAATTTCTGATCGCTGTTCCGGCACTTCTTTTCTGCTGTATTTGTCATGCCAATATGCTGGCATTACCGGAAATTACTGAAGGTCAAATCCGGATCGACGGTGAGATCAATACAGATGAATATGCCAAAACATCAATGCTCGGCGGCATGGTCCATTATGTCAGAACCAGAATGATTCCCCGTGATGTGGAGGTATATCTTGCAAGTTCACCGGAAAAACTTTATCTTGCGGTTCGTACTCCGGTGGAGGATTCTGAACCGGGAGGCGGATTGATCGCCAATGCTACCCAAACAGGAGGAGCCGTTTACGGCGATGACTGCGTTGAATTTTTTATCGGAGATGGAAAAAACAATATATACCAAATCCTCTTTAATCGTCTTAATACCAGGCTGGAAATGAAATATGTCGATCGGAAAAGTACAAGGGATTGGAATTCCGGAGTCGAAAGTGCCAGTTCTATCAACAGAGGTTTCTGGGAATTGGAAGCAACGATCCCGTGGAAAAATTTTTCCGGTGTCGATCCGGCACAATTCAGATTCAATGCTGCCAGAAACTTTGTCAGTGCCGGATTCGGATACGGTAGTCTGACCGGGCAAAAAGATGTTCTGGATCAGACGAAAATGTTTAAAACGAGAGTTATCAGGAATTTCGGTGGTGTCAGAGTATACGGAGCCGACACCTCGCTTGTTTCCGGTTCCTTTTTGCTGAGATGTGAAGGTGATGCGAAAAACAAAATCGTTGAAGGGAATATCTATGAAAAACGGGTGATCATCAACCGCCACATCCCCGGCAAAATGCAAACGCTGCCTCATAACGGCATTTGGAAATTTCTTTCATATCAGGTACATTGTCAAGGAAACGGTGTTGTTTGCTGGCGTACTTTCTTTCCCTTTGAAATGGGCAGGCAGCTCAGCGGAGCACCTGTTACCGGGAAGTATCAGTTCGGTCAAGGGAACTACGCATTTATCCGACACTATCCCAGTTACAACAAGGTGGCTGTGTTAGTTTCTCTGGCGGGAAACCGGGATAAAAAAGTTGAACAGATGGAAATCATTTCACCGGATGGAAAAAGTTTCAAAACGTCTGCCAGCCGGGAACCCGATGGTACCTGGAAGGCAATGATTGAGCTGCCGGTTAAGCGTGAATTCGGTATCTGGAACGGGAATTTGACAGTCGTTGAAAACGGAAAAACACAAATATTCAAAAATGCTTTCCGGTTTGAGGAAAAAAATTTCCCATGGCTGAATAATCAATTGGGATACTCGAACAAAATCCTTTCGCCATTCACTCCTATTGTTGTGAACAAAGAACAACAGCTTTCCACACTTCTTCGCACACATACACTTTCAAAAACCGGGCTGATCGATCAGGTCAAGAGCAAAGACGAGGAGATTCTTTCCTCACCGCTGTCATTCGAGCTGGTATCCGGTGGAAAGACACTCACGGCATCCAATGCGGCTTTGAATATTGTAAAAGCAGAACCACATCAAGTTTTGACCGTCAGTTCTGCAAAATTCGGTGATTGGGATTACCGGGCAGAAACCACATGGGACTATGACGGCTTTGCGTTTGTCAACGTAAAATTGACTCCTCCGGCGAAAGAGGAAGCACAAAGACTCACCCTTTCTGCAAACTTGAAGGCAGAACACGCTTCGTTGTTTCATGCACTTGTGGATGCCCCCCGAGGCAATCCGGCGGGCCTTATCCCCAACGGAAAAGGTGCAGTGTGGAACTCCGGCAAATTGCTCAGAATGAAAAACCAGTATGGTCTGCCCAATGTTCCTGGTGAATTCACGCCTTATGCATGGTTCGGTGCAGAAGAAAGAGGGCTCTGTTTTCTCTTTGATTCTCCCAAAGGATTTGATCTTGAAGATGGAAAGCCCATGATCCGGCTGGTAAGAAAGAATGCTGAAACCGTGACGATGCAGTGCGACATTGTCAACCGTAATCACGGTGTCGGCAAGGCAATCGAATTCTCATTCGGGTTCCAGGTGACGCCTGTAAAAACCCGTATGAAAGGATGGGAAAACTGGGTCTATACCTGGGGATCGAAACTGCCCGGTATGCTTCATATTCTGCCGATCGGAAGTCCGTGGGTGGCTGGCGGCATGTTTCCGGATGGATTCCGCAAGATCCCATACAACAATGACTATTCCTACACAAAAACATTCAAAAAAGCCATGGAAAATCGACGGATCCCCTACGACTTCATGAAAAAATTTCATGAAAAGGACAGTAAGGCACTGGTGGAATATGCAAACCGGAATTCCGGATTCCTGAGAAAGACCTTTTGGAGATCCCCGGAACGGTTTGTGCGTGAAAATAAAATGTATCTTGAAACGCAATTTCAGCAAATGGCTCTGACATTGGATCGGGTCTGTCCTTACAACTGTGCCAGTATTATTGCCGTGTCGGATCCGGCATGGCAGTTCCATAAGGCAGAATGGGCAACACGTCATATGTATCAGGAAGGATTGTCCGACCGCATTTACATGACCCCCCGGGCTGTGGATTATCTTCTCTGGACTTACGATAAACTGCTGGAGGCTGGTGCCGACGGCATAAACTTTGACGAAACATTCCCCATTCCGCAGACAAATCCCGATCTTGCGGCGTGTCGGGACTACAAGAACCGCCCCCTGCCCTCGATGGGGATTCTGGCATCACGTCAGTTGTTCAAGCGGCTGGCGTATATCATGGAATCCCGTGGCAAAAAAGAACGGCTGATCGCTCCGCATCTGACCAACACTATGATCATTCCGGAGTTCGCTTTTGCAACTCTTGGCATCTGCTGGGAATACAGTGTGCCGGGCAACTTCATTGAACAATTCCCGCCGGATTATATCCGGGCTCATTCCACCGGACTTCAAGCAGGACTTGTGCCTGTGGCTCTGGTGCTGCCCACTATCCCCAACCGGGCAAAACTCCCGCTGAAAGAATATTATCCCAAGTACGACCGTGCTCAAAGAACGGCATTGGGACTTCTGAATCAGCATCGGATGTTCCCCATGCAGAAATTCTGGGGTAACTTTACCGAACCGCTCAAAGACCGCTATCTGCAATGGGCATTCGGGACTCATAAACCGGATTGCCGGTTCATGCCCTACTATCAAAAAGATAATCCCTTCAAGGTTTCGGGGAATTATCTGGTCAGCTGCTATCAGCGCGGCAGAACGGCATTATTCATCATCACCAATTGCGGAAAGGCTGGCTCAACCACCTTTGAATTTGACCGAAAGAAAATGGGGATTGCTCCGGATGAAGTGGTTATGGATCCCGTCAGCGGTGAAAAATTCAAAGGAGATAAGATCAATCTTGCATTGCAAGAGTGTGATTTCCGGTATATTTTTGTTGGATCTCCCGAATTTGGAGCGATGCTCCAAGCTCCTGAACCGGACAAAGCCTATATTCGTAAATAACAGGGTGATAAAAAATGATTGCTCCGGAACTTCTTTATGAAAAAACATTAGATATTGCCAGACGGATTCGCATAACGGAAAGCCCGCAACCTGAAAAAATCAAGGTTCCCCGAATTTCTACCGGAGGACATTTTTCCGGTATTTTCCTGTGGGATACCGCTTTTTCCGTAATGTGGGCAAAATATCATGCGAAAGAGTTCGGAGCAGAAAATTCTCTGGATAATCTCTATACGCTTCAGGATAAAGATGGTTTTATCGCCAGGGAGTTTTCTGCAGATGGCGAAGCAGCATTTACCGGGAAAAGTCCGATTGCTTTTGCTCCGCCCGTTCTCGGATGGGCTGAAATGGAACTTTTTAAATACAACCCCGGAGGTATCGACCGTCTGAAAAAAGTGTTTCCCAAATTATGCCTCCATCACAAATGGAACAAAGATAATTATCGTCGCTCAAACGGACTTTATTTTGGAAGTACCCTGGGAAGCGGAATGGATGATCTGCCCAGATGGGACTCTGAAAAAGATATAACTCCGGAAGGAGGAATCCCGTTTCTCAGGGAACATGTGGGATATTCAGGAAATGCCGGCGATCTTTTTTACCAGAAAATCTTGAGCTGGAAAATATTTCACCATGAATGGAACAGGCAGCTCAACTGGTGTGATCTTTCCTGTCAGATGGCGATGAATGCAAGGGTTCTTTCCGAAATGGCTGATCTTGTCGGAGATGAAGCGAAAAAAATTGAATTCCGGCAGGAATTTGAAAATATGAAAGATGCTGTCAATGAAACATTCTTTGATCATAAGCACAGGTTTTATTTTGACCGTCTGGATAGTAAATTTCTTTCCCGCCGCCATGCAGGTGCTTATTGGGCCCTTTTTGCCCATATCGCAGAAGAAAAACAAGCTGATGCTCTTATTGCCGAATTGAAAAATCCAGACCGTTTCGGATTACCGTGCGGAATACCCGGTTTGGCGGCTGATGATCCGGATTTTGATTTGGTCAAAGGATATTGGCGTGGTCCGGTATGGGCTCCGATAGTCTATATGGTCCTTAATGGTTTGCGTGACTATGGCGAAGAAAAATTGGCACGGGAAATCGCCGAAAAATACCATTCAGCAATTTCCAGACTTTACGAAGTGACCGGGACAATATGGGAAAATATTCCTCCCGATCAGTGTAAAAAGCCTTCGCCCAGAGCTGGCAGAGACTTCTGCGGCTGGTCCGCATTGGGACCGATCTCTATTTGGAGGGAGTTTTTGAATAACTGAATGAAACTAAAAATCAATCTGTCCGGAATGATAGAAAAATATAATTCTTTCACCTTTTAATTTAAAGTAGTACCACTAAAAGAAAATTGCGTTATTATGGAATATATCGTTACTGAAAAAAACGGTCTTGCAATCCAGAAAGCTGTCAATCAGGCAGCAGCATCCGGCGGAGGTAAAATCATCCTCGAGCCTGGAGTATATCCATCCGGGACCATTTACCTGAAAAGTAATATCGAATTGCACCTTCCTGCCGGTACAATCATTCAAGGATATCCCGAAACTGAAATGTATGATGATATCTTTTTTGACGGTTTTGATTCTGTTACTCCGGAAAACAGTCGAAAAGCTCTGATAGTATGTAACGGATGTAAAAATGTTTCCATTACCGGATCCGGGATAATTGACGGTCAGGGATGTGAATTTTTTGACTGCAGCTCTGATAACGGCATGGGACAATTCAATAAACCGGCACACCCCAGACCGCGTATGGTACAATTTTTTCAATGCAGGAATATACGTTTTGAAGGAGTTTCCTTTGTGAATTCTCCAAACTGGACATTCTGGCTTTCGGAATGTGAAGATGTCAGAGTTTCCGGGATCCGCATTACCGGAGATCTCCGGATTTGCAATAATGACGGAATAGATATCGACAGCTGCCGCAGAGTCCTTATCAGTGACAGCTTTTTCCAAACCGGAGATGACTGCATCATCCTGCGGGCGATTCGGAAAGATTTGGAAAAACCTGCTGTTTGCGAACAGGTATCTGTAACAAATTGTATCCTGAACAGCCATTGCCAGGGAATCCGCCTCGGATGTCCCAGCGATGATACAATACGGAACTGTTCTTTCAGCAATATTATTTTCAAAGGAGTCGGGACTGGAATACACAGTGAACATCCTTTCCGCTATCTGAGGAAAAATTGTACCGGGTATATGCAGATAAATGACATCGTTTTTGAAAATTTCGACATTACAACCAACCGTTATCCCATACGCCTCGGATGTGATGCCGGAATCAAACTCCGGGGGATCGAAGGGATCCACTTCAGAAACATCAGGATCAAATCAAAACGTCCGATCTCACTTGAGGGATCCTGCCATACTGTTCTCAAAAACATCACATTTTCAGATATATCCGGAAATGTTGAGGGTGAATCACCTATTGTTGCAAAATGCGTAAAAAATTTAAAATTGAATAATTTTGAACTTTCTGCAGAAATTGGTCAGGATGTGCCATTTCAACGGATCCAATCAAAATCTTGGGAAACCCAGTTTTGATCAGATTCGAATGTTGATATACACAATGGAAGGCGATGCAGTGGAAAGTTTGAAATTCTTGAAAAAATTTGATGTTTGAATGAACCGATTTCAAAAGTATCGGATCACTAACTCAACCCCAATCAAATCAAAGGAGATTATATGAAAAAAACAGGATTTGTAACAATGTTGTTGCTGGCATCTATATGTCTGTCGGCTAAAGAATTAAATGTTCTCATGATCGGGAACAGTTTTTCCAGCAGTGTGGGAATTTGTCTTCCAAACATGGTAAAATCAGTTCCGGGCTGCAAACTGACATTGACCAATGCTTTTATCGGTGCATGTTCTCTTGAACGTCATTCCAAAAACTTGAAAGCTGCGGAAAAGGATCTTAAAGCGGATCAGTACAGAATCGATGTTTGGAAAAGTGACGGCAAGATATTACCTGCCCGCAGAGGAACTGTTCTCGAACTGCTGAAAACTCAAAAATATGATATTATCACCATTCAACAGAACAGTGCAAACAGTTTGGACTATAAGACATTCCAGCCTCACGCAAACCACATTATTACTGTTATCAAAAAATACCAGCCTCAAGCAGAGATCATTATTCAGCAAACCTGGAGCTACCGTGCAGATTCCAGTATGCTGAATAAAAGATGGAAAATTTCCAATGATGAAATGTATAACAGACTTTCTGCAGCCTATTCAAGTTTTGCAAAGGAGACCGGACTCCGTGTGATTCCTGTCGGAGATGCTGTTCAAATTTTCCGGAAGAACTCTCCTGTTAAATTCAAGGCGTACGATCCGGCATCGCTGGTAAACTATTCCTGGCCGGATAAACCTTCACAAGCCGGCGAAATCGTAGGGAGTATCAACTGGAGAAGAGATAAAGGAATATTGAAACTTTTTGCAGATACAACCCATTTCAATTCGCGTGGTGAGTATCTGCAGGCGGCTGTTTGGTTTGCAATTCTCTTTGATAAAAAAACATCTGAAATCAAGTATGTTCCGGGGAATATTGGTGATGATGATGCAGCATTTCTGCGAAAATGTGCACAAGAAGCTGTTGATGGTTATATGAAGAAGTAATTTCAAAAGTTGCAATGCACACAACTTTTCGTGGATTTTCGTGAGAATGTCCCGAAAAGTTGTTTTTTTATATGCATAATACTGAAGCAAAGCTCCTGCCGAAGCGGAAGTTTTAACCTGCATCTAATTCATACCACACACCTGTACTGTACTTTTACGAACACGGTGCCGCAGAAAAAAATTATTTTATTTCACGACTGCTTGACATTCTGTTTCTTACAGAGTATATTAAAATCTGAAAACGAACTGCATCAATAAATAAAAGGATGAAAAAATGAAAATCGGTTTTGCAGTCAGTGATATCACCCCTGAACTTGGAATCTATCTTACAGGCTACGGTATGCCTGAGCGTCTGGCAACAGGAGTCCACTCCCCGCTTACAGCAACGGCGGCAGTAATGTGCGACGGTGAAAAATCTGCCGCGGTGATAAGTCTTGATTGGTGTACCATCGACTGGGTACTGACCTGCGAATTCCGAGCAGCGATATCTGAAGCATCGGGAATTGAAGAGAAAAATATCCTGCTGTGCTGCACTCATACCCATTCAGCCCCGCATACGATCCTTGTCCGTACACTGGGCAGAGTGGATGTTGATCCTGAAAACAAAGGTTTGGAATATGCAAGAAAGTGCATTCCTGCGGTAGTTGATGCGGTTCTGCGTGCCAAAGCCGCCATGCGCGAAACTGCGGCATGTTTTGCCGAAGGTAAAACCAAAACTGGAGTATCACGGCGCGGAATGGATAAAAACGGGATCCCGCGCGGATTTATCGCCGATCCCGATGCGATTTGCGATGACAATATGACTGCGGTGCTTTTCAAAGATACCGATACGATGGAAAATATCGGTATTATGATCCATTGCGGGGCTCATAATACAGCAATGGGACTTGACCGCAATATATCCAGTGACTGGTGCGGAGTTATGAAAAAACGCATCGCTCAACGCTGGAATGTGCCTGTACTTTTCCTCAACGGGGCAATAGGTGATATAGGTCCCCGTACCAACCGTTGGGTGGAAGGAAAAACCTTTCATGGATTCGGTGCAGGCGGCGGCGACGGAGCTGCATCGGCAGAAGAAGTGGGATACCGTGCGGCAACGGATGCGCTGAGACTGCTGGAAAACATGAAAGATTTCCGTACAGATCTGCCTTTGCGGATGAATACTGTAACCATCTCGCTGCCGCAGGAAATTCCGATGACAGAAGCGGAAGCGGAAGAAATTCTGGCGAAATATGACAACTGCGAGAAAAACGGGGAAGAAGTTCCTGTTGACTATCAGGTTGCCAAAGTTGCTGTTGAAACATGGAAAAAGCCGCTTGAGCCTGAATTTTTCTTTGAACAGACGGTAATTGCATTTGGACCTGTGGCACTGGCACCGTTTCCCTTTGAAATGTTTTCGATATTCTCTCTGCGTTTGCGGAAATACGGTAATTACCAATACACCCTGCTTTGCAGCAATGTCAACGGCAGAAATGCCTACATGCCTGACCGCGGTTCGATCGCTTACGGCGGTTACGAAGTCAACTGCCGCAAACTGGTTCGTCCTTATGTACTCAAAGCTGAGGCTGGCGATATGGCAGTAAGCCAGACACTGGAATCTCTGAACAATATTAAATGAAATTACTTTAATTGGCGGGGCTGTTTCCTGAGTCATTAAAAAATTCCGTCAGGTGTTTTCGGGCATTACCTGTTTCTATGCGAAATTACACTCGGAGCATCTGCAGAAACTGTGGATAGCAAACTGCAAGCTTTGCTATCCGTTTATTTTTTTGCTTGCCCCAAAAAGCAAAAATGCAACGGAAATGTGCCGCAAAAAATCACATTGTCAACCATCTTACATACTGACGCAACTTCACTTCATTTACCAATAAAATTTCGCAGATTATTTACTGCATAAAATATACAAAACCGCCACCAGAAAATCATCTGCTTTTATCCGTAAAATCACCATTGGACGATTGAAAAACCGAAATAACATGCTATCTTATAAGCAGTAATATTTTTTGCTCAAACCGCAGCATAAAAATAAAAATCCAATGGTCATCAAAGGAATCAATCAGTATGAAAAGCAGTATCAGTTTTCCATCGGAAATCTCCGTCGAACCCTGGCATGGCGGCATGCTCCACAAAATCGAAATCAACGGCTGCACCGCATGGATCGTAGAACCGCCGTTTTTTTCTGAAAATAAATATTGGTTCTGGCTGCCGGAATGGCCAACCGCCTTCCCTGACCGCAACGGTGTCAAAGAACTGCTGCAAATGGGTTTTTTCATGGTCCATATCAACGTTTTCGGCAAATTTGCCAACGATGAAGCTCTGCAGATAATGTATTCTCTCTATGAATATCTTCAGGAAAACGGATTTGAGAAAAAAGGTGCTTTTATCGGTATGAGCATGGGAGGATTGTATTCATTCCGTTTTCTGGAAAAATATCCCCATATCGCCAATTGCATCTATGCCGATGCTCCGGTGTGCCGGCTGGATTGGCGTAATGCGACCCGCCCGGTAGAAGCCGAAGAAGTAAGCCGTGCTTACGGGTTTGGAAATGATATAAGCATCCTCAGCCGGTTCTCTCCGGTAAACAACTATAAAAAAATGGTTGAACATGATATCCCGCTGCTGATGATCGTCGGCTTGAATGATTCAGTTGTCAATGCTGATGAAAACGGGCTGATGATGGCAGAGTTGTGGAAAAAAGCCGGCGGCAGAGTGGAAGTCATATCCCGCATGTCGTGGGGACATCATCCGCACGGTCTGGATTGTCCCGGAAAAATCGTGCGGTTTATCACTGAAAACACATTCAGATAATTTATTCATTCCGGATATAGAAAACGGGGCTGTTGCAAAAAGTTTGCAACAGCCCCGTATGACTTTTACGGAAATTTTATTTTCCGGCGGCGGGTGAGCCGGTCACTCGGACATAGTCAACCGTGAATTCCCCATCTTTCAATCCGCCCGATGGATGGGCATAGATGGCGAAATAGGTCAGTTTGGCGGGTTTGAAAGCAGGCTGTCCCCGCTCCATTCTCCGCTTGGCACCATAACCATCTTTGGCAACATTGATGGCTCTCACACCGAAACTTTCGATTTTTTCACCGCGGCAGAAGTAGATCCAGTCGGCACGATCTTTACCGGTAACATCCTTATAACTGTAAACCGCCTGCAACGCCAGTTTGGATGAGGGATTTTTGAAGCGTATCTCTATATACGGGCTATTGGTCATATCTGCACCATTAAGGCTGGTGATCAGCAAATTCCCGTAACTGCGGGGAAGGAAGCTGAAAAGAGCCTTCGCTTCGCCGTTGACTCTTTCAACTTTGGTACCGCTTTTGACATTTTTCTCTTTGCCTTTTTTATCTCTGACCTGCATAGACGGATAGAGTTTCAAACCGGCATCAATACCGTCAGTTGCAGGATCTTTCTGACCGACCATGCGGATGGCGGGCAAATGCGACACATTATGGAAATTGCCGTAAACCGGTATCCAGCAGCTGGTGCCATGCATCTGCGGCACACCACTGAGCTTATTACGGCAGATATTCATCCGCAGAATGGAGTTTTCAACAGCGGGGTCGATACCGATTTCTTTGAGGTCGATCGCCATTTCGATATTGTAGAAATCTTTGCCTTTGAAAACTTTTATTTCAGCATTGGTATTGTACTTGCGATTCATACCGCCGTTGATGGTGTCATAGTCAAGAATGACGCCATTCTGGTTGATGGTGATATTGCGGAACGCTTTGGGGCGTTTCATATCATCGGTGCGGAAGAAGAACTCCATGCTGTCATCGCTGTAAACATTGGTGTCACGCTCTTTGCAAAGCAGACGCGCAGAGTTGATGTGCGGATCTTCTGCACGCAGACCGATATAGAGTTTGCCATCGTTGCGGAACCCCATTTTGAAAGTCGTGCCAAACGGCGGCGGCATCGGAGCATTGGCAAGGCGGAAATTGTAATCAGGCAGAGATTTCCAGAAAGCATCATCCAGCTGACCGTCGATGACAGGGGCTTTGGCTTTGGACATCAGAAGCACGGTGTCATTGGAAAGTTTCGCCTCTTTCTGATAGGCTCTGGCAACTTTGTTGAAGTCGTTGAAGTAGGATTTTCTCAACCATGCGATGCGTTCTGCATAAATCGAACCTGCCGGAGCAAGTTTTTCCGCTTCTTTCAGAGAGTTTTCCAGAATATCCATCACCTCAGCGGAGTAGATATCCTCATAAAGTTCCTTTCCGGAGAATTTGGCGAAACTTGCATTGACATTGCCAGTGGTGGATTTGACATTTTCCCACTGTTTAATGGCAGTTTCAAAAAATTTCTTCATCGGAACAGCCGCAGGACCGTAGAAAAGCTTGTAATAGCGTTCCAGTTCTGCTTTCACATCATAAGGGGCTCCCCACATCGACTTCATTGAAGCGATCAGAGTCAGATGGTTCTGACCGAGGTCAACGGTGGTTTTCTGACCTTTATGGGCGGGGTTGATCTTCATTTCTCTGCCCGCAAGTCTGCCTGCAAGACCTGTATCGTTCAATTCGATGAAACAGCCTTTGATTTTGGGATAGCGGCGATACCAGTCGTTGGCGATATTGGGCATATAGTACGGATAGGTGTCGCGGTAGGGCATATAATACTGCCAGACAGTTATTTCGCTTGCCTTTTCGCTCCACATTTTCAGAGTTTTTTCAAAAGATTCCTGATAACGCTTGCTGCCGAAGAAGAAGAAATACGGGTCGACACAGATGGAAATCACCACATTGTCAGGCAGTTTGAAATCAGGCGGCCAGTAATAGTGTTCGTATGCAAGACAGATAACTTTTTTGTCAGGATATTTTTCTTTCACATAGTTGGCGATTTTTGTCACAAAGCTGTAGACCAGATTGCTCTGTCTGGCACGCGGTTTGTCTGAAAGCATTGCCTGACAGTTGTCGCAATGGCACTCTGCAAGGTTGAAACAGTCGTCGGGTGAAACGTGGATGAATTTTTCCGCAGGGGGATAACCTTTCCAGAGTTTTCTGACCTGGGGATCGCCAGCGTACCATTTATCGATCCATTCACAGTAAATTTTAACAAATTCAGGATTGGTCAGGCAGTACTGCGGATAACGCACCCAGCGGCGCTGTTCAGGTTTGGTATTGGGGTGGAAAGCACCAAACTCTCTATTACCGTCGGCACGCAGAGCAAAAATTTCGGGCTTACTGTCACGATAGGCAAAGTGGAAATCCATCATTGAGTGGTTGGAACTGCCTTCGCGAATACCGAATGCACGCAATCTGCGGTTGAATGCCAGTGCATCGTTGTGGCTGAATTCATTCCATGTCCACGGCCAGTAGCTGCGGGAATAGTAAGCGGGAGTCTGGTCGATGGGCAAAGCTGATGTTTCAACTTTGGCAAGTTTTTCAAAACATTCACCGAATGTACCTGGAGTATACCAGCGGACACCGAGGAAACGCTCGACAAATTCATAAACACCGAAAAGCAGACCGAAGTCACCGTTTTTTCTGGAAAGCGGTTCAACTTTGCAGTCTGCACCCATAATGGAAATATCGCCGTTGGCAGTTTCGGCAATACGGAAACGTTCTTTGCCATTGTAGTTCGCCTGATCAAATTCTGCCGTTTTCGGCAGTTCGCTGTGGGAACCGACATAGATCGCTTTGCGTCCAGCGGCTTTGGCATTGACGATCTTTACATCGGCATCTGCAACTTTTTTCAGGTAGTCGGCAAGTTCTTTTGCCGCATAGCGAGTGACTCTCGGAGCATCTTTGCGGATAACAATATCGTAATCGCTTTTACCGTTTTCAGCGACAACTGCCGCTGAAAGCAAAACCGGCAAGAATAAAAATGCCCATACAATTTTTTTAAGAAAAATTTTCATATATTACCTTTTCCTTTCAACCTGTTACTTTGCACTTTCAGCAGCAGCGGCGACACCGGGAATACGGAAATAGTCGATCTCAATGGAGTGTTCGGCGTCATCCATGCGGATATTGGAGTAGATCTGGAATGTAACCAGTTTCACCGGTTTCGGCATCGGTCTGCCCGCGGCAAGCCGTTTTTTACCGTTGAAACCGCTCTTATCCATTTCCACTGCCAGGGTTTTCCAATCTTCACCGGCACGGCTTGGGACATTGATCCAGTCACCGTGAAGTTTGCCTTTTTCATCAGCATAAGTCCAGGTCAGAGTATTACCGATACCGACATTCGGCACACGGTAACGCATTTCAAGCACATTGGAACCTTTGAGATCAAGACGGCTTGCCAAACCGAAAGTAAATGAGCCGTAATCTTTTTTGTGATTGGAGCTGTTCAGTTTGTAATAGAGGATCATCGCACCGTCTTTGTACTCTCTGCGGCAACCGGTATTGACCTGCTTGGAAATTTTTCCTTTGGCGTCGTGGGTCTGGATTTTCTGCACCACATAACGGCGACCGTTATTGAAATCTTCTTTGAAAACATCCGGAATTTCCTGAGCGGCAGGTTTTTCAGCCTCAACGGCAGGAGTTGCGGCGGCGGCAGCAGGTGCCGCCGCATCAGCGGCGATAAGTGACGGTATAATTGCTGAAAGAACCAAAAGTGAGAATACTTTTTTCATCATTATATTTTCCTCATCAATAATTATTTGATATTGCTTGAGCCGAACATTTCAGTCTGATTGAAATATGCTTTACTTGAGATTTCCGCTTTCAGTGCCGCAGCAGTGAATGTTTCAACATGACCATCGGGAAAAACGATATTCGACTTCTGACCGTGACGGGCTCTGCTTGCGTAATCACCAGTGTTTTCCACAAAACTATTACCGTAATTTTCGATATTGGTATGGTCTGTTTCTTTGAAATCGTAAGTGGTGGTGGAATATATGGAATCAATTATCCACGCCTTTTTTGAAGGAGATTTATAATGATGGAACTTCCATCCTTTTGACCATGTTTTGGTGGTTTCCGGATCCAAACCGCCGATGAGATATTTAAACATGCCGTAGCTCGGCCAGCGGTAGTTCCATGTGCCAGAGAGATTGCCGGAAGCCGGGCAATGGGTGATGCCGAAACTGGCATCTTTGGGAACATTGCGGGTTTCAGCACTGGAAGTACTTGGCGACGGGTCATTGATAGCCAGGTGGTAGCGGGCGTAATAAAGCCAGGTTTTATTGACTGTGCCGCCCATATCGCGGTATCTGCCGTCATGCGGCAACATGAAATCATCATACTCCATACCATACGCAATAAGACCTGAACCGATCTGTTTCAAGTTGTTCACGCAGGCAGAAACCTCGCCCTGTTTACGGGCAGCATTCAATGCCGGAAGCAATATTGACGCCAAAATGGCGATGATCGCGATAACCACAAGCAATTCGATCAAAGTAAAAGTTTTCTTACTGATACTTTTTGAACTGCCCTCCTTTGACTCACTGGAAGCTTTTCTCATAATTAAGGTTCCTTATTTTAGGGTTACTGTTGATTTATAAAATATTATTTTTCGAGATAAACACTCAATACTTTTTCATACGCATCGGCAACTTTGTGCGTGTCTGCCTCGCTGAGCATCAGATACTGCAGATTCATCATCGTCAGATCATTGGCGATAATGCTTTCGGCAACGGCACAACCATCGGTACGGTACATATCTTCCGGAACAGTCCAGAGATTCTGACGGTACATCGGCTGTCCCCAGCCCTCATAAGCAATAACCCCCTCTGCCTGGATCGCACTGAGGATATCTGCACGGCTGAATCCCTCTTTGATCCGGTTGTGGTCGATCATCACGCAGTAGGTGTAATAACTCTGCAGCGTCGCTTTTCTTCCCGCTGCCTGCACCTGAACTCCGGGGATCGCATTGAGACGTTTACGCAGGATTTCCGCATTTTTCGCCCTGGCAACGGTATCTTCACGCAGGTGTGCCAGCTGTGAAAGCAGGATCTCTGCCTGGAAATCTGTAACACGGTAGTTGTGGCAGAGCAGTCCCATCGGCGGCGGAGTACCTTTCTGCCCTTGCTTGGAACCATACTGATAACCGATGTGCGAAAGTCTGCCCAGAGTATCGGCAAGATCATCGTCATTTGTAATACAGCAGCCGCCTTCACCGGATGCCATGAGTTTGCTCTGCTGGAAACTGAATGAACCGACATCACCCAGTGTACCGACATGTTTGCCTTCCCATTCACCGCCGTGAGCGTGGGCACAATCTTCGATAACTTTGAGATTGTGCTTTCTGGCGATCGTATTGATCTTTTCCATATCAGCTATAGAACCGAAAATATGCACCGGAATAACCGCTTTGGTCTTCGGAGTGATCGCCGCTTCAAATTTCGCAGGATCCATACAGAGGGTATCCGGTTCAATATCCACAATCACCGGAGTTGCCCCGCGGTAGACCACCGCTTCACCGGTGGCAAGCCAGGTCAGTGCAGGAACGATGACCTCATCGCCTTCACCGATACCATATGCCTGAAGAGCCATTTCAAGCGTAACAGTTCCGTTTGCCATCATCACACAGTTGCCGGCTCCGGTATATTCTGCAAATGCCCGGTTGAACTCAACTTCCCGGGGAGCATAAAATGACCATTTATGACTCAAGTACAATTCCTTGATTTTTTCTGCTGTTTCCGGGTAAACCGGAGGCCATGCGGGAAGTTCCGGTTTTGTTTCAAAAACCTTATTTCCGCCATTTATTGCCAGTTTATTCATTTTTTCTCCTTTTTTTGTTTAAGTTGAAGTTGAAATAATCTCTAAAACCAGTTATAGTATACCATAAAGCAAACGTTTTGCCAAGAGATCATTATTGCTAAATTAGCATCAATATTGCTATTTCGGGAAAATTTATTATGGATGCACTTGATGAGAAACTTTCTGCAGGCGTAACACGGATGATAACCCGCTTTGCCCCGCTGGAAAGAATAATTGAAAAACACGATCAAAAAAGCAGCGGTCACCCGCATGAAGAGATACTCTTCGTGATTTCAGGAGAGTCGGATTACTTTTTCAACGGTTCAATATACCATCTCAAACCGGGTACGGCAGTGCTTGTAGACCGTTGGATACCACACGGATTCGGCTATACAACTGCCGACCATGATCTGCTGCACTGCTGGTGCTACCATGTCAACGGCAAATGGAGTGCGACCATCCTTGAAGTAGGTGAACGCGGAGCGATCTGTACCCGGGAAACTTTTCTGCACCTGCCGCAGGAACTTTCCATGGTTATAATGCACCGCTGGAATAAACTTTTCAATAATAAATCAGCTGATGAGCAGATGGCAAAAAATCTGATGCTTGCACCACTGAATCTGCTTTTAAACGAAATAATGCTGCTGCGGAATGAAAAAAATAACCCTGAACCATCAGTCAGCGAGTTGATAAAATCAATAATCTGCAGCTGCAACGGTAAAGATTGTTCTCTGGAAAAACTTTCGGAAATGGCGGGGTTGAGCCGTTGTCATATAGCTCATGTATTCCATAAGGAAACCGGTTCCACCATCGGAGAATTCATCAATTTTGTGCGGGGGAAATATATTGCCGATGCAAAAAAACAGGGATTCCGTCTGAAAGAGATCGCTGCCGAACTCGGTTTTTCATCATCCGGTGCCCTGGGCAACTGGATGAGAAAACAGGCCGCCGCAAAATCCGGTGAATAAAGTGGATCAATTGAATTTCCGCATCCTGTACTGCAATGGTGAGCAGTGGTAATGTTTGCGGAACTGACGCGAAAAATAATTTGAATCCGCAAATCCGCAGGAATCAGCTATTTCTGAAACCGGTTCCCTGCCCGAAAGCAGCTTTTCTGCAGCCTTGCTCATTCGCACATGCAGCAGATACTCTATCGGAGCAAATCCGGTGATCTCCTTGAATGCCGGTATCAGCGAACTGGGCGACATGGATGATATTTTGCACAATCTTGCGATCGTCCAATTCTCATGGTAATTATTTTCCAGCAAAGTCACCAATTCAGCCAGAGCACAAAGCGAAGATGATTTTGAATCCGGATTTTCAAAATATTTTCGGGAAATCAGCACGAATATTTCCAGTGCCCGGGCAAAGAGGATCAGGTCATATCCCGGACGTTTAAGTTTCAATTCCGTTTCCAGCTGACGGAACCGGGCAATCAATGCCACCAGATCCTCTCCCTCAAGATGCAGACGGTGACGGAACTTGTGCCGGTGACGGTATGCCGGTTCAACAAGAAAAAATCCATTGAATCCGGGCAGACTGCGTAAACTTCTTAAATGTTCCTGCAAATAAAAATCATCGAACATGAGATTGAACATGCCCAGATTGCACCGTTCAGTAAAGTAATGTTCTGTATTCCCCTGCAGAAGAAATATATCCCCGGCTGCGACATTATATACATTGCCGTCGATCCAGTGCTTGCCGCTGCCCTGCGAAATAATGATCAATTCAGCAAAATCGTGCGTATGACGTATATCCGTCAAATCACCATCATGCTGCATCGACGCATCACCTTGTATCGAACGCAGAGCTATCGGGCAACTGTTGGGGAAAAAGAAATCTTCCCGACTGGCGGTAACTGTCTGCATTTTTTAATTTCCTTTTCCATTGCCGATGATTTTTACAGTATATCCGGAAAACCTCCATCCATACGGTACCGGAAAGAGGTTTTCCACAATAACTTACCGGTCAGTATCCGAGTTTTTTGAGATACTGCAGACTTTTTTCAGCACTCACAAACGGATCGGCACTCATATCCTGCTCGTAGATCGCCCACCGGGCATTGACCTCTTTCGCTGCGGCAAAAGAGGAAACAAGGTCTATGATGCCTGTGCCAAGTTCAGTGGTCTGATCCACATCATCAATAACTTTGATGTCTTTTATATGCACCTGACGGATCCTTCCGGCGTAACGGCGTATGAATTCAGCCGGTTCCAAACCACCGCGGGTGATCCAGCACACGTCAGGTTCAAAAAAGAATTTACCCGGATCATTTTTTTCAGCTATTTTGCAGAGCGCGGGAACTCCGTCTACTTTCTCAAATTCCAGCCAGTGATTGTGATAGGCAGCCACTGTGCCGTGAGCAGCAGCATTATCCGCAATGATCCGGCTGTAAGCTGCAATATTTTCCCATTCCACAGTAAAATCACAGAAATCACCGAAAGATACTGACGGGGAATTCAGTTTTTCTGCGTATGCGTAAGCAATATTATCTTTATCCAGCAGTGCATCTTTGGCAAACATCGTGCCGGCACACTCAAGTTTCAATTCTTTAAGCAGTGCTGCCAATTCTTCCGGATCGGTATTCCCGAAATTCAAGGCGAATTCCACACCGTCAAATCCCAGTTTGGCGATCTCTTTCAAAGCACCTTTAAAATCACTTGACAACGCTTTGCGGAAATTATAAAGCTGAACTCCGAATTTCATTCTTTTTTTCCTCTTTTACTGTTTACTGATTCTTTTTTTATACTCCGGTTTGCCATGTCTTTACTATACAGCATAAAAAAACTTCCGGCAATCACTCAATGTTGTTAAAATAGCATCAATATTGCGTTTTTCAGCTTTTTCGTAATATAATGCTGATTATTTGTAAAATAGTTAAGGAAAATTATTTTAACCGGTGCTATATTATCCTCAAAAACGGAAAAACTGCACCATTGAAAAATAGTGCAAAACGATACATTTTTCCGTAAAAATCAACCCGCAAACCAAGCATAAGGAGAACAAAATCATGCAAGGTACATTCCGTTTCTCATTCGGCCCGTGGAATATTCATGAAGGTGCCGACCCCTTCGGTCCGGAAGTGCGTTCCTCAATCCCTTTCAACAAGAAACTTGCTCTCTACAAAGAACTCGGTTTCGACGGTGTGCAGTTCCACGATGATGATGCCGTGCCGGCAATGAACGATCTTACTCCGGATCAGATCATTGCAGAAGCAACTGCCCTGAAAAAAACTCTCGATGATCACGGTCTGACCGCCGAATTTGTCGCTCCGCGTATGTGGTTCGACCCCCGCACCATCGACGGCGGATACACCAACAACTGTGCAAAATGCCGTCAGTATGCCCTTGACCGCACCAAACGTACCATCGATATCGCCAAAGCTCTCGGTACCAAAAATATCGTTCTCTGGCTCGCCCGCGAAGGCACTTATATCCGCGAAGCAAAAGATCCCGTCATCGCCACAGAGAGAATCGGCGAAGCTCTTCAGACCATTCTCGACTACGATAAAGATGTACGCGTGATGATCGAATCCAAACCCAACGAACCGATGGATCACACCTATATCCCGACGATCGGTCATGCAATCGCCATGGGACTTATGACCAGCGATCCCTCACGCGTCGGCTGTTTGATCGAAACTGCCCATGCACTGCTGGCAAACCTTTCGCCTTCCGATGAAATGGGCTTTGCTCTGGCTCACAAAAAACTCTGGAGCGTTCACCTCAACGATCAGAACGGTCTGAAATTTGACCAAGATCTAACCTTCGGTGCCGTCGATCCCCGCCGCGCACTCAATCAGGTGCGTGTCCTCGATCAGCACGGATTCGGTAACAACGGCGAATGGGTCGGTCTGGATGTCAAAGTCATGCGTACCCAGAAAGAAGGTGCCGATATCAAACACCTTGCTTACAGCCGCAAGATATTCCTTCGTCTGCTGGAAATTTCCCGTTCTCTCAACGATGATATGATCGCCCAGCTGGTTGCTGAACGCGACTATGAAGAGCTGAACTGGTACATTCTCGACGCCATGCTGAAAGGATAATCTATTATGAAACGCAAAATCCGTATGGGATTGGTCGGCGGCGGTCCCGGCAGCTTCATAGGTGCCGTTCACCGTATCGCCGCCCGTCTTGACGGGCAGATCGAACTGGTCTGCGGAGCATTTACCCGTGATCCCGATAAATGCAAAGCAATGGCACAGGAACTTTATCTGCCCGAAGAACGCTGTTACGCTTCTTACAAAGAAATGATCGAGTGCGAAAGCAAACTTCCGCAAGGCGAAAGAATGGATTTTGTTTCCATCTGCACCCCGAATCATATCCATGCCGAGATCGCTCTTTACGCTATGGATCACGGTTTTGATGTACTTTGTGAAAAGCCGATGACATTGACCGTTGAAGAAGCTGAAGCTCTTGCCGCCAAAGTCAAAGAAACGGGATTGGTCTTTGCACTTATGCACAACTATACCGCTTATCCCATGGTGCGTGTTGCTAAAGAGATGATCGCCAACGGTGATCTGGGCGAGATACGCCGTATTATGGCGGAATATCCGCAGGGCTGGCTTGCCGATGTGGTCACTCCCGAAAATATTCAGGGTTCATGGCGTACCAATCCTGCGACAACTGGAATAAGCTGCTGTATGGGTGATATCGGTTCACATGCAGAAAATCTTTCTGAATTCATCACCGGACTGCAGATTTCAGAACTTTGTTCCAATATCAAAAACTTTGTTCCCGGCAGAAGCGGTCTGGATGATGACGGCGATGTGCTGCTCCGTTTTGAAAACGGTGCTCAGGGCGTTATCAGTGCCAGTCAGGTCGCTGTCGGTGAAGAAAATGCTCTCAAAATCCGCATTTACGGAACCAAAGCCGCCATTGAATGGCGTCAGGAAGATCCGGAAACACTCATCGTCAAATATAACGATGGTGCCGCACGCCATTTCCGCCGCAACTGGGCGGGATGCGGAGCAAAGTGGAGCCGTCTGCCAGCAGGGCACCCCGAAGGTTTCCTTGAAGGTATGGCAAATATCTACACTGATTTTGCCCATGCCATTGATGCACGTATCAACGGTGTTCCCTATCAGAGTGAATTTCCAACAGTTTTTGACGGTGTGCGCGGAGTGAAATTCATCCACGCAGTCGTTGCCAGCAAGGGTAATTGGGTTAAACTTTAATCAAGGATGATTCAGATAATGAGCAGAAAAGTTACTATTTTCACCGGTCAATGGGCAGATTTGCCTTTGGAAACACTCTGTCAGAAAATGCAGGCCGCCGGATATGACGGTCTGGAACTCGCCTGCTGGGGAGATCACTTTGACGTTTTCAAAGCCGCGGAAAGCACTGCTTACTGCGATGATAAACGTGCACTTCTGGAAAAATACGGTCTCGGCGTCTGGGCGATCAGCAATCACCTTGCCGGTCAGCTCATCTGCGACCCCAATACCGATTCACGTTCCGATGGTTTCGCTCCGGCGGAATTGAAAGGCAACAGTGAAGCTAAACGGGAATGGGCGATCGCTTCAATGAAAGCAGCCGCAAAAGCCGCAAAAAATCTGGGAGTGGATGTGGTCAACGGCTTTACCGGAAGTCCGGTCTGGCATCTCTTTTACAGCTTCCCGCCGGTTGGCCCGGATGATATTGCTTCCGGTTACCGCCGTTTTGCGGAACTTTTCAACCCGATCATGGATGTTTTCGCTGAAAACGGTGTAAAATTTGCCCTTGAAGTCCACCCGACCGAGATCGCATACGACATTTACACCGCCCGAGAAGCATTGAAAGCATTGAATAACCGGTGTGAATTCGGTTTCAACTTCGATCCGAGTCATCTTTTGTGGCAGGGCATTGAACCGGTGAAATTCATCCGTGAGTTTTCCGACCGGATCTACCACTGCCATGTGAAAGATTGTGCGGTGACTCTCGACGGTGAAAGCAGCATTCTTGCTTCACACCTGAATTTCGGTGATCCCCGCCGCGGCTGGGACTTCCGCAGCCCCGGACACGGTCAGGTCGATTTCGAAGGTATTATCCGTGCTCTCAATCAGATCAATTACAACGGACCGCTTTCCGTTGAATGGGAAGATTGCGGGATGAACCGTGAGTACGGTGCCAAAGATGCCTGTGCCTTTACCCGGGAAATTGATTTCACTCCGTCGAATCAGAGTTTCGACTCTGTTTTTGCGTAATAAAGAGGAAATTGCAGCAAACCATGGAAGATATTTTCTTTTTTGATGCTAACGCGCGGGTGGGATTTGACAACCACCGGCGCGGTGCATCAGCTGCCGAATTGCTGGCAGATATGGATTATTACGGCATTGAAAAAGCACTTGTCCGCAGCCGCTGTACCGGATGCAGCGGCGCGGTCATCGGCAATGAGCAGATCACAAAAGTGATTTCAGCAGATAACACCGGCAGATTGACCGGAGTATGGTGCGTACTGCCGTCGCAGTGCGATGATATGCCGGAGCCGGACGATTTCTTTGCCGCGATGAAAAAAAACAATATCAGTGCGATAACCTTTGAACCGTTTGAACACCGTTATGTTCCCTGCCGTCTGACGATGGGGAAGATCTTCGGTGCGGCAATCGAGCGTAAAGTTCCTGTATTGCTCAACGCATTTGAAGGCAAATGGGATGAGCTTTACCGCTTTATGGCGGAGTTCCCTGAGTTGACCTGCATTTTCAGTGCCGGACATAAATGGGGGACTGACCGCAATGTCCGGCCACTTCTGGAAAATTATCCGAATTGCCGTGTCGAATTGGCTGGTTACTGGATCCCTGAAGGAATTGCAGATCTGGCTAAAATCTACGGTGCAGAAAGATTGGTATACGGAAGCGATTTCCCAAAATACAATCACGGTAACGGAATGTTTCAATTAAAACACTCCACTTTAAGTGAGCAGGAAATCGCAATGATTGCCGGAAGAAATCTGGAAAATCTTCTGAAAGGAGCGGAATTATGAGTTCTATCTGGAAAGAATCCGGTACTCTTGCCGCCCGTTTCTGGGAAAAAGGTATTTTAGAAGATTGCCCGGTCTATGATATGCATGGACACATGGGACCGCATGACAGTATCTATTTCAACCGCTGTTCGGCGGAGGATATGGTTGCCCATATGCGCCGGATCGGGGTAAGACGATTTGTTTTTTCCCACGACCAGGCACTGGCGGGCCTCATCCGTAATGAAGATGTCGTGGAAATTTGCAAACAATTTCCCGATATTCTGCGTATGTATATCAGCATAAATCCTCATTTTCAGGAAAATATCAAAGAGGATCTGGCAAAATACGACCAGTGGAAACCTTATGTGGTCGGCTTGAAATTTCTTGCAGATTACCATGAGATCCCGGTAACGGATAGGGCGTATGAATACGCATGGAAATTTGCCGATGAAAGAGGTATTCCGGTGCTGAACCATACCTGGGGAACATCTCCCTACAACGGCGGTGCAGTAATGTATGAAGCGATTTCCCATTATCCGAATGCAAAAACCTTCCTCGGTCACTGTATTTTCGGAGAGTGGGATTACTCAGAAAAGTGCGTCAATGACTTTGACAATGTCTATCTGGAATTGACCGCAGTTCCGGGTGAACGCAACCGGATCGAAAAACTTGTTGCTGCAACCAACAGTAAAAAAATTCTTTTCGGAACTGATCTGCCGTGGTTTGATGAGTATCAGGCCGTAGGAGGAGTACTTTCTGCGAAAATAACCGATGATGAGAAGCGGGATATCCTTTACCGTAATGCTCAGGAAATTTTCGGCGATGACCGCTGAATCAGGCATAGAAGCAATTTAAATAGAACTTGCCGAAACAGCTCTGGCGGGAAGATGCCTTTTAAAAAGGGTTATCTTCCCCCTTTTTTTATCTTCCACAAACTTTCGCAGAGATGGCGTTTGGTATCAACCGGAAAAGTGATGCCAACTTATTTCCGCGGTTTAAAAATCGGCCATTACAGGGACGGAAAATTTAATTATTATTTTCTTCCGGATCACTTGAAATATTTTCTTTTCTCAAGACAGTTTTCTCTATTTGCATATATTTCTGAAAAAAAGATAATTTTTTTCGGCAAGTACCTTGCAAAAATGCAAATCACGGTATATATTAAGTAACATACCGAAAAAATGGGGCAGTAGCTCAGTTGGCTAGAGCATCACACTGGCAGTGTGAGGGTCGAGAGTTCGAGTCTCTTCTGCTCCACCATCCTTCGCTAAAGCTACGGATGGCAAGCCAGTCTTGCTATCCGTAGATTTTTTTTGCTTGCAAAAATAAGCGGAGTACAACGGAGCGGGCGAAGGATGCCCTCCAAAGCCTTGACGACGGAGGGCTAACGGCAGAGAATTGGAGAAATCGAATGTTCTATAATTACATTTTACGCAGTATTTCCCAGCCGGAACAACGTTGTATCGGCAGTACCAGCGATTTACGAAAACGGTTAGCCAAACACAACGCTGGTGAAGTGCCGCACACATCAAAATTCAAGCCGTGGAAAATTGAAACTGCCATTGTGTTTTCATCAAAGGAACAAGCCTACGCATTTGAAGCATATCTTAAAACCGGTTCCGGACATGCTTTCGCCAAACGGCATTTCTGAAACCTATAATCCGACCCACTGGAAATGAGTCGAAACCTCTAAAAGAGGCATTTTCTATAACTTTTACAGATTTTAAAGATATTATGAGAGACACAAGAGGTCTCTCATAATATCTTTTTTGTTGCCTTTTTACTGCGATGAGCTATTCTACGGACAAGTTCGGAATTTCGGGAAAAAGCTGTTTAGTGCATTTGTATTTTGCTGTAATAGTAGCAAACAGCCCGATAACTCTTTTATCCTTTGAGTAATAAGATTTTTTCAATTACTTTCTCTTGCTTTTTCATATTGACAATGTATATTATTCCTGCTGTCATAAAAAATGGCAGTAGCTAATTGAAAACCGTTATATTTCAGCAAATATGTTCCGAATCCGCCAAATGAAAAACAATATTTGCCTTCTGAAATGCCGAAATATATCCGGTAGGATTGTGTCCTCACATCTTGCCGGACGTTCTTTCGTGCTCAGAAGGCAGGCTCTTGGCGGAGCCCGGAACATGACATTCAGGAACGTTCGGTTTTTTTGTCCCTTTTGGTCTGTTGAAATAAAAACGGCACAACAACTAACCAAAGGAGAGAAAAAAATGAAAAAGAAAGTATTTCTGTGTGGTGGGGCATTAGCTGCCGCAATGTTGACAGGCTGTGCCAGTATAATCAGCGGCGGAAAAACGGAAGTAGCCATTTCTTCAAACGCTCCTGAAGCAAACATACATATCAGACACTCTGTAACAGGAGAAGTATTGCATCAGGGAAAAAATCCAATGATTGTGAAATTGAACACATCCAAAGGACTATTTGAACCAGCTGTGTATCGTTTGGAAGTTACAGACAAGAATAAAAATAAACAGACACGAATTATACAATCCGGATTCAACGCCTGGTTTATTGGAAATTTCATTTTCGGCGGCATCCTCGGAATGGGTATTGATGCAATCAGTGGAGCTGTTTATAAATTTGACAGTGAATACTATGTCCATTTCGACCAATATGAAAACGCCGAATAATTGTAATTTAACTACAATAGGAGCTGTTGCTCACCTTTTTTGAGGTTTTGCAACAGCATTTTTTGTACCTCCGGTACAAAAACTGCTTCGCAGTGAAAATCATGCCGCGGCGTAATCTGCAAGATGAAACCGGGCTGCATTGATTTATGGACGAAACGGACTTTTATGGACGCGAATAATTCGTAAGCTCTCTCTCAACCGCTCAATCGAGCGGCTTTTTTGTTACCTTTTTCGGGGTAAATTATTTTACGGACAGGTACGTATGGAAACAATAGAAACAGATAAATGATATAGGATTACATCGACAGACAGTGGAAATTAAGTTGTTACGGTAGTATATTATATAAGCACATTAATATCAATTTTACTTTTTAAAAGGTGATGTCATGCTGGTTAATATGAAAGAGATGCTTGCCGATACTCAAAATAGAAAATACGCTGTCGGCATGTTCGATGTTTCCGATCTCGAAATGATCCGGGCGGTGGTGGAAGAAGCAGAAAATCTCAATTCACCCGTCATCCTCGGTGCCCTCGCCCCGGATCTGGAAGGAACCCGTTTCGATTACTGGATCAATCTGACCAGACTTGCCGCTGAAAAAGTCAAAGTTCCGGTCTGCATCCATCTGGATCATGCCCTGACTATCAAGCAAATCAAACAAGCTGCCGATAACGGTTTTTCATCTGTTATGCTCGACGCTTCCGTCCTCCCCTTTGAAGAAAATATCAAACTCACTGCCGAAGCAGCCGATATCGTACTGCCCAAAAATATCACCCTCGAAGCAGAACTCGGTCATGTGGGTAACGGCTGGGTCGGTTCAGGTGCCGGTGAAAGCGATCCCAATGCCGAAGATGCCCTCACCGAACCGGATAAAGTTGCCGAATTCGTCGAACGCACCAAAGTCGATGCCCTCGCCGTTTCCATCGGAACCGCTCACGGTGTCTACATTAAAGCTCCGGAACTGGATATTGCCCGTCTGCAGAAAATCACCGCTGCAAGCAGTGTGCCGCTGGTTCTCCACGGCGGTTCCGGTACTCCGGAAAATCAGCTCCGCAATGCCATCGCCAACGGCATCTGCAAAATCAACATCTATTCCGAATTGCTCAACGCATGGAATACCAATATGCTTGCCGAATTGCAGAAACAACCCCACATGGCAGCATGGCCCTGCATCCTGCGGCCTGCTCCGGATCAGGCAATGCGGGATGTCATCCGCAAAAAGATCCAGTTCTTCGGTTCTGCCGGAAAAGCATAATATTTCCGCTTATACAAAAAAGGTGATCATTATGAAAATGGGAATCACTGTTTACGGGGCAAATTTGATGCTCCCGGAAGAACAACGAACTGTACCGAATATCATCCGTGCCGCCGCCCATGCCGGTTTTGACGGCATCGATTTGGGATATTACTGGGGCGAAAATAAAACCGCTGAATTTGCTGAAGCAAAAACCGTTGCTGACGGTGAAGGCATCGCTATTGCCAACTACATCGTCAGCAACAACTTCGGTAATGCCGCCGCCGAAAACAGACTCGATGCCGAAATCGAAAAAGTCAAAACCGCACTCGAAGAAGCGGCTTCTTTCAACTCCAAAGCACTCCGGGTTTTCGCCGGCGGTTACGATTTGGATTGGAATACTTACTCCCCGCAAATCGCCGATGCTCTCGCCATCTGTACTGAAACCGCAGAAAAACTCAATGTGGTAATGGCTCTGGAAGATCATGGAGCCCTTTGCAAAAACTCCGCAGAACAGCTCTTTTATATCCGGAAAATCAATTCACCTTTTCTCCGGGCGACTGCCGATATCGGCAACTACCAAGTTCCAGGTGGAGAATTGCCGCAGGACGCACTGAAAAATATTGCCGGTAATATCGCTATGGTTCATGTAAAAGATTACACCATTATCAATAATACTTTTGTGGCATGTCCAGTCGGCGAAGGTTTTATCGACTTCAACCGCTGTTTCCGTATTCTGAAAAACAGTGGTTTTGATGGTTACATCTCTTTGGAATATGAGTGTTCACATGGTATTCCGGCACATGGCATACGCACCAGTCTGGTAAATATGCGGCGTTTTGACACTTTAAGCTGACAATATACAAAAAAATTGCCGGATTTGATGATCTGGCAATTTTTTATCTTTTTTTTCAAAAAACCAATTCGAACTGTTTTTCAGCAGGAAGTGAGAAACAGCAGCAATCTGTAGCATAAGCTCTTTCCGGAAGCACGATCATTACATTCAATGGACGCTCCTCCGTCGCAAATGCCGCATGGTGCCATACTCCCGGACGGAGCATCAATATACAACCTTTGGGAACGAGAAATGCTTCGACTTCATCAAGCGGCAATTCATCTGCCGCTCCGGCAGGCGCACACCAGACCACGGCATCCTGATCCAGTGGCATGGATACTTCACAGGTATAATTGTGATATTCCGCATCTGCAACCACCATCGGACGGTACTGCATACGGCAGGTGGAAAATGAGGGTACTGCTCCACCGAGATCCTGCTGGATCATATCCCGGAAAAATGCGATCGGAGCATCTTTCGCTCCGGTGGCCGGAGAATCCAACGGATCGATCAGCATGGCATAAGAACCGAATTTATGAAAATTTTCACGGGTAAGCTGCTGGATTTTTATCTTTTTCATGGTCAACCTCTCTTTTTTGATTGTTATTGATATATTCAACGGTATTTTTCAACCAGTTCCGCTGCGATACGCACACATTCGGCACAGGGCGTCGGCGGGATTTGAGCCTTGATCGAACGGCAATCCTCCGCTTTGGCAACAGAAACAAACTCCGCTTTCAATGCTTCATGCTTTTCCGCCGGAGTCATTTCCAATGCCGCATGCAATGCCCCGCAACGCCCTTCCGGAGCCTTGCCGCCGCCGCAGCATTTCATCAAATCTGCCAACTCTTTATCGCCGCATCCCTCTGCTACTGCCTGAGCACAATTATGCAATTTGGGTACAGCTGTAAATAATTCCACTGCTTTATTCATCTCTCATTACCTCCATACTGCATTAATATAGTTCCACTACGGCACGAAATCAATACCGCCTGACAACTGAAACCATAAAAAAACTGCTGCAAAACATTTTGCCTTGCAACAGTTCTCTATTTTTTCGATGCAGAAGAGGTTCTTATGCTTTTATTGCAATCTCATCGGAACCTTCTTCAACAACCAGCACCGGAGATTTGACTTCGATGCGTTTACCGCTTTTGCGGTTTTCATCGGCATCAGCAATCGCCTTTTTGACCATTTCCGCCATCGGGGCAATGGCACTCTCAACGGCAAGTTTGCCGAATTCAGCAGAGGCAAGTTCCGGGTAGCCCATCACACCGACCTGGATTTCAGGACGCTGACGGGTGGTGGAAATTTCCTGCGGCTGACCACTCAATGTGGTGCAAATCTGGTACGCATCCTGATCGTGACGCATTCTTTCTGCCAGAGCCGGTTCATCAAGTTCCATCTGATCCATCTGCACCAGATGATTGCGGTAGGCAAGCATAAGAGAAGTTTCTGAACGACCGGCATGAAAGTCGGCTCCACCTTTCATACGGGGATCTTCAGGGGCTCTCCAATGATCGCCACGACGCAGGATCATGATCATAACTTTTTCCAGAGATGCATTGAGCCACTTCAAAATACGCAGAGCTTCTTTGAGCTGAGCCAGACTTTCAGAACCGCCGTGACCGGGATAAATGAGAATATTTTCAAATCCCTGAGAAGCGAGACTTTCGACGATATCGCACATCACGGCACAGAAACTTGTCGGGCGGATATTGATGGTGCCGGGCAGCTGACCGCCGGAAAAACAGTAGTTCAACGGGGGAGCAACGATGCAGTCAAGTTTTTCTGCCAGAGCATAAGCGGGAACTTCCGCGTTGTGAATATCCATGCTGACCGGCAGATGGTATCCGTGCTGCTCGACCACACCGTAAGGCACGATGATGGTCTTGTTGGTTTTGAGGTATTCACGAATCTCTTTGACCGTCATTTCCCCCATTGCATGAGTTCTCATAATCTTTATCCTTTCATTTATTTTTTACCGGGTTATTTCCGGACAACAATTTTATCTGATCCCGCAAATCGGCGGCTCTTTCAAACTCCAACGCCTCGGCTGCAGCAAGCATTTCTCCGGTCAATTCAGCAACCAGTGCTGCCAACTCTTCCGCATTTCCCGCCATTTTGCCGATGTCGATTTTCCCGTCAGCCAATGTATCACAACCGAAATCCGGCATTTTTCCCCGCTTATTCCGGGGTTTACTGCCGATTATCTCACTGATCGTCTGCCGTTTCTCTTTTACAACTGTCTGCGGTACAATATTGTGTACTTCATTATATGCCTGCTGTTTTTTCCGGCGGCGATCGGTTTCATCCATCAAACCTTTCATCGCCGGAGTGATATTTTCTGCATACAATATCACCCTGCCATTGCGGTTCCGTGCCGCCCTGCCCGCCGTCTGCACCAGAGCTCTCTCGGAACGTAGAAATCCAACTTTATCCGCATCCAGTATTGCCACCAATGCGACTTCCGGCAAGTCGATTCCCTCCCGGAGCAAGTTGATACCGATCACACATTCAAAATCACCATCCCGCAGTTTATTCAGGATACGCACCCTTTCAAGTGCATCGAGTTCAGAGTGCAGATAACTGGTCTTAACCCCGATCTCACTCAAATAATCTGACAAACGCTCGGCATTTTTCTTGGTCAATGTCGTTACGATCGTCCTTTCTCCATTGGCAGAAACTTTGCGGATCTCTTCAATAACATCATCCAGCTGCCCTTCCAAAGGACGCACTTCTATTTCCGGATCAAGCAAACCGGTCGGCCGCACGATCAATTCCACTTCGGCTTCACTGCGTTCTTTTTCCATATCCCCCGGCGTAGCAGAAACATAGATCGTCTGACCGGTCAAACCGTCAAATTCATCAAAACGCAACGGACGGTTTTCCAAAGCTGACGGCAGACGGAAACCATGGTCGATCAAAGTCTGTTTCCGTTGGCGGTCGGCTTTATACATCGCCTGCACCTGCGGCAGTGTGACATGGGATTCATCGATTATGGTCAGAAAATCATCCCGGAAAAAGTCAAAAAGACAGTATGGACGCATACCAGGCTGACGGTTGGATAAGTGCATGGTATAATTTTCTATACCGCTGCAATAACCCAGTTCTTTCATCATTTCCAGATCATATTCGACCCGTTGATTCAACCGCTGTGCCTCAACCAGAAGTCCCTGTGATTCAAAATATTTCACTCTTTCTGCCATTTCCTGCCGGATCGATTCAGCTGCCGAAGCGATCCTATCCGGCGGCATGACAAAGTGTTTACAGGGAAAAAGTGTGCCTTCCGGCAGAACGGATTTCAGTTTTCCGGTCAGAGCATCCCGGCGTTCCATCCTTTCAATGGAATCATCGAAAAAACTTATCCGGATGAAATCATCACGCTGCGGCTCAAAAACATCCACCACATCACCCCGCACCCGGAATTCACCTTTGCCCGGAGCGGTATCATTGCGGTTATACTGGATTTCAATCAGACGGCGGAGCAATTCATCCCGGTTGACAGTATCACCGGAATCCAGACGCACGCACATTTCGGTAAACTCTTCCGGAGCCCCCAAGCTGTAAATACACGATACACTGGCAACGATGATCACATCTTTTCTTTCCACCAGACTTGCCGTGGCAGAAAGACGGAGTTTTTCAATATCCTCGTTGATCGAAGCATCTTTGGCGATGTAGGTGTCGGTTTGCGGAATATAGGATTCCGGCAGATAATAGTCGTAGTAACTTATGAAATATTCAACCGCATTTTCCGGGAAAAATGTTTTGAATTCACTGTAAAGCTGGGCTGCAAGCGTCTTGTTATGTGACAAGACCAGCACCGGGCGATCCTCTTTGGCAATCGCCTGTGCCAGCACATAGGTTTTGCCCGAACCGGTCACACCATGCAGGGTTTGAAATCTTTTTCCGGCACGGAGATTTTCCCGGAGCTGACGGATCGCTTCCGGCTGATCTCCGGCAGGTTCAAAAGGAGCATGCAGCTTGAATATTCCCATAATCCACTGTTAAAAACGAAAGTCCCGTTTGCCTTCAACGATATCCTGCAAATTCTTTTCCGCTATCGAACGCACCTTTTCATTCGGCACATTCAGCAGCTCTCCGGCAATCACCTTGTCTCCGATCGCTTTAGTCGCTTCTGAAGCATAATCTTCCAGATACTCTTTCAGCGTCATCAACGCATTGGGCTGGCAGCAATTGGCAATCTGACCATTTTTGACCAGAGTCATAAAACGGTCGCCGGTACGCCCTTCACGATAACAGGCGGTACAGAAACTGGGAATATGCCCCTGCTCCAGAAGCCATTTGATGACCTCATCCAGTGTCCGCAGATCGCTGACGTCAAATTGAGCAGTTTCATCATGCCGGGCTTCGGTGGTATAACCGCCGACACTGGTTCGGGAACCACCGGAAATCTGGGAAACACCGACTCTCAAAACCCTTTCCCTTGCCGCTTTGGATTCCCTGGTGGAAACGATTATTCCGGTGTAAGGCACTGCTATACGCAAAACCGCCACCAGTTTTTCAAACATATCATCGGAAATCGCATTGCTGAATTTTTCCGCATCGATATCGTCCGCCGGACGGATACGGGGAACACTGATCGTGTGCGGACCGACACCTTTGTAGGCTTCAAGGTGTTCAGCATGCATAAGCTGACCGACAAAGTCGTAACGGTAGGTACTCAATCCGTATAGCACACCACAGCCGACATCGTCGATTCCGCCATCCATCGCCCGATCCATCGCTTCGGTATGCCAGGCGTAATCATGTTTCGGACCTGCCGGATGAAGAGCTTCATAATTTTCTTTATTGTAAGTTTCCTGAAAAAGAATATATGTACCGATTCCAGCATCTTTCAGTTTCCGGTAATTTTCCACAGTAGTGGCAGCGATATTCACATTGACCCGGCGGATCGCTCCGTTTTTGTGTTTGATGGAATAGATGGTTTTGATACTTTCCAGAACATACTCGATCGGGTTGTTTACCGGATCTTCGCCGGTTTCCAAAGCCAGACGTTTATGCCCCATATCCTGCAGAGCGATCACCTCGTTGCGGATCTCATCCTGAGTGAGTTTTTTGCGGGGAATAGTGCGATTCTGCACATGGTACGGACAATACACACAGCTGTTGATACAGTAATTGGAAAGGTACAGCGGAGCGAACATCACGATCCGGTTGCCGTAAAATTTCTGTTTGATCTCCATTGCCAGCTGCAGTATCTCCTGATTTTTATCCTCAAGATCACAATCCAGCAGCACCAGTGCTTCCCGGTGGCTCAAGCCTTTGAGTTCTCTGGCTTTGGCAATGATTTCGCCGATCAAAGCAGCATTGCTCTTATTCTCTTCAGCGAATTTCAAAGTTGCTTTGATTTCACCGTCATCAATAAAATCAACCGCATGGGGAGACATTACATCGTACATAAAAAAACCTCTGCTCTTTATCTTATTGCATCCTCTTTACGGGAATACAGAGAAAACCGCTTTCCAAAGAGCTTCCGGCGGAACTTTTTCTGCATCCCCGGCATCAGGAACCATACCTTTTGCCTCGGAAACATTTTCAGTGTATAATATACACTGGTCAGGAAACTTTTTCAAGGTAGAAAACTGCGGCAGAAAATTACTTTATATGCGTTATTCCCATGGAAGCGGCAAAGGTGATGATGTCTGGATTGCAGGTTCGATTTCCGGATCGTCAAACCGCCTTCCCGGACACCACGCACAAACCGGGATAACCTGTTGGTTACGGATAAAGGAGATTATATCATTTTTCAGAGATTTCCGGTTATCAAGAATGACTTTGTCGGCATCAGATTTTTCCGGTAATCCGAGAGAGTAACAATTTGCAGCAAAAGGACACCTGTATAAAGCCCCATCCATCAATGTTATCAGATTTTTTGCACAACAGTTTTCAAAATTATCCTGTTCCTGCTTTTTGTCCCGGTGATACCTGAAAATTTCAGAACAAGAAGTCCAATTACCTGCCGGAGTCACCAGATACTGCAACCTTTCACAATCCAACATTTCTTTCATCGCCGTTAAATTGCGGGATAATTTGCCGTAATCAGTTATCACAAAAAGCAGCTTACGGCGTAACTCTTCACTTATTCCGGAAAAATCAGGTACGATCGTAGCATTGGTAAAAAACACAATCCTGCCAACATTACTTTCTTTTCCGATAAATTCAGTTATCTGCCGGTAATTTCGATTCATAAAAGGTTCTCCGCCGATAATGCGGAATTCATTTATGAAATCTGCCGCGGCACACAGTTGTTTTACTGAATTTATTATACTGACGGGATCAAAATCTTCCGGTTTTTTATAAAACTGCATTAAATTGGAACAATCACGGCATTTCAGAGAACACCTCTGGGTAATCACCAGATCAACACTGCGTAAAAATAGTTTTTCCGGAAAAATAAAGCTATCATGACTCGCCAGACAATTTCCGACGACATAATTCACAAAGTCACAATCTCTGCTGTATTCAAATTCAAAAATCGGAAAATCTCTCAATATTTCAGATGCAGCATATATTGAGATGAATCCGCCATTTTGAAGTTGATGTACCACATCTGCTATATCAATTACTGCAACCAACACAGTGATGCCGGGATATTTCAACTGCAATTCTGAGAACGTAATAACGGGTCTGCCCATCAAGATTTTTCCGGCTTTTTTATTATTGTTGTCGCAAAATGCAGCCACTTCAATATTTTCACGCCGACAAAAATACAGCAATACTTCTCCCACCACTCCTGAACCGAAAATAACCACAGGAGCTGATGCTTCTTTCAAACTCGTTATATCATACTTCACATTCATCTTATTTTCCTTTCCTGTAACGTTTCCATGCTTTGTATTTGCCCAGAAGAAGTAAGGGGATAGTTAATTTGTGCCGCATAAAAAACGGCATCAACTTGCTTCTACCCGGCGGAGACGAGTCATAATTTTCTATTGCTGCAGCAAAATCTCTCTTCCCGATCAGATTTCCTACTTGCCGATGTAACAGTATAAAATTAGCAATATTCAGATTGCGGCAATGACGGACAATATGAATAATCGCTAGGTTTATCATACAATTATCAGCATCACCTACCGGGATGCCCACCGATTTTGAAAATGAAAGCATCTCTTCATAAAAACAGAAAATATCATTCAGACGGTCATGCTTTTGGGAAACATTCATGGAAAGATTACTGGTATTGGCATGAATTCTATAATTGTAAACCATTTTTGGTACAAAACACATCTTCTCTGCATTGGCAGTAAATCGATAAAGAAATTTCAAATCTTCAAAAGTTTTCATTGTTTCATTGAAACGGATTTGAAATTTTTCTATAATACTTCTTCTAAATAACTTTCCCCAGGCATAAGCAAAAAGGAATTCCCTGTTGGGATATTTCATGTGCTTTTGAACTTCATTATGAATCTCTGTCCCATTCCAACATTTTTCCTCCGAAAAAAATGTAAATGGATCTTTCACTTTACCCGTTGAATCAAAATAACAGAAAATACCTGTACAAATATCCGCAGAATATTTTCTAAATTCGGAATACAAAACTTCTAATGCGTTTTTTTTCAAAAAATCATCAGCGTCCAAAAAAAATACAGTTTCACCTGATGCGACATCCAATGCAGTATTTCTCGCTGCTCCCGGTCCACGATTTTCCCGGTGGATGAATAATTTGAATCTTGGATCTTCTGCAACATATTTTTCGCATATTTCACGAGACTTATCTGCAGAAAAATCATCAACCAGCAACACTTCGAAATCATTAAAGGTTTGGTTTTTCAAGCTTCCCAAACAGGTGGGAAGGTATTTTTCTGCATTGTATACCGGTACAATAACGCTTACCGCCGGGAAATGAGCTGTTTTTGTATATGACATCAAATGATCCTTCCGTTATCCCCGGAAAGACTCATAAAAAAAGGCACATTCCGGAGAATTGCCTCTATCAAGCCTACCACAGCTTCCACACACACAAAACCACGGAATGCACCTTAAAAAAAACATGGTGCACCCGTATAGAAATAGCAGTATGTGGAAACGCATTTTCTTACAAGGTGGTAGTTTGATAGAGAGCGTTTACTATACGAATTTTATATTTTAATCAAAAAAAAAACACAATTAATTCAATTTTTGCTTATCGTTTCTCCTTACTAAAACACAATTCAGTACAGTTTTTGAAACAATTCCAAAAACTGTATCTCAAAAAATAGCATATAAACATGATTTTGTCAAGCTAAAACTTCATCCAATCAACTGATGTTGGTATTTTTTACTGCAAGCAATGAGCATTATCCTCTTTTACCGTAAAAAAACTTTTTCAAGGTAAAAAAAAGACACTCCGTAAATGGAGTGCCTTTCAGGTAAATCAAATTCTCTTATTTTTCAGGAACTGTTTCAATGATCGCATAGCATATATCTGCCGGACGGTGAGTGTTGAGTTTCTGCTGCCAGTTATACTCCTTACCTTTTTCTGCACTTCTGAATTTCTCATTGTAATTGTGCTGAGAATAATAAACCGTATACCATTTGCCATTTTTCAATTGGGTAACAAATGCGTAAGAGTTGTCATCGCTGCTCGGCAATCTCTGGATAAGTTTCAACTTTCCGTCTTTATCCATAGAGAAAAGGTCAGTGCGAAAATCTTCAGCACCGAGTTTGCCCCAGCTCCAGTGTCTGGCGGCAAGGATAAAGCCATCAGCCACGCTCTGCAGCATGATCCCCTGCATACCCTCGCTCAATTTCACACTTTTAACTATTTTTCCATCTCTGGAAACTTTGTAGTAAAAGGGACGGAAAGTTCTGTGATCAACTGTCCGCATAACACAATGCAATTCACCGGCAGCATCGGCCGTCATGGAAACTTCGTTGCCTTTATCCGGCAGAGTTATCCAGTGCTGCCAAGTCAAACCGTCTTTACTTTTATACAAACTTGCTTCAGCCTTACTGGGTACATACGCAGTGGCGACATAAACGCCGTCATAAGCGACACAACCCCAGAAAAAAGAGTTTTTTCTGAATCCGCTTACCGGAATTTCACTGAATTTATCTTTTTCATCCATCCGGTACGCTCTGGTGATATAACTTTTGCTCTTATCCGGATTGTGGATGACTTCACCGGCATAGATCATCAATTTGCCGTTGACAACTGCACAGCGGGGGTCACGCAGGTCTCCATTGGATTTCATTTCCGCGATTTTCACCCATGTTTTACCTTCATCTGAAGATTTGTAAACGGGCAGAATACCGTCGGTCATGCGATGCCCGGAAGCACTGCGGAAACTGAAATAAAGATCATCACCGTAACGGCAAATCGACGGAAAGGCGTTGTGTCTGCCATTCTGCACCAGTGTACCGGTTTCCGTAACTTTCACTTCCAGCGCACCGAGTACCAGACAGAATACCGTCAAAAAAACTGTACTTAAAAACTTCATTTCACTCCTTCATTCTCTAAAAAAGTTTGATTTTTGTCACCCGGCTGATTTGAAACAAATCCTCCTCACTGCTACATTAATATAGCATATCAAAACTGTTTGTAAATAATATTTTTGTCTATTTTATGGGAAAGTTGTCATTCAATACTTTTGAGCGTCAGTGGGAGTGGCCGGGTACGCCTACTGATTCGCAGGATATCCGGCGGTATATAAATAAGTGTCTGGAAATTTTTTCACAAAACCCCGATTATCACTACCTTTCAAGCACCCCCTGCCCCGCAGGACGGGAAAGAGTGAATTACCTTTTGCGTGCCATGTTCAAATTTACAGGTTCCTGTGTAATGACCGCATCTTACGACGGGGAAATCATGCAGAAAGAACTCACTCCGGAAATCGTCGCTGTCGGCGGAGCTGGCAACTGGAGTTACTCCAATAAAAGCGATCACGAGAGCGCATTTTCCATAATTTTCATGCGGGAACTCACCCGTCTGGTTTACAGTAAAAACGGTCAGAGCTTTTATTGTCACTATCCGCCTGCTGAAGGTATACAATCAACGCTGATTTCCAGTGCGCAAGCAATAATTGGCGACACGAATACCCCCAGAGACCGACGGATGAATGCCATTATGACAGCGATTTGTGAACAGTTGACTCTGGATATTATAAACTTTGATAACAATAAAGAGGATAATCCGCAATACCCTGTTATCGTGGAAAAAGCTGTTCACTATATCCATTTGAATTTTCAACACCCGATAAGCTGTTCGACCGTTGC
>JAZRGW010000045.1:0-17039 GCA_045644425.1 Victivallaceae bacterium | reverse complement strand
ACATTTGCGGCTTTTTTGCTTTATGGCATAATATCAGCTGTTATGTTTGGATTTATGGTAAATCAAGAGCCTACGGATGTTTGGCATACAGTTTTGGATGCTGTTGTATTCGGTGGAATCATAATTCCGCTTTTGCTCCCGATGGCGATACTGTATTGGCGAAAAATCAGGCTCGGCACAACTGCGACCAAGGTGTTTACTGCCCTTTGCACCATTTCGCTGATTATGTGGCTCTGTGCTGAATTGGCATTTTTTCTGGGATTGATAAGCGGAAGATTAAAAAGCGAATATCTTTTATCCTTCATCATAACTGCTTGCATATTATTGTATTTTGGAATCTTTGTGCGAATATCAATATTATTCTCGTTATTGGTGATTTCAGAAAAAAACAAACGTGCCACACAAATAGTCCTGCTTATTCTGTCATTTCTGGAACTCGCATTATTAACTCTTTATCTTTCCATAGGATTGTAAGACTGAAATGATGAAATTTTTTCTGACAAACAATTTTTTTATTCACGGGGTGATCCTTGTTGCCGGAATAATCGCCGCGTATCTCTATCTGCCGATGATTGCGTTATGGTTTCTCGGATATTCTTTTTACGGGACGTATAAACTTTGGAAAAAATTGTTTACGCATTATAAAAATAAAATTGTTCTCTTTGCGGGAGGTCTTGTTTTAGCTGCAACGGCTCTGATCGCAGCACAGTTTTCGGGGGCTTTATTTCTGGGATTGGGTTTTGTATATTACCATGATATAAACCCGCAATCGATCACCGAAGTTTCACCGGATGGAAAAAATATTGCTATTCTTTCCATGAAAGATAATGACAAATGTTTTACCGTAGAAATCGCTGGACAAACATTTTATACCAAAGCCTCTATTTATCACAACACAAAAGGGGAATGGCAGGGGAATGATTGCTTTATCCTGAAAAGTTCCGATGTGGGCGATATTGAGTTCCGCAAAGAAAACGGCATCTGGAAAGCTTCTCCGGAAAGCCTGATCCGAAAAAATGAGGAGTGAAAATGAAAAAGTATTTTTCAAACAAAAAGAATCGCCGCCAACTCATTATTGCCGGGATCATTGCAGTTTTTACTGCTCTGATACCAACTATTGCCAATATCCCGATAACCTATGCCGAAGAAACAAGTCCGGACGGGAAATATAAACTCGTTGCTCAATATTCGTTGGTGGAGGAATTAAGCTGCTTACTCTCCATAGCAGGTGGAGGCGATCAAAACGGAACCTTGTTCCTGAAGTCATCAGATGGGAAAGTATTGTCAAAAACTTCTATCGTTATGCAGGAGTTTCAGCCGGAAGCCGTTAAATGGCATAGCGACTGTGTAGAAATGCACTATATCAAATGGTATTACGACGGCAGATTGCCGGATAATATAAAAATCACAGTGACAGATAAAAGTATTTTTTCCGAAACCAAACAATAGGAAATTGTATGTATATTGGGCTTTACGTTATTCTTTGGGCGGCGTGGATCGGCTTGTTGTTTTATCCGCGTTTCAGTAAAAGACAGCTGTGGAAGACGATTATTTCCGTTGGTCATCCTTTGTTTCTCTGGCTTTATTTCATTGTCGGATTCGGATTTTTTACTGCAACTCCTGATCAGGGAGAGTTTCTCCGCATTCTGGATAACATATTGTTATGTATATATTTTTTATGCAAAACTGTCGCGTTTATCTGGATTTTAGCGGATATGATATCAATATCTGTCAGATCACAGAGAGAAAACAAATGGCAGGAATTGTGCCGCTGTACGATGCAGATGATACTCTTTGTAACGACATTTGTGTATCTGAAGATATAAAAACACCTTGAAAACAGTACATTGTATACATTTTTTTCTTCGGGAAAGTGGGCAAAAAAGGAATAAAAGCATTGAAGAATTGTAAAAAAATGCTTGTAAAAGGGAATAAGTGTACTATATTAACATCATTGAATAAGGCGGTCTGTATTAATTGCATTTCAGCTTTTATTGCCGGAGTACGGCAGCCGTTTTATGTGTGAATTAAAGGAGAGATTCTATGAACCGGATCGCCCTGATTGGAATAATTGTAGAAAATGTCGCACAGGCAGCTCAGATAAATCAACTGCTTCATGAGTGCGGAAAATATATCATCGGCCGCATGGGAGTTCCCCACCGGGGCAGGGGATTGAGCGTTATCAGCGTGATTCTTGATGCTCCGGGGGATGTGATAAACTCGCTTTCCGGCAAGTTGGGGATGCTTGACGGTGTAAGCGTGAAAACGGTCTGTTCCCGTCAGGAATATCCAGCAGATGATGTGGAGGATTTATGAAATATCTTGAACTTACCATCGGTGCAATACTGGTGAATAATTTTGTACTGACCCGCTTTTTGGGAATATGCCCGTTTCTTGGTGTTTCCAAAAGATTGGATACTGCTTTGGGAATGGGAGGAGCTGTGACTTTTGTAATGGCATTGGCTTCCTGTATAACTTCGGTCATTTCCAATTATCTTTTGCAGTTCACTGTAAATGGCAAAATCATTGATCTCGGATTTTTGCGTGTATTGACTTTTATTCTGGTGATCGCTGCATTGGTACAGCTTCTGGAGGTAATGCTGCAGAAAATCAGTCCGGTACTTTACAGGGCGTTAGGGATCTATCTGCCGCTGATCACCACCAACTGTGCTGTTCTCGGTGCGGCAACTATCAATGCCGAGACCGGCAGAAATGTATTCGATTCAACCATTTTCGGTGCATTTTCCGGAGTTGGATTTGCCCTTGCTCTGGTGCTTTTTTCCAGTATCCGGGAAAAGCTTGAACTTGCCGAACCGCCCAAGGCATTTGAGGGTACTCCCATAGCTTTGATCACCGCCGGAATTCTGGCGATGGCATTTGCCGGATTTGCCGGTTTGTGCTGAAAAGGAGAGGTGATTATGGATAATTCAATTATAATCGGAGCAATTACGCTGATGGGAGCTTTGGGGATCATTCTCGGAGCTGTTATCGCTGTTTTTGTGAAAATATTCAAGGTGAAGTCAGATCCGAGAGTGGATTTGGCTCTTGAACTTCTGCCCGGAGCAAATTGCGGCGGCTGCGGCAAAGCCGGATGTGCAGATTTTGCCAAAGTTCTGGCAGCCGGTGAGGTCACTCCGGCAAATTGTCCGGTTTCCAGTTCTGAACAGGTGTCGGCGATTTCAATGGCTCTGGGGATCGACCCCGGTGAGGTTGCACGTAAACAGGCAGTCGTCTGCTGCCGCAGCGATATCGGGGAAGTCAAAAAGATGAACTATAACGGTGTGCAGGATTGTGTTGCAGCCAATATGGTCGGCGGTGGGCCTGATGCGTGCCGTTACGGGTGTCTCGGAATGGGGACATGTGCCAGAAAATGTCCTTTCGGAGCAATTGAAATTATCGGACAGGTCGCTGTTGTTCACCGTGAATTGTGTGTCGGTTGTGGCAAATGTGCAGAGGCGTGTCCGCGGGGAGTTATAAAAATGGTTCCGGCGGATGCTGAGTATCATGTTTATTGCAATTCTCCGGAAAAGGGTGCCAATAAACGGCACTTTTGCAAAGCCGGTTGTATCGGGTGCCGTAAATGTGAAAAAATTCTCGGCGATAAATTTATATTATCCGGATTCCTTTCTGCAGTGAACTATTCTGCGGGGGAAATAGACCGGGGTGATGTTGATTCGGTGTGCTGTCCGGTTGGATGTCTGCTTTCTGTGGATGAAAGGTTGGATGCGGCTTACAAAAAAGCAAAAGAGGTCAGGAAATGAATAAAAGTTCACGCAGTGTAATGACCTTTTCCGGAGGTATCCATCCGGTTGGCGATGGTAAGGATCTGACTTGTAAACAGGCTGTCAGAAAAGCACCATTGTTGGAAAAATATTTCGTTCTGCTTGCGGAAAATGCAGGTAAGCCTCCCATTCCGGTTGTGAAAAAAGGTGATAAAGTTCAAAAATATCAGTTGATTGCCAAGGCCGATGGTTTTGTATCGGCGAATTTGCACGCTCCGACCAGTGGAACCATCGGCGGAATTGTGGAAGTTCCCGGACCGATGGGGATACCAGCCGCTGCGATTGAGATAATTGCCGATGGTGAAGATTCCGGAAATCCGCCTTTTGAACCGATCCTCAAGTGGAGAAGTGTGGATCCGGCAATTTTGCGTCAGAGAGTAATTGATGCCGGTTTGGTCGGCATGGGAGGAGCATCATTCCCGACTCATGTAAAACTTTCTCCTCCGCCGGATAAGAAAATCGATACGTTGATCCTTAATGGAGCTGAATGCGAACCTTATCTGACCGCTGATCACCGGTTGATGTTTGAGATGCCGAGAAAAGTTGTGTGCGGAGCTGCGATTCTGGGCAGAATACTCGGTGTACGTCACCCTTATATCGGTGTTGAGATCAATAAAGGTGATGCTATTGAAGCATTGGAACGTTTTGAGAATCATTACGGGGTTTCTATCGTGCCTCTGATGGTGCGTTATCCGCAGGGATCGGAAAAACAGCTCATCAGTGCCATTACCAAAAGAGCAGTACGTTCCGGAGGTTTGCCTATGGATGCCGGGTGCGTGGTGCAGAATGTCGGTACAGCGGCGGCGTTGTACGATGCTGTTGTCAGAGGAATACCGCTGGTTGAAAGAATCGTTACCGTGACCGGAGATGTGGTCGTTTCTCCTGGAAACTGGTTTTTAAAACTGGGCACTCCGGCGATCGAAGCTGTGAAACTTGCCGGTGGAGTTACTGAGGAACCCGGAAAATTGATTTTCGGCGGTCCGATGATGGGATTTGCCCAGAAGTCATTTGACGTGCCGATAGCAAAGAATACCTCCGGAATATTGCTTTTGCCGACCAAACTGGCGGTGAATTATGAAGCCAGCGGATGTATCCGCTGCGGTCGCTGTGTGCAGGGGTGTCCGATGCATTTGATGCCATGTCTGCTTTCCACAGCTATTGAAGCCGATCGCTTTGATCTTGCATATCAGAATTATGTAATGGATTGTATGGAGTGCGGCTCATGTGCCTATGTTTGCCCCGATCACCGACCTCTGGTTCAGAATATCCGCCGGGCAAAAGCTGAATTGAGAAAACAACTTGCAAATGGAAAGAAGTAAGTTTATGGAAATGTTAAACCAATCAGAGAATATAAAACTGCCGACCGGCAAAAAGCTGGTTTTGAGTTCTTCTCCTCATCTTTCAACCGGGGCAAATTTGCGGAAGATCATGGGCGGGGTGATTTTTGCATTGCTTCCGGCAATCATTGCATCTGTATATTTTTTCGGTTTCCGGGCACTTTTTATAATTATCTACACTGCGGTATGTTGTGTGACGGCGGAAGGCGTCTGGTGTGCGTTATCCGGTAAACCGGTATGGAAGACGATCGGTGATCTTTCTGCTGTATTGACCGGCGTGCTTCTGGCTTTATGTCTGCCGGTAAGTATTCCTCTTTATGTGCCGCCAATCGGAGCAATTCTGGCAATATGGCTTGGTAAACAGGTTTATGGCGGATTGGGTAATAATCCATTTAATCCGGCACTGGTAGCCAGAGTAGGGCTTTTGATCGCTCTGCCAGCGGCAATGACTTTGTGGACTCCATCCAGAGGGATGATGAAAGGTGATTATCCGGAAAGGAATTTGTTTTTCAGCTCTCCTGATGCTGTCACCTCTGCAACACCATTGGGTGTGAGCGGTACAACTGATAAAGTTCTTGACCGCAGCTCTGAAGCAAAAAATAATTTTTCAGCATTGGAAAACGATGAATTGCTGAAACGCTGTTTTATCGGGGACCGTGCCGGATGTCTGGGGGAAACCAGCGTTTTTGCCCTGCTGATCGGTTATTTCATACTGGTTGCATTGAACCTGATCAACTGGCGGGTTCCGGTGATTTTTATCGGTACGGTAGCGGTGTTTACGGCAGTGGTAAATCTGTGTTTTCCGGGGGTGACTCCGGGAGCATCTTTCCATGTGCTTAACGGAGGATTATTTCTTGGTGCTGTTTTTATGGCAACTGATATGGTTACCAGCCCGATAACCGGTTCCGGATGTGTCGTATTCGCTCTCGGTTGCGGAATCGTTACTTCGGTGATCCGTATCTGGGGAAATTATCCGGAAGGTGTGAGTTTCGCGATCCTTTTTATGAATGCACTGGTGCCTTTGATCGACCGCTGGTGTGGAAGGCGTCCTTTCGGATATGTTACACGCCGTGAAAGAAAGGAGATACGCTGATGAAGTTGCGTGATAGAGAAAGCATTCCGGTGTTGGGTGGATTTCTCGGGAGTGTCGCATTGCTGGCTGCATTGCTTCTGGCATTTTTTTCCCAGATCACTGCAAAGCCGATAACGGAAGCGAGGGAGCGAACCCGGCAGGCGGTATTCCATCGTTTAGGTTTACCAGAATTTGACAGTGCAGGCAAAGCTGTATCAAAGAATAAAGTGTTGTTTTATCCGGTTCTCAAAGAAGAAAAGATTTGCGGATATGTGGGGCAGGGTAGCAGTTCCGGTTACGGTGGTAAAATTACGGTGCTTGCCGGGTTTGATATTGAAGGAAGAATCACCGGAGTTCAGGTGCTTGAGCACAAAGAAACTCCCGGCTTGGGAGCAAACGTTTGCGATCGCAAGTTTCAGCGGACGATTTTTAATCTCGGTGAAAAGGCTCCGGAAATACCGTCCAACAATTATCTGGATCAATTCTCCGGAGTGAATGCTGCAGATTCCGGTTCATGGAAAATAAGCAAAGATGGCGGAAAATTCGATTATCTTACCGGGGCTACTGTGACCAGTCGTGCTGTAACGGATGCCATTGACCGTATCGCTGCGGCATTCAAAACATTGCAGGATGCGGATAAAGAGGAGCATTTGAAATGAAAAAATCAATATTCAGCGATTTTGTAAAAGGCATATGGAAGGAAAATCCGGTTCTGGTACTTTTGCTTGGCACATGCCCGACGCTCGCTCTGACCGGCAGTGCTGTAAATGGTCTTGGTATGGGGATTGCCACGACTTGTGTTTTGACCGGAAGCAATCTGGTTATCAGCCTGATTGCCTCAATCACGCCTAAAAAAATCCGTATACCGGTGTATATTGTGGTAATTGCTGCTTTTGTTACCGTGGTCGATCTTCTGCTTCAGGCCTATGCTCCGGAAGCTCTTTACAAGGCTTTGGGGATATTCATCCCGTTGATTGTGGTCAACTGTATCGTTCTGGGCAGAGCAGAAGCATTTGCCTCAAAAAATTCTCCGGTCCGATCTGTTTTAGACGGCCTGGGAATGGGGTTGGGATTTACTTTGACGCTGACCATGCTTGGAATTATAAGAGAATTTCTTACAAGTGGAACTGTCTTCGAAATCAAATTGATTCCGGGGTGGACTACCGATTTCCTCCTGCCGGGAGCAGCTCCGGGAGCATTTATCATCGTCGGATGTATTCTGGCGGTTAAAAATTATTTCAACCGCAGAACAGCGATAAAGGAGGGTAAACTTTATGTGCCTCCGCAAGGGTTGAATTGTCGTAATTGCGGAATTTGCCGCATTGTTGATGATAAATAAAAAATAATGAAAATTTACAGATTTTTAACAAAAGAACTTGTAAAAAACATGAACGCAGTGTAATTTACATGTATGTATAGTTGTGCGTTTATGTTTTTTGTAGATTATATGAGGTGATTTTTGTTATGAATCGTAAGACTGTAAGTCAGGCTCCGATCTATGTCCGGGATACATTGAACCGGGCAGGCAGATTGGCTGGAGGTGGTGATTTCGACAGTGCTGTGGAATGCTTGTATCCGGTTATTTGCAAAAACCCGGATGTGCCGATGCTCTATGATAAGCTTCGGGAATACGAGTTGGGTAAATTGCGTAACTTGAGCGGCGGTGTAAAATTCTGGGGAAATTTTTGTGCTTTATTCAAGGTTCTGTTGATTCGTATTATTGCTTCAGCTGATCCGCTGAAAGCTATGGCAATGTGCGAAAAAAGTTTGGCGTTTTGTGTAGACAATCCGCTTATCCTTTCGACGATTGCGGATATTGCTGCCGGAGCAGATGCTCCGTGGGTCAGTTCTACTGCATTGAATGTCTTGTGTAAACTCCATCCCGGAAATCCTGCCCAGATGCGCCGTCTGGCAGATGCTATGCAGCGTAATGGCCAGGGTATTGATGCTCTGAAAGTGCATCAGGATCTTATTTCCAAATCAAATGACCGTAAAAATGTTGACCGTTCCGGCTTGCAGGCGGCGATGGTGCTTGCAAGTATCGAAAGAGGTAACTTCAACGATCAGAAATCAAATAAAGCCAACGCTGCGGATGCTGATGATGCAATCATCCAGCAGCTTCTGGATGGTACGATCCATGACGCCAATCAGGCTCAGCTGCTCATTGATCGTTTTACCGCAGAGTTGAAACGGAATGATTCAGTTGATTTGCGTCGCAAAATGGCCGATGCATATATGGTTGCCGGCAAATATGAGGATGCGTTGCGTGAATACCGCAATGTTGCTGAAAAACTTGGTGTGCTTGACCCGGTGTTGGATAAACATATTGAAAAAGCGTATATATCCAATTTGCGTGAGATGATAAATACTCTCAAAGCCAATCCGGAAAGCTATGAAGAACCTGAAAAACAGATTGCTGATCTGGAAAAAACTATTTACGATTACCGTTGGAAGCATACCCGGCTCCGTGCTGATCGTTTCCCAAATGATATGCAGCTGCAGTTTGACCTCGGAGAATTGCAGTTTGAGTGTGAGATGTACGAAGATGCAGAAAATACTTTTAAAGCTGTAGCGGAAAATCCGCAGAAACGTCGCGGCAGTCTGGTTTATCTCGGCCGCTGTTCGCTGTTGAAAAATGCTGCAGACGAGGCGGTGGATTATTTGAAAAACGCCGTTAACGATATGCCGCGAATGGATAAGTATAAGCGTGAAGCTCTTTACTATCTGGGCAATGCTTTGGAAATGGCTGGTAAAAACAGTGAAGCTGTTGAATATTACCGGCAGATATTGATTTCCATGCCCGGGTATCGTGATGTTAATCAGCGTGTGAGTGCGATCACGGATGCTGCTGCGTCAGAAAATTGAAATAAGTTAAGATTATTGAATATATAGCGAAAGGAAATAAAAAATGGCGGATCAGGAAAATATTCCGGCAAAAAATGTTTCTGTAGACGAAGATACCAGAACCAGAAGAACAGTCCGTTTGCAGACTGTTGTGCCGGCGGCTACCGGACCGGCGCTGGATGATGCTGCAATAAAAGCTGAAAAAGTTGCACCGGCAACTCCTGCAGCACCGGCAGCTCCGGCTGCCGATACCCGTACCCGGCTTACTGTGAAACTGAAACCGGTTGTTCCCGGTGCAGCACCGGCTGCAGTTCCGGGAACTGCTGCTGCACCAGCCGTTCCTAAAGCTGCTGCTGCCGCACCAGCTGCACCTGAAGCCGATTCTGCCGCAGAAGAGGATACCCGTACCCGGATCACAGTGAGACTTAAACCGGCAGTCTCCGCTGCTGCCGCTGTTCCGATTGAACCAGCTGTGAAAGCAGCATCTCCGGCTGAACCGGATACCAGAACCCGGAATACTGTGAAAGTTAAACCGATGGCGGCAGCTCAGCCGTCAGCTCCTGCGATTGCCGGAAATGAAGAAAAAGCCGGTGAAGCTCCGGTTGAAGCAGCAGATGATGACCGCACTGTACGCATTCAGCGGCCGGTTTTGAAAAAGCCGATGCCGCCCCGTTCGATCAGTATGCCCAAACCTCCGGCAGTGCCTGCACCAGCCGCTGAAGCTGCACCAGCCGCAGCAGCTCCCGTAAATTCTGCTCCGGTTGCCGCAGCAGAGGTTCCCGCGTTACAGAAAACAGAAACACCCGCACCGGTGTCAACTCCGGCTGCCGCACCGGTTTCAGAGCCGGAAGCTGTTACCGGTGAAAAGCTTGACAATGCTGTAGAAATTCAGTCAGTACCGGTTTCCGGATCACGTCCGTCGGTATTGTATATGATTTTGACGTTGATAACATTTGTATTACTTGCCGGTGCTGCAACTCTCGGAGTCGTTCACTATTTGAATTTTGAACAAAAAATGGATATTGAACTTCCGGGAATTCCTTTTGAAAAATAATGGAAAAACACTGTAAAAATCAACATTTTGAGGAACGTTCCGCGTTCCTCATTATTTATGTATAAGGTGTGAATTATGAAAAGTTTGATTGTGATCCCCGCCCGTTTCGGGTCGAAACGTTTTCCGGGAAAACCTCTTGCCGAACTTTGCGGTAAAGCAATTATTCAACGGGTATGGGATATTGCAGATGCAGTATGCCGGGCACGTCAGGATTGTGAAGCTGTGGTTGCTACTGAAGAGCCGACAGCACCGGGCGAAGGAAGTGCATTGATCATTGATTATTGTGAAAAACACAATATTCCGGTTGTCATTACTCCGGATAGCTGCCGGTCTGGATCAGATCGGGTCTGGGTAGTGGCAACAGCCAGAAATGAACGTCCTGATGTGTTGTTGAATTTACAGGGGGATAATCCGCTGTGTCCGCCGGAATTTATCCATGCATTACTGGATGCTTTTGAAAAACATCCTGAAACTCAGGTTGCCACTCCTTTTACCAGATTGGATTGGAAAGCTCTTGCGGCATTGAGAGAATCTAAAAAAGATTCACCTTTTTCCGGTACGACCGCTATTGTCGGTGCGGATGGAAATGCAAAATGGTTTTCAAAAAATATAATTCCGGCGATCCGTGGAGAGGAAAAGCTTGCCGCTGCAGGCGGATATTCACCGGTTTGCCGCCATATCGGTCTCTATGCTTACAAGTTTGCTGCTTTGGCGTATTTTTCACAGGCTCCACTTGGTGAATATGAGAAATTTGAACAGTTGGAGCAGTTGCGTTTCATTGAAAATGGAATACCGGTACGAATGGTAGAAGTGAATTATCCGGCCGGATACGATGCAGCTACCAGTGGAGTTGATTCACCGGAAGATTTGGTTCGTGCTGAAAAATTGATCATGCAGGCAGGGGAGTTGTTGAAATGAGTGAAGTTACCAGATTGATCGTTGTCCGTCACGGAAATACTTTCAATTCCGGGGATGTGATTTGCCGCGTTGGCAGTGCTACAGATATTCCTTTGACTGAAACCGGCATGAAGCAAGCTTATGCTGCCGGAGAATTGATTTCGGAAATGGGATTTATACCTGATGTGATTTTTCATGCTCCTTTGCAGCGTACATGTCAGAGTGCGGTGGGGATTGCCGCTTCATTTCCTGAAGCCGAGCTTGAAGAAGCCGAATTTCTTTCCGAATTGGATTACGGCAATGATGATGGAAAACCAGAAGATGATGTTGTACTCCGTCTCGGGATTGTTGAAAATCCGGAAACGATAACTCCGGATACAAATCTTGATGATTTGCGTGCGGTTGGTAAAGCTGCACTGAAAAAATGGGATGCAGAGGCGGTTTTGCCCCGGGGATGGTATTTCCTCGCTGATAAAGTCAGTGAATTGGAAAGCCAGTGGCAGGAGTTTGCCGGTAAAGTTGTTGCCGATTATGCCGGAAAGACAATTGTTGCGGTTACCAGTAACGGAATCGCCAGATTTTCCAAAGTTCTGCTGAAAGATGGAGAAACTTTGACCGGGTCGCTGAAATTGGCAACCGGAGCATTTGGCGTTTATGAGTTTGACGGTGAATCCTGGAAAAGTATTCAGTGGAATATCCGTCCGCAGGTAAAATGAGTTATACAAAATAAGGATATATGTGAAATGACTGCAGAAGAAGCAAAAAAATTGGCACTGGATTATCATGCCGGGGTTCAGCCGGGAAAAATTACGATCAATTCCAGCAAGCCGTGCAATACCGCAGATGAACTCAGTTTGGCGTATACACCGGGGGTTGCTCAGCCGTGTCTGGAAATCAAAAATAATAAGGATGACGTATGGCGTTATACATCCCGCAGTAATTTGGTCGCGGTCGTCAGTGATGGTACCGCTGTCCTGGGATTGGGCAATATCGGTCCGGAAGCCGGTTTGCCGGTAATGGAAGGTAAAGCTGTTCTTTTTAAACACTTTGCTGATATTGATGCTGTACCATTGTGTCTTGGAAAAGTTTTTAACGATAAGAACCGTACCGATGCCGCAAAATTGATCGAAGCAGTTGAACATCTGGAACCGACTTTCGGCGGGATCAATCTGGAAGATATTGCATCTCCTGCATGTTTTGAGGTTGAGCGTACTTTGAAAAAACGGATGAATATCCCGGTTTTTCACGATGACCAACACGGAACTGCAATTATTTCTTTGGCTGCGATCATCAACGGCTTGAAAGTTGTTAATAAAAAGATCGAAGATTGCCGTTTTGTAGTAAACGGTGCCGGTGCTGCCGGATTGGCGTGCAGCCGCTTTTATCTTTCTGCCGGTGCAAAACTTGAGAATATGATCCTCTGTGATATTAATGGTGTGCTTCACACCGGCAGAACGGATTTGAGTGAAGAACAGAAAATTTTTGCAAAAGATACGCCGTTGCGTACTTTAACCGAAGCAATCAAAGGAGCTGATATTTTTCTCGGATTTTCTGCTCCGGATTGTGTTTCTGCCGATATGGTAAGGAGTATGAACCGTGATGCAATTGTTTTTGCAATGGCAAATCCCACTCCAGAAATCTTCCCTGATGTGGCGATCGCTGCCGGAGCAGCATTGGCAGGTACCGGACGCAGCGATTTCCCGAATCAGATCAATAACGTATTGGGATTCCCAGGTGTTTTCCGCGGAGCATTGGATGTGCGTGCAAAGGATATCAACGAGGAAATGAAACTTGCTGCCAGTCATGCTCTTGCTGAATTAGCGGTATCAGAGTTCTCTGAAGATGTGAAATCCGTATTGAAAAAAGCATATCCGGCAGATGCGGAAAAGGGTCTTTTTGATACTCCTGCAGGAATCCGTCCGGAAATGATCATTCCCAAGCCGTTTGATCCTCGGGTCGTACCCCATGTGGCACGCAAAGTTGCAGAAGCTGCCATAAGAACCGGTGTGGCACAGCTTGTGATCGATGATTTCGATGCTTATGAAGCAGAAGTCGCTGCCAGAATAAAAAAATAATATTTCAGCAGGTGTTTTTTTGATCGAGTTGGAAAAAGAAGCGGCGGCAATACGTGAACAACGGGCGTTTCTGATCGGTTTTCTTGAACCGGATCAGGAGCGTGCTGTTGTTGAATCTCAACTTGATGAATTATCTGATCTGGTGCGTAATCTGGAAATAATTCCGCTTGAACCGGAAATTATCCGGCTCAGAGAACACCATGTGCGTTATCGTACCGGCAGTGGAAAAGCTGAAGAAATCGCCCGCATGGTGCAGGAGTGTGAAGCTGATCTGCTGGTTTTTGATAGCGATCTGACCCCGTCCCAGCAACGTAACTGGGAGCGTTTGACCGGTTGTCCGGTGGTTGGCAGGGAAGAGATCATTCTGGAAATCTTTGCATCCCGGGCTCAAACCAAAGAAGCTGTTTTGCAGGTGGAACTTGCAAAATTGGAATATTCTCTGCCCCGGCTGCATAAAGCCTGGACGCATTTATCCCGTCAGCGTGGCGGCGGAGCCACCAATCGCGGGCAGGGGGAAGCTCAGCTTGAAACTGACCGGCGGCTGATAAAAAGACGTATCCAGCAGTTAAAAGATGAGTTGGCACTGGTTCGCAAACAGCGTGCTGCTCAACGGAAATCACGGTTGCGCCGTCCGGTGATGCAGGGAGCATTGGTCGGTTATACCAATGTCGGAAAATCATCTTTGCTCAATGCGTTATGCGATTCTGATGTGTTGGCAAAAGATCAGCTGTTTGCCACACTTGATCCCACTGCGAGAAAGGTTCTGCTGCCGGGAAATGTGGAAATGGTTCTCAACGATACCGTTGGATTCATAAGAAAACTTCCCCATCAATTGATAGAAGCATTTAAATCAACTCTTGAAGAAGCCGTGTTGGCAGATATACTGCTGCTGGTATTGGATATTTCATCGGATGATATAGATAATGAGTGGCAAACCACTTTATCTGTACTTAAAGAGCTTGGTGCGGATGAAAAACGTATGGTGATAGTATTTAATAAAATCGACCGGATAGATAAAGAAGAATCCGCTTTGAAACTTGCCAGACTTAATGGTCTATTTCCCGGGGCGATTTATGTATCAGCGTATTCCCGTGAAGGATTGGATAAATTGCAGCAGTTATTGTCTGATTTTGCTTCATCTTCAAGGAATCTGTTGAAAGCTGCAATACCGCCGTCACGTTATGATTTGATAAATCTGGCACACAGTGCAGGAAGTATTTATGAAGAAGAGTTCGATCCGGATGGTACTGCCCGGATAATATTTGCGATTGAAGAAAAATACAAGCACCGTTTTAAGGAGTTTATGCAATGAAATCGGTTGAAATTTTTCTTGCGGTATTTTTTATATTTGCAGCGTTACCGCTTTGGGCGGCTCCTTCGCCGTGGGATTCTTGGCGTTCCGGTTATACAAATTTCGAGCAGGGTGAATCTTTGCGGGAAAGGGGCAGTTACACTGATGCCCTGAAATACTTTGAAAAAGCACGTAAAAATTATCAGAATGTCCGTGCTGCCCGTCCGGATTGGAACCAGCGGGTGATTTCTGACCGTTTGCGGGATTGTGACCGCCAAATTTCTGAATTACGCAGATTGCTCAGTGCAAATTCTACGGTAAAAAAGAGTACGGATATTTCTACGCACAAACAAACTGACGTTGTCAAAACTCCGGTATCCCGGAGAGAGAATGTGGAAACATCTTCCACCCGGGAAGTTGTCTCAGTACGTAACACCGGTGAATCCAAAGAGTATGAAACTGCAATAGCAAATTTAAAGCGGCAGTTGATTGAGCAGAAATTGAGTAATCAACGTTTGAATTCTGAATTGCAAAAGCAGCGGAAATTTGAAGAAGAGATTGCTTCTCTGCTTCGTGACCGCAAGGTCGTTGATGAGCGTTATGCATTGCTTGATAAGCGTTACCGGGCATTGGAAAATGAGTTGAAACGCCCTAATGAAAAAATCGTTTTTCTGGAACAGCAACTGGTTTCAGAAAAGCTCAATAGTGATCGTATTGCAAAGCAGTATTCCGGTTCAGAGCAGCAGTTGAAAATTGAAAAAGAAAATTCCCGTCTGAATCAGGCAGCTAAAAAGGCTCTTGAAGATCTGTTGAAAAAACGTGATGATGAGTTGTTGCAGAAAAATCATGAAATAAGTTCTCTTATGAATCAGCTTAAAGAAATCATCAAGCTGAATGATCAGATATCTGAATTAAAAAGAGCTGCAAGATTGCGGGATATTGAAGTTAAAGAGCTGATGAAAGTTGAACGTGAAAAAAATGCAGAAATAGATAATTTACATAAATTTGAAAAAGAAAGAGTTGCTGAAATCGGAAAGTTGCAGCAATCAGAACGTGAAAAAGTTGCAGAAATAGACAAATTACGCCAATCAGAAAGAGAAAAAATTGCAGAAATTGAAAAGTTACAGCAATCAGAACGTGAAAAAATTGCTGAAATAGATAAATTACGCCAATCAGAAAGAGAAAAAATTGCTGAAAATAAAGATGTAAATGCTGTCGCATTGAAAAAAATCACAGAAAGTCAAGATATAAATGCTGCTGCATTGAAAAAAATATCTGAAATTGAAAATGCCCATGAAGAAACTTTGAAAAAGTTATCCGAAAGCGAAAAAAATCGTGAAACAGCTTTCCGTAAATTATCCGAAATTGAAAATGTCCGGGAAGCAGTTTTGAAAAAATTGTCTGAAAAAGAAACTGCATCAAAAAAAGAAAATGCATTGTGGCAGGAAGAAAAAAGGCTGCTTGAAAGTAAAATTTCTGATTTGACCGGAGAACGAGATGACCTGGCTGTTTCCGTGAGAAAAATTCAGGAGAAAAATAATTTGCTGACTTCTGAAAACCGCACCTTGAGCTTGAATTGGGAACAGGAGAAAAATGCTGTACGTCTTAATGCCGCGGAACTATCCGGTTTTCGTGAGCGTAACCGGCAGCTGGAAGACGATTTAAAACTGGTTTATAAAAAAGCCGAAGATCTGGAAAAACGTCTTGCAACCAGAAACAGTGCTGATTTTCAAGCAGCGGCTGCAGCAAGAGATTCAATGAAACAGATGGAAAATAATTTACTTGCAGCTCAAAATCAGTTGATTTCTTTGCGTGCTGAACTTGATACTGCGAAAAAGGGAAACGAAGAGCGGGAACGTAGACTTAAATCAGTTAATGATGAAAATCTTAAAGCCAGAGCCGAAGTCGTTGCCGCTTTGGAAAAGGAGAAGAATTTGCAGCATGAACTTGCCAAATTACGTCCTTTGCAGTCTCAACTGGATCAGTTGCAGCGTAATTTTAATGCATTAGCGGCAGAGAACCGGGAAAACCGTCTTTTAGTTGAAGCTGCCAAGCCACGTCAGGCAGAATTGGAAAAAGCCAAGCTCCGGCTGCTTGAAAACGACCGGTTGAAAAACGAACTTGCCAGAGAGCAGCAGCTCAATACTGAATTAAAATCTGCTTACAACAAAGATCAGAATGAATTGCGTTCACTGCGTAAGCGAGCCGGTGAGTTTGAAATTGCCCGACGAAAAATGGTTGAATTGGAAGCCCGTGCAAAAGAAGCAGACCGTTTGCTGAATGTAGAAAAAGAGTTGCTGATTTTGAGGCAGAGGGAAACTGAATTGGCGGAATTGAAAATAAAATTCAATGAATTGGGTAATTCTTTGCGCAAAGTCAGCGATGATGCCAATTCCGGAAGAGAAAAAATTATCAAACTTACTGCTGAAGTGGATGAATTGCAGAAGAAAAACAATGAATTGGAAAAAATCCGTCGGGTGAACAGGGAATTGGAAGCGATGATCAATTCCCAGAATAGCGAATTGGATAAGCTGAATAAACATATAGCTGTTTTGCAGAAAGAACAGAATGCCGATCCGCATACTGTATGCCGTATGGAAGCTGAAAAACTTCGTGCCGCTGCTGCTTCTGCCGCTGCCTCTGCGGCAGCTGTTGCCGGACCGTTGAGAGATCATATCCGGCAATTG
>JAZRGW010000044.1:0-51111 GCA_045644425.1 Victivallaceae bacterium | reverse complement strand
CTCAAAAGTTTAACCGGAGAGCTGTTCACCGAAAGCACTCCGAGTTCAGACAATGCGGTACGCATATTGCGTTCTTTTACCGGGTGAGTCAAGATAACCAGCGAAACCGAATCGGCATTGCCGGACTGGTTTTCGTGCTGGATCATGCTGGAAATACTGATGTTCCGGGAGGCCAGGATCTGGGCGATGGAGGCGACGACTCCCGGGGTGTCTTTGACCTGCAAGCGCAAATAGAAGCGGCTGACGGTCTCTTCGATGGAGAGAACTTTGTCGAACTGAGCGCCTTCACGGAAGTTGGGCACCCGCTGACGGCAGTCGCAGGCGTAGTTCATAGCGGCATCGGTGATGTCGGCGACCACGGCGCTGGCGGTGGCTTTGCGACCGGCTCCGCGTCCGTAGAAAAGGGTCTGACCAACGGTGTCACCATCGATAAGCACACCGTTGAAAACATCCGAAATACCGGCAAGCAGTGCCTGTTTGGGCACCAGAGTGGGGTGGACGCGCATCTGGACGGAACCGTTTTCGCTTTTGATGATGCCGAGCAGTTTGATCCGGTAGCCGAGTTCGTCGGCGTAGGAGAGGTCGGAAAGTTCCAGATCGCGGATACCTTCGACGTAGACATCTTCCTGAGAGAACCACTTGCCGTATGCCAGAGAGGCCAGGATACTGGTCTTGTGAGCGGTGTCAAATCCGTCGATATCCAGCGAGGGGTTGGCTTCGGCGTAACCGAGTTTCTGGGCATCGGCAAGCACATCGGCAAAATTGGCACCTTCACGTTCCATACGGGTAAGAATATAATTACAGGTACCATTCATGATGCCGAAAATCTTGCTGATCCGGTTGGAAACCAGACCTTCGCGGAGCGATTTGATGATGGGGATACCGCCGGCGACACTGGCTTCGTAGAAAATATCTGAACCGGCCTCCGCAGCAGCGGCAAAAAGTTCTTCTCCATAATGAGCGAGCAGGGCTTTATTGGCAGTGACCACGCTTTTCCCGGCTTTGAGGGCTTCAAGAATGAATTTTTTTGCAACAGTGGTTCCGCCGATAAGTTCCACAACGATATCACTTTTGCTGATGACTTCAGCGGCATTGGTAGTGAGAATATTTGCCGGCACATCCACACCGCGGTCGGTGGTGATATCCAGATCGGCGATACCTGCCAGCACGGGTATCACTCCGGTACGTTTTGCTATAACTTCCTGATTCTGCAGCAGATTTTCCGCTACACCGGCTCCGACAGTACCGAAACCGAGTATTCCTACTTTGAATTCTTTCATTCTTGAAATCTCTCCTGTTGAAGATAAAAAATATATACGTTGTTTAATATAGCACAAAAAATCCGGATTACCACATTTTTCCACTTGTATTTTGTGCATTTGGCATTATTTTTATTAATAAAGAGGAATGTTTACAGGAAAACCTCTATTCAGCAGGCAGGAAAGGATGATGAAAATGAAAAAGTTTCTGATACTTTTTTTCAGTTTATCGGCAATAGCTGTTTTTGCCGTTGATATGAGCAGATTCCGTCCTCCTGCCCATGAGATAAAAGATTACGAACAGATCCGGGATCACCGGGGAATGCTGATCGGTACTGCCAGAAAAATGGGTAACCGGGTGACTTACCGGGATAATCACGGGAATCTTATCGGTACTGCAGTGGTTGATGGGGCCAGAGTCACTTACCGGGATAATCACGGTTCACTGGTCGGTTCATCCCATACATCCGGCAGCCGGACCACATACCGGGATAATCACGGTTCACTGGTCGGTTCATCTCATGAATCCGGCAGCCGGATAACTTACCGGGATAATCACGGCAGACGTGTCGGCAGCAGTCAGCAAAGCGGCAGCCGGGTCACTTACCGTGACGGCAAAGGCAGGATTTCCGGATCATCATCCCGCAGATGATCTGTCGATCAATTTTTGTTCTGATCACTTTTTTTGCGGAAAGGCAATCTTTTTCCTTCCAGACCGAGGATGACTGAAATTATCCTTTCCCTGCCGGCGATGATCGTCACTTCGCAGCCGGAACCGAAACGCAGCGGGTATTGCTCCTCATTCAGCACGATCCGCACCGGATAGTGGTTGATGCCGTTTTTTTCCACCGGAAGTTGATAAATGTCGGTGACTTTTCCGGTGAAGTAACCGTAATCCAGATAGTTGTACTGTTCACAGTAGATCCGCACCTGCTGACCGGGAACAACTTTGAATATCAGTTTTTCATCGATCAGAGCGATAACTTTTTTATTCTGGTTGGCAGAAAATTTAACTACCACCTCGCCTCTTTCATAGAAGCCGCCCGGCCGGGGCGGAATATCGGTGATGACTCCTGCATCCGGAGCGTAAAGTTTGTAATCATCAAGCTGTTTTTTTGCTACTTCGATCTCTTTGCGTTTGCCTTCGATACGTTTTTTCAGCAAAGAAGATTCTTTTTCAGCCTTGTTGAGAATATCCTGGGCAATACCGGATTTGATCTTATCCCAGTCTTCCTGATGGCGGCGCAGACTCATCTGACAGCTCAGGTGTGCCAGTTGCACTTCCAGAAACTCTTTTCTGGTGATCGCTTTACGCTGGAAAAGATCGGTGTAGACTTTCAATTCGTGTTCATGTTTGGCAAGACGTTCCTTCGCTTCTTCCAGTTGGAGCTTGGTGTGACGGAAATGTTCCGGCAGAGGATCTTTGCGGAGGATTTTTAATTCTTCTTCTTTTACGGACAATTCTTCCCGCAGTTCTTCAAATTCATGTTCCAGAGCGGCGATTTTGTCTTTCTGGTCACGGGAATCGAATTCCACCAGCAATTCCCCACGCTTTACTTCACTGCCGGAGTGATGATATACCTGTACGATTTTTGCTGAAACCAGCGTTTTAAGGTCGTATTCCCGGATTCCGACTACTGTGCCGTCACCTTTTACGGCATCTTCCATACTGCCGAAACATGCGATCAGCAGCAGTACCAGAATCAGCAGCAGTATCATCGATATAATGATCCTGAACATCTGGAAACGGTGACGGATAGAGGAAGGATTGGAAAGGATGTTCTCTTTACGCATCGCCATGTTTACATCTCCCGGTTCATTTTTGCCTGGGTCTGGTACAACTCACTGTAAATTCCTTTTGCTGCCATCAATTCATCATGAGTACCGGTCTGCACGATCCTGCCGTGGTCGAGAACCACGATCACATCGGCGTTTTTGATAGTTGAAAGCCGGTGGGCGATGATGATGGTGGTTTTGCCCTGCATGAGCTTGTCGAGAGCATCCTGCACCAGATATTCGGAAACCGTATCCAAAGCACTGGTTGCTTCGTCAAGGATCAGGATCGCAGGATTTTTCAAAACAGCACGGGCGATGGCGAGCCGCTGTTTCTGACCTCCGGAAAGTGAGGCACCGTTTTCACCGATGATGGTATCATAACCATCGGGCAATTCCTGTACGAATTCTTCCACATTTGCCATTTTTGCAGCTGCGATAATCTCCTCTTCTTTCACTTCCCTTTTTACGGCGTAGGCGATGTTATCACGGATAGTGCCGGAAAAAAGAAACGGTTCCTGTAAAACGATACCGATATTATCCCGGTAAGAAGTGAGTTTGAGTTTGCGGATATCAAGATTATCCACCCGGATAGATCCGCCGGTAATGTCATAGAAACGCAAAAGCAGATTGCTGATAGTGGATTTGCCCGAACCGCTGGGACCGACCAGTGCGATTTTCTGCCCCGGAGCGATTTTCAATGAAAAGTTGTCGATGGTATGGCCTTTTTCCGCATCGTAACTGAAATTGACATTTTTGAATTCGATATTTCCGGTAAGTTTTTCCACCGTGATCGCGTTGGGGGATTCTTTGATCTCCGGAATGGTATTGAGCAGTTTGACGATCCTGCTTGCTCCGACCATCCCCTGGGCGAAAGTAATGGATAATCCGGAAAGAATATTTATCGGGCTGAGCATCATCCCTACATAGGTATAGAAAGCGACAAATTCGCCGATGGTGATGGAGTTGATTTTGACCATCCAGATACCGGCACCGATGATTGCCAGATAGGTGAAAAGAGCAATGGTATCAAAGATGCTCCACAAGCCGACACTTTCAACAGTAAGACGCATCTGCATATCTGCCACCGGACGGAGATTCTGGAAAAATTTCAACGATTCACTGTGTTCTTTTGCGAAAGATTTCACCACTTTGACGCCGGTGATGGTTTCGGAAAGGTTGGCAGAAATTTCAGAAAGTTTTTCCTGAAGAACCATTGAATCTTTACGCATTTCCTCCCTGAAATAGTGGAAGTTTATGTAGTGGATGGGAATGCTCAGAAATACCAGCAGTGCAAGCTGCCAGTTTATGACCAGAAGCAATCCGGCAATAATCAAAAGCTGAAAAATCTGTTCGCCGAGCTGGGTCAGGGTACGGATAAGCACCTGGAGCATCGCTACATCGCTGATAACATTGCTGATAAGTTTTCCGGTACGGTACTCTTCATAAAAACGCAGTGAAAGACTTTGCAGATGACTGAATACTTTCTGCCGCAGGTCGATCATTACCCTGACGCCAAGATAGTCGATGGTGTAACAGGCAATGTAACGCAGCAAAGCCCGCATCAGATAGATTATCATCATTACACAGGCAAGCACCCAGAAAAGCAATTCATCAGCGTTGGGCAGGATCCGGTCGATGGAAATTTTCAAAAGCCACGGCAGAGCCAGTGCGGTGAGGTTGAAAAGGATCAGTGAGATGATCGATCCGAGAAGCATTGGACGGTAGGGGGTCAGCAATTCCCAGACTTTTTCAAATGATTGATTGTCGTAACCGGAAAGGATCTTTTTCCGGTCAATTTCTCTCCGGAATTTTTTCATAATTGCAATTTTCCCTGTTGTATATGTCAAGCGTTTTATTGCTTCGCATAGAATATAGCATTGGGAAAATGCTTTTCAATAGCGTTAAAATGAAAAAAAAGAGTTTTTTTAAATTATTTTCGATTACTGGGCATTGATCCGGTCATTTTCCTGCCGGAGTGCTTCCAATTCCATGGCACGGTTTTCCCATTTTGCTTCGGTTTCTGCGATTTCCTTATCCAGAGCAGCCAATTCGGTATTGAGTTTGGCAAAATCCACCTTTTCACCGCTGGAAAGTTTGGCGACGATGACTGATTTTCTGACCGATTGTTCATCCAGCAGAGCTTCCAGTTTTTCGACCTCTTTTTTTGCTTTATTCAATTCTCCCTGGATAGCACTGCGTGCCTGAGCCCTTGCCCGGCGGCGGTCTTTTGCCGTTACGGGGTTATCAGCATCCGCAGGGGAAACGGTTCCGGAAACAGGGAGATTTGCACTATTCAATGCTGCCGATTTTTCCAGATAGTAGTCGTAATTGCCGAAATATTTGGTCACCCCGGCAGGGGAAACTTCCCACACCGTTTCTGCCACATTGCGGACAAATTCAATATCGTGACTGACCATTGCTACGGTGCCGGAATAGTTTTTCAACGCTTCCTGAAGCAATTCTCTGGCGGCAATATCCAAATGGGTAGTCGGTTCGTCAAGAATCAGCAGATTCGGGGGATTGACAAAAATTCTCGCCATCTGCAGACGGATTTTTTCACCGCCGGAAAGTACCGAACATGGTTTTTTCATCGCATCGCCGGAAAAACCGAAAGCTCCTGCCACATTTGCCACATTGCCGGTCGGTGCATCCGGCGGCAGTGCTGCACGGACTGCATCGTAGACCGACAGTTCACCATTGACCAATTCCCCGAACTCCTGTGCCTGATAACCGCAAATGATGTGATGCCCCGGTACAACCCTGCCGGAAAGCGGTTTGAGAATACCGGCAAGCAGTTTGAGCAATGTGGTTTTACCCATACCATTGTAACCGATTATAGCGAGCTTGTCACCGGCGGGAATATCCAGAGAAACATTTTTAAAAAGTATTTTATCCGGAGAGTAACCGAAAGAAACATTTTCAAACCTTGCGGCTTCCGCACCGCACGGCGGCGGTTCCGGAAAACGGATGACACCGTGATAATCAAGCGTTTCAGTGAGTTTCACATCTTCGATACGATCGAGTTTTTTCTGGGCACTTTTGGCAGCTGCCGCTTTGGTGCTTTTAGCTTTGAAGCGGTCGATCATCCTTTCAAGCTGTTCTTTTTTGTGATCGGCATTGCGTTTGGCAGCTTCGAGGGCGATTTTCCGCTGTTCTCTTTCTCTCCGGTAGAAATCGTAGTTTCCTGCGTAACGGGTAACTGTACCGCGGTTGACTTCCAATGTTATATCAGCAAGTTTGCGTAAAAGAAAACGGTCGTGGGAAATCAACAGCAAAGTTCCCTGAAAATTGGCAAGAAAACGGCAGAGCCATTCCACTGCGGGAATATCCAGATAGTTTGACGGTTCATCCAGCAGAAGAATATCCGGACGGGAGATCAGCACTCTTGCCAATGCGGCACGCATCTGCCAGCCGCCGGAAAATGAACTTAACTTATCTTCCAGTTTGGCAACGGGAAATCCCAGACTGGTAAGGGCCTGTTTTGCTTCCACGTCGAGATGGTATGCACCGAGGTGTTCGATAGAACTTTGCAGAAAGCCGTGGCGTTTGAGCATGATTTCCAGTTCCCGGTCATCTTCGCAATCTGCCATGCGTTCTTCGATTTCCTCAAGTTCTTTTGAGTAACTTTTCAACTCCGGAATGGCATCTGCGGTAAACTCCAGCAGACTCCGGTCAAGATCGGTTTCTGCGATATGCTGCCGCATGATCCCCAAACGGCTCTCCTTCGGTATGACGATCTCACCGGAATCGGGAATGATCTCACCGGTTATCAGGTTGAAAAGGGTACTTTTTCCGGCACCATTCGGACCGACTACGCCGATCCTTTCACCGGTATTGATCCGGCAGTTTACAGATTTGAGGATGTATTCTCCGGAAAACGTTTTGGAAATATTCTTGAAATCAATCATTTATTACAATTCTTTACTGTTCACCAGATAAATTACTCCTCTGGATGATGGAGCCCTGCGGGAAACTTTAAGGAAAAGCGGATCGAAAAATTCTCCGTTATTCAGCAGAATGACGGCTTTGCCGGGAACCGGTACACCATAGAAGTCACTTTTTCCGGAAATCCGGTGGTTCCAGATCTTGTGAAGCTGGGCGGCGTTTGGCAGACTCCAGGAACCGGCAGTTTTTCTGTTAAATTCTCTGATGACCTTTTCTGCTTCCTGATGGGTGAATTTCTGAGAGATCCGGTATGGATATATGGAAAATTCCGGCAGATGGCAAAACGTTTCCCCCACACCGGGAAGATCTATAAAAAAGTGATCAGCCGGGATAGTTTTGATCAACGGATGATCGGGAATATTTTCTGTATCCGGTATATTGATCACTTCACGGCTGCCCGGGATTATCCGGAAATACATTTTTATTCCGTTATCCAGAGTAATTTTACATTCACCGGCAGGCAGATTGATTTTTCCAGCATCATCGGTAGACAGTGTTTCAACCTTGCCGTCTTCCAGAGTGCATTTGATTTTTCCCTGCCACGGGACAGTATTTTTTGTAAGATAGAGTACACCCTGCTTTTTACGGATATTTTCTATCATACTCTGCAGAACCGGATCAAGTTCCATTACGTCATCAAAGAATTTACTTCTGTAAAGTTTGTTGACAGTATCGTTGAAAAGCGGGTAGTTTACCGGCAGAAGTCCCAGCTGCAGGATTCTCCGGAAAATATACGATCCATGATTACGGATAAACTCTTTTTTGCCGGCAGGGGAAAATCCGGAAGCAGAATCCAGTACCGAGAAAAATTCCATGATCGCCAGTCGTGACTGCATTTGCTGATCTTTATGCATGATGAAATTTTTCAATATGGCATCCGGTTTATCGAAATCGGTCTTGCTGTGAAGCCTGATGTTGAGCTTGCGGTAATAATTTTCTGCCCGTTCGATAGCTGTCAGCGATGACTGATGCAGCGAACGGTCATTGAAAATATCCAGGATGGTTCCGGCAAAAGAATAGAGTATCAACGTTATTGAAGCGGCAAGTACCGTAAGCGGGATCACCGGATGCCGCCGGCACATTTTGAAAAAACGGTAGAACCGGTTGGGCGAATAGGCTTCAACCGGATAACCGTTGCGGTAGTTTTGCAGGTCTTTGATCAATTCTGCCACGCTCTGATAGCGGTTTTCGCGTTTTCTTGCCATCGCTTTGCGGCAGATGGCAAGCAATTCCTTGTTGATTTTTATCCCTTTGGGCGGACGCAGCGGCAGAGACTTGCCCATAGCCACTCTTTCCATTACAGCTTTACGGTCAAGGGTAAGTTCAAAAGGAGCCTGTTCCCAGGTGATGATGGAGTGCAGAATGGTTCCCAGAGCGTAAACCTCGGTTTTTTCATCGGAAAACTCCAGCTCCCCTGTGAGCAATTCCGGGGCCATGTAAGCCGGAGTACCGGAAATGGTATTGCCTTTGCGTTTTTCCTGTGCTGAAAATTCTCTTGCCAATCCCCAATCCACAACCATCACTTCACCGAAACTTCCGATCATGATGTTGGCAGGTTTCAGATCGCAGTGCAGAATTTCTTTTTCATGTGCGGCGGCAACACCGTAACATCCGGCAATAAAAATATCCAGCAATTTTCTTGTCGTATATATACTGCGGGCATCGGGATCGTTTTTACGCAGATGCGAAATTACCGTCTGCAAAGTTTCTCCGCTGATACGCCGCATGGAAAAGTAAACTCCCAGATGCTTATTCACTCCGAGCTGGTGGATCGCCACCACGTTGGGATGGTCGATTTTTGCAGTGATCCTTGCTTCATTGACAAATTTTGCGATCAATTCCCTATTCTGCCGGAAAGGTTCACGCAGGATCTTCAACGCCACCTGCCGCTGCAAAGTCGGATCATCGGCACTGTATACGATCCCCATGCCGCCCATGCCGAGAAGTTTGAGGTTCCGGTAATCGGAACCGTCTTCACTCGGGAAGATAGAGAATTCCTCTCTCAAACGGGCGTGATCTGAAATTTCTTCTCCGCCGGTAAAAGAGGGGATGGTTTTGCCCTGTTCCAAGATTGTGGTATCCAATTCTGCAGCCATGTATCAATACCTGTGATAACCTGCTTTTACTTTTTTACGCAATTTGATCATTGCCGAGGAAAATTGCGAGAAAAATTCTTCGCCCGGCCGTTTGATCAGCGGCACGATCACTGCTCCATCCCAGAAGTTTCCGGTATCGGTGATCAGCGGTACTCTGGCACCTGAGACCCGGTCGATATTCTCTTTTGCAGAAACTATTCCTACAAATTCCCCGTTCCGGGAAAGGATTATATCTCCCGGTTCGGCATTGAGTTCATTATTGGATCTGCCGGAATTGCGGATGAATATCGAAGGATTATTCTTATCCATCACCAGCGAAACTCTGCCGTCGAGACGGGCGTTGGATTCAAAACTGCCGTGTTTGAAAAGGAAAAGTCCGTCTGCACCGCGTTCCTGAAGTTTGGCGGCATCAAGTACTTCCAGAGGCTGAAAATCTTTTCCGGCAAACGGGAACGCTGCCAGATGGAGCATACCGGCATTAACCAGCATCGGTCCGGAAAGACGTGAACCGGTTGCGTTTCTGCTGCCGAATGGTGCGGAATAGCGCATTTCAACATTGACCACATCCTTGAAATCAAGAACTTTTGACCAGTCTCCGGCAAAACGGTTGAGGGCTCCTACGAGCATGCTTTTGCCTTTGAAAGCGACTACGGGGTAGTAACTGGTCTCTTTGCCGGTACGGTTGCCCATGAAAGCTTTTTCGGCAACGGTACATTGAATGCGGATAACTGCGGAAGCATAACGTTTGAAGACATCATGTTTTTCCGGAGCTGCGACCACTTTTGCCGCAGTCTGTTTGATCGTTTCCAAAGAGGCATCCAGACGGGCATTGGTCTGTTTTGCCTGCAGAAGTTCCTGTTGACTGGCGGAAAGTTCTTTGACGGTATTTTTCAAAGTCTCTTCCATGAGCTGTTTGCCGGTTTCCGCTTCTTTTGCCTGAAGTCTGGTGGCGAGCAATTCTCTTTCCAGACGGGTGTTGTGGTCTTTGAGCGAGGCGTTATCCTGCTCTTTGGTGGCCAGTCTGCCGGTGGTTTCAGCAAAACGGAGCTGGAGGGCACCGAGTTTGCTTTCGGTTTGAGTATGGGCAGTGGCAAGTTTCCGCAAAGAATCCTGCACGACCCCGAGTTCGCGGGTGCGTTCTCTGGCTTCGGTATCTTTTCTGGCAAGTTCGCTGCGGGTTTCGCTGTGTTTGCGGGTTTCGGCAAGGAGTTTGTCGTTGGAGCGTTTCAGATCATCACGGGTCTCTTTAAGTTCATTACCGGTACGTCTGGCATCGGCTTCAGCGGCTTCACGGCGGCTTTCGCTGCGGATGAGATCGGCACGGGTGCGGGTGTTTTCTTTAGTCATTTCCACCAGAGCTTTGCTGGTTTCTGAAAGAGATTGGCGGGTACGGTGCAATTCACGCTGTTCCAGAGCGAGATCCTGCTCTTTGCGTCGCAATTCACCGGAAACTTTTCTCAATTGTGCTTTATTTCCGGAAAGGTCGCTTTGTGCATCCTGAAGCCTGATTTCCAGTTCCAGCAGCCGGAGCTTTTCCTCATCGAGCCGTTTACGCAGCCGGTCGGCATCCAGCAGGCCGGTATTTTCCGGAGTGGCGGCGAGGGAGGCTTTCAACCGTTTCTGTTTGGCGAGGTTTGCCGCCAATTCAGCGGTGAGTTTTTTCAGTTCTGCCTGAATAGCCGGATCGGAACTTTCATTCTGAAGAGCTTCCCGGAGTCTGGCACGCAGATTTTCCAGTTCCATCTGCCGTTTACTAAGGTCGGCAAGCAGAACTTTGGTGGTACTTTCATCCAGACCGACACCGGTTCCGCCGGTATGACCGGGAACCATACCGGTCATCATCGTCAGCATGGCGGAAACCAGAAAGTCGCAGATAACGATCAGGATCGCCCTGTTCATTTATTTTCCCCCATTTCCTCAAAAGCATCCAGACGGACAAGTTGACGCCGCAGGGGGTATTGCAGGGTAAGACGCAGCAGCAAGCTGAAAATAATACCGATCAAAGTCGAACTGTAAGCGATCAGACGGCTGCTCTGTGGTGAAAAAGTCATGACCAGAAATGCTGAAACTGTACCGAAAAGTCCGAAATAAAGCGGCACATCAAAGAAAACTTCGGCATTATCCAGACTGCGGAGTTTGAGTTTGACCGGATCATCGGAGTTGCGGATGGATGAGATCACCAGATTACCGACCCAGAGTGCCGCCATTTGCAGAAAGGTGATGAAAACAAAGATCCACATGGAAACTTTGCCGGTGAATGCAACTCGCTGGGCGAGACTTTCCTCTGATTCCGGACCGACCGTTCCCAGACCGGTGGCTGAACCGGAAAAGAGTTCCCGGTAGGTGGTGCTGTGGTTGTAAAAGTAAAGGGATAACCCGGCTAAAAGAACTCCCAGAATGATTACGAACATCAAAGAAAGTGTTATGCGGAACCGGTTATTTTTCATGGTAAAAAATCCTTTCATCAACAGTATTTACACAAAACAGGCACTATACCAAATATATTCTCATATAAGATAGAACATATTTGCCGAATATTCAAGCTGATAAGTGAAAAAAATCATGGATTCATTTTTCCAGAGAGTTCAATATGTTCGGGAAAAATGAAAAAAAACGCTTTTGCAGCAATATTTGACATTTAATTGACAAAAACAAGCATTTATTTTGACAAAAAAACGCATTACATTATGAATATTGACTCAAGTTTTGTTTCACTCCGGATATAAAAACGAAAGGAAAAAATATGCAGAAAAACAATATTTCCGGCTTCACCCTTATCGAATTGCTCGTTGTTATTGCCATTATTGCGATTCTTGCCGCAATCTTGCTTCCCGCCCTGAATTCCGCAAGAGAACGCGGCAGAAGTGCATCATGTATCAATAATCAAAAACAGGTAGCTCTGGCGGTTGCTGAATATTGCAGTGCATATGAGGATTATCTGCCGCACTATTACACCAGTCCGAAATACTGGAATTGTCATCTGCTGGAAATGGGTTCAGTTACTCCGCAGAGCTTCATATGCCCATCGCTTTCAGTTGATGATCCCAGTGCAGCATCCGCTCAGGATTACTATCAGGAGGGAATCGGCATCAGCTATCCCGGTTTCGGGATCAACTGTTACGGAGCCGGAAGCCGCAACTATCAGCTGGGTGGTTCTCCCGGTTCACCTCTGAATAACAAGTTGAGTCTGATCAAATATCCTTCCCGCCTCTGCCTTACTGCGGATGCCCGGGATTCCAAACCAGGCACGGTACGGGGTAATTACCGTTTTCTCGATACTCACAGTACCACTGCCAGCCACGGCAATATCGATCCCCGTCACAATGGTATGCTTAATTTTTCTCTCGTTGACGGACATATCGAAAGTATCAAGCTCAAACCGCATCCGGACGAATATGCCGATGGTTTATTCAAGAATAACTACATGAAAGGTTTTTGAAGGATCACGACAATGAAAAAATTTTTTCAGCTTTTTCTGTTTTTTACAGCATCGGTGCTTGCCGCCGGTGAAGTGAATTTACTGAAAGATCCTGCGGTTGCCGTGCCGGAGGGGAAGGATTGGTTTCTTTCCACCACCACCCGTGAAGTTTTTGAATTGGAAAAAGATCCGTCTACCGGTCACATCTATCTGGCATCGACCGGAGCGGATTATTCCGGGTATCTCTGTCAGTATGTGAAAGTGAAACCCAATTACCGTTACCGCTTCGATGTGCAGCTGCGTCATCTGAACGGCAGAGCACTGCTCTGGGTTAAAGCATTCGACAAAAATAAAAACATTCTCCATTACGACCGGAGAAAATATCTTATCAGCAGTGCCGATAATCCGCTGGTTCCGGATTTTGTTTCCACCGATGCCCTGCAGGGAAGCGGTTCGACTGACTGGAGAACTGTGTCGCTGGAAGTCGATACGGTCAAAGCTGCCAATGATACCGAAGAGATCGCCTATTTGCGGGTCGGCTCCGGACCATATTTTTCTGTGGCAAAATTGTGGTACCGCCATTTCAGCTTTGTGGAACTCGGTCCGGTGGAAAAGGAGAGTGAAAAATGAAAAAGTTCCTGTTATTGTTTCTTGCTCTGCCGCTTATTTCCATTGCCGCTGAAACGGGTCTGCGTATTTTCCGTTTGACGGCTCCGGGTAAATATGAGAAAATTTATGAAAATGCCAGAGTGGAAAGCGGAAAAATCGAACTTAACGATAAAGTTTCGGTGGAAATCGCTGAAAAGAAAGCCGGTAAATTGGATGAATATACTTTTTCCGTCAGCAATAAAGGGGTGAATAATGCGAAACTGCGGTTTCAGCTTTTTACGGAAATTCCGGCATCCGGTGGTGTTTTCTGGGATGGTTTTGAATATTTTACCGGCACGGCAAAGAGTATTGCTCCAAAACATGATATGCACAATTACCCCGGAGCATCTTATGTGGCGGATAAAAAAGATCTCATTTTTCTGGGCTTGGCTCCGTGGACGGTTTCCAGCCGGTTTGAAAGAGCATTGATTATTGCCGGAAAAAAAGGTGAATTGCAGTTTGAGCATTTTACTGCGGTTTTACCGGCGGAAACGGTTTCTTTCGGTCTGATTTCCGGATTTTTTCCGGATGGCAGGCGGAATGTAGAGGCGATCGAGGCGGTTCACAATGCTTATCCGGATTTTTTCCATCCGGTAAAAGGTGCAGATGAGAGAATCTACGGTTCAGGCGGTTACTTTTTCGGTTCCAATGCCACTCGTGAACAGCAAATAGAATCCGCCAGAAAAGAGGGGTTGACTTGGGAGTGGTATTACAATTGTTTCCAGCATACCGGCGATATTTTTCCTTCGGAAGAGTTCTGGCAGAAAGAAAAAGGTTATAAAACCGAGATCAGTCACAACCGCTGCGATGTACCGGGAACGGTCAAAGACTGGCTCGATTACAACCGCAGCCGGGTGAAAAATGCCCGTCGGACAACGGCAACATTTTATTACTACATCCAGCAGCACTGCTGCGAAGATATCCTTTTTAAAAAATATCCGGATTCACAGTGGGTGAGGAAAGACCGGAAATCTGCTTACCGTGCTCACGGCTGGGCGGAAGAGGGCTGGTCACGTTATGCGTGGCCGGGGGCATACGGTTCCTACGGCAAGGCTCTGCGGAAAGATCTTGCCGAAGTGTGGAAAAATCTGGATGTTTCCGGATTTGCCCTTGATTGTGCCATCGGCAATCTGCGTTGTTATGATCTTCCGGCACTGAATGAGAAAGCAAGAGCTTTTGAAGATGACGGGGATATTTTCATCCGTGAGGGTGCAGCAGTGGCGTACAATCTGCAGTATACCCGCCAGCTTCCGCCGCGTGCCGACGGTATGCGACCGGCAAGTGTGCTGAATGAACACTACAACTATCTTCCGGCATTCTATGCCGATGCGGCGATCCATGAGATGCCGCCTTTTGAGAGAACTGAATTGCTTGCTCCCCGCAAATTTATGTTGGGGCAGAAACCGTTTTATTTCTGGAAAGGTTTCCGTATCGACAGTCTGCTTGCCTGGGAAAAGGGCAGAGAAAAGATCATGCCGGCATTGAATGGTATAGTTGATTATATCATCATGGCAAGTTTGCGTTTCGGGGCTGTTCCGGCGGTATTCTACAACCGTGGATTTGCGGATATTGCCCGTTGGAACCCGGCATTCGTCTATTTGCAGAAACTCGGCTGGCGGGCGGCTCCGTATGCGGAAATCGCCGGAACCGATGAAGCAGATCCCTATTCCGGCAAAGCAAAATACTGGATAAGCCGTTTCGGCGATGGCGAAAACAGTGTGATCGTGGTTTCCTGCACCGATAAAAAAGCTCATAAAGCGGTACTGGAGATCGAAACCGGCAAATTCGGTGCCGATGGTGCGATCTATGCTGCAACCGACGGCAGAGTTTTCAAAAACCGGATCGAAAAGGGAAAGACTTTGGTTGAAATCGAATTGGCGGATCACCACCCGGTAATGTTGAAAAAAATCGGTAAAGATAAAGCAGTGCCGAATTATTACATCGCCCATATCCGTCCGGTACAGATGAATGTGGATGGCGATGGAAAGGGTAAAGAAAGCAGATATTACTGGAAAAATAATTTGATAAAAACTATTCCAGCTCCGGTGAAATTCGATCCTGTGGCAATCTATAAACTTGATTTCGGGGTCGATCCGCTGAAGTGTGCTATTGTTTCTTTGCCCGGGGAAGGGGAAAAAGTCGAACCCGGCAGAGATCAGCTGGCGGTTTATTTTGAGTATTTCCGTACCCGCCGCCGTTACAGCTATCCCCGTTTGTGGGCTCTGGAAAAACGGTGGGTGAAAAATATGCGGATGCGTAAAATCGGTATTGAAGAAGCTGAAAAAGCTCCGGAAACACTGCTTTTCGCCGTCGGTAAAAGTGCCAGAAAACACTTTTTCGGCAATGAAAAATTCAGCGATGAGATCGTTATCCGCAAGATCGGAAACAAGACCGTTGTGGCGTTTTTCCCCGGGAAAAAGAGTGAAAATGAGATCATGCAGATCTTTTTGAAACAGCTTGACCGACGTTTCCCCCATTACGGAGGGATCTCTGACCGCTGGGCATTGAATATCAAATTTTACGGCGGCACTCTGGATAACGGCAGAACCCCGGAAAGGGTGAAAAAGCAGTAGATCGGTGTCTGCAGGCTACGCTGCGGCAAGGCACTGGTGAGAATTTTTGAGAGTGTGATTGCGGGTGTCGCCATGCAATCAAAGCGGCACCTGCAGAAATCTCAAAATCTCTCAAAACTTCCCCGAAATTCCCAAAAATTCTCAATCTCAGTGCCGCCTCCTATGATCCGTGAGCCGCAGATGGTATTTTGATCGGTATACCCGCAGTCAGAGCGGTTTATTTTGCAGAGTATTCTACCACCCCAGCGGTTTGCAGTGTGCGGCTCTGCTCTACTTACTGCTCCGCATTGACCATTTCAAGCTCAATAGCGGGGATTTTTTTACCCCGACTCTTGTAAAAATCCACTTTTGCGGTATATTATCAAGAAGATATTATGATTTTATCAGGAAAGTATCAGGATTATGGCACTTGAAAATGCCGGATTGCTGCTTCACATATGCTGCGGACCGTGCGGCGGCGGCTGTGTCGGGCGTAAAGAGATGATTGATGATGGCAGAAAGGTGACACTTTTTTATTCCAACAGCAATCTGGATAGCGTTGATGAATTTGAATGCCGTCTGCAGCCGGTAAAATTTCTTGCTGAATATTACGGCTTGGAGTTGATCGTTGATCCTTACGACCATGAGTCGTGGCTGAAAGCGGTTTCCGGTTTGGAAGATGCTCCGGAAGGCGGTGAACGCTGCCGGAAATGTTTTGAATACAACCTTTCCCGGAGTGCTGCTCTTGCCGGCAAAAGGAAAGAAAATTTTGCCACGACATTGACCGTCAGCCCCCGGAAGTCGAGTAAAACACTTTTTACGGTCGGGGAAAAGTGGGGAAATTTTGAAAAGATAGATTTTAAAAAGAAAAATGGTTATCTGCTGGGCAGAAATTTCGCTTTGGAGCATGGTTTTTACCGGCAGGATTATTGCGGATGTGAATTTTCCCGCCGCAGTGCGGGCTTAACAGAAGGAAAAGAAAAATGAGTTTTATGGAAAATCTGATCGAAAAAGCAAACGTTCTGGTCGAAGCATTGCCTTATATCCAGCGGTTCCGCCGTTCACTGGTGGTCGTCAAATTCGGCGGCAGCGTGATGGAAGAACCGAAACTGGTTGCCGGAGCAATGCGGGATATCGTGATGCTTGAAGCTATCGGTATTACCCCGGTGGTCGTCCATGGCGGCGGTAAAGCGATCAGTGCGGCACTTACGGAAAAAGGTATTCCGGTAAAGTTTGTCAATGGTCTGCGTTTCACCTGTGATGAAACGATCAAAGTGGTCGATGATGTGCTTCATAACGTGGTCAATTCCCAGCTGATCTCTCTCGGTGTTGAAGCCGGTGGCAAAATGGCTGGTGTTTCCGGCAAAGAGGTTTTGCGGGCGGAAAAGACCATGAGCAAAGACCCTGTTACCGGAATCGAAGAGGATATCGGTTTTGTCGGTCAGGTGGTCGGCGTGAATACCACTCCCATTCTGGAAGCTCTTGCCGAAGGAAAAATTCCCGTGGTAACTCCGCTCGGTATGGGGCTGGATGGCAATGTGTATAATATCAATGCCGACACCGCGGCAAGCAAGATCGCAGAAGCTCTCCACGCCCGCAAACTGGTTTTTGTGAGCGATGTGCCGGGAGTTCTTTCCCGCCGTGATGATGAAACTTCGGTCATTCCCACCATCCGTACCACAGATATTCCGGAACTGGTCCGCAGCGGAGTGCTTTCCGGCGGTATGCTTCCCAAAGTGCAGGGATGTGTGAAAGCTCTTGAGTCCGGTATCAATAAAGTCCACATGATCAACGGCAGGATACCTCATGCTCTGCTTCTGGAAATTTTCACCGAAGATGGTGTCGGAACCCAGATCGTCCGTCCGGATTCAAGAATGTAAGGTGTTTTTATGAGCGGCAGCACTTTCGGTAAAATTTTTCAGGTTACAACTTTCGGAGAGTCCCACGGGGTGGCTCTGGGGGTGGTTGTTGACGGCATGCCTGCCGGTATCTGCATCGACCGTGAACTGTTGAAAAAAGATATGTCCCGCCGCCGTCCGGGGCAGTCGGCTTTGACGACCAGCCGTAGCGAGGGTGATGAAGTTGAGATCCTTTCCGGGATACTGGATGAGGTGACTACCGGTACTCCGGTGGCGATGCTTATCCGCAATACCAACCAACGGAGCAGAGATTACGGGGAACTTGCAGAAGTTTTCCGTCCCGGTCATGCGGATTACGGATATTTTGCCAAATACGGTATCCGGGATTACCGGGGCGGCGGACGCTCCAGCGGCAGGGAGACCTGTGCCAGAGTCGCCGCCGGAGCATTGGCGAAAATGGTGCTTGCCCGATACGGAATAAAGATCACTGCATGGGCTGATGAGATCGCCGGAATCAAAGCTGAAACTTTTGATATTGAAGAAATTGAAAAAAATCCTGCCCGTTCTCCTGATGCCGCTGCTGCGGAAAAGATGATTGCTGCAGTTGCCAAAGCTCATGCGGAAAATGAGAGTGTCGGGGGCATTGTGAAATGTTCCATTACCGGTGTACCTGCCGGATGGGGTGAACCGGTTTTTGATAAACTTGATGCACTGTTTGCTCATGCCATGCTCAGTCTGGGCGGAGTGAAAGGCATTGAATTCGGTGACGGTTTTGCCGTTGCCGGAAAAAAAGGCAGTGAAAATAATGACTCCATGCTTCCTGACGGTACTTTGGCCAGCAACCATGCCGGAGGAATCACCGGAGGAATTTCCACCGGAGCTGAAATCGTTTTTTCTCTGGCAGTGAAACCGACTCCTTCCATTGCGAAAGAACAGCTCACCGTGGATAAGGATTTCCAGGAAAGAAAAATCACCATTACCGGCAGACATGACCCCTGTATCGTCCCCCGGATAATTCCGGTCGTCGAAGCGATGGCGGCGATAGTGCTTGCCGATATGGCATTGCTCAACAGATGTGCCCGGATCGAATAAATTACCGGTAACGGGATGGACTTTTTCAGAGAAAAGGATTTTAACGATGAAAAAGGTGATATTTTCAGCAGTAATGATTCTGATTGCCGGTTGTGCCAGCAGTGACCGGATGGTGAGAATGTCCGGCGGGGTTTTCGATGAGTATTCTGTTCCGAAAAGTTCCCGTATCCGTTCTGAAAAATACCAGAAGATGAGCCGGGAATTTTCCAGCAGCCGCCGTGCGAACAAAATGGATGTTGCCGGATTGGATGATACATTGGTGAATATCTGGCCGTTTTTCTTCCGTTCCAATGATTACTGGAGTGTTTTGTGGCCCTTTATTGATAAAGACCCATACGGTTTTGCCATCCGCCCGATTTACAATCATGAGGGTGATGATTACAGCATACTTTTTCCGCTTTCAGCATGGAACACCGCAGATAAACACGGATGGGTGACTCTTTTCGGCTGGAACAGTACCGGATTCGGTTTGGTCCCGCTTACATGGCAATGGAAGTCAGGCAAACGCGGCGGAGCATACTATACCCCTTTATTCATTTATAAATACGACAAAAGCACGCTTGAATACGTTCCGCTTGAAAAATATGCCGCATCCACATGGTGCTGCAACGACCTTTTCTGGGAGTTCTGCGGCTTTATCTATGACCGTACCATATCCGCCACCCGCACAAAAGAGTGGGCCTGGCTTTATGATTACAAATACGCTTCAGAGAGAAGCAGAAATCTCTGGAATTACCACTTTGACGGAAAAAAGCTTTATCCGTCAACGGAACGTGATTTTGAACTTTTTCGCAAAGAGATTTTCGACAAACTTCCCCGTGAAGTCAGCAAAACAGTCGGCTTTGCTCCGCTGTGGCTGGGAACATTCAGCAGTGATGGCACTTATGCCAACCGCTTTTTCCTCATCGCCGGGAACCGCCGTTCCGATGACGGCAAAGATTACTCCTTTGATATTGCGGGTAAACTCCTTGCTGAATATGAAGCTGATACCCATTATTATCACCGCAGCAGCAACGCAAAGACGGAAACTTTTACCTCATGGGTGCTGATGTCGCACTTCAAGACCGTTCACCGTTATGAAAACACTCCTGAACGGTGCTGTTTCAACAAACTCTTTTCGCTGATTAATGCGTATGACTCTGATTTTTTCCGCAATAAACCGGAAATCGAAGATACGCTCAAAAAACTTGATCCGGCATTGAAACTCCCTGCAACGGTGGTGGATAATGCTACTTGCAACCGTTTTTTGCTTGAGCTTTATAAAAAATACACTTTCCCGACTTACAAAGAGTACGGCGGACTCGTGCTGCCGCTTTTCAATTACAAAATCAAAAAAGATTACTCCCGCGGTGCCGTTATTCCGCTGTTGACATGGTGGAAAAAGGGCAGCAATTACAGCCATTTCAATTCTCTGCCGTTGATGACCTTCATCAGCCGTGACAAAAGCGAGGAGTCAACAGTCATCTTTTCGCCCCTGACATATTACGCCAAAACGCACCACCGTGACCGTGAGGATTATCCGGTATATCCGGCATCGTGTCAGCGGGTGGCGGAGTATGATTGTGCCGAACTGAATGACCGCTACGCCGCATTGGGATTGTTCTACCGCGGCAGATTTGGCTTCAACGTTGCCAAAGCTGGAGTGGACAGCAAAAGTGTGGAATATCTGCGTAAGAAACTTGACTCTATGCACCGGCGTTACAGTGAGTTGAAATATACCCGTGAACGGCTTGCCAAAAAACGCTTGAACAACGACCGCTGGCAGACCAAAACCGAGATCGAACGGCTGAAGAAACTCATCTGTTATGAGGAGTTAAAAATCGAAGAAAAGAAATTGGCGGAGAATACGGAAAAGTTTCAGAAAGAGGTGGATGACGCCTTTGCCCTTGCTGGAAAAATCGGTTTGAAACTTGAAAATAAAAGCGATTTGACCGACCGTGACAAAGCCGCGTTACTGCGTGAAAAACTGGTCGCGGATTTCTCTGAATTGCGTTATTATGAAGATATCGGCAACGGTTTATTTTTCCGTAAAGAAAAAAATCATAACGGCGATTACAACTGGCACTTTATGCATATCCTTGCCGGCGGAGAAAAGCAGGGGGATAAGGAATCCACCCACATATTGCATCTGCTTTACCGTTACCGCAAAGAAGGGAAACGTTCGGAAAAGATATTTTTCCCCTTTATTTCCTCCGTTCAGGATGGAGATAACTCCCGGTTCAGTTTTCTCTGGCGGGTATTCAGTTTGAGTAAGAGAGATGGAAAGACCGGAGGATATATTTTCTTTATTCCATTCGGTTCTGAATGGTGAAAATTTTTTCACCGGTAACGGGCTATTGCACGCAGAGAGCCGGAAGCATCCCGGAAAAGTTCATGATCATTTCCGGTGAAAGTTGTAAGCGTATCCAGCAGATCCGGAGCATCGGTATCGGCGGAAAATGCGATCGAACCGGATTTCAAGCCGATGATTTTATCTGCACACTTTAAAGCAAGATCAAGGTCATGGGTCACCATGATAACTGTTAAATCCCGTTGAGTTTTCAGCCGTTTCAGCAAGGCGGGAAAATCTGCATGAAATCCGGAATCAGTGTTGGCTTCCGGTTCATCGAGCAGAAGGATTTCCGGCTCCTGTGCCAGTGCCAGAGCAAGATAGACCCGTCGCAACTCTCCTCCGGAAAGAGTTTCGATTTTGCGGTCAAGAAAATTTCCGCATCCGGCATCTGCGACCGCCCGGTTCACCGCATCGGCATCTGCGGTTTTTCCGGTGTCAAAGGCGTAACGGGCAAGGTAAAGCAATTCACTGACCCGCATCCCGGCCGGCAATGGCGGATTCTGCAGCATAATTGCCCGGGTACGGGCAAGAGTTTTTACCGGAATTTTTTCAAGAGCTTTTTCCCCGTAATAAACTTTACCGGCTGTTGGAGTGTTTAATCCGGCAATGATTTTCAACAAAGAACTTTTACCGCTGCCGTTGCTGCCGGAAATAACGGTGATTTTACCATCGGCAAAAGTTGCGGCAATATCCGAAAGGATGGTGAAAATTCCGGCTTTCAGAGAAAGTGATCTGACCGAAATATTCATCTTTCTGCCTCCATTTTTTGCGTGAGCAGCAAAAGGAAGAATACCGCACCTGCCAAAGATATCGGCAATCCGGCAGGCAGTTCCCGCGGGGCAAAAATCAATCTTCCGGCAAGATCACCGGCAAGAGCAAGCACCGAACCGGTCAATGGTGCGGCGATCAGCAGGATGCGGCTGTGATTTTCCTGAGTGATTTTTCTTGCGATGTGCGGTGCCATTAGCCCGATAAATCCCAATAATCCGGCAAGAGAGGTGCATAATGCACCAGCCAGAGCGGCGATGGCAAGAGCGAAAATCCGGTTGACGCCAAGAGACAACCCCAGTGAAAATGCTTCATCATCCCCCAGCGAGAGCAATTCCAGTTTCCGGGGCAGAAAGATGCCGGAAATCAGTAATATGATAATTACCGGCAGTGCGGAATAAATATTATCCATACTTTTTCCGGCAAACCCGCCGAGAGTAAATTCCATTACCGGAAAAAGTTTTTCAGCGTGAAAAAGAAAAAGAGTACCGGAAACTGTGGAAAAAATCGTACTTACTGCTACTCCTGCAAGAATCAGTCTGCCGGGGGAAAGGTTTCTTTGCCACGCGGCAAGATAGATCAAAAGTGCTGCAATCAAAGCTCCGGCAAAAGCGGCACAAGGAAGCAGATCCGACCATTGCGGCAGTAATAAAAGCAACGTAACTCCGGCAACACCGGAACCGCTGGAAATACCGAGAATATCCGGAGCAGCAAGATCATTACGCAATATTTTCTGCAAAATCACTCCGGCAAAAGCTGAGGCGGCACCGGCAATGATTGCCGCAAGTGAACGGGCAAGCCGTAATTCCCGGATGATCAGGGAATCTTGCGTATCTGAAAAAATATTCAGAAGCTCTTTCCATGAAACCGGGATTATTCCGCACTTGAGCGAGGCGGCAAAAAGTATAATAAACAGCAGAGAGAGTGCCGAAATAACGAAAAATCCCCGTCTCTTTTTCATTTAAACTCCGTCAGAATCATTTCCGGCGGACAGAAGATTCTGCAGGAGTGACTGTGTTCTCCGATACCGGAAGATACCACCATTTTGATTTTCAACCCCCGTCTTTCAAAGATACCGGAATCAAATTTGGTAAAGTAAAAACTTGGACAATACAATGCCCCGATCAGCGGCAGACGGATTTGACCGCCGTGATTATGACCGCAGAAAGCAAGCGTGAAGTGGCGGAGAAATCCCTTATTGTCGGCAGAGATCACTCCATCCGGAGAGTGAACCAATAGAATATTGGCGATATTTTCTTCATGCGGCGGTTCCGGCATCCGGCGGAAATTTATGGAACTCAAATCCGCCAGACCGTATATTCTCATGCCGGAAACGATTTTTTCGCCGTTTTCCAGAAGTGTGATTCCGTATTTTGCATAAAGTTCAGCAAAGAAATTTTCCGGCAGCCACCGTTTCCCGGTTTCCCAGTTACCTTTCACTGCGACAACTTCAGGGGCAAGAGCAGCGAGTTTTTCCAATAGCGGCGGCAGAAGATCAAGGTGTTCAGCATCATCACAGAGATCCCCGCCGAGCAGAAGCAGATCCGGGGAAATTTTTTCCATCAACTCTGTAAATTCTGCAAGCAGCTGCCGGTTGCGTTCCGAGTTGTGCCAGTGCCAATCCGAAATAAAAACGATTTTTTTACCTTTCAATCCTGCATGCGGGGCGGGGAAAAGGAGTGTGCTGAGCGTCAGTTTCTTTCCGGCAAAACGGGTGCATGGCATGCAAAGATCCCGGCAGCAGCGGTATTTGGCACTGCGCAGCCGGAAACTCCGTTTTAACGGAAAGTAACGTTCATCAAATTTATTACGCATCAAGTTCCGCAATCAATTCAGCCGGAAGTTTTTTCACACTGAGCAATTTGCCCGGTTTGCCGTCAGGACCGGTGAATGATTCGCCGGTTTTGCAGTTGAGCAGGGCTTTGCCGAGACGGGTGCGGTAAGAGAGAAAACGTCTTTCCGGATTGCCATCCCACGCACCGAGGAGATAATATTTTTCCACTCTGCCGTCAGAAAGAGAAATTTCCACTTCCGAACCGATAACGGCACTGTCATCAACTTCCACATGAGCCATCAGTACCGGCTGGATATTGGCAAGCTCCCTTTCCAGTTCACCGCGACGGCGGGAAAGGTAGTTACGCCGTTCTTTGGCGGCATCAAATTCGGAGTTTTCCCGGAAATCGCCGTGGGCACGGGCGGTTTTGAGAGCTTCCCGGTTTTCCGGCACATGGATATTGATAATATCATCAAGCTCTTTAATGAGCATCTGGTGCGAGTGGACACTGGTGTAGGTCGCTTCAAAGACCGGTGCATCATTGGATTCATTATGGGCAGTACCGGCATCGAGGATCTTCTTTCCGGCACCGCTTTCAAGATATTCCTGGATTTTCTGTGATTGACGGGCGAGTTTTACCATCAGACTCTGCCGCTGACCGGCATCGAGGAAAAGAGCCCCCTGCAGGATCGAACCGAGCATGACCGGATCATCATCCATCGTTTCGATCATGTGAGCCTGAAACGCCTTGTCATCAAGGAGCATCCCCAGCAATTCACGGCGGGCGGCAAGGTAGACTTTCGGCGGTTCTTCCGCAGAAAGCACGCGTGAAACGTTATCCAGATTTACCAGAGAAAGCAATTCGGCATCGTGACGTTTTTTCCGGTTTTTCCAGATCCAGAGCAGCAGGTCGGCACCGCAGCTGCGCTGATTGACCAACTCATCACACAGTGCTTCATTGGAAATATGAGGACCGATGCAGTTGATCGCTTTGAGCGGCAGTTTGACGGCACAGGCGGCAAGATACTGTTCCGGGAAAACTTTTGCCGCACCGGCACAGAGTTTTTCCAGAAGTTTGCTTGCCAATTCACCCCAGACTGCAAAAGTTGCGAGAGTGGAAGCTGCAGGTTTTTCCGGGAAGAAAGGAATTTTACCGATCAGAGAATTGACGATGGCCTGCAGAGAATTTTCCGGAGTACGCTCAAAGACCAGAGCCATCACTTCGGCAACAAGTTTGCTTTCACGCTGGGCAGTTGCCACGGGGAGCTTTTCAAAGAAAGCACAGAGTGCGGTGATTTCGTCGGCTGCGAATTCTTTTGCACCCTGTTCCTGCTCCTGAAGCATGAGCAGCTGGATTTCTTTCAGACTGCGGCCGTCGCAGGCACGGCGGGTTCCGGGTTTTGCGGCGCTTCCGGCGGCGGGGGCGGCGGAGGAACTCTGGGCGGCTCCGATGCTCCAGTAACGTTCAAATGCGGCATCGTCCAGTTTTCTGGCACATCCGCTGCGTGCCATGATCTTCAATCTTTCTTCCGGAATCGGAACGAGTTTGCGTTTATCCACAGTCAGGCGGAAAAGTGCGGCGGAAACCGGTACGGTTCCGGCAACAACCAGACGGGAAACATCCGGTCCGGAAGCGAGGATCGCCGCATCTTTCAGAGCGATTTCCAGCGGCACAGCGGCATTGGAACCGACCTGGGCAAAAGGCATCATCGGCAATGAGGCATTCATCGCATCAATGGAACCGGCGACGCCCCAGCGACGGGAACTTTCCAGAAAGACAATTGAGCCGCTGCGCAGAGCGAGCAGTTTTTCCACTCTGGCAGCAATCTCTGCCGGAGTTTTATTTTCATCCCGTACACCGGTAGCTTTGACTACCGGAGCCTGAGCGATAAAAGGCGGCAGCAGAGTTTTTACCGCATTGATCATCGTTTTGCGGAAAAATGGTTTTGCCGGTACACCGAGAGCAGCGATGGCAAGCACATATTTTGCTTCGGCAGTGGAAAGTTTGCGGCTTTCCCACTCTTCCCAGAGCATTTCCAGTTTTTCTGCACAATCGGCATCCGCTTTGGCAGCAACCGCTGTTTTGAGAGCATCCAGATTTTCCGGACGGGGGGCATCGATCACCGCCAGCATCAAATCTTCAATATCCTTAGCCATAAAAAGTCTCCAAAAAAGTGATTTATTTAAACTCCATCAACATATAATATAGTACAGAAAGGGCAGTTTTACAACCTTTTTCCCGTAAATTATATCCGCAAATCATCCCAGGCACTTTCCAATTTGGCAAGCGGGGATTTTACGGCGGTTTTTACTTCCGGAGCGTAAACGGATATCCGGGCCTCTTCGAGCAGTTCCCAGAATTCATAAAGACCATCGGAAGCGGTCAGGTCATCCAGTGTGGATAAGGCGGCATGAAAACGGTCGATCCACTCTTGAAGTACTTCTCCTTTCTGAATATCTTTACCGGGAGCGTCGGCGGCACGGGTGGTGCGGAGCTTCAACGCCCGCAGGTAACGGCGGTAATCGCTGAATACTGCCGGACGTTTGAGGAAACCGGGGGCAAAGAGCAGATCAAGATGTTCTTCAATAGCATCTGCGGCACTTTTTGTCCTCCGCAAAAGCTGACGGATTTCACTGTATGCGGCAGTAAAGTTTTCCACTTCGCTGATCAATTCATCCAGAGTATTGCTCCAATTCTGCATCACTTCTTCCGAGAAACGGTCAAAATCAGCTTTGGAACGCACTGAAACCGGATCGGTATCCACGGAATTGATGATGGAAGCAAAAAGCAGATCTTTTTCAAAATCCGTAGCAGATGAGTTGACCAGCAGTGAAAGTTTGAGTTCGTTGGAAAGTTTTATTCCCCGTTTGAGGATTTTTACAAAGGGGGCATTGGCTTTGATCAAAAGGGCACAGACGGCGATTTTGTGACTGCGGCGGGCTTCCGGAAACTTGATGAAAAGTTCCTTGCTGATCAGATCTTTTTCCGGATCAAAGTGGAGTGCCGGATAGAAGAGTTTTCCGGAACCGGAAGGAATTTCCACTTTTTCCGGAATTATTCCACTGGCAGCATCCCATCTTTCCCAGCCGGAGTCCCGGTGTTTTTCCGCACCGGGCAATGCGGCGGAAACTTTTGAACTGTTTCCGCTCCGGTCGGGAAGGGTTTTTACGATAGATTTTATTCTGCCGGCTTCGTTGAGAATGGCAAGTTTCATTTTCAGATATTCCGGAAGTCTGCTGTTTTCAAAAGAACGGGGATTGACCTCGATATCCAGTATGTTTTTCAGAAAATCCGCCATCACTTCTGCAGGCGGGATTTCTCTTAAAGAGAGGTCACGTTTGAATTCTTCAGCAAAAAGTGCGGCACATTGCGGAATCCCGCCGAGTTGACGGCGGATATCTTTTGGCAGACTTCTCAACATCGCTTCGGCAAAATCAGCGGCATAACCGGGGATGGGATAATCCGGCAGATGAGCCGGAAGCAGATTGAGGGAATTTTCCGGTACGGCGATGGTCACTCCGTCATTTTCTCCGCCGGGGTCAAAACGGTAAAGCAGCTTGAATGATACTCCGGCGAACTCCATTTTGCCGGGAAAGTCTGCCGGATCAAAATCAATATCCGACGCGATGAATTGTTTTTCTTTGAATTCCCAGCGTAAATGGTGTTTTTGAAAACATTCATTCAGGCTTTTGACGGAATTTGCTTCCAGCGGCAGATTGGTGCGGAAAAATTCTTCAGCAGCAATTGCATCATAGAGCTGCCCGGGGCGGCGCATGCGTTCTTCATAAGTGAGCAGTTTCTGCCGGATGGCATTGAATTTTTCCACCGCAGGTGAATTTGTGACCAATCCCTGAAGCAGACCGTCACGGATGAATATCTCTCTTGCCGCTGCCGGATTGAACCGGGCAAAATCCACCTTTTTTCCGGCGATAAGCTGCAGCGAACCAAGAGAAACCTTTTCTCTGGCACGCACAAAACCGCTGGATGCTTCAAAATGTTCCTGATCACAGCTGCGGGAGCAGAGGTGAGGTGCGGCATTGATGACCCATTCCGGTTCGATCACAGCGGCATTTCTGCCGAAAAGTGCCCGGGTTTCCACGAATGCAAAACAGACTATCCACGGAGGAAGTTTTTTAACTTTTGCCAGACCGCTGCCGGGAAAAATCATGAACTTCTTGCCGTCAATTCCCCGGTAGGTACGGCTTTCGGTATCCAGCTGGGCGATATTGCGGGGAATTCCGGCAAGCAGAGCTTCATGTAGCATCTGATAATCGGTATTTTCCAGAATGTCGAATTCAAATTTTTCCCGCAGTGAGTCAGCGAGGTCGATGACCAGATTTTTCCACTCCCGGGTGCGGGTGAAATTCAGATAACTTTTTCGGCAGAATTTCCGCAATGCACCGTTGGAAACAAATGCACCGTTGGAAACGAGAGCGTTCCAGATATTGAGCCACCCGAGATAATCGGATCTTTCATTTTTCCACGGGGCGTGAGCCTGATCGGCAAGTTGCGGTTTTTCCACCGGTCTTTCTCTGGGATCGGGAATGGATAATCCGGCGGCAAGCACCAGAAATTCCGGCAGCACTTTCCGTTTCTGTGCTTCCAGAAGCATTTTCCCAAGATGGGGATCGACCGGCAATCTGGCGATAAGTTTGCCTTCTTTAGTGATGAATCCGGCATCATTGACCGCTTTGATGTCGGTCAGGGTACGGAAACCCTCTCTGATAAGTTGACCCGGCGGCGGATCAATAAAGGGAAAAGTACGGATATCCGGCAGCCGGAGGTTTGCCATTTGCAAAATGACTCCGGCAAGGGATGTCCGCTTGATTTCCGGTGCGGTATAGGCATCGCACATCTGCAGTTCTTCTTCGCTGTAAAGATGCACGCAGATACCATCGGCAGTTCTGCCGCATCTGCCCCGCCTCTGGCGTACTGATGCTTGAGAGATCATTTCGATCTGCAATTCCTGAATCCCCCGCCGGGGATTGTAACGGCTGATGCGTGCCAGACCGGAATCGATACAGAACTTTATCCGGGGAATGGTCAGCGATGTTTCCGCCACATTGGTAGAGAGGATGATCCTTCGCATCCTGCCGGGGTGGAAGACCCGCTGCTGTTCGGCACTGCTCAAGCGGGAATAGAGCATCATCACTTCGGTATTGGGGTAATTTCTGCCCATGAGCATTTCGGCGGCTTCCCGGATCTCTCTTTCTCCGGGCAGGAATACCAGAATATCTCCTCTGGAATCAAATCCGGAAAGCAATTCACAGGCACGGGCGATATGGGCAGGCAGTTCCTCATCTTCAAATGGCGGCAGATAAATATCTTCCACCGGATAATTGCGTCCACTGACTTCGATCACCGGCACATCACCGAAAAACTCCCGGAACCGGTCAACATCCAGCGTGGCACTGGAGATCGCAGCTTTCAGATCCGGACGTTTGGGGAGAATATTCCGCAGAAGTCCGAGCAGAAAGTCGATATTCAAACTTCTTTCGTGAGCCTCGTCGATGATGATGCAGTCATATCTGGTAAAAAGCGGATCGTTACGCAGCTCTGCAAGCAGAATTCCGTCGGTCATGAATTTCAATACGGTCTCATCAGTGGTGCGGTCTTCAAAACGCACCTGACTGCCCACCTCTTTACCGCAACTGCAGTGCAGTTCATGTGCCAGACGGGCTGCCATGGCTGAAGCGGCGATCCGGCGGGGCTGGGTGCAGCCGATGATCCCTTTTCTGCCGCAGCCGAGTTCCAGAGCGACTTTGGGGAGCTGGGTGGTTTTTCCGGAACCGGTTTCACCGCCGACGATAATCAATTGGGAATTTTGCCATGCGGATTTGATTTCAGCAACTTTCTGAGATACCGGCAGGTTTTCAGGGTATTCAATGCGAAACTTTTCTGCCGCACAAGTTCGCAACTCCTGATTCGTCACCGCTTACAACCTGACGATCCGGCTGAAAGGTACTATTTTTATTGCTCTGCCGGTCGTGTGGTCGTAGGTGACGGCGGCACCGTCGACCCGGATATCACCGGTTTCCACCACCGGCAGACGCACCGGCATACCGGAACGGAATTTTTTCAGTACCGCTTTGACCTCTCTGCCAAGCACACTTCTGGCGGCTCCGCACATCCCGGTATCGGAAAGTACCGCAGTTCCACCGGGGAGAATGGCTGCATCGGCAGTCTGCACATGGGTATGGGTACCCAGTACAGCAGTTACTTTTCCTTCGAGGAAATAGCCCATGGCAAGTTTTTCACTGGTTGCTTCGCTGTGGAAATCGACGATCACTGATTTGATATGAGAGGGCAGTTGAGCGAGGATTTTTTCCACAGTTTCAAAAGGACAATACGCCGAATCCCGCATGAAAACTTTTCCCTGCAGAGCGATCACTGCTACTTCTCCACCGGCAGGATTGCGGAAAATACCGAAACCTTTTCCCGGCTGGGTGTCGGAGTAGTTCGCCGGACGGATGATCCGGTCGCAGAGGTGGATCTCATTTTCAAAACCTTTCTGATCCCAGGCGTGATCACCGAGAGTTACCACATCGGCAACTTCCAGCAGTTCTCTGGCACAGGAAAGTGTGATGCCGCTTCCTGCAGCTGAATTTTCCCCGTTGACCACCGCAAACTGGGCATTGAACTCTCTGCGGAGTTCCGGAAGCAGGGCCTTGACCGCATTTCTGCCGCCTTTGCCGACGATGTCGCCAAGAAAAATAAAGGTCATATTCAGTAAACTTCCCGGTAATCAATGATATTGAGCTGCGGGGGCGTATCCGGCTGCCGTTTATTGAGCTGCGGAGTAGCCAGCACATCGAGCATCCGGTTGCTGAAGTTGGAAACCGGATGGTTGAATGCGATAAATTCGATCTGACCGCTTCTGCTCTGCATCACACCGCGGGTGTGGGCACCATTGCCGACCGGATTACAGCGGATGACCCGCAGATCATTGAACCGGTAGATCGGTTTCTGGTTGCTGTGGCCGAAAGGTGAGAGCCGGTCGAGATAGCTGAAAAATTCCGGAGTGAGATCACCGAGTTCGGCAACACCGTCATAGGAAATGAAACTTTCCAGTTCTGACGGGTCGATCTGGGAACGGATCTCTTTATCCATTTCTTCATAAAAAGCAGCGATATTTTCCGTTTTGAGTCCGATGCCGACAGCCATCGGATGACCGCCGTAACGCTCCAGCAGATGGGAACTTTTGGTCAGCACTTCAACCAGATTCAAATTGGCGATACTGCGGCCGGAACCGTAAGCGTGATCATCCTGGATCGTCAGCACGATGGTCGGGCGGTTGTAATCTCTGGCAAGCCGTGAAGCCACGATACCGATCACGCCCTGATGCCAGTCACGACCGGCGACCAGCAGCGAGTAGGGGCTCAGCCATGCCAGACCTCTTTCGATCTGACCGCAGGCATCCTGATAGATTTCCTGCTCTTTTTCCTGACGGGTACGGTTGTAAGTTTCAAGTTCACTTGCACTGTAGTGGGCATCGACGATGCTTTCAGATTCAAGCAGATGCAGTGCCACATTGGCATCACCGACTCTGCCGGCGGCATTGATTCTGGGAGCCAGACGGAAAGTGATGTCAGATGGGGAAAGTTCCGAGTGGAGTTTAGAACTTTCAATCAAAGCCCGGATACCGGGACGGATCTGCTTACGCAAAGCTTCAATACCATATTTCACCATGATACGGTTTTCACCGAGAAGCGGCACGATATCTGCCACTGTACCGAGGGCAACATAATCCAGAACCTCTTCCAGACGGGTCATGAAACCGCCCAGATTCATTTCTCTGCCGTATTTGATGAAAGCGTGGGAAAGTTTGAAAGCGGCACCTGCTCCGGAAAGCAGCTGAAGATCTTCCAGTTCCGGATAAACTTTGGGGTTGATGACCGCCAGAGCATCGGGAAGTTCATCACCGGCTTCATGGTGGTCGGTAACGATCACGTCAATACCTTTTTCGCGGGCGACTTTTACCGCATCGCAGCTGGTGATGCCGCAGTCAACTGTTACCAGTACACCGCAATTACCGAACATTTCCAGAGCTTTTTCCAGAGATTCCGGAGTGAATCCGTAGCCGTCATCAAAACGGTGGGGGATAAAAGAGTTGACGATCGCCCCATTCTGACGGAGAACCAGTGCGAGCAGGGCACTGGCGGTGATGCCGTCGGTATCATAGTCGCCGTGGATGAGGATCGGTTCGTGATTTTCGATCGCCTGCCAGAGTCTGGCACATGCTTCCCTGATTCCGGGGAAACGGTAGGGATCACTCAAATTTGCCAGTCTCGGTTCGAGAAAGCCGGGAATTTCTTTTTCCGGAATACCCCTTGCTGCAAAATAGACAGCTATCGGCCGGGGCAAATTGAATTTATACTGCAGATACTCAACATCCTGCGGAAGGATGTTACTCAAAGGTTTCCAATTTTTAACACTCATTTTCTCCAAGATTCCTTATTTCATCTTATTAAAATACACCCTCAATGTTATTTTGTAAAGTTGAAATATATTTTTTCTTAATTTTTTTGTGCCGTCTATTGCATTTCTCCGGAAAAGAGATTATCTTAACGGCAGAAATAAAATCCCGGCAATCAGAAATAAGGAATTTTCAAATGCGTAATATCTCTATAATGTTTTTTCCGGCACTGTTGATTTTTTCCGGCTGTACCACATTGAGTGCTGAACGCGGAAGTTTGAATGATTCAATGACCGCTTATGATTCAGCTCCGGCATTGGCAAAATCAAAATCGTTTTCCGGGGTCAACCGGATGAGAAGAATGGATGTCAGTGCTGATGGCGTCAGTGCCGGCGGATATTTTCAGCAGAGTTCCCGTCAGATGGCATATACTGCCGGTTTTACCGTGGTGGTCAAAGAGCAGAAAAAGGCTCTGGAAGAGCTGAAAACTCTTTGTGAAAAACTCGGCGGTTATCTTGTTTCCAGTGCCAGAGGCAATATGAAAATGAAAGTGCCGGTGCAAAAAGCTGATGAATTTATCAAATCTGCCGGAAATGTCGGCAAAGTGAGCGATTTCCGTATCTCTGCCGAAGATTTGACCGATACGATCACCGATCTTGCTGTGCGTCTGGATAATTTGCGTAAACTGCGTACCAGATTGACCGAATTGCTCAATAAGACACAAAAGGTTGAAGAGATCCTCAAGGTGGAAAAAGAGCTGAACCGGGTCACCACTGAAATCGAAAGGATCGATGCCCAGCTTCAGAATAACAGGAACCGGGTTGCATTTGTCACCTTTGACGTCGCCGTGATCGTGGAACACGGTGCGATGCCGGATGGAACTCCGGAAGCGGTCAAGCGTTTCGCTTTTTTGCGGAAACTGGTTTCCGGCAACCCCGGAGATGAGGATGAGCCGCTTTTTGATCTTGCTGTTCCCGGAGTCCTCGTTCCTGTGACCGGCGGCAATTCAGGCAGCGGTTTTTCCGCCACGACCAGTGACGACTGTCTTTTGCGTACCTGGGAGGTCGAAGTGCCGGAAGAGAGCAAACTTGAATTCTGGCGTGATCTTTACTGCAAGGCTCTGAAAAGTCTTTACGGATTCGATCAGGTAAAAGTTTTTTCGGTGAAATTCAATGGTCTTGAGGCATTCAAAATCACTGCCGAACGCACCACTGCCAGAGGGATCGAGCATTACTTTGCCGTGATCAGTTTGAAACGGTGCTGGAATGATCATTTGCAGATCGTGGAGTTTTTCGGCCCCTCAACTGCATTTGCCAAATATGAAAAAGAGATCAGCAAGGCTGTATTGAAATAAGCTGATTGCCGCTTACCGAGAAAAATGGCAGTTCATGCCCGTGGGGGAAACCGTAAAATACCGGGCAGCTGACCTGAGATGCAAAATCGGCAAGCACTGCTTCAAGCTCATCTTTATCACCGCAGCCGGTGAAGTTGCCAAAGACAACTCCGGCACAATGGGAAAATGCTCCGGCAAGCCGCAGCTGGGTGAGGGATCGTTCGATCCGGTAGGGAGCTTCGCCGACTTCTTCAAGGATAAGGAGCTTTCCGGTGGTGTCGGGAAAGTATTCCGTGCCGCAGAGAGAACAGATGACGGTGATATTTCCCGGCAGCGGTGCTGCTTCAGTGACTTTACCTTCTGAAAGCGGATTGAGGGAAAGCGAAACCGGAATGCCTTTCAGTGCATCAGCAAGGGTATTGGCGGTCAAAGGATCGACTTTTCCGCCGAGGAATTTCATCATCGGTGCGGCAATGAATGAGGTTATTCCTTTTTTTGCCATTGCCCAGTGGATGGCGGTTATATCGCTGAAACCGGCAAATGGAAGCTTGCGTTCCTGAAAAAGTTCCCAGTTGATCTTATCAAGAATCCTCAATGCTCCGCAGCCGCCCCGGACTGCCCAGAGCATATTTACTTCATCATCCGCCAGAGCCGCATTGATGTCTGCTGCACGCAATTCATCGGAAGCCGAAAGGTGCGAAAGCGAGTCATGCTCAAAAATATGAGGCATGATTTTAACTTTTGCTCCGGAATTTTCCAGAAACTTTTTTCCCTGTAAAACGATCTCTTCACTGCATAAGCCGGAAGGTGAAACGAGGGCAATGGTAAAGTTTTCAGGAAAGTTCAGCATCAGAAAAGATGTCCCATGCGTTCCTGCTTGGTACGCATATAAAATTCATTTTCTTTGCCCGGTTCGATGATGATCGGAACTCTTTCTGAAATTTCCAGACCGTAACCATCCAGACCGACCAGTTTGGCAGGGTTGTTGGTGAGGATGCGGATGCTTTTGATTCCGAGATCGAGCAGGATCTGGGCTCCGATGCCGTATTCCCGCAGATCGGCGGGGAATCCGAGTTTTTCATTGGCTTCGACGGTGTCGTAACCCTGTTCCTGAAGTTTGTAGGCGTGGAGTTTGTTTTCCAGACCGATACCGCGACCCTCCTGCCGCATGTAGACCAGTACGCCGCAACCTTCCGCAGCGATCATTTTCATCGCCGTATGCAGCTGATCGCCGCAATCGCAGCGGGCGGAACCGAATACATCACCGGTAAGACATTCGCTGTGGACACGAACCAGAACAGATTCTTTATCTTTTACATCGCCGCAAACCAGGGCAAGATGTGAAGCGTTGTCGGTTTTTGACCGGTAAAGGTACATCTGGAAATCCCCGAACGCAGTGGGTAGTTTTACTGATTCTTCACAAGTAACGAGCTGTTCAGTCTTTCTGCGGTAGGCTACCAGATCGGCGATGGTGATGATTTTTATTCCATGCTGTTTTTTGAATTCCATCAGATCAGCCATGCGTGCCATTTCACCATTTTCTTTGGTGATCTCGCAGATGACACCGGCAGGCGGCAATCCGGCAAGCCGTGCAAGGTCAACGGCAGCTTCGGTGTGACCGGTACGCTGGAGAACACCGCCGGGACGGGCGGCAATCGGGAACATGTGACCGGGAATCCCGAAATCTTCTTTTTGGGAATTCGGGTCGATCAGAGCTTTGACGGTGTTGGCTCGGTCGGCGGCACTGATTCCGGTCGAACCGGTAAGAACATCAAGACTTTCGGTAAAAGCGGTTTTGAAGTGATCCGTGGAAGCCGGACGGATGATTCCGAGTTCTTTTGCCCGTTCTTCGGTAATGGGGGCACACACCAGACCTCTGGCGTGGGTGATCATAAAGTTGATCTTTTCCGGAGTGATGAGGCTGGCGGCACAGACGAGGTCGCCCTCATTTTCCCGGTTTTCATCATCCGTGACGATGATAAGTTTGCCGTTTCTGATATCTTCAATGGCAGCTTCGACGGAGTCAAAAATAAATTCCATGGTGCAAAATCCTAACTGAAAAGAAACAAAATTTTTCTATAATATATACCCGAGAGGGGGGAAATGCAAGTATCAGTCAATAAAGCCGCAGGAAAAGAGAAGATCAGTGTTTCTGGAGCTGACGCTCAAGCTGATTGATACTGCGGCGCAACGAATCATCGGTTGAACATTTTTCGGGAATGGTCTTTTCGGCATGCAGCACATTGGCATGGGTGCGTCCGAAAATTTCACCGACTTCATTGCTGGAAAGACGGGTGAGTTTCCGGCAGAGATACATGGCAACCATCCGGGGATCGGCAACATTCCGGGAACGGCATTTGCCGAGCATATCGGTCAGGGTGATGCCGAAGTGGTTGGCAACGAGCTGCTGGATCGCTTCCGGGCGGATATCCCGTGCCTGACTTTCTGCGGTGAGCTGGGCATGGAGCAGATCTTCAGCTTCTGCGATGGAAAGTTCTTCGGTACCGCTCATTTCCGCATAAGCTGAAAGGCGGAGAAAACAGCCTTTCAGCCGCCGGACAGAACTGGTGATATTCTCTGCAAGGAAATCAAGTATTCTGTCGGGCAACGATGCTGAAGTGAGATTTGCCTGCCGCCACATCCGCAGGATAACGAGCCGCTGCTCATACTCCGGCATGCCGATCTGGCAGATCATACCCTGTTCAAAACGGCTGGAAAGTCTGCGGTCGATACCGGAAAGTTCGCAGGGTTGGCGGTCACTGGTAAACACGATCTGTTTGCCGCTCTGGTAAAGGATGTTGAAAATATTGAAGAACTCTTCCTGCAGAGCTGTTTTTTTCTCCAGCAGATGGATATCATCGATCAGCAGTACATCCAAATCTTTCATGCCGGCACGGAATTCGGCAGTATTGCGGTGTTTGGTGAGCATATCATAAAAGTCGTTGAGCATCTCATCGCAGGTCACGCTGCGGACGGCAAGATCCGGTCTTTCGGAAGCGATCTTACCTGCAACCGCCTGCAGAAGGTGGGTTTTGCCGATCCCGTTGGTTCCGTAAATAAAGAGGGGATTGTAGCACTCGCCCGGAGCTTCGGCAGCAGAACGTGCCATTGCAAAAGCGTGACGGTTGGAATTACCGCAGACGAAGTTGTCAAAGGTATAGAGTTGTTTACGCCGGCCGGCAGCACCTCCTGCTGTCGGAAATGCCGGGGTGTCGGCAACAGCAATATGTTTCTCAACTTTTTCCCCCGCCGGTGTTTCTGCCGGAGAAGCCGGAGGCAAAATACCCGGACGTAATTCAAAACGGTAACTTCTGCCGTTGATATTGTCAAGAGCATGCTGGATAAGATCGCCGTACTGATCGGAAACTACATCCATGAAAAAGTCATTCGGCACACCGATTGTGAGCAGATCATCCTGAATATCGACAGCGGTCATCTGTGAGAACCACTGGCGATAGAGGGCATCGCTCTGTTTTTTCAGGGAGCATACCGCGAGATCCCAGACCTCTTGTGCCCTGAATGTACCTGACTTCAACATTTTCTTACCAAAACCTTAAACAAATACTCATAAAAAACAAATTTACCCCGTTTTACGGGGCGAAAAAATCCCGCAACAGTTTGTTTGGAAACTGCCGTTACCACAATAAGCAAAAATTTTATTATTCACAGCGGATGGATAATATAACTCCGCCGTCACTGTTTTTCAATCCCGCAAACGGGATTTTTCCGAACAGTTTTTAAAGGCTGCTGAATTTTTTCAAATCGCCGCAGTCAAATTTTATGCTTTCACTCTCCCGGTGCTTTGCACATACTTATTCACCGTTTTTGCACAATGTCATGCAAGTTGCCGGATGAGAGTTCCAACAGAAGTGTTGACAATGCATAATATAGGTCGGAAATCTGTTTTTTGCAAATGGGGTTTGAAAAAGAGAATAGGAAAATAAGAATAGGAAAAAACGTAAGCTCGCATAAAAAGAGCAAGTTATGCAGAATGAAAAAAATTTGAAAAAAAATTTCAGGAAAAATATATTGTAAAATGAGTAAGTTATAAAAATTTTTACAGCTCAGGTCAATATCAAGGAGTTGCATGATTTTTGCATGAAATAAAGATTTTGAGAGTTGAAAATCAGGGATTCCTATCTAACGAAAATGCTAAAAATGGATAATTAAAACTATACGGAATCGTACTATAATATCGTAAGTTGTAAAAGCATTGGTAAAATCAATGAATTGCAGAAAAAAAGTCCGTCATGGAGTATTTTTATTGACAAGTTATTAACAACCTGCAATAACAAAGTTTTTTGTTCTCTGGCGGTCAGTCAAGAAAAAGAATATATTCCTCCGGTGATCTTATTTGGGTTTATTCCGTCACGGCTCCGGCTGAAGATGATCTTCCATTTTTGCTGAATATTTTACGATCCCAATAAGAAAAAACTGCTCCAAAACCGGATGTTTTGAAGCAGTCATGTTTTACTGCATTACAGTTTGAGCGTCATGCAGATTGAAACGGTGGTCGTTTCCCGTATATCAAAGAGTAGTCAATGCTCCGTTTACCCGGATATATTTTCCTGCCCGCTGGTTCCATTTTTCGCGTGCCTCTGCAGAACTCAATGCGGCGACGTGACCATCGGCATAGGGAACTACAGTAGACTTGTTGTGCCGGAAATCAATGGTCGGAGTTGCATCAGAGGCACTGCCTTCAAAAGAGGTCTGGAAGTGTGCTTTGCCGTTTGCGGTACCTTCAAAAAACATGGCGAATGTAGAGGCGGATTTAAGTTTTTTGATCAAATATACACCGCTTTGTTTTGACCAGCGGTCACCGGTAGCAGTTCGCACATAGTCGATAGCCTGGCTTTCGCTGTGGCTGCCGCCGTGATTCGGGTGGTTGTCAAATGGTTCATACGGGACCCCGTAACCGCCGAGGAATGATGCATTGCCGGCAAAGTCAGCCGGAATCGGTCCCGGATCAGCAGACGGACAGATAATAGTGTTTATATCACTGAGATAGTTGCCGTTAAGTGTTTTTGTACTGTGATTGTCATAAAAGTATCCGGTAGCAAGAGCATAGGTCAAATATCCTGCCGGAGCTCCGGATTTAAAATCGACCATCATTATCGCATCGTTGTCATCACTGTAGATCAATGCTGCGGAAGCAACTTGTTTCATGTTGTTGATACAGCTGGCACTGCGTCCGCGTTCACGGGCAGAGTTGAGGGCGGGGAGCAGAATTGCTGCGAGAATGGCGATGATGGCAATAACGACAAGCAATTCGATGAGGGTGAAGTGTTTTTTCATTTTTGTAGACCTTTCTTTTGTTGAGTGTTAATATAAGGCTGTTTCGTCCGGGAAATATTTGTTTACCTGAACGAAGTTGAGCAGCCAGGTGGAGTTGTTCCGCGCAGCTGCGTTGGAGATAGTTAAATCGTGCTCCGTTTTTTTTGCCCGGAAAAGCACTTTATGCATGGCATATCCGGAGCAGCGGTCATTCTCTTTTTCTTTGCGTTCCAGATTGGTATTCCGGTGTATTTCAACGGTATGCTCCAGTATATAAGCTCCGTCAATAAATGCAGTAGCCGGATACTGCTCATCCTGAACACGGTATCTTTTATCGGTGTCAAAATCACTGACGACGAATCTCAGACAATAGATTTTTCCGGGTTCTAAATTCTTCACGGTCTGACTGACACTGGCACAGCTGCCGTGTTTTTTGGGCAGAACTGCAAAACAGTCTGCATCAGGATTATAATTGTTGCACATGTAACGCCCGGAATATTCACCGTAATTTTTGATCCTGCCGAAAGTCACATCTTTGGAACAATTCCAGAATCTGTCTTTTTCATTGAAGTCACCATCCCGAATCGTTTCCGGGAGATATTTGAAACCGTATTTATCGGAAAGCATCGTGGTGTTGCCCTCAATGGCATAGTGACGCAGCAGAGCCATTGCCCAGCGGATGTATTCTTCATCCGGATTGGCATAAGAATAGAAGCCCACGCCGCCGAGATTGGCAAATACCGGATGATTTGCCAGCTTATTGAAAGCATAATCCATCATATATTTTATATCTGAATTCGGGAATGCCTCCAGAGAACTTTGCGGAGAACCGGCAAAACATCCGATAACGATGCCGTTGCTCGGCATTACATCCGGGATATAACGGATCATTCCTCTGCCGGCATTCACCACCCCGTGTTCAATGTGATCGTGGAGAGATTTCAGATCTTTGGTGTTGTGCATATACGCTTCGTAGAGATGCCGTCCTCTGCCGCCCGAAAAATTGATGACCTCTGCGACCATATATGATTCGAGAATACCGTAATCACCGTGGGTATTCCAGGTATAGATCAGACGGTCATCCGGATTCGGCACTTTTTTCACTTCATCCACGACACGCAATCCTTTTTCAGTTCTGCCGAAGTAGGCTTCATCAAGAGTTATTCCGTCAAAAATATCTTTTGCATTCCATCCGGTACTGTTGATGATAAGTTTATCCAGTCCGGGGCCGTCAAAGATCCGGTCCCATGTCCAACGCAGCTGTCTGGAACGGATAGCGTGGATTTCTTCCGGAGTGGGACGGAAACCGTAGGGACCGGGACGTAATTCTTTACCTGCCAGAATACAATTCACCGCATCAAAAATGTAGCGGCGGCGGAATCCCAGCGTGTAACGGTCTTTATTCTGCAGTTTATTTACAGCATAATCATCCGCCCCCATGAAAAGTGTTTCTGCGATCGCATTGATACGTAATTTTCCGGAACTGTCGATCGTCAGCGAATGGTTGCCGCGTGGAAGGAAGCACATCCCCTCAAAACCTTTCCGTCTCGGTTCCAGATTTATTTTGAGTTTTCCTATCATTACCTTTTCCGGTTCTTTTCCTTCAAACCTGAGATGTATCCAGCCATCTTTCGGGTTTGCAAATTTTACCGGAACTCCGGATGTCACATTCCCGGTGAAGCTGTTGGCAGTAAGATTGTTGAGTTTTTTGATGCCAGAGCGGTCAAATTCAGGAATGTCGACGATCCGTATGGGAAATTCAAATTTTCCCAACAGGTTATCACGGTTTTTTATCTGACAACTCAAATGATATCTTCCGGTCTTAAAGCCTGTAAGATCGATTTTCACCCTGCCGTTTTTATCCAGCGGATGACGGAACTTTTTCTCTGAAATCTGTGCTTCGCATGTCAGGCCATCGATTTTTCCGGTGTATTGCAAGGTGATAACAGGATTGTCTGCCGGGATCTTATCTTTCAGCGGATGACTGACAAAGAGACGGAAAAATGCCGGATTCTCTTTGAAAGGTATGGATTTTACGGCGGTTTCCTCCGATGCCGGTTCAAGCTTGACTCCTGTAACAGCCAATTCACCTTTCAGCGTGTCGCTCCACACGACCAGCTTGTAATATCCGCCGTCTGCCGGCCCGATGGTGACGGTTTTTTCAATCTTTTGCCAACCGGTTGTATTTTTGGGAAATCTGAAGCCGTGCTCTCCTTTTGCCCACCGGTTGTCAATGATATGCACACCACCGCGTTTGGCAGTATAATTTTTGGTTTTCACCCATGCGGTGACTTTATATTTACCTCCCGGAACAAGTTTGGTCAGCGGGGAAAATATACAGCTCAATGGTTGATCTGCATTAAAGCGGATGGCATTTTTTCCATTGTCGAACCGGAATGGTTCAATAACTTTTTTTGCAGCATCATTGATTTCCCAGTCGCTGATAAATCCGGTATCATCACGGATGAATGATCCATTATAGATCAGGTTTTTACCGTGTAAAAACAACGGCAGCAGCACAAAAAGCAGCAGATGAAACTTCATTTTACCTCCTTTGCTCAATTACTTGTTGTTGAATAGTTCATCTCTGAAAGATGCAGCTCCGGGGAATGTGTTGCGTGTAACACAGCACGGAGTTTCCGGATGCAGATCTTTTTCCATTGCCCGGTGAAAATTTTTTACTGATATATTTTCAGAATGGGATTCATTGCAAATCAACGGATCCGGTTGTCTGCCTGATTTCCAGACCGTCATGCCGTCAATAATGATATTGCTGATATCTCCCACGCCGTCAGGAAAATCTTCCGGTTCAAAAAGAGGGGTGAAACAATATCTGGCAGCATCCATATTTATCGCATAAAGACGGCATCCGGCACAGAGATTTTCAAAACGGATATTCCGTATCGGAGCAGTTATACTCAACATCCGGATCAGGGTATAACAATTTTCAGCATGGATATTGCGGAATGTTATATTTTCGATCGGACCGCGGAGCAAACCGCGGTTTTCAAGACGTGTGATACAGTCATCGGCATTGAGGGCAAGCATATCATCGGTGGTTTCTTCTCCTGAAGCATGAATATTTTCCACGAGACCGTTGCTGACAAAACCGCTGAAGTGAAAACCATCCTGATTGAATCCGGAAGGAGTTCCGCCGAAAGAGATATTTTGAATGGTGAAATTATTGATTTTTCCGAAACGGAAGAAGAAAGTTACAGAATTTTCGACCCGCATGTTGTTTAAAACCAGATTGCGGATATTGAAAAAATTGAACATTCCGCCGCTCCATGCATCCGGAGCAAAGAGATCCGGATTTTTGGTGTTATATCTGCCCTGATGATTTCCATCCCAGATGCCGCCTGAAATTTCTATATTGCAGTTGCCATTGACCGTATCACGGTTGCTGAGCAGAAAATCCCCCTCTTTTTTCGGGGTATCGCCGCAGGAATATATCCTTGCATCGGCATCTGCCTCGATCGTGGTGAATGAATCGACCAGCAGGGTTTGGGTAATGCGATAGTTTCCGGCAGGGATCCGGATAATATTTTTCCCACTTTCCAGTGCCTGCTGTATGGCAGAAGTATCATCTGCCATGCCATCTCCTGCGGCACCGAAATCCCTGACATCTGCAAAAATTTTCATCAGTCAAAAATCCTCTCTTTACAAAGTTAAAAAATCAGCAGCCGGTATTTCGATTATTCCCGGATTCTTTCTTTTACTCCGATCAGATTTCAGCTGTTCCAGGATTATTTGTGCTGCAACTTCGGAAATTTTTGCATAATCCTGGATACAGAGAAAAACCGGTCCGTTGAATTTGATACCCAGCGGCATCTCCCGGTCAAAAGAGGCCGTTATGAATTTTTCAGGCAGAACTGTTACATAATCTTCCGCATATTTGGCACTGTTTGCGAAAAATGCCGGATATTTGATATTGTGTTTTTTCAAGAATTCAGGTACATTCGATATATCATCTGCAACGATACGCGGGATATTGTACAGGTCAAGGAATTTTTCCAATTTCACCCTGCGGTCGTGCGACACTGTAGAACGGCTCGGCAGGTTGATCACAGCTCCATCCATCCCGGCGTCGAGAGACATTTGAGCGAGAGTATTCATCGCCAGCGTATTGTCTGTCGTAACTACCGGCACATCCAGCCCGGGAAAGGTACGGTCAAGACATACCAGCGGACAGCTTATCTGACGCAATTCATGAAGCAGTGAATCATTTGTAACATTCACCGACGGAGCCAATATTATCGCCGCATCACAGATTTTCTGTTGCAGTTTGGCTATCCGGTCAGGCAAAAGTTTTTCCAGATTCGCGGCATAGGAAATGATCATCAATGTTAGATTGTGTTCAGCGAAAATCGCATTCAGCTGCATTGCCGCCTCTTTTTCCAGAGGGGCATCGAGTGACCCCATCAGCAACGCGATGATACCGGTTTTCCCGTTGGAAAGCTGACGTGCATTGAGATTGGGTACGTATGAGTAGTGATCGGCAAGCTGCCGGATCATTTTTCTGGTACTCTCTTTGACGCGTGGATCATTACGCAATGCTCTGGAGACTGTGGATGAATCTTTTCCTGCGATTCTTGCAAGATCATGGATGGTGATGCTCATTTTTTCAACTTCAATGTTTTTATTTCAAATGGGGTGAATTCCAAAGTGATTTTTCCGGAAACCGCCTGATAAAACTTTAAATCTTTCCATTCGGTAAGATCAGTTTCCACTGCACCGGTCAATCCGTTCAGCGAAAGTTCCGCAACGGCAGGCATGCCGTGAGTTTCCACTGCACGGATTATCAGACAATCTTCCTTTTCTGCTTTTTTGATTACTTCCAATGTTACCCGGGGCGAATTTATTCCGATCGCAAACTGTCTGCCGGAACGGAACTCCGGCAGGATCATGACGGGGCGGTTCAGCAATGCGGCTTCCATCATCACAGATGAATGTATCAGATTTCCGGCATGCGGTAAAAAGGTGTAGGTGAATTCCTGAATTCCCATATCTGCTTCATGATCCGGATATTTCGGTGAACGCAACAATGCAAGATCGATAACTCCGTTTTTGACACGGTATCCGTACTTGCAGTTATTCAGCAGTGCTGCTCCGAAAGAGTCACAGGAAATATCTGCATACCGGTGAGCACATATTTCATACATCGCCTGTTCAACAGGGGTATTTTCATGTGTCGGACGGCGGATGAAACCGTATTGGATATCACAGCTGACGCTTTGTGACGGAATATCCACCGGAAACGATGTCCGCAGCATCCGGTGGGATTCCTGCCAATCGACCCGGGTGTGAAAATGCAATGCGGCACTGTGGGAATCCAGAACCGCACGTTGACGGATGACGGATTTTGAAAGCTGTAACTCAAATTCAATAACAGATCTTAATTTGCCGTCGATGATTTTCGCGGCGTTCACCGCCGTCGGATGTTCCGGGTTTTGATTGAGATAAGTCCGGTCAATATCCCACGCATCGTAGTTCTGGGGCAGATCCACATAGAGAGCCAACCGGTTTCCGCACATATTTCCCGTCAAGAGAGATCTGTTGCTGATTTTATCAAATGCTTCGGTCAATTGACCATCCCGGGTGAAGCGGTAGCGGATAAGATCATTTTCCAGGATCAGATCGCTGCTGTTGCAGCAACTGTCATCCAACTCAACCGCATCGCCGCGGAAAATATTGTTGATAGAGGTTCCCTGAAGCTCAAGCAGAACTTTGTAAGTATTGTTTTCCCGTTGAAGCGGCAGCGAAGTCCCGTTTTTATCAAGCAGACTGTATCCGTTCCACTTTTCCGGCACACTTATCAGCGTTTTGACCGGATAAGAGAGCGTATTGATCACCGTCATACACTTTTCATCATGTTCAAAAACTTTTTGAGCCGCAGCGGTGATCAATTCTTCGCATTTTTCAAATATAAAGCGGTGATCCTCTTCTGTCGTTTCATAAACTTTCCTGATAGATGAACCTGGCAGGATGTCGTGAAACTGATTTATCAGCAGCTTTTTCCACAGCAGATCAAGAGTTTCAGACGGATATTCTGTCAACGGGAGCAGTGAAGCGAGATATTCTGTTTCAATCAAACGTGCTTCCGCCTGACGGTTACTTTTTTTGATCCGTGCCTGAGAGGTCAAAGTGCCCACATGCTTTTCCAGATACAATTCACCTGAATATACCGGCAGTGAAGCCGATTTTTGTTTCAGTCTGGAAAAGAAATTTTCGACCCGGTCGAAACGCAAACGCGGAACTCCATCCAGATTTGCACAGCGTCTGCCTTTTTCGATCAACTCTGGATAGGGGCCACCACCACCGTCGCCGATACCGAAAAGTGAGACGAATTCATCAAGAATATCCGCTTCTTTGAAACGGTTCTGGGCGGCAATCAATTCATGGGGATTCACCAGTGCATTGTAAGTATTTTCCGGTGGAAAATGGGTGAGCAGACGGGAATTATCGATCCCCTGCCATAAAAATGTGTTATAAGGGAATTCGTTGAATTGGTTCCATGATATTTTCTGGGTGAGAAAAGTGTCACAACCGGATTTGAGTGCGATTTGCGGTAATGATGCGGAGTAACCAAAACAATCCGGGATCCAGAGATTTTTTACATCAACACCGAATTCATCCATAAAGAAATTTTTTCCGGTCAGAAATTGTCTGATCAGGGATTCTCCGCCGGTGATGTTCACATCAGATTCGACCCACATACCGCCGGTGATCTCCCAGCGTCCTGCTGCGATCGCAGATTTTATTTTTCCGTAAATTTCCGGATAATATTCTTTTGCCCAGAGATAATGCTGTGCTGCGGATGCAGAAAAGATATATTCCGGATATGTTTCAATCAAAGCCAATTGCGAAGCAAAAGTCCTTCCGACTTTGCGTATGGATTCCTTTACGGGCCAAAGCCATCCGGTATCGATGTGAGCATGACCGAGTGCACAAACTTTCAGCATCGCTTCAGATGGCGAAACGGAAAATATTTCCTGCAAAACTTTTGAAGCCGAAGTTGCATTTGCCGGGTTTTCATTGTAGACATCGGCAGCACGGTTCACGATCATTGTATACCGGCGTTTGCGGAAATCATCTGCCGGCAGACCGTCGATCATGCTGAGCAGCACATCCAGGTCATTTGACAAATTCCATACCTCCCGGTCGAAAACAGCCAATTCTGCACAGTTCAAAATTCCGGTGAAACGTCCTGCCGGATGTTTGGTGCGGAGTATCCGCTGCTGATCAAAAACCAAGCCGTAAAGCAGATTTGCAGCACTTTCGACCCAGAAAGAAATTTCTTTTCCGGCTTCAGCTCTGCAGGGGAGCAAACAGTTGTTTTTGCTGTATGCATCATTAAAAACAGTCCCTCCGGTGAGTGCGTATACCGGCACTCCGGATTCGGAATAAATCAGAGCTTCCCCGCCGGTGTTGCACAGAAACATGATTTCTTTATCTGCAAATTCTTCAGGAATTACAGCTGTGAAATTGAACCAGCCGCTTTGCCATGCATCTCCCCATTTTTCTCCCGGATTTACAGGATGATATTCCCGGTCAAGGCGTTCTTTGAAGCCGATCCACTGATCAGAGACAGTGACTTTGCCTGACATCTGCAGCCGTTCTGTATAAATATCTTCTTTTACACGCTGGCAAAAAATATTTAATCGGTTACGGTAAAAGATGAACTCTCTTTCCTGCATATAAATCCTTAAAATGTGTAGTATAAAAATCCAACCGGTTGTATTTTTTGTTGAAAATAACTTATCACAAATTTGAAGATTTGTCAAATTGATTTGCCGGTGATAAAATAAAATTTTGTGAAAATTTTTAAGATCACCTGAAATCGCCGATATGAAATTCTGTCAAAAGCAGAAACTTTCACCGTCTTCCGAAACGTTTTTCAAGCTCTTTGATGCTTAAATCGATCATGGTCGGTCTGCCATGGGGGCAGAGAGTACCCTGACGGCAGAGCTTGAGTTGTTCGATGAGAGCTTCCATCGCGGCAGGAGAAAGTTCATCATGGGCTTTGATAGCTGCTTTGCAGGCGGCTTTGGCAGCGTCTTCCGGTGCGATGGAAGAAACGGTGGATGATGAAGAGAGAAGTAATTCTTCGATCATATCATATATCCACCGGGCAACGGAGCGGTGGGCTGACGGGGTAAGGGGGATCGAGTTTACCAGCATGGTGGTTCCCCCGGCACTTTCCAAATCGAAACCGAGTTTTTCAAAAAGTTCCTTGTTGGCGGAAAAAAGTTTGATCATCGAGCGGGGCAGCTCGATGGTTTCCGGCAGCAGAAGCTGCTGTTTGCAGATATCCTGCCGGTTGAATTGATCAAGGATCTTTTCAAACATGATACGTTCATGGGCGGCATGCTGGTCGATAAGGACAAGCCCGTTGGCACTTTCCGCAAGGATGTAAGTCCGGTCGATTGCCCCGATGATCCTGAATGGCCATACACCGCAGAATGCAGCCGGGGTCACCGGTTTGACCAGCGGAGATGCCGGAGAGGAATTTTGAATCTTTGCTGCCGGTTCCACCCGGATCTCGGAAACCGGTGGAATATTTTCTGCTGTTGATCCAATATTGTCTGCAGCAGCTGGTTCCATCGGTGATACATCGGTAATGACCGCTTCCGGCGGCGGAGCAGGAATATTTTCCGGGATTACCGTCTGGGCTACGGAATATTTTACATTTACAGGCAGCTCGGGCTGGATGGATTTTTCCGGATGATAAGCGACTTCTGCTGAATCGAGGATCATGGAAAGCGGAAGTTTGCCATTCAGAGTGAGAAACTCATCCGGTTGCGGTCCGGAGGAAAGTTTTTCCGGAGAACGGAGCTGCCGGAGTGCGGAAGATACCGCACTGGCAACGGCACGGCTGATAACATATTCCGCTTTGAAACGGACTTCCCGTTTTGCCGGATGCACATTTATATCCAGCTCATCCGGCGGCATATCCATATAAAGTATGACCGGATTGTATCTGCCGGATTCTGCAAGAGTGGCATATCCCTCTTTGATACCGCGGTATACTGCCTGGGCCTCTACCGGACGGGAGTTGATAAATACCCGTTGATCCCGGCGTGATGGACGGGTGAATCCCGGTGCAGCAATGAATCCGGAAATATGCAGACCGTTTTCCGTATATTCAAGCGGGAGCAGATTATCCACAAAATTTTTACCGAAGATCTCCCGCAGCCGGTATTCGATTTTTCCGGAGGCGGGGGTCTGTATGGAAATCCGGTTGTCGATAATCAGTTTGAAACCTGTTTCCGGATGGGCGATCGCCATCATTGAAAAAATTTCTTCAATATGGTGTTCTTCCGTGGCAGGTGATTTCAGAAACTTTTTTCTGGCGGGCAGATTGGCAAAAAGTTCTCTGACTTCGATGCGGGTCCCGACCTGGGCTGCACACGGCTTTACAGTGTGATTGCCTTCGCAGTCACATTGCACCATGGTACCGCCGGGGGCATCGGCAGTACGGGTGATCATGGTGAATTTGCTGACCGAGGCGATGGATGGGATAGCTTCACCTCTGAATCCGAGGGTCATAATGTGGTCGAGGTCGTTTTCGTTGAGCAGTTTGCTGGTGCCGTGCTGCTGCAAAGAGAGCAGGGCGTCTTCTTCATCCATGCCGCAGCCGTTGTCGGTAACGGCAATGAGCCGGGAACCGGCACGTTCGATCTCAACGGTGATTTCTGTCGCTCCGGCATCAATGGAATTTTCCACAAGCTCTTTGACTACGGAAGCGGGACGTTCGATAACTTCACCGGCTGCAATTCTGCTGGCGAGGAGTTTGCTCATTACTTTTATACGGCTCATAACCCCTCCTGTTTCAGAAAACAGCTGCAAAAGTGTCCGGGGGAAACTTCTTCAAGCTCCGGTACGGTTTGCCGGCATTTTTCACATTGAAAACTGCAGCGCGGAGCAAACCTGCATCCGGCAGGGTAATCATCCGGAGCCGGAACAAAACCGGGGATCGTTTCCAGACGGCTGCATTTTTTTCTAAGCACCGGTACTGCCGCCAACAAAGCTTTGGTATACGGGTGCTGCGGAAAGCGGATCAGTTCCTGTGCGGGAGCTGTTTCTACGATTTTTCCGGCATACATGACCGCGATCCGGTCGGCAAGGGCACCTACAACTCCGAGATTGTGGGAAATAAGCAATACTGCCATATTCCGTTCTTTACGGAGTTTTTGCAGAAGTTCGAGGATTTGAGCCTGTACGGTCACATCGAGTGCGGTGGTCGGTTCATCGGCTACCAGCAGTTGCGGATTTCCGGCAAGGGCCATGGCGATCATTATCCGCTGCTGCATACCGCCGGATAATTCATGGGGATAGGCTTTGATCCTTTTTGCGGCATCGGGGATACCGACCTGTTCGAGCAGGCGGATTATTTCTGCAGTCTGATTTTTTATTTCCGGACGGTGCAGTTCGAGGACTTCGGCGATCTGTTCTCCGACAGAGATCACCGGATTGAGTGATACCGACGGTTCCTGAAAGATGTAGGCGATGCTGCCGCCCCGGTATTTGCGGAGCTTTTTTTCGGGCAATTTGCTTAAATCGACCGGTTTATCATCCGGATTGAAAAGGATTTTGTCTGCGGAAATTTTTGCTGACGGCGGCAGAAGCCTGGTGAGAGCCAGACTTACAGAACTTTTTCCGCATCCGGATTCTCCGACAAGGGCGAGGATCTCTCCTTTATCTATATGTAAAGAGATCCCGGATACCACTTGTGATTTTCCGTATGCAGCACTTAAATTCTCTGCCTGCAATAAAATTTCCGACATAGTTATTCCTGAAAAATTATATAAAAATCAACTCAACCGTAAAAATATAGCACTCTTTTTGTCAATATTCCACAAAAAAGTTATGATTTAACTGGAAAAAAACGCAGTTTGGGGTATATTAAGTTTTATGTAAGGATATTTTTAGGTTTTAGCTATTAGAGTAACTGGATTTTCTTATGGAAAAAGTATTCATTACCGGGCGGGGGCTTGTGACCCCGTTGGGAAATGGTCTGGCTGTGAATGAAGCTGCATTGCGTGCCGGAAAAAGTGGAATTTCAGTGGTTCCGGAGTTTGTAGAAAAATCTTTGACCAGTATTGTAGGCGGGATTCCTGATCATGATCCGGAATGTGATTTGATCGATCGCAAAACCAAACGTTTTTCTCCGCCTGCGGCATTGATGTCAGTGGCGGCAGCTGCTGAAGCATTTACTGAAGCCGGTATTCCCTTGGATAAAGTTTCTGAATATCCCATGGCTCTGGTCGGCGGTCAGGCGAGCAGCAACACTCTCGAAATCCATGCTCTTGCCCAGGCGTATCTTGACCGCGGCTGCAATTTGCGGGCGGTAAGTCCTTTCGCCGTACCCCGGATCATGCCATCCAGTGCAATAAGTATATTATCTTTGCTTTTTGGGATCAAGGGTGAGAGCTTTGATGTGTCAGCTGCGTGTTCTTCAAGTGCTCTTTCTGTGGTTCAGGCTGCACGGCTCATCCGTTCCGGAGAATATGATATGGTTCTGGTCGGCGGTGCCGAACAACTTGATTGGACAACTGCTCTGGGATTCTGTGCCTGCCGGGCTCTGGCGACAAAATATAATGACACTCCGGAAAAAGCAAGCCGTCCATTCTCTGCAAGCAGGGATGGTTTTGTGCTTGCTGGTGGTGCTGCATATATGGTTCTGGAATCTGAACGCAGTGTGCTTGCCCGTGGTGTTAAACCGATTTGTGAAATTTCCGGTTACGGCGGCAACAGCAGTGCATCCGATATGGTCGTGCCTGATGCTGAGGCCAGCAGCGGTGTGATGGCGAAAGCGATTGCTGATGCCGGTTTGACCATCGGTGATATCGGTTATATCAATACCCACGGTACTGCTACTCCGGTTGGAGATAAAGTTGAAATCGAAGCCATCCGCCGTCTGGTAGGTTCCGGAAAAACCCCTGCGGTCAACAGTACCAAATCACAGACCGGTCACATGGTAGGTGCCACCGGTGCAGCGGAAATAATCTTTACCACTATCATGATGGAAAAGAACTTTATTTCACCATCTATCAACTGTGAAGATATTGATCCGGAATTTGCGGATGTGGATATTGTCAGAGAGTGCCGTGAAACTGTTTTTGACCATGCTGTTTCCAACAGCTTTGCTTTCGGCGGCTCAAATGTAAGTGTCGTTATCAGTAAATGTAAGTGAAAAAAAACGGGAAAAATTGAAATTTTTCTGAAAATTCACTTGAAATATCGCCTGAATAGTGGTATATTTAGTGCATTGTCAATTTTGATGCGTCTCCATCGTCTAGAGGCCTAGGACACCGGGTTTTCATCCCGGCAACACGGGTTCGACTCCCGTTGGAGATGCCATTTTTTTTGTCTTTTTTCTGAAATCACCGTTACGCAATCCCCGCAAAAAGCAAGCAACGGCCTTGGAAAACACTTGTTTTCCCGCCGTTGCTTTTTCTTTTTGCGTGACATTTTTTTGCATTTGAAAAAAATGTGATTGCTCACTTATCTGTGGGTTGGGGTGGCTTCGCTCCGGGTCTGTGTGGGCTGGTGGCCTTGCGTTGGA
>JAZRGW010000043.1:0-1774 GCA_045644425.1 Victivallaceae bacterium | reverse complement strand
GGTAATGGTGCAGATATGCAGATCGCAGCTGAAATGGTGGCGATGTACCGTCCGCACGTTGCTGCCAGTATGAAATATGTTGGTAAACTCAACAACGGTGGGCCCGGATTTATGGATAGTTCTCTTGCCCGTCCGGATCTGGTGATAACTGCTCCCAAACAGGGTAAAGCCGGCAAAAAAATCTGTCTCGGCACTCCGACAGACTTTCCACACCTTACTCCACCGGCAAATTGGAATAGAGCGTTTCTTACCATGCCTGATGCCAATACCTTGTGGATCGGTGGCAGTACTCCGGAAGAGGTGCGTCAGGCAGCATTGGTTTATTTTGATTTGCTTGACAAATATCAAACCACCAAAGTAAAGGTGAATTTTGTACGTCCGACCGGTTGGGGCGGCAGAGTAACTTTTATTCAGGGTGACGGGCAGAAATATCTGCGTCTGGTCGGTGATCCGGAGCAACAGAATAATTCATTCTATTACGCTTATTACCATATGCCAGCAATTCAAGGCGGCAATGAGATTACTTTCACGATCTCCTGCAAACTGGAAAAACTCACTGCCGGTAAATTCAGAGTCGGTATTTATGAATTTTCCGATGAGAGATGTACCAAGACCATACGTTTTCAAGCTGTTGATGTGCCGGTTTCAGCGAATTGGCAGACTATTTCCAAACGGGTAAAACTTCATCAGAATACCAAGCGGGTGCGTTTCTATGTTCTCGGTCAGAATGCCGGTAAAGGCGATACCTTGTTGGTTCGCAGTTTGGAATTTTTCAATCACTCCCAATTTGGTGCCGCTGTCGAAACTGCACCGGATGCAACTGCAAATAACAACGTGACCCAAGTGAATTTTGTGCGTCCTGCCGGTTGGGGCGGCAGAGCAACTTTTATTCAGGGCGACGGTCAGAAATATCTGCGTTTGGTCGGTGATCCGGAGCAAAGGAACAATCAATTTTATTATGCATTTTACTATATGGGGAATGTCAGAGGCGGAGAAACGATCACCTTCCGGGCTTCATGTAAACTTGAAAAACTTACTGCCGGTAAATTCCGGATCGGTATCTACGAATTTGCCGATCCGCAGGCGAAAAAAACGATCCGTTTCCAATACATAGATGTACCGGTTTCATCCGATTGGCAGCAGCTTTCCAAACAAGTTACTCTGCATCAGAATACCAAAGCGGCACGCTTCTATGTTCTTGGAATAAACGCTGGAAAAGGTGATACATTGCTGCTTCGCAGTTTGGAATTTGAACGTTCTCCTGCGGCGGAATAATGGAGAAAATAAGATGAAAACAGCAAATCGGCAAATTTTGAAAAATAAAAAATGTAAGGTTTTATGGAATGATTGCCAGAACTTTACCATTTCCTTTGCTCAATTTGTATTCAAAAATTGTCGGGCAGTTCTGTATCTGAAAGGCAAAGAATACATTATTGATTCATGGCAAATAAAAGATGATTCTCCGGAAAAAGTGACTTTTGAATCAGCAAATGATTTCGGGAAATGGTCACTTGCTTTTGCCATTGATGCCGCAGAAAGCCTGACTATGCAGTTGAAAGGAAAACTGAAAAGGGCGTGCAGCGATGTGAAGTTGTGCTTATTTCTGGGCAAAACAATAAAGGCAGATCATCTGCTTGTTCAGGGAATAAAGATGGGGGGATGCAGTTCATTGAAGCTGGATAAAACTTCCGGTCAGGAATTTGAAGGATTTTATCAACTGCTGATTACTGAAGGAGCCGATTCGCTGCGGTTATCCTATCCGCTGCAAAACCGT
>JAZRGW010000042.1:0-116115 GCA_045644425.1 Victivallaceae bacterium | reverse complement strand
AAATATTTTTGCCAGTTGCCGGTTTTTCTTTATACAAGTTTGCTTTTACAGCCATTGGGAATCAAGATTGAATGTTTCCGTATCGCTGTTTTTCCAGTTCGCATTACGCAGATCGTAGAAGTCGTATATTCCCGGCAGACGGGGGATGGAAACTACTTTGACCGGAAAAATCCGGGATAATCCGGAAGTTTTTTCAAAACGCAGTTCAAACTTATTGCCTCTGGCATCTGAAAATTCTCCGGCAAAAGGTATCTTCGCTCTGGTGGTCAGCAAAGATGGTCTTCCCAAACGGAAACACTCAACTTCGAGAATAGATTTATTACGCAGATCCAGAATATCCTGTTTGCTCATTTCTATATGAGCCATTACTCTTGAGCAGCCGAAATCAGCAAGTTCCATGACCGCCGCACTGTTGCAGACGGGCAGGGGAGCAGAGGCAGTCAGGAAAATACCATCTGTATCATCAAAAAGGGCCAGCGCGTAAAGAGATGTTATCCGGAAGCGGCGGATCCCGGATGCTATTGCTCCGGCAATGGCTTTTTTCAATGATGGCAGTTTCGATTCCGGACAGAACTCCGGCAGAATAGCTTCATTTGAAAGTTTATTCAAATCGAAAATATTATCAGCTCTTACCGCATGACGGTCAGCCGGTTCAGCTCCGTTGGGTTTCATTGCCACGGTCTCCCGCAGAAATTCACCATTATCTGGCAGGGGAGTTATTGCCATATAATCGGTACGGAATTTATCCAATGCACAAACACGGTTGCTGAAAACCTGTTCCGGTTTTACTTCTGCATGGAATTTTTGCCAGAATTCACGGCGGATTTGCTTTAATTCGGCGGCAGGAAAGAACCAGTTGCCGCTTATTTCAGCTTTGCTTGCCGGAGAAAGAGCAAAATCAGTAGAATCGGATTCTGAAAAAGCATTGAGTAACTTAGTTTGATCGACCGGATGTTTTTCTGCCGGAGTCAATGCCAGAGGGTATGAGAATTTTGCAAAAGGAGCATTGAGCGTATCAATGGTCATATTATTTTGCAAAAGAGTTATTTTCAATTCAACAGCGTTTTTACGGGCAGGAAGAGCTTCCAACCGCCGGGTGTAATCAGGGAAACTTTCACCGATCTTGAATATTCCGCCATTGAATGAAACCGGCTTGTCACAGCAGATGAATACTTTCTGACCGGGACGGACATACTTTGATTGAATATTGTTGACAAACATTTTGGTTACAGTCAAAGCCACCCCGTCATCGCCGCTGGGCGGCTGAATACGCAAACGGTCTCCGATATGGATGCGTTTCTGTGCAGTCAAGCCAAATCCGTTATCCATTACAGCTTCCACTGTTCCGACTCTCAAACCTGCGGCACCGACGGCATCTGATTTGATAAGCTCTTTTGTTGATTCAGATGAGTAGAATCCGTGAGACCAGCGTCTGCCGCATCCTTTGGATAAAAGATTGCGTGCTTCCGGCAGAGTTTTTTCAAATTCATCTTCAGGGCAATCAAGCATCATCCGGTAGGCACTGACGGTATTGGTCACATAGTCCGGCTGACGTAAACGCCCTTCGATTTTCAGAGATTGTACTCCGATTTTCCGCAGTTGCGGCAGAAGGTCAATGGCAGAAAGATCCTGAGGAGAGAAGAAAAATCCATTACCCTGTTTTGAAAAATAACGTCGGCGGCAAGGTTGTTTGCATTTGCCGCGGTTGCCGCCCCAGCCGCCGAGATATGAGGAAAAGAGACAGACTCCGGAAAGAGAACAGCAGAGAGAACCGTGAACAAAAACTTCCAATTCAAGTTTTGTCTGTTTCCGGATTGCTGCCAATTCTTCCATCGTGATCTGACGTTCCAGAACGACCCGGGAGAGGCCGAGTTTTTCTGCCACCGCCAAGCCGGCGGAATTGTGAAATCCCATCTGGGTCGATCCATGCAGAATCAAATCGGGATAATATTCCCGGGCAAGCCGTAAAACACCAAGATCCTGTATCAGAACTCCATCCGGAGAAATCTCATCAATTATATCCAGCGTTTCCATCAATTCCGGCAATTCAGTTTCCCGGAGCAGAGTATTCAGGGTGAGATAGACTTTTTTGCTGCGTGTATGAGCATAGTCTACGATTTTTTTCATCATATCCGGAGTAAAGTTTTCTCCCCGTTCCCGGGCATTGAATTTACTCAAACCGGCATATACGGCATCAGCACCGGCATCAAATGCGGCGAGGGCACATGCCGGACTTCCGGCTGGTGAAAGCAATTCCATAAAGTTTTTATCCATGATATTTATCCTATTCAAGTTTTATTCTCGGATCAGCCCATGCGTAGGCGATATCCGTAAGTAAATTCATTGCTACAAAAAGTAATGCGCTCATCAATACCAATGCTTTGAGCATCTGGATATCGGAATCGTAAAGAGCTTCCATTCCGGCAAAACCCAATCCGGGGATGCCGAAAAATGATTCCAAAAGCAGACTTCCGGTAAAGAGGAACGGCAATCCGGCCCCGATACGGGTGATTATCTGTACCATTGCGTTACGCAAAAGATGGTTGCCGAAAATGCTGCATGAATTTGCACCTTTTGCCCAGGCTGTCCGCAAATATTCCCGGCGTAATTCAACGATAAAAACTGTCCTGAAAAAACGCAGATTGCTGCCGATCCCGCAAATGATACCGATCATTACCGGCAGTATAAAATTGGAAGCCGTGCCAAATCCCCATACCGGAAACCAATTCAGATAATAACCGAAATACCATTGACCGAAAATAATTGCCGCAAGGTAGCTCATGCTCATTGTAAATACTGCTGCCAGCATCAGCAAACGGTCCGGGAACTTTCCCGCAAATGCAACTGCCAGCAGAGCCAGAACAATGCCGAAAAATATTTCTCCGGCAAATATCGGCAGCATCAACGCCAATGATGGACCGATACCCCGTTTCAAGACATCAGTTACCGGTTCTCTGCTCATCAGAGTATTGCCGAAATTGAAAAATGATATATAGGGAAATTTATTTTTGAAAGAGACTAATTCTTTCAATGCCCGGACGAATTGGGTATTCCACGGTGATTCTTGTTTGCGGAAAAAACGAACCTGCGTTACCGGATTCTCTTTATCCGCCGGAATTGTAAAAGTTTTTGCACCATCCGGAATATCAAAAAAACAGCTTTCTCCATTTTTTCTGATAACTTTTGCCGAGATGTTTTTTGTATCCAGAAGCCTGGGGAAAGTTTTTGCATCCTCCGTATATCCGGTAAATTCTGCAAAAGCTGCAGATCGGCAGAGCCGACCATAGAAAAGAGGCAGATCGCTGCCTAATTCCTGACGCAGGGATTCCACTTCGGCTGGTTCTGCATTTTTGCCCAGTACTGCTGCCGCCGGATCACCGGAGGAGAGGTTGAAAAGGGCAAATGTGAGCATCAAAACTCCGAAAATAACCCAAATTGAATAAAATGTCCGACGAAAAATATACTTAATCATAATGAAAGATAAAATACCATGCAATACCGCTTTTTTCAAGGTGATTTTGAAATAAGAACTTGCTTTATTGATATAAACGGGCTATTTTACATAGCGGACAAATTTTATGGAGAAAAAATTTATGGCTCGGGATGAATTTATCAGTGACCGTCTGGTTAACATGCGTGAACATTTAAAACGTAATTATGAGAAGTTTCATCCGAATTCAGAAAATGGAACTTCTGATGCCGGAATGACGGATGATGGAAATGAAAATGCTGATATTACCCGGAAAAAAGAAGACCGCCGTCCGGTAAATGAAACACCTGTGAATTTGTGTTACATGCCGTCGGTCAGTAAGAAAAACTGTGATGAAAATGTGTTACGCAGATTCCGGGAGTTGGAAGGAAAAGTGATCCACCATCTCGCCCGCAGTGAATCTGCTATGTTTTTGCTGGAAAATAAAGCAGCAGAATTGAAAGAATTTCATACTGTTTTGAAAAAATCCCATGAAACACTTCTGCAAATGGCAGATGATGGTGATTACAGTAAACTTGAAAGTTTGAGTGCCGGGTATTACGCTGCCAGCGGGCGGTGGCAGGCATTTGAAACATTTGAAGCATCTTCAAATGTTTCTGCCGCAAAAAATGCCGAAAAATCAGACAGTTTCGGTGCTTGGTTGATTGCAGGGGCGATCATTGCCGGTTGTATTATTTTATCTGCGGTTCTCTTGATATTATTCTCCTGAAATATCTTGAAAAAATCACTTACTGTGCGTATATTATATAAACTGTAATTTTTTATGTATTCAATAATTTGCACGGTAATTTTATGATAATAAATAAATCAGCATTTCCACGGGCTGCCGTGATCGGCAATCCATCGGATGGTTATTTCGGTAAGACGATTGCTTTTGTATTTGACAATTATCAGGCGTCGGTACAATTGTATGAAACCCCGCAAATATCTTTTCTTTCTGCTTCCCGTGATATAAATGAATTTGCAGATCTGGAAGATTTGGACCGTAAAATCAAAGATTATGGATATTATGGCGGAATAAGGTTGTTGAAAGCTGCTTCAAGAAGGTTTCTGATCTATTGCCGTGAACATGGAATAACGCTTGAAAAAAAGAATTTTACCATCCGTTACCAGAGCAATATTCCCAATCGTCTCGGCTTGGCAGGATCTTCTGCAATAATCACGGCTGCGATCAAGGCTTTGGCAGAGTTTTACAATGTTACTCTGCCTTTACCGGTTCTTGCCAATGTGGTACTTGAAGCAGAGAAACATGAATTGAGTATTCCTGCCGGATTACAGGATCGGGTGGCTCAGGCATTCAACCACCCGGTATTTATGGATTTTGACCGGAACTTTATGGAAAAGTATGGATTCGGTAAATACGAGAAAATAGATTTGCCGGAAGAGATAAATTTTTATGTAGCATACCGTACTGATCTTGCTGAAGGTTCGGAAATTCTTCATTCCCGTTTGAAAGATGATTATTTATCCGGAGTACCTGAAGTGTTGGCAGCAATTGATGAATGGGCGGAGTTGACATGCCGGATGCGTAAGGCTTTTGAGGAGAAAAATCTTACCTTGATTCCGGAGTTGATAAACCGGAATTTTGATTTGCGTAAAGAGGTCTGTTACGGAAGTATAAGTGATAAAAACCGGCGAATGGTGGAAATCGCCCGCAGCTGCGGAGCATCGGCAAAATTTACCGGTTCCGGCGGAGCTATTGTCGGAACGTTTGAAGATGAAGCAATGTTTGACCGGATGCGTCGGGAATTGAAAGTTTTTGATGTGGAAATTTTTAAACCGCATATTGTCAGAGAAGAGGCGGCTGGACAATGAATAAAGTAACCAAAGCGGTGATTCCTGCTGCCGGATTCGGAACCCGGATGCTTCCTTTTGCCAAAGCCGTACCCAAAGAGCTTATTCCGCTGGTAGATACTCCCGTCTTACAGTATGTTGTGGAAGAAGCAGTCGCCGCCGGAGCAGAAGATATTCTTATCATAATCAGTACCGGTAAAGAGGCATTGATGCATCATTTCGAGCCTGCAAAAGAGTTGGAAGAACGTCTTGCAACTTCCGGCAAGGAAGTTTTGCTTGAAAAGATTAAAAAGCTCAACTCTTTAGCGAGGATCAAGTTCGTTTATCAGTATGAACTGAAGGGGTTGGGAGACGCTGTGAGCTTGGCAGCTGATTTTGCCGGTGATGGCCCGGTATTGGTTCTTCTCGGTGATACGGTGATGGATTCGCAGATTTCCAGAAGTGTTGCCGGACAACTGGTCGATGTTTATGAAAAATACGGTTCTTCGGTGATCGCATTGGAAAAAGTTCGTCCGGAAAAGGTTTCATCCTACGGTATTGCTGCGGGAAAATTGATTGATGACAGGGTTTTGAAACTTACTGATTTGGTCGAAAAACCGGCTCCTGCAGATGCTCCCGGTGATTTGGCGGTTGCGGCGAGGTATTTATTTACTCCGGGGATTTTTAAGGCATTGAATGAAACAGGAACCGGATTGCATGGTGAAATCCAATTGACCGATGCAATTTGCAAATTGATGAAAGTTGAAAGTGTCTGCGGGTGTTGTATAGCCGGAAAACGTTATGATCTGGGAACACCTGCAGGTTTTGTTGCTGCGAATGTGGAGTTCGCTTTACGCCGTCCGGAATTACAGGAAGTTCTCGGCAGGCAGATTATAGAGATCCTGAAAAGTAAAAATATTGCAGAGCTGTAAAAGTGTTCAGTAAAATCAAATCACTCATCAGTGGAATCTTTTCCGGGAAAAACGGAGAGGAAAAGATTGAAAAAACTCAAAATTACGGAAAAAAGAAAAAATCCGCTAAAAAAGGTAATAATGGCAGTTGCAGATCCGGTATGGAATCAAGTGCCGGAAAAAGCAGAAAAAATGATGTCAGAAAGAAAAAAACGGTAAAGAAAGAAGATAAAATATTATCAATTCCAGTTAAAAAAGAGATTCCGGTTCATCCTGATAAGCTTGATGATGTAGAACCTTGTGAAGGCAAAGTGCGTTTTCTGGATTATGCACTAAATGAATTGGTGCAGTATGGAATACAGCATGCCGGATTCAAATATTGTACTCCGATACAGGAAATGACCTTGCCTCCGCTTCTGGAAAACCGTGACCTTGCAGGCAAAGCTCAGACCGGAACCGGAAAAACAGCGGCATTTCTTCTGGCATCTTTTGCCCGTTTGCTCAATAATCCGGTCGCAGAAAACCGTCCTAATGCAACTCCGCGGATGGTGGTGCTTGCTCCGACACGGGAGTTGGCAATGCAGATACATAAAGATGCTTGTGAACTTGGCATTTACACCGGCTTGAATCTTGCCGTTGTTTTCGGCGGAATGGATCATGAAAAACAGCGTTGTACCCTGGATTGTCAGCTGGATGTATTGATCGGAACCCCCGGCAGGGTTATTGATTACAGCCGTTCCGGTGCATTGGATTTAAGCAAGGTGGAAATTCTGGTGATCGATGAGGCTGACAGAATGCTGGATATGGGATTTATTCCGGATGTTAAACGGATTGTTTCCCAGATGCCCCGCAAAGGCGAGCGGCAAACCTTGCTTTTCAGTGCCACGTTGGAAGAAAGTATTCTCCGTTTGGCTTCCGGTTGGTTGGCTGAGCCGGTGGTTCTGGAAAGTGAACCTGAAAAAATGGTCAGCGATAATATCAATCAGACCTTTTATTCTGTTTTGCGGGATGAGAAGCTTGCACTTTTGCTCAATATACTCAAGATGATGGAATATGAAAGAGTCATTATTTTTGGAAACCGCAAAGATGTGAATTTAAGATTGCAGCACGATCTTGCCCGTTACGGATTTAGTGTTCCTCTGCTTTCCGGAGATATTTCGCAGGAAAAAAGAATCCGGATTCTGGAAAAATTCCGTTCCGGTTCTGAAAAAATCGTAATAGCTACCGATGTCGCAGCCCGGGGAATTCATGTAGACGATGTTTCCATCGTGATTAATTATGATCTTCCGGAACAGCCGGAAGATTATATCCACCGGATCGGCAGAACCGGCAGGGCAGGTAATACCGGTACATCCATCAGCTTTCTTTGCGAATATGGTGCGTATTATTTGCCGCCGATCGAAGAATTGCTTGGTACTCAATTCAGCAGCATTCTTCCTGCTGAAGAGCAGCTGGTTTTGCCGCCGGAAGTGGAAAATCCGGTATTTCCGGATAAAAACGGTTCTTCATCCGGTTCATATAACCGCAAAAAAAGATCATCTTTCCGGCGTTCTTCCGGTCGCCGTCATTGACAAAAGGAATCTGATAATGGGTAATGTAGAAACAAAAAAAGGTATTCCCGGCTGGCTTGTGCTGGTTTTGATCACTCCGGTTTATTTCTTTTCAAATTTGCAGAAAGTGATCATTCCGGGAGCTGTATTTGATGAATTGCAGCAGATGTTTTCGCTGGATGCCGCCGGGGTGACCCGTATCGGGGCTCTGTTCCTTGGAGTTTACGCGTTTGCCCAGTTGGTAATTGGGGTATTGGTCGATCGTTACGGCGGTGCCAGGGTGATAATTTCCGGAGGAATTTTATTCTGTATCGGTTCGATCCTTTCTGCATTCGGTTTTTCTCTGGAGCTGCTTTATTTCAGCCGTTTGCTGACCGGTTTCGGAGCTGCTTCGATTTATCTGAGCATGGTTAAAGAGATTGGCAGAGTTTCCGGAAATTCTCTGCCGCTGGTATTGGGAATTGCCACTTTGGTCGGTTATGCCGGGGCGATCACTGGAGCAACGCCATTTATTGCCGGTGTTGATAAGTTCGGTTATTTTTATATGGTTATGGCTGCCGGTGTGATTATGACTTTTTTCTATCTGGCGTATGTAGCAGTGGCTTTGAAAGACAACTTCCCAGCGGTTGAAAAAAGTGTGAAATTCAGTATTCCGGCTTATTTGAATGTTTTCAAGTCCAGACAGAACTGTGCACTCATGCTTTCCGTCGGTATCAGTTTCGGAACATATTTTGCATTGCAGTCGACGATCGGAAAAAAATTTCTGGAAGATTTCTGCGGATTGACTCCATATGCATCCGGAATGGTATTGACTGTTACCATGATCATCGCTGCTGTAAATGGTTTTATTGTTGCCAATATCAGCAGATGGATTGGAAATAAACGACGGCCGATGATAATATTTTCCGGTGTCGGTTGTCTGGTCGGTGCGTTATTTATAGTTTCGGGAGTATTGCTGAAAAAAGGAGTTTTTCTGCCGGTATCCGGAATGATCATTATGGCATTTGCCGGAAATGTGGCTCCGATGTTTGTCGCTATTCTGAAAGAGAGCAATCCGGAACGGTGTTTTGGTACTTCTGTTTGTGTGTGCAATGCATTTGCGTATGCGATTTCCGCGGTATTCAGTGCCGGTGCCGGAAAGTTGATGGATATTTTTGAACCGTCAATAATAGACGGAATAAAGGTCTATGGCCGCAATTCTTATTTGCTGGTATTCGCTGTGCTGATCGTGTTTTCTGCGGTCGCAGCATGGCTGTCATTCTGCATAAAAGAGACCAATGGCAGAAATATTTGCGAGCCGGAACCGTGATTTTATTTCCGGGGATCAAGTGCATCCCGCAGAGAATCGCCAAGTATATTGAGTGCGAGAACCAGTATCAGCAAAGTTGCTGATGCAAACGTTATTTCCCACCATACTCCAGCCCAGAGACGGCTTTGACCGTCGGAGATCATCAACCCCCAGCTTGGAGCTGATTGAGCCCCCAGACCGAGGTAACTTACGATTACTTCCAACATTATGGCACCGGCAAAAAGCGTGGTGAAATAAATTATTACCAGATGAAAAATATTTGGCAGAATATGGCGGCGGATTATCGTAAATGTACTGACTCCGGCAACTTTTGCTGCTGAAATAAATGGCAGATTTTTCAGCTTCATCGTTTCTCCGCGTATAACTTTACATAAAGTTACCCATCCGGTCAAGCCGATGGCAAGGTATACACCAAGCATTCCGGGGTCGGTATTCAGAAAAAATGCGATTTTTTCCAAAATTTCCGCACTTGCCGGTGAAAGAAATTCCTGACTCATCAACAATGCAAATGCCAGAATGAAAAGCAAAGTCGGCATGGCGGCAAAAGTACTGAAAAGCCAAACCGTTGCTTCATCAGCTTTTCCACCGCAGTATCCGGAAATCATTCCCAGCGAAACGCCGATCACAACTGCAATAATTCCGGAAATGAAACCGGTTTTTAAAGCACTCGCACAGCCGGCGGTACATCTGGCAAATACATCCCGCCCCTGGTAATCTGTACCGAAAATATGAGTCCGGGATGGGGGGGCATAACGTAATTCGCTGGAAATATTATAAAATGGAATTTTCCGGTTGCTTCGGCAATGAAAACTGTAAATTTCAACTCCGACAGCGGTAAAAATATAGATGATGACTACCAGTAATGCAGCTGCACCCCATTTGTCCTGAAAGAATTTTTGCCATGCCGGATTATTTTTCATTCGGCAGATTTCCCTTTGAGTTTTTTCAAATGAATCTGCAGCAATCCGATATCAGCCGGTGTTACGCCGTCGATGCGTCCGGCCTGACCGAGAGTTACCGGACGGATTTTTTCAAGTTTTTGCCGGGATTCATTACACAATCCCCGTACAGCAGAATAGTCAAAATCTTCCGGAATTGAACTTTCTTCCAATTTTTTCAGGCGGGATATTTCAACTTCTTCCCGCTGCAGATAACCATCATATTTTGCACTTATAAGCAATTCCTGCCATACCCGTTTGCCGATCCTGGTTTCGGGTAGATCAAACTCTCTGGCAATTTCCGGAGCCTGGAACATTTTTGTTCCGGGAACAATATCCCGCAACGAGGAGAAAAGTGTATTTTTTCCCCGTTTGAGTTGTTTGGCGCGGTTGAGATGGTGGAAAAAGAGTTTTTCATATTCTTGATATTCAGCAAATTTATCCTCCGGCAGAATACCCCATTCATGAGCAAGACGGCAGAGCCGCAAATCCGCATTTTCCTGCCGCAAGGTCAGCCGGTATTCTGCACGGCTGGTGAAAAGCCGGTACGGTTCAACGATATCTTTGGTTGAAAGATCATCGAGCATTACACCGATATAGCTTTGATCTCTGCCGGGGAATACTGCCGTTTTTCCGGCGACATGACGTGCTGCATTCATTCCTGCAATCAATCCTTGACCGGCGGCTTCTTCGTAACCGCTTGTGCCATTGATCTGACCGGCAGTAAAAAGGTTGTTCCACCGTTTATTACGCAAAGTCCGTTCCGTCTGGTGCGGCGGAATAAAATCATATTCAATTGCGTAAGCGTAGCGTGAAATGACAGCATCCTTTAAACCGGGCAGGGTACGCAGCATCAATTTCTGAACTTCAGGCGGCAGACTGCTGGAAAAACCGTTGAGGTAATATTCTCCGGTTTCAGCACCTTCCGGTTCCAGAAAGAGCAGGTGGTACGGATGTTGTGGAAAACGGATCACTTTATCTTCAAAAGATGGGCAGTAACGGGTTCCAATTCCCTTGATTACTCCGCTGTACATCGGTGATTTATCTATATTTGCCCGCACAACGGCGGCAGTTTCATCTGTCGAGTGGAGCATGTAACATGGTAAATCTCGGCGAACCGCATTGACCAGAGACGGTCGCAGAGAGTTGCTCCAGAAACTGAATTCTTCATCTTCCGGTTCAGATGGCTGCAGTTCCAATCCGGAAAAATCAATAGTTTTTGCAAGGATTCGTGGAGGTGTGCCGGTTTTCAATCTTCCGAGAGTGATACCAAGTTGAGTAGAAATTGCTGCTGATAAATCACACGATGCCTGATCTCCGGCTCTGCCGCCGGGATAGTGATTCAAACCATAGTGCAAAGTTCCATTGAGTGATGTTCCGGTTGTGAGTACCACAGAACGGGTACGGATCTTATCCCCGAGATGAGTTACTATACCGCAGATGGAATCGTTTTCAATAATAAAACCGGTCACTTCAGATTGGAGGATATCAATATTTTCCGTGCATTCCAGAAGATATTTCATTCCTCCACGGTATGCTGCTTTGTCGCATTGGGCACGGGGAGACCACACAGCCGGACCTTTGGTTCGGTTGAGCATTCTGAATTGTATGGCAGCTGCTTCTGAGACAATTCCCATAGCACCGCCAAGTGCATCGATTTCCCGGACAACCTGACCTTTGGCGATACCGCCGATTGCCGGATTGCAGCTCATTTGGGCTATATGATCCATATTAAATGTCACCAGCAGCACTTTTGCTCCCAAACGGGCAGCGGCAAAAGCAGCTTCACATCCGGCATGACCGGCACCGACGACAACTACATCGTAATCTTTCATTAAAAATCCTCGCTGATTTATACATCTCTATAAATTAGCACTTTAATTGTTTTTTTTCCAGTATTTATTGATAAAAATAAGTACAAGATTTTACTTTTTTCAAAAAGATATTTTTTACGCGGCAGGGCAAAAAAATAACTGCTGCAAAATCAATGCGGCAGTTTATTATATTTTCAGCGAAATCGGCAATTTTATCTATTTTATAACTGCCACACTGTTGAGGGTACCGAAATCATTGGTTACAAAGTTGGGATTGCTTTCATCAAGCAGCCATTTATTATCGACCACCAGTTTATATTCGTAGTTTCCGGGAGCAAGTTTGATTGAACAGGTATATTGTTTTTCCGCAACGGAATATTTCATTGGCAGACGTACCGGATCCCAATCGTTGAAAACTCCTGCCAGAGATACAGAATGTTCCGGTTCTGCGGCATAGGAGAAGCAAACCAAGATCATACCGTTTTTATCAGCTTTTCCGCAATCAAACATTTTTAATCTCCGTTTTTACCGGGGGCGACAAGTTTTTACAGTTTAACTGTATGTTACATAATATACTGCAATATAGGAATTTTTCAAGTGTCAGTAGTGGAAAAACGCTGCATCTGGCACTATATTGAAAGTATGACAAATATTTACGGAGTTTGTAAAGATGGATTTTGAAGTATGGCCCGGTCCGATGGAAGGGGTGGGGCGTGGAGAATTTGTCCGGTCAGCGGTAAAATTGAAACTCACCTCCTGTTGGATGACTCCATTTATCCGGGTTACAGAAAGTATTCCGTCTGCCGGCAAGCTTTTTAAAGGCATCGGGGCATATCTGGAGTCCGGAGTGCCGGTTACGGTTCAGCTTATGGGAACTTCTGCTGAATTGCTTGCTTTATGTGCGGAAATTGTAATGAGTCATCCCGGCGTAAACGGGATCAATTTGAATTTCGGCTGTCCCAGTTCAAGAGTTTTGAAGCATGGTGCCGGCGGGGCGATGTTGAAAAATCCCGGAATACTGGGAGATTTTTGCTGTACTGTAGCAGAAAAAATCCCGGCAAAGAAAATTTCTGTAAAAATCCGTTCAGGTTTTTCCGATGCTGCAGAAATGGAAGAAATCATTCCGGCAATAGTCGGCTCAGGAGTGGTTGATAAAATATTTTTTCACTACCGGAGTGTGATGGAAAATTATTCACCGGATTCGTTGCCGTTCCGGGCAGAGCGTATCCGGCGTGCAGTTGAACTTTGCGGGAAGATTCCGTTGATTGCCAACGGGGATATTTCCTGTGTGGAGGAAGCTGAAAAACTTATTTCTGTTACCGGGGCTGCCGGAATAATGGTAGCCCGACCGTGGTTGCGTGATCCATATTTATTGAACCGTTTTATTGATTCCAATGCTCCGGAAGCCGAAGAAGGGAGAATGAAATTTTTCAACGAATTGCAGGCATCCGGAATTTCCGGTGGAGCTTTGATCGAGTTGGCAAAACTTCTCTGGGGCAGCAGTTCAGAACAATTCAGAAAACTGATCAATGGATGATGCGCAGCAGCAGAATGAGAGCATCTATTGCAACCGTCAGCCACCATACCGGTGCTTCTCCATCAGCTGGTATCCAAATTCTGCGTCGCCGACAAAAACTTATCGTGTCATCATCGTAGACCCTGACATTTTTTATGGCATTTTCAGCAAGGATTTCTTTCGCTCTTTGCGGAATTTCTTCTGTCGGAGGTTCGGTCATCACTGGAATTTTTTCCAATTCTCCGGGATCAAACCAGATTATATGGCATTGGGTACAAAGATCAATAAAAAAATCTGTTTGACCGTCATTGACTTTTATTACCTGCATTTCTTTCCGGCATTCGGGGCAGGGTAACAGAGTACCGAGTTTGCCTTTTATGGCAGCTTTCCAGATATTGCGGATATTTTCTTCATCAACACTCAAGGAGCGTAATCCGGCCATAGTAATTGCGATTCCTTTGCAAACCGGACAGGAAAAGGCAAATATTTTTTCATTGTAAAGATGTTTGTGCAGCTCTGTTTGACAGCGTGGACAAAACATTTCAGCAACTCACTCCGATTCTTTCACCGCAGCGGATAAGAGTTTCCAGCTGATTTGATGAATTATCCACCAGATCAGTATCAAATTTTACTTTGCCGGATTCCATGATTAAAATCACCGTTGAACCACCAAATTTGAACATTCCTTTTTCATCCATTTTATGATGTTCTTTGCCGGTTGCAGTATTGATTATCGAGCCAACTCCGAATGCTCCGATCTCCAGATATGCGAAACTGCCGAAAACCGGAGAATCAAGTAGTGTGACAACTCTTGAGTTTTCAACAAAAAGATCCGGAGCTTTGGAAAATGCAATCGGATTGACTGAATGATATTTGCCGGAAATTTTTTTAGAAAAACCACTTTCTTTACAATCACATGGAAAGTGATAACGGTGATAATCTATCGGTGCAAGACGAATTACTGCGACTGTATAACTTTTTGCCGGTAATGTAGTTGCACAAAGTTCATTCAGTGACCTTTCTGCTCCTTTTACCGGAAATTTTTTATCCGGTTCAATTTCAGGATAGACCAGTAAACGTCCATCTGCCGGTGATGATAACTCATTTGCTGCAGACGAAAAAGGTCGGGCTCCGGCTTTCAGTTTACGGGTGAAAAAATCATTGAAAGATTTGTAATTCTGCCACGGCATTTCTGCTTCTTCTGCATTCAATCCGGGAATTGCAAGCAAAGATTTTATCGCATTGCGGGATAATCCTGAATCGTAATATTTTCCCATCAGCCGGGAAAGGAATCCGGTATTGAAAAGAAATCCCCATAAACTCCTGCCAAGCATGGTGTTGTAAGCAAAATTCAATGCCCCATTTCCCATTACCGATTCGGTACAGAGTTTTCCGGTTGCCCGGTCAATATATTTTATCGGAGCATGGGATTTTTTGTTCATGGCAGTATCACTTTCAGCATCGCTCTGGCAACATCCAGTTTTTTCCCGGAGGGAAGAGCGATTTTTTTACCGTCGCGGCTGTAAAGAGTTATTTTATTGGTTTCGGTTCCGAAACCGTCTGCAACCAGATTGGCTGCAATCCAATCCAGATTTTTCCTTTCCAGCTTACCAAGTGCGTTTTCTTCAAGATCATCGGTTTCAGCAGCAAATCCAACGAGAAGCTGGGAAGACTTTTTATTTTTGCCAAGAGTACCGAGAATATCTTCGGTGCGTTCCAGTTCGAGAACCAGTTTTCCGGGAAGTTTTTTCATTTTGCTGTCAAAAGGATTGGCTGGCCGGTAATCGGCAACGGCTGCAGTCATAATGATCACATCAGTTTCCGGAGCAGATGTATGAACCGCTTGTGCCATTTCCGCAGCAGAAGTAACTTTAATAAGTTTTACACCATCCGGAGCAGTTAATGCAACCGGACCTGAAATCAATGTGATCCGGTGACCGGCTTCCAATGCTGCTTGAGCGATAGAATAGCCCATTTTACCACTGGAATAGTTGGAAATGAAACGTACCGGGTCGATTTTTTCCCTTGTCGGCCCGGCTGTAATAAGAACATTCATTGCAAATAACTTGATATATGATGCAGCTGCAATAATTCATTTTGCAGCTGCAAAAAAATTGTTGGCAATTTATTTCTGCGGCACAAAAATCAAATCACCTTTGGTGATCTGTTGAGCTTCACCGGCAGTATTTATGTCACGCAGCTTCGCTTCAGAAATACCATATTTAGCCGCGACTGCAGCGTAGGTGGTATCGGCATCAGCTTCCCAGACCACATAGTTGTCTGACTCGTTAGGCTGAGCAGTCGTGTCTGCTTCTTTTTTCTCGACAACCGCTGTTTCAGCAACAGGCTGTACTTTTTTCTCAACAACCGCAGCAGAAGCAGGGGCTTTTTCTTCCAAGTCAGCTGTTGCCGGAACTTCATTTACGATTTGGGGCGGCGGAACAGCTCCGGGGATGGTCAATGTCTGACCAATCTGCAGACGGCGAGCCTGTTCTTCGGTGAGATTATTTACTGCCATCAAATCTTTAAGTTTGACTTTGAAACGTCTGGCGATGCGTTCCGGAGTATCGCCGCTCTGTACTTTGTACTTGCCTTTTTCCAATACCGGAGCTTTTTCTGATTTTTTGACAGAAGCAGGAGCTGAAGATTTTTTTGCCGTAACGGCAGCAGATTTTCCGGGAAGTACCAGTTTCTGACCGACCTGGAGACGGCGGGCGGTTTCTTCGGTAAGGTTATTGACTTTCATAAAATCTGAGAGACGCACTTTGTGTTTTCTGGCGATGCGTTCCGGAGTATCGCCTCTCTGAACGATATATTCACCGGCGGCAGCTGAAGCGGTAACAGATGATTTCTTGCCGCGTTTGGCTTTTTTGCCGGGAACGGAATCAACACCGCCGGAAGATACGACCCCGGTCATCGGTTCATATTTAAATTGCTGCACCCTGTTATCGGAGGGAAAGGTGGTTTCACCAGTGATTGCTGATTTATTTTTTTCTCCGCTCACGGTTGATGCCGCAGAAGTTTTTTCTCCGGCCTCAGGATCATCGACCGGAATGGTCCGGTACTGGTGATTATCCATTATCGGGTCTGAAACACAGCCAGCCAACAAAAGACTGGCACCGGCGATAGCAAAAAAATAATTTTTCCGCACTTTTCAATCCTCCTGCTTTTATATTTTGGGTGTTGTTTTAGAGCGTTTGATATAATATAAAGAACGTAACAGTTTTTTGCAATAGTTTCAATGAAAAATTTTTAATTTTTCTTATTGTATTTTATTGTTGTCATAAATTAGAACTTTTTCCCCGGGACGTGCCATGTGAAATTTTTCACGGGCTTCTTTTTCAACTGCTTCCGGAGAGTTTTCCAAAGCATCTACTTTATCGCTGAGTTCTTCGTGAACTTTTTCTCTTTCTGCAAGTATCTTTTTCCGGTCTTCCAATTCTGTTAAACACTCTTTCTTATTCTGATACAGCGGGTAAAGGAATACTCCAGTCAAAACTGCGATCAGGATGAGGAACAACAACCACCAGAAAAATGTGGCTGACTCTTTCTTTTTTCCCATAATCAGAATTTCCTTGTCAGTAAAATTAACGTTCCGGCTGCAGAGAAATCAGAAATTCAACATTACTCTGGCACTTTTTCAATCTTCCAAGAACCATTTCCATTGCTTCAGCAGATGGAACGCCATTTACTGCTTTACGCAGCAGCCAGATTTTTCCAAGTTCATCAGGATGCAGGAGCAATTCTTCTTTACGGGTTCCTGATTTTTCAATATTGATCGCCGGATAGATGCGGCGGTCGGAAACATTGCGGTCGAGGTGCAGTTCCATATTGCCGGTACCTTTGAATTCTTCAAAAATAACATCATCCATACGGCTTCCGGTTTCAATCAGAGCAGTTGCAATAATGGTCAAACTGCCATGATTCTCGATATTGCGGGCGGCTCCGAAAAAGCGTTTCGGTTTGTGCAGAGCTGTGGCGTCAACACCACCGGTGAGAATTTTTCCGCTATGCGGCTGCAGGGTGTTGTATGCCCGTGCCAAACGGGTGATACTGTCAAGCAGAATCACTACATCTTTGCCGTATTCGACCATCCGTTTGGCTTTTTCAATGACCATTTCGGCTACCTGGGCGTGACGTTCAGGCGGTTCATCAAAGGTTGAACTGACGACTTCTGCATCGATGCTTCTTTCCATATCAGTCACTTCTTCCGGACGCTCATCAATAAGCAGGATAATCAAGGTCACTTCCGGATTATTTGCCCGGATGCTTTTTGCAATTTTCTGCAGCAAAACAGTTTTACCCGTTCTGGGCGGTGCAACGATCAAACCACGCTGACCTTTCCCGATGGGAGTTACCAGATCAACCACGCGGGTCGAATATTCCTGAGGTTCTCTTTCCAGCAAAAGACGCTGAGTCGGGAAATAAGGTTCAAGAGAGTTGAAAGGAATGATTTGTTTCTTGCGTTCCGGTGAATCATTATTTATTGATTCCACTTTTAGCATGGCAAAGAAACGTTCTTTTTCACGCGGGGTACGGATTTGTCCGGTGATAAAATCGCCGGTTTTCAAAGCAAAACGTTTGATTTGCGAAGGACTCAAGTAAATATCTTCAGATGAGGGCAGATAGCTGTATGCCGGTGAACGCAGAAATCCGAAGCCATCCGGCAGCACTTCCAGATATCCGCTGCCGTAGAGTTGACCGCATTTTTCTGCATTTGCACGGAGGATCTCGCAGATGAGAGTTGATTTTTCCAATGCTCCGATACCTTCGATGCCGAGTTCTGCACCCATTGCTGCCAATTCCACGATCGACTTATTCTGCAGATCGGTGATATTGATCACCGGAGCGTTGGGATCAACGGGGGGCAGATCTTCTTCATTGAAGTCGTTGTGATCACTGTTGCGGTGATTATTCCGGTTGTTTTTATTTTTCCGGAAACGGTCACGGCGGTTGCCGTTATTATTGTTGTTGTGATTGTTGTTATTATTCTGGTGATTGTTATTCTGCCGCTGCTCTCTTGGTTCCTGAAATGCCGGTTGGGGAGGAGCTTGCGGCGGCGGTACAACAGCAGGCATAAAATCTTCATCATTATTGACCGGAGGCGTTTGAACAACCCCCGGGGCATATACCGCTGTCGGATCCGGCTGGGGGATTTCTGTTGCATTTTTGCTATGGTCATATTTTTCAGCATGCAGATGCTTATTTGTTTCTTTTGCGGGATTCTTTTCAGCTGCAGCAGTTTCGGCAATGATTGCCGGGATTTCTTCCTGAATGATGACCGGTTCGGCTGCAGAAGGATTTTTGCGGGGGCGTCCGCGCCGTTTGGGAGCAGGGGGATTCTGGGTGTTCTCTGCCGGAACTGCATCGGTTGACTGTGCGGAAAAAAGTTCTTCTTTGTTGTCCATCAATAAAACCTTTCGTTTCTGTACTGTATATAAATTATTTCTGCATATTTTCCAATTTATCTGCAATGATTTTCAGCTGGCTGAATAATTCATCCGGAGAACCACTGTTTATAATTCCGAAATCAGCTCTCTCTAATTTTTTATCAGCCGGTATCTGCATGCGGTCTCTGCGATCAACTTCATCCGGAGAAAAATTTCTTCCAAGCAATCTTTTTTTACGCAGATCATGCGGTATCCAAACAGCCAATATCTGATCGAAGCAATTTTCGAATCCGGCTTCATAGAGCAGAGGTAATTCAAAAGCTCCATTTATTTTTTTTTCTCTGCAGTCATTAATCGACTGCATGATTTTTTCTGTCAGCAGTGGATATATCACCCGTGTGATCAAATTCATTTTTTCCGGACTCCGGAAAAGGATTTCTCCGAGCTTTTTCCGGTCTACCTGACCGGCTGCATCAAAAAGATCATCGCCGAAATTACTCCGGATGCACTTCATCAGCTCCGGTTTTCTGCTTTCATAAAAACTGCGGCAGACTTCATCTGCATCCATAACGAACCAGGAACGGGATTCAAAAAAACGCAATACAGAACTTTTGCCGCAACCAAACCCGCCGGTGATACCGAGAATCATAGAAATTTTCCTGAAAAACCCATTTGAATCACTGCAGAAAATGCAGATAAAAACATATGGAATTAGGGGTAAACAACTGTTAAGACCGGATCGAGAAACATAATCCGGGATGTCTTGAACCTAATTTAATACATTCCCGGCTGTTTTTCAAGTGAATATACTGCAAAAAACTGTTTTTTTTATCAAGAAAGCAGTTTTCTGCAGCATGCTGCACGCAGAATATCCAGTTCTTCGTCTGTATGTTCCCCGGGATGATTCTTGCGCAGATGAGCCGGACCTATGGCAATAAATAATTCATTTACCCGGTGGATATCCAGGTTGGTGAATAATCCCATGTCGACACCGATCCGCAATCCGGAAAGGCTATTCATCGCTTCTTCAAAAGATATTTTATAGCTGTGCCGTAATAATCCGAAAGAGCGGCCGACATTATCCAAAATCGCATAACGGTCTGTTTCCAGAAGATTTCTCCGGGCATATTTTTCCTGCATTATCAGTTGCTTGATCACTAACGATAATCCCTCTATGATCTTCGGTTCGCTTTCCCCGAGGGTACACTGGTTGGATATCTGGTAAAGATTGCCGCAATTTTCAGATCCTTCACCGAAAATCCCGCGAACAGCCAGCCGGAGTTTGCCGATGCCGTGAACTGTGGAACCGATCTGATTGGTCAGAACCAATCCCGGCAGATGCAGCATTACAGATGCCCGCATGCCGGTCCCGACATTGGTCGGGCAACTGGTCAAAAATCCCAGTTGATCATCGAAAGCATATTCCAGATGTTTGCCAAGTTCATTATCTATTCCGGTGATATGTTTCCAGACTTCCTGCAACTGAAATCCGGGACGGATCGTTTGTATCCGCAGCTGATCTTCTTCATTGACCATTAATGAGCATCCTTCGCCGGGGCAGACAAAAAGAGCCCGGTTTTCCGGAGTTCTGATGAAATCCGGGCTGACCAGACGGCGTTCAAGAAGGAGCTGGCGGTCGATTTCCGAAAGTTTTTCCGGAAGAAAATGCATCATCTCTTTGCCGCCGAGGGCACTTATTTCACCGGCTGCACTGGTGACAAGCGAAGAGATTTCCTGCAAGCTGCTTTCAGATGCCGCAGACGGGAATGGATACCCTTTTATATTTCTTGCCAAACGGATTCTGCTGGATATGGCAATATCATCATCCGGACCGGAATCATCAAGAAAACTTACCGGATTTTTCAAAAGACGGTCGATGGGAGTTGTGATCATTTTTCTTCCTCCATTCCGGCATCCAGCTCTTGCTGGAGCATATTTATCCGGTCACGGCATACTGCTGCTGCCTCGTATTCTTCTGAGGAAATGAGTTTTTGAAGTTCTTTTTTCAGATCTTCCAATTCCCGGCGTTTGAGAGCAGGGGATGTCTTTTCCATGCCCTGCGGACGCTTACCAAGATGAAAAGATCCTTTCTGAACTTGAGCAATCGCATTTTTGATCAGGGATGAAAATGTTTTGTAACACTCAGGACATCCCAATTTGCCATCATTTTTTGCAATTTTTTCAGCTGTCCACTTACAAGCCGGACAAATCAGGCTGTTTTCTTTTCCGTTGTTTGCCGGATTGAGATGGGAAGCAATTTTATCCACATTCATCAACACATCTGCCAGATTGAATCCCAAACCGGAAAGCAGCTCAGCCGGTCCGTGTTTGCCGGCACACTCCTGACAGAGGTGCAGATCGGTACATTTATTGTTGTGAAACTCTTTTATGTGAACTGTTGCTTCTTTCTTTTTGCATTTGTCGCACAGCATATTTTTTTTCCCTCCGGAATAATTTTCCATTTTGTCGCTGCATACTATATCCCGTTAACAATAAAAATGCAAATTTCCAGTAATCAAGGGTTGAAAAAACTTTTTTTATATGCTATTTTATCATAATGTCAGCTTCCCGTTTTGCGGGAAGGGTCGTTTTTTGAACTTTGGTTAATATGAGGCTGAATTTTTTATGGGCAGTATCGACGATCCTGGACCTCGAGAGTGCAACTCCGTCATGCGGGGAATCATTTCAGCCGCCAAAGGTCTGCTGAAATAAGCAAAATGATAGATCGCTTACCGTTTGTTCCCCTTTGAAAGCATTGCCGGAGCTTGCACTTGCGTGTTCCTCTTGAATCCGAATTACCGCGGGAGGAATTTTAAATGTTGAAGTGTTACGATCTTAACGACGGCAGAGTTATCCGGTGTCCGGAAGGGCAGCCGGGGATGATTCAGGTATACAGTTGTCCCACTGATGAAGAGCGTTATTATCTCATTGAGCAGTGCGGAATTGATGAACATACTCTCAATTCAGCTCTTGACGAAGATGAAATAAGCCGTGTGGAGTATGAGAGTAATCATGTGGCAGTGATTATGAAACGGCCGAGAGATATCGAGGTGGAAAGACGCATGGCTTTCCGGGTATCTTCTCTTGGTGCATTCCTTTTCAGAGACAGGATAATTGTAGTTCAGTCAGAACAGACATCTTTATTCAAACACGGGCGTATGCCTTTACGGGGAAACAGTGTGGCAGGAGTGCTGCTGCGTCTTCTTTATCATGCAACCCAGCACTTTTTGCAGCATTTGCGTTTGATCCACAATATTTCTGATGAGATTGAAAAGAAAATAGAATATGCTGTTACCAATAAATCTCTGGTCAACGTGTTTTCGTTGAAAAAAAGTTTGACTTACTATGAATCGGCAACCAGTGCCAATCAGCTGCTTCTGGATAAACTCCGCAACGATGCATCCAGAATCGGGTTCAAAACCGAAGAACTTGAGTTTCTTGAAGATATCGGCATTGAGAATAAGCAGTGTGATAATCTGGCGAAAATTTATGCTGAAACATTGGAAAATATGTCCGATGCCCGTACTTCTGTCGCCAGTAACAACCTTTCTACAATAATGAAGTATCTGGCTGTTATCAATATCGTTTTTATGCCTCTTACTGTGATTACCGGTATCGGCGGCATGTCGGAATTTACGATGATGACCGAGGGTATCTGGTGGCCGCATGCGTATGCGGCGTTGGTGGTGGTTATGGTGATAATCGGATTTGTTACTTATCGGCTGGTTCACGATATCGGAGCCCCCCGCAGTTCAAGGAGACGGTAAAATGGCAAAAAAAATCAAAAAATTTTCCGATGGTACACCACGTCGCAGAAATGGTGAGAAGTTCCGTCGTGCAGCATGGCAGTTTGATAAAGCTGTGATTGCTTGTGTACTGGTGATAATTATTTCCGCTGCCGTTGCTCTTTGCGGGGATTTTTCTCTGCGTAATCCGAGCGTTAACGGTTTTGCGGTAAATTTCCTCTGGCTCATCGCATGTCTGCCGCTTTTGATAGCAGATGGAATCGCTTCGTGTTTCGGCGGTGAAATTCCCGCTGATGGAGTTCAGTATATTTACATCCTCGGTTTGTGCGATCTGGTGCTTGTTGCTGCGGTGTGGAGCGGTGTACGTTTTGCCGCGATAAGAAAACAAAGCGGCAGTATTCTCAAAACCGCAAGAGTATTTGTGCTGATCATCTTTGTATGGGGAATATTTCAGCTTTTCTGCTGCGGGGTGAAATTTACCCTTGACCGGAGCAATATTGATGATGCAGTGACTGCTCCGGTCACTCCTGATCGCAAGTGATTTCTTTTAATGAGTTTTCAGCAATAAGGCGGTATTTTTCCATCTCTTCAGTGTTCAGATCCGGCGGAATTGCAATCGGCTTGCCGACAATTATCTGCAGTTTTGCAAATGGTTTCGGAATTTGAAATTCATCCCAGCTTTTCAATTTCCAGTATCGGGATGCATTCAAAACAAAAGGGACCAGTAATGCTCCGGTTTTTGATGCTACTGCGACCGGACCATTTTTTATATGGTATTTCGGACCTCTGGGACCATCAGGGGTAAAGACTACATTGCGGTTTGCTTCGATTTGATGGATCGCTCCGAGCATGGCATTGGCTCCTTTTCTGCTGGATGAGCCGCGGAGAGCTTCTATGCCGAAAAATTTCATGAAATCAGCCAGATATTGACCATCTCGTGAGGCACTGATTACTGCAGATGTATTATGTAATGCCTTTTTTGAAAATGGCATACATACGAAAAGCAGACGGTTGTGCCAGGTGATGCAGACCAGTCCTTGCGGATCTTTTGTGATTTTGTCAGGGTCGATCAACTCAACTCTGTAAAGCAGCTTGAATGAAAGTTTCAACAGCGTTGCCGGAAACCAGTAGACCCAGTTCGGCAGTTTTTTTATCTGTCGGAATTTGTGTTTTAATGAACTCATAAACGGTTTTCTTTTCTTGGTGATTTACTTAATATATCCCGGATTTAACGGCTTGTCAACTTATGTGATTTTTTGTTTTCTGAACACAGCTGAGAAAGTACGCATTTTTCACATTCCGGTTTCCTTGCATGGCAGATGATTCTGCCGTGAGTGATCAGCAGATGAGAAAAATTTGTCCACAATTCAGGGGCAATAAAAGCGTTTACTTCTGCTTCGATTTTTTCCGGATCACTGCTGGTTGTCACTCCCAGCCGGTTGAGCAATCGTTTTACATGAGTGTCGACAGGGAATCCTGGAATATCAAAACAGTTACCGAGTATTACGTTTGCACTTTTTCTGCCGATTCCGGGCAGGGAGGTCAGATCATCCATTGTTTGAGGAACAGTACCGGCAAATTTATTGACGATCATTGCAGCACTGGCAGATAGATTTCGGCTCTTGCTGCCGGATAAGCCGCATGGATGAATGATTTTTTCAATCTCCTCTACCGGCATTTTGCTCATAGATAATGCATCCGGAGCAACGGAAAAAAGAGTTTCAGTAATCATATTAACTCTTTCATCCCTGCATTGTGCAGAAAGCATGACAGCTGCGAGCAGTTGAAATGGCGAATCGTGTTTCAATGGGCAACTGCATTCGCCGTATGCGTCAAACAGAAGATCGTGGATCTTTTGTAATTTCTCTTTTTTTTTCATTTGCCGCACATCCCGGCAAATTTGCTGCACCGGCAAAAAGCATCATCCAGAAATGCTTTTACCACGGATTCCGGAAGTTCATTCAGCGAATAGTTGTTATCCATGAAAGTTGAATCTTTGATATGCAGTTCAAAATTCAAGATGCCTGAATATCCTGACTCACGGATTATTTTTGCCGTTTTTTCCCAATCCAGAGTTCCGGTGAATGGCGAGGTGTGCTGATCTTTTTTACCATTGTTGTCGTGCAGATGCAAGGCAATGATCCTTGAGCGGTATTCATAACAATCATCAAGCTGGTTGCGCAACTCAATATTTGCATGACCGGAATCAAAACAGAATCCGAATAATTCCACGGGATAATTGTCAAGAAGATGACGTTGAAACTCCCAGGTATCCCCCGGCATATTTTCAAGAGCAACACGGATTTTATATTTTTCAAGAATCGGAATCAATTCATCCATACTGCGTAAAAGTGATGCAAATTGACGGCGTTTATAAGAGATTTCTGCCGGGGATGAGTCGGTTTTTATTCGCGGTTGGTGCATGACAAGGACTCCGGATGCTTCCAATTCCTGCATCATTTCCATCCGGTTGATTATCAATTCTATTCCTGCTTTGCGTTGATATTCCAGCGGTGAGAAAAAGCTTTTTTCTGCATTGGCACAGCCATGAATATCCTGCACTTTCAAATTATAAGTTTTCAGCATCTTTTTGATTGCAGACAATTCATGTTTACCGTAGGCAAAATCGGTATTCCAGTGATGACTCCAGAGAAGATGAGTGAAACCCGCTTCACTGATAAGACGCAGCGAATTTTCCGGATCACCGGAACTGGTTATGATATTGGTGGATACAGAAAGGTTCATTTTCACTCTTCCGGTTTTGCGTCACGACTCATCAAGGCTTTGACCGCTTCTGGAACAGCCCGTTTTTCATAGATTATCCGGTAGATCTCATTGATTATCGGAGTATCCACTCCCAGATTCAGAGCCAACGCTCTGGCACCTTTTGCAGTCGGAACACCTTCGGCAACGACCATCCCCATTGCCTGCTGGATCTCATCCATGCTCTTTCCTCTGCCGAGTTCTTCGCCGACATGACGGTTGCGGCTGTGACCGCTGCAGCAGGTTACGATCAAATCTCCGATACCGCTCAATCCGGCAAATGTCGAACGTTGACCGCCCAGAGCTTCTCCCAATCTGCCCATTTCAGAAATTCCACGGGTCATCATGGCGGCTTTGGGGTTATCGCCAAGTTTCATTCCATCAATAATACCGGCGGCAATCGCCATGACATTTTTTAATGCCCCGCCGAGTTCAACACCGACAACATCATTGGAGGTATAAACCCGGAAGTTTTCATTCATCATCAATTTTTGAACTGCCTGTGCCGAGTTGATGTTTTCTGCTGCCGCGACAACTGCTGTCGGCACCTTTCTGGAAACTTCTTCGGCATGACTGGGACCGGAAAGGTCGATGAAATCAACACTGCCAAGTTCATCCGCAACAATTTCGCTGATCCGCTTCCATGTATTTACCTCAATACCTTTGGCAACGTTTATCACCGGGATAGAATTATCAAATGCCGGAGCCATATTTTTTAAGACATTGCGGAGGAACTGGGTCGGCGTGGCGAGCAGAAGCATATCCTGACCGGAAATTGCCTGATGCAGATCGGCACATAATCCAAGATTTTCCGGTAATTCAACTCCGGGAAGAAATTTGAAGTTTTCTCTTCTTGAATGCATTTCGTTCAGGTAGTCTGGAAATGCTCCCCAGATTTGTACGGTATGACCATTACTGAGCATATTCAGAGCAAGGGCAGTTCCCCATGCTCCATCACCTATAACTGTAATTTTCATTTTTTTCAAATTTCCGTTGGTTTATATTTTACATTCATTATTTTGTCAAGAGGAATATACACCCGAAAAGGGAGTTTTCAAGTTTTTTTCACCTACTTCGATAAAAAAAACGCTATTTATGAAAAAAACTTTTTTTATTGCTTGAAAAAAAGCATATTTCAAGTTACATTAACAAAGATGTTGTAAATTCACCTTGCAACAATAGGTAAATAATAAATGGAGAAATATTATGCCCGACATTAAACAGGTGCTGAGTGATGAAATCCGCAGGCTTGCCAGAAAGGAATTAAAGGCGGCTTTGCTGCCGCTTGCCAAGCAAATCAGTGATCAACGCAAAATCATCGCTGAGTTGAGAAAGGAACTCAATTCATTAAGTAAAAGCATCCCTGTTTCAGAAGATAAAACTGTTGTTTCAGTTGTTGATAAGGAAGAGAGCAAAAAGCTGCGTCTTACTCCTGCAGGAATTGTCAAAATCCGTACAAAATTGAAACTTTCCCAGGGGAAATTTGCTGCTTTGGTCGGAGTTTCCGGTCATACTGTCAGTTTGTGGGAGGTCGGCAAAGTTGCCCCCCGGGCAAATGCGAAAGCTGCCATTTGTGCATTGCGTACCATCGGAAAAAAAGAACTGAAGCTCCGTCTTGCCGGATTGGCGGAAGAACCGGTTGAAAATGAAAAATAATAACAATAGAATTTGAGGAGAAATTGAAAAATGGCTTATACTGTAGACACTCTTTTGGATACTCTTGAAGAGAATATGATGAAAACAGAGGATTCTCTTGCTACTGCTTTCGCGGCAATCCGTACCGGGAAAGCTTCTCCTGCACTGGTGGAAAATATTACCTTTGAATATTATGGAACCCAGACCCGTATCCGTGATGCAGCCGGTATTACCGCTCCGGAACCCCGTTTGCTGGTGATCCAGCCGTGGGATGCGACTGCTGTTAAAGCGATTGAAAAAGCTTTGCTTTCCAGCAGTATCGGTATTACTCCGATGAGCGATGGAAAAACTTTGAAACTTCCGATTCCTGAACTCAGTCAGGAACGCCGTACAGCGTTGAGCAAACAAGCTAAAGCCAGTGCCGAAGATGCGAAAGTTGCTCTGCGTAATATCCGTCGTGATGCCAATGATGCTGTCAAAAAGTTTGAAAAAGATGGTGAGTTGACTGAGGATGAACGCAAGAAAATGCTGGATGATGTGCAGAAAACCACCGATAGCTATATCGCCAAAGTCGATGCGATGTATGCTGCCAAAGAAAAAGAGCTGATGACCGTCTGATGGTTCAGGAAAGAATAGACAAGACCGCCGGTGAAAGTGTTGAATCCGGCGGTTTTTTTATCAAATTTCTTTGGATAATTACTTTTATTGCACTGGTACTGCGGTTGATTTCTTCATGGGAAATGGCATCTGCTGCCGATGGAGTAAATAATGTGCTTGCTCCTTTATCCACCAGTGATCTGGCAACGTATATGAAGTTGGGCAGGGAGTGTGCCCGAGGTGATTTTCCGGAAACATTTTATTATCAGCCGTATTATTACGCTGTTTTTCTGGTTTTGTGCAACTGGATCGGTGGAGGTGTTCCGGTTGTTTGGATCACAATACAGGCTCTTTTAAGTGCTGCCACGGTTTTTTTGATCGGCTGGTGCGGGAAAAAAGTTTTTTCAGAAAAAGCCGGATTGATTGCAGCCGGATTGACGGCAGTATCTTCTTCATTGATTCTGTATGTGCCATTCTGCCAAAATGAAACATTGCAGACATTTCATTTGATACTGCTCTTTTCTGCTACCTTGGTGGCGATGGAAAAGAGAAATTGGATCAGTTGGCTGGTTGTCGGTCTTATTGCCGGTATATCGATTCTTACCAGAGGAAATGTATGGTTGATCGTGCCGGTTATAATTGCCGGTATGATCATTATTTACCGTAAAAAATTATTGAATTGGAAGGTGACGTTTTTTCATTTATTCTTGTTTTTTACCGCATTATTGATTATTCAATTACCATTTGTACTCCATAATACTTTCGCTCTCGGACATTTTTCTGGACCTTCAACAGCAGCCAATCCGGTTCTGGCACTGGGAAATACGCCGGAAGCTCCCGCCGGCGGCAGAGCCCCGGGCAGCACTGCCGGAGCAATGGCTTATCCGGAATCATACCGTCGTATGATGGATAATACATCCGGAGAGTATGCCCGTTCTGTGCCGGTGCAGATGTGGCAATGGTTCTGTGATGATCCGACGGCATTTCTTGAATTACAATTCCGTAAAGCACTGCTTTTTTGGGATGGCAGGGAAATTCCCAATAATGTTTCTCTGGAATATGATGGTATCGGGGCATCTTGTATCTTGCGGTATTTGCCGGTTGGCAGAAACCATTTTATTTTTGCCCTCGGTATTTCCGGAATACTATTCTTTCTTGGAGAAGTATTCAAGAAAAGAGATATTCAGCTTTTGATGCTTTACGGTTTTACTCTGGCGTTTTATATTGCGGTCGTGGTATTTTACATTCTTTCGCGTTTTAAAGCTCCGGTGATCCCGTTTCTGACATTGTTTGCCGGAGGAGTATTGATTGCATGGTGGAACATTTTCCGGAATTCTCCGAAGGATAAGCGTTTTATCAATAGCTGCCGTATTGCAATCTTTGCTCTGCTCGGGTGTTTTTTTTCCGCTGCTGCTTACGATGGATACCGTGATCTGGAACCGGCGATAAATCGCTGGATATATCCGGATGGTATCGTGCTGGATATGCAGGGGGAAAATATTCATTGCTTTGATTATGGTCCATATCCTTTCGGTGGATGGCGTTACATGCAGCTGCAGCCGGAAATGGTGATGGTGAAAAAGTTTTCTCCGGAAAATGTTTCCGGATTTATTCAGCTCGGAATTATGCTGGCATCGGTAGAGGCGGTGGATGTCGAATTTACGGTCAATGGAATTCCTTGTAAATTTTCTTTTCCTGAAATACCGCCGAATAAGAGTGACCGGCGGATGATTGCTGTAAAAATCCCGGTGGTTGACGGTATGGTTGAATTACGGGTAAAATCTGTTTCCGGCGGAGCAGTTTATGCATTGTATGATTGTCAGCGGCAATATGGCCGCAGTGCTTTGAATGGCGAGTTTTTGAATGGCGAGTGGATAATGCGGGCAGTTGTACCGCGTTGATGACTTGATTTTTTTTAATTTCCGCTTAGATTGATTCCTTGAATGCCGGCAGGAGGAGGCCGGCGAATGTTGTATCCGCATTGGCTAAAAGAGGAGGAATCTGTCTATGTGGGAAAATTTTTCTTTATTCCGGTTATTTTGTTTTCTGATGTTGTTGTCACCGTCCGTGTCGGTTGCAGCAGAAACAGATCCGCCCGGCGGAACGCGTAAGCTGCATTTCATTCAGGATGATGCACAGGATTACATGGTTTCCAAGATCTATACGCTGAAATATGCTCAGGCAAATGATCTTATACCTTTCGTATCAGGAATCGTGATGCGTTATAATATCAACAGTGTTGTAAACAGTATCACATACGGGAATAATAAACAGCTACTGACAGTTACATGTCCGGAAAAGATGATTGGCTATGTTGATGACTTCATTGCCAAAGCTGACCGGAAAGTGGAAATTTCCGGAAAAGTTCCCGGTGAAATCATTCAGGGTACCGGTATAACCCGGGCAGTTTACCGTCCATTGTATCGTTCCGGTGAAGATATTGTCAATGTAATGATCCAATCGGTGATAGGTGAGGGACCTGCCGGTGCGATTTACGCGTGGGATGCAAACAGCAACCAGATCTATTGGAAAGATAACGCATCCAACACCTCTTATATTTATCAATTTCTCGGTTTTCTTGACCGTCCGGCACCGCAAGTGACATTGGAATTTACCATGTTTGAAGTCAGGGAAAGTACCATGCGGGATTTGGGAATAGAGTTTCTGGCGTGGAAAAATGGTCCGGGAATGAATATTTTTCAAACCGGGTTTGATGCTTTCGGGTTAAGTTCTGCCGGAAGTTCTGCATTGCAGGCAGCCAGCGGTCCGATGGGCGGTTTCTTTTTTGCTCCGCAATTTGATGCCAGTTTTATCCGGATGCTTCAGCAAAATGGCAAGGCGGAGATTACCAATAGAGCTTCTTTGACCGTTTCCAACAGCAATACTAATTCAAGTGCTATATACTTCAATCCGGTTCAGCAGAATATAATCAAAGAAAATAATGATCAAATGCGGGTTTCTGATAGTTCTTTGAGTGCTGAAGAGGGCGTTTATCACAGCTATATTAAAATCACCGCACCGATAGTGAATATTCATTATGGTGTGCCCCAGACACCTTATCCGTCAAGTGAAGCTTTTGAGGTGCCGGATTATACCCCGGGTGAACTCAATAATTTGCCGGGAACACTTTTTTTCTCTTATGAATTACAATCGGCCGCTGTCGTTGAACGCAATAATGTCGGAGCCGAATTGATCGAAGTAAGTCAGCTTAATGGAAATATGCTGATCCCCTTGAATAAAGAAGTTATTCTCGGCAGGTGGGATAAGAGCAGTGAAGTCGAACAATCAATCGGCGTTCCGTGGCTTTCTGAAATTCCGGTTTTACGTTATCTTTTCAGTACAGTTACCACGGTCAGAGAAAATACAAGAGTATATGTTGCTGTTACCGCGAAATTACTCAACAGTGCCAAACCTGAAAAACTGGTCAATGGTGAGTTATTCAAATTAAAGTAATGAGGTCATCTGATGAAAAATATTTTCTTTCTTATATTTTTTTCATTTTTTGTTTTTCCGCTTGCAGCAGTTGAAGTCGCCGGGATTCCCAGAGACAGTAATAACGGAAACACCGGTGGTTACGATGGAACCAGAGTCGAAGCTCAGCTTCTGGTTCAGGTTTCACCGGAGACCAATGTGGTACATTTTATAAGAGATAATAACGATCCGCGGGTGATAACCAAATCTTATTTGCTCAAATATGTAGATGCATATGAAATAAGAGATTATCTGCGGCAGATCGTGCAGGCAAAAAGAGTTGGCAACACCTCTCTGATCCAGAATTATCCGGGAAATACTGTCAATACTCCGGTCATGGCGACAGTTTCCAATGTGGCTTTGAATTCAATTGCAGCTCAACCAGGATATAATCCGGCTGCACAGCTCGGCAGCAATACAGCTGTAGAGTGTTTGAAATATGTCGACGGCACCGGTTTGTTGATTGTCAGTGCCGAAGAGTACCGGTTCAAGGATAATCCGGGAGGAATGGGGATTGATTCAATTGTAAAAATGCTGGATCATCCGGATCTGAATTCTCTTGGCACCGGTTCCCAGATGTTTATTTATATGCCGAAATTTGTTCCGGCAATAAATCTGCAGAATCTTATCCAGAATGTCGGCATGAATATTCAGGATGCCACCGAATTGTGGCAGGGGCAGGATTTGGTGACGGTTGATAACACTCTGAACTGGCTGATTTTTGATGTTTCAAATTACTCCTGCGACAATATTGCCAAATTACTGGCTAAATACGATGTCCCGATTCCGCAAGTCACCATCGCTGTCAAAGTGTATGAAGTTTATGCTGAAAATGATGAAAGGATCGGCATTGATTTCCAGAGCTGGAAAAATAATGAGGGAACAGATTTCTTTTCTGTGGGCGGCAGATACCGTAATAACTGGGCGGCAGTTTATGGAGTTGCCGGAAATCTGAATCGCCGTTACGGTTCAGAAAGAAGCAGTTTTTACAACTTCAATCCCCGTTGGAATACCCGTTATCTCGATTTTCTGGCAACTAAGGGCAAAGCTCATATTCTGCATTCCGGTACTTTAACGCTCCGTAACAATACTTCCGGAAAATTCAGCCGTACAACCCAGATATTTTATTCTGATTCTTCTGCTCCGCTTGCCGGAACGACCGGAACTCCGGAAATGGGCGTCGGATTTTATGAATTGCTCTCCCAGATGATCGGTGAAGTTGTTACCGGTAAAAATCCGGATCGAACTGATACTGCAGACATTCCGGTCGGCAAGAGCAATGCTTTGCAAGTTCAGAAATCCGGAGGTTATGGTTTTTCTATGGAAATATCCAATGCTGTTGTCGGATTGAAAGAGTGCCGCTTTGATGTGACTTTGCAGAATACCAGTCTTATCGGTTTTCAATCCAATGGAGCTCCACGGATTTCGCAGGGTAATGTGGTTACGCAGACGGTTTCATTGCCGTTTTCCGGAGAAGGTTTTTTTGTGATCGGCGGATTGAATAAAAAAGAGGTAAGTGATTCATCTACCGGTATTCCGTGGTTGTCAGATATTCCGGTATTGGGGTATCTTTTCTCCACAAAGTCAAAAAGTGTGAAAAATTCGGAGTTGATTGTTGTCGGTCAATGCAACTGGGCTTCTCCTGAAGAAAATCCCCGCAGCAATATTACGAAAACTTATCCCAAACCGTAAAATCAATGGTGATAAAATGAATAAAATATTTTTATCTGCGATTCTTTTATTCTTTATTGCTGCCGGATGTAAAAGTATAGAATTACAAACTCCGGGTAATGGTGTTGATGAGTTGGAAGTCGTTGAGATCGGCAGCCTGGTGGTGCAGGCGGTGATTTCCGGAAATTATTCTGATTTTGCCATTGCCTCCGGGGAAAACAGTGATGAAAAATCTGCTGATTTATTCCGTTCTTCCCGGGAAGAGCTTATCAAAAATCATGGAAAGTTGTGTTCTTACCGGCATTTCGGTAAACTTGATACCCCGTTGTTTTCCAATCTCTTTTTTGCAGTTAAGTTTCAGCGTATGGGCAGGGATGGGAAAAGTATTGAACATGAACAGTTGATGCAGCTGCTTTTCGGCCGAAAAGATAATTCGTGGCAATTGGTCGGAATGCGCTTTATCTGAAAGAAAAATAAAAGTCCCGGAAACGATTAACCGTTGTTTCCGGGACTTTTTGAATATTTTTTATTTTGCCGCCGCCTGGGCCGCCAGAAGCCGCAAATCATTGCGTTTTATTTTGCCGCTGGTAGTCTTTGGCAGAGATTCCACAAATTCGATTCTGCGGGGGTATTTATAAGGAGCAGTATGAGTTTTTACATACTCCTGAATCTCTTTTTTCATCTCTTCGGTACCGACTGTTCCTCTGGTCAAAACAATATATGCCTCAACGACCTGACCGCGGATCTCGTCGGGGGCACCGACTACGGCACACTCAAGCACATAGGGCATTTCCATAATGACGCTTTCGATTTCAAACGGTCCGATACGGTAGCCGGATGATTTGATAACATCATCTGTTCTGCCGACATACCAGTAGTATCCATCTTCATCCCGCCATGCTGTGTCACCGGTGTGATACATTCCATCGTACCATGCTTCAGCGGTTTTATCCTCTGAACGGTAATAGCCACGGAAAAGACCGCAAATCTGATCCGGTTCGGTTTTTACCACGATCTCACCGACTTCACCGTCTTCCACCGGATTACCATCGGGATCGACCAATTCGATCGGGAATGCCGGTGTCGGTTTGCCCATTGAACCGGGTTTTGGAGTCATTCCGAAAAGGTTGCCCAGCATGATCGGACTTTCTGATTGACCGAAACCTTCCATCACTTTCAAGCCGGTTGCTTTGTAGAACTGCTGAAATACTTCCGGATTGAGTGCTTCTCCGGCAATACAGGCATGTTCAATGCTGGATAAATCGTATTTTGAAAGATCTTCACGGATGAAGAAACGGTACATCGTCGGAGGGGCACAAAAAGTTGTAATATGGTGTTCCTTGAAAAGTCCCATAATGTCAGCCGCATCAAAACGGTCGAAATCGTACACGAAAACTGCACTTTCATTGAGCCACTGACCGTAAATTTTTCCCCAGCTTGCTTTCGCCCATCCGGTGTCGCTGATGGTAAAGTGCAATCCGTTCGGATTGGTGCATTGCCACCATCTGGCAGTCATGATATGACCAAGCGGGTAGGAGAAACTGTGTTCGACGATTTTCGGGTATCCGGTAGTTCCGCTGGAAAAGAACATCAGCATCGGATCGGTTGCCAGAAGATCTGTCGGACGGGTAAATGTATCGCCGAATTTGTCGTATTCAGCATCGAAATCGTGCCAGTTTTCCCGTTTGCCATTGACGATGATTTTTGTTTCCAATTCCGGACACTGTGAAGCTGCTTCGTCCACAAAACGGGTCACATCTCCATCGGCAGTGGCGACAATCGCTTTTACACCGGCTGACTGGAAACGGTAGACAAAATCTTTGACCAGCAGCTGATTGCTTGCCGGAATAGCGATCGCTCCAATCCTGTGCAAGGCATTGACAACGAACCAGTATTGATAATGCCGCTTCATTACCAGCATGACTCGGTCACCCTTTTTGATGCCGAGGTGCTGGAAATAATTGGCGGTACGACAGGATTCCAGAGCTATATCGAAAAACGAGAAATCTTTTCTCACATGATCTTTGCTGACCCATGCCATTGCCAGTTTGTTGGGTGATTTGACAGCGAGAGCATCGACCACATCGTATGCAAAGTTGAAGTTTTCCGGATACTCAAAGCGGCACGAGACCAACTGACCGTTTTCGTCAACAGTTTCTTTCATAAACTTCTGACAAATCCGCTTTTCATTGGGATTGACGATCGAAGCGATACTCTTTACCGGAGTCGGGACCTCTGCTTTTTTGGCTTCACCCATGATCGGAATGGCGAGAAATTCACATTCATCGCATTCGACGGCGACCATACCGTGAGGAATGTTGCTGTCGTAATACAAACTGTCACCCTGAGCGAGAATTTCTGTTTTATCGCCGATACGGACTTTAAGTTTGCCTTTTAAAACATAGTCAAATTCCTGACCGGGGTGGGTCGAAAGCGGTATCGGCAATCCCGGTCTCTGGGGTTTTGCCACCACAAAAAGCGGTTCCGTCATGCGGGATTTGAAGCTGGATGCCAACTGGTGGTATTTAAATTCGTGACTGCGTTCAATGCCAACACCGCCGCCGGAACGGGTGAGGGTATAGTTGCTCAGTTTCGGAGTCTGACCGGTTACGATCGAGTTGAGGTCAACACCGAAGCGTTTGGCACAATCGTAAAGAAATGAAAAGTGACAATCGACTTCTCCTCTTTCGCGGGCAAGATACTGGGTTTCGGTCATATTGGTCAATTCTGCCATTTCTGCGGCAGAAATTTCCAGAATCGTACGGATTTCATGAAGCCGTTTGCCGATTGATTTTGTTTGTTCATCCATAATAAAGTTCTTCCAGATTAAAATTCAAAAAATGTCATCCTTATAATATAGCTTCATTGTGCGGATAAAGCAAATGACATTTACTTTTCTTTGCGGCGTTTGCGGAAAAAATCCCTGATGAGTGTTAATGCTTCATTTGCAAGCACTCCGGATTTTACTTCGCAATGCCAGAGTAAACCGGGGATCTGATTGAGGTCAAAAGCTCCGCCCATTCCGCCGGAAGCCGGATCGACTGCTCCGAAAACGACTCTTTTTACTCTGGAATTGATCAACATTCCAGCACACATGGGGCAGGGTTCTTTGGTGATGTAAAAGGTGTAGTCGCTCATTCTCCAATCGTTGGTGATTTTTTCAACTTCATGGAGCAAAAGAAATTCTGCATGAGCAGATACGGAGTGCAGTTCTTCGACCCGGTTTCTGGCTCTGGCACAGATGATGCCGTCTTTTACTGCAACGGCACCGATGGGAACTTCACCGGCAATAGCGGCAGCTTGAGCTTCTTTCAAAGCCTCTGCCATAAAAAATTCATCATTCATTTTTCAGAGATTTCAACTCTGGTTATGAACATGCGGCAGGTGAAAAAACGGATGCGGACATTGTTGTTACGGTACTGGTAAAGGAACGTGAATACCGGCGTTTCCGTATCCAAGCCATCTATCTGGGCATCCCGGTAATAAAAAAGGTTGTTTACCGTTCTTGTTTCGCGGGTAAAATGCAGATCGACGTGTTTTATCAGATATCTGGCGGCATCATATTTTTCTTTGGAGTTTGCCGGGATTTTGGGATTGCGGAGAATAGCAATGGTATCAGCATATTTATCAAGCACTTCGATATCTTCAGACGGAAGTTTGTTATAGCTTTGGCAACCGGCAAAAATGATGACCGCAAAAACAAAAGAAAGGGAAGAAAGCAGCTTTTTCATCATCACTCCATAATGTTATTTGCAGAAATTTGGAGCGGGTGACCGGAGTCGAACCGGCGTCGCCAGCTTGGGAAGCTGGAGCATAACCGTTTTGCTACACCCGCAACCTGTTTTCTAATATAATCCATTTCGCAGAAGTTGTCAAGCGATGATCAACTTTTTTTTAAAAAACCTCTTCGCTGCAATGATTTTTTTTGTTTTTCTGCCTGAATATGCTTGTAACCTTGAAAAAAGTCCTATCGCCGTATATATTAATAATAAGAAAAACTCTAAAAATCAATTTTTCACATACAGGAGATTTGTATTATGACTTTTATGGAAAAACTTGCCGGAGCGATGCAGAAGAATAACTCGCTGGTCTGTGTCGGTCTTGACCCTGCCATTGGAAAACTTCCGGAATGTATCCGCAACCGTCCGGATGCGATTTATGAATTCAACTGCCGCATTGTCGATCAGACCAAAGATTTGGTTTGTGCCTACAAGCCGCAGGCGGCTTATTATGCCGGTCAGGATTGTGATGAAGCTCTGAAAGAAAGCATTCTTTACATCAAAAAAGTTGCTCCGGATGTTCCGGTGATCCTGGATGTGAAACGCGGCGACATCGGTTCCACCGCCGAGTATTATGCCAAAGAAGCTTTTGAGCGTTATCAGGCTGATGCGGTAACGGTCAACCCCTACATGGGATTTGATGCGGTGAAACCGTTTTTGGATTATGAAGATAAAGGCGTGATCATTCTCTGCCGTACATCCAATAAATTTTCCGGGGATTTGCAGAATCTGGTTGCAGACGGCCGCCCGCTTTATGAGCATGTGGCTCTTTTGGTGCGGGATAAATGGAATAGTGCAAAAAATGCCGCTCTGGTTGTCGGAGCCACTTATCCTGAAGAATTGAAAGCTCTCCGTGAGCTTTGTCCTGAAATGCCTTTCCTTGTACCGGGTGTCGGAGCCCAGGGCGGCGATGTGGAAAAGGTGGTGAAATTCGGCTGTACTGCCGATAAATGCGGAATAATCGTCAACTCATCCCGTGGTATCATTTACGCTTCCAAAGGCGAAGATTATGCTGAAGCCGCCGGAAAAGCCGCGTTGGAATTGCGGGATCAGATCAACTCTTTCCGGTGAGAAATCATGAGTGAAGATAATTTGAATAACGAACTTCCCGTAATTGCCATCGTCGGCAGACCCAATGTGGGTAAATCGAGTCTCTTTAATGCAGTTGTTGGCAGAAAACTTGCCATCGTGCATGAGATGAGCGGTGTTACCCGTGACCGGGTGAGCTGCGATGTGCGTTTTCAGGGACAGATGTTTACCCTGGTCGATACCGGTGGTTTGAATACGCTTGATGATACCGAAAAGAATGTTGATTTCTGGGATGTCGGCATTACCGAGCAGGCTCAGTATGCGATGGAAACCGCTGATGCCCTGATCATGGTTTGCGACAGTCAGAGCGGTTTGACTCCTCTGGATATTGATGTGGCACGTCGGGTGCGTCAGTTGAATAAGCCGGTTTTTCTTGCTGCCAATAAGTGTGATAACGATCAGTGGAAAGATTATGCTTCGGAGTTTTCGCAATTGGGCTTCGGCAATGTGTATCCGATTTGCTGTACTCACAAAGGCGGGATCAATGCCCTGATTCAGGCGGCATTGAAAAAGTGCCGTTATGTTTCCGTGGCACAGGCTGCAAAGAAAAGCGGCTTGAATATCGCCATTGTCGGCAGACCCAATGTGGGCAAATCAAGTCTGGTCAATGCTTTGATAGGTGAGGAGCGTTTGATGACCAGCCCGATTGCCGGTACGACCCGGGATGCGGTCAAAATAGAATTTGTCATCCACGATAAAGATGGTAAAGAGATCCCCGTGCAGCTTGTCGACACCGCCGGTTTGCGTAAGACCGGTAAAGTTGACAACGTGGTTGAGATGTTCAGCATCATGCGAGCAAAAAGTGCTATTGACCGTGCTGATGTGGTGATTATGGTACTGGAAGCCGGATTCAACAAAGTTACGGCACAGGATCGCAAGATCGCGGCTCTTATCGAACAATCCGGTCGTTCCTGTATCATCGTTGCCAATAAGTGCGATTTGTGTGATGATAAAAAAGAAGCTCTTATCAAAGAACTTTACAAAACTCTGCCGGGCTTGAGTTTTGCTCCGGCGGCATTTATCAGTGCTAAAGAACGCCGTGATCTGGATAAATTGGAAGAGGCATTGGCACTGGTCAATGAGAATTTAAAAACCGAGATCACCACCGGATTGCTCAACCGGGTACTTGCAAAAGCATTTGAAGATACTCCGCCACCGGTGATAAAAGGAGTACCGCTTAAGCTTTTTTATGCCTCGTTGGCGGGATTGCGTCCGGTAAAAATCAAACTTTTTGTCAACCGGGTGGAATCGGCTGCCGGCAATTATCTGGCATTTTTGAAAAAGCGTATCCGTGAAAGTTTCCCGCTGGAAGGAATTCCACTGGATATTGAAGCGGTTGCCCGTCCTAAAAAAGTGGAAAGTATCCGCCGTAAAAAGCAGGGTTGATTTTTTTACTGACATAAACAGGGGTTCCGGCATTCCGGAATCCCTGTTTATTATTATTTCGTCAATTCCTGATAGCGTTTCATCAGATCGGCGACAATTTCCGGCTCGGTCATACTTGGAGCGTAGCCGTAGGCTTTCATCACGGCTTTATCGTTGGCTTGATGGGCTTTGCGGAGTTCCGGGGGCATAGTTGCTTCATCGTAAAGATCGGCAAGACTGCAATCCGGATGCAACGCTCTGGCATCAAGAATCGCTTGAGCCGTCTTTTCAATGGCGGCTTTTTGTACTTCGGTAGGTTCACACCACGGGAAGTTGTTGTAAACGATATTCGCAGAATAGCGGTAACGCATTTCCAATCTTCCTGCAACAACCCGCATCCAAGCCATATGAACAATGCTGGTTAAAATACCAAAGTGATAAAGAGTGGCAGAGGGAATAATGTATAATTGATTTGAAGCAATCACTTCCGGATTTAAATATGCTATTGGAATATAACGTCTTTTTTCTGAACATACAGTTGGTATTGCTAAATACATTTTATCCGGCTGCCTGATTTCTGCAAACAACGTGGGAGTGTTTGCTAATTCAACAGTATTTTTACGGTTACTATTGCGGCGCCATGTTTGTACCATTGAAATTTTGCTCAATATTACTGGACTTTTTTTCAAAACATCCGGAGATATATTTTTTAACCATACGCAAAATCGAGTTTTATTGTGTAATAACTCTGCTGCTCCGAGAAATGGGCGTAAATAGATGTCGATATTGGGGTCTATTGCCTTTAAAGAGTAGTACTCACTCTCGCAGATAGTGTAATGTCCGTCATCCAGTGCAAAACTACCATAATTAACGGGGGGAACACTACACAGAACCTGTTTGCGGCTTTCGATAAAAACATCGGGAGCATCGGCAAGGTAGGCGTTTATTGTCCGACATGTCAGACCTGTCGGACTTGTCTGACTGTCAAAAATCATTTGGGGCTTGGCATTGTCTGCTGTCGAAAAACCGATGATCACACAATGCACATGAGCTTTTATATTTGCCTCGCTATCCCAGCGGAAAGTGCGATGGGCAAAATCTATATGCACTCCCATTTCAAAAAGCGGCTTCCAAAGCAATGCGGCTTGTTCACCTTGTGAAATACTGTTGGTGGAAACCAATGCTGTGCGAATTGAGTTTCCTTGCATCATCTCTACGGATTTTTTATACCAGCAACTTACATAATCAAGATTGCCGGCATTTTTTACTCCTGAAAAAATTTCATTCAAATCTGCTTTTTGCTCGGCAGACATAAGTCTTGCCCCCACAAACGGCGGATTTCCCATGATGTAATGGAGCTTTTCTTTGGGGATAACGGTGTTCCAGTCGATCCGCAGGGCATTGGCTTCGATGATGTTGGCAAAAGATTTCAGCGGCAGAAAATCCAGTTCCATGTGAACGATGTCTTCGGTCTGCTTCATCATCTGGCTTTCGGCGATCCATAATGCGGTTTTGGCAACCGTTACCGCAAAGTCGTTGATTTCAATACCGTAAAACTGCCCGATACTGACCTTGATCACATCATCAAAGCCCAGAACTGTCTCGCCGTCATTGATGGTTTCGATACACTTGTTTTCCAGTTTACGCAAAGAGAGATACGTTTCGGTCAGGAAGTTGCCCGATCCGCACGCCGGGTCAAGAAAATTCAAACCGGCGATTTTTTCCTGAAAGGCAAAAAGTTTTTTATTGCGGTTGGTGACAGTTTTGATGCTCAAAATCTCTTCAAGTTCAGCTTTTAACTCATCCAGAAACAGCGGGTCGATAACTTTGTGAATGTTTTCAATACTGGTGTAGTGCATCCCCCCGGAACGGCGGGTTTCGGGGTTCAACGTGCTTTCAAAGACAGCTCCGAAAATCGTTGGACTGATTTCCCGCCAGTCAAACCTGCTGGCTTCACCCAATAACAACTCTTTGATTTCATCATCAAACTGCGGGATCTCTATATCCGTTTCAGCAAAAAGTCCGCCGTTGACATACGGAAATATCGCCAGATCATCATCCAGATACAGCGATTTACGTTTATCCTCCGGCGTATCCAGCACTTTGAAAAGATCGATCAATGCCCGCCGGAAATCTCTTGCTTCAAACCGGGTCAGATAATCAGAAAATAAATTTTTCGGACCGAATATCCCTGCATCCTCGGCATAAAGGCAGAATACCAGACGTACACAGAGCATATTCAACGATTTAAGTGTACTTTCAGCAGATGGATCGTGATAGTGTTTGAGGATGGCATCGTAGATCTCTCCCACGATTTTTCCGGCTTCAATGGATAAATTTTTTTCCCGGTCAATACGGGCTTGGTGGGCATCGGTCAGAAAACTCAAACGGTAAAAATCTTTGGAGAGATCAGATAGTTTCAGCACTTCAGGAGCATCGTGGGGATGCTCCATATCGTGAATGTGGAATTCTTGAAAATTGCAGACTACAATGTACCGGGGCTTTCTGGAAAGTTCCAACTCATCAGAATACCTTTTTGCCTGCTGATATGGGGTGAGCATTGAACCATCTGACTGTCTGGCGGGCTTCATCAAGTCAACATCTTTACTTTTCTGCTCGATCATCACCCTGGTTTCAGGAATATAGGCATCAATAAAAGAGGTATGACCCAATGCGACCTGACTTTCAAACGTAATAAACTGTGCCGGATTAACTACTCCGCAAACCGTTTGCAGTAATTCCATCCAGAAGGCGTGAGTTTCGCCCTTTTCATATCCTCTGCCTTCCCATTCGGCAGCAAATTTCTTTGCGGCATTCCGCTGTTGTGCATCTGTAAGCATATAATAATTATCCCCGTTTAATAAAAATCAGGGTAATATACTGCCTGAAATGTTTTTTTTCAAGCCGCAGATAAAATAAACCGGTACTCCTGCAATACAGAAGTACCGGTTGGATTTTTTTACAGCTTTTTAACTCTTAAAAAAGACTGTTCAGTTTGGCAGCAGTGACTTCTGCCAATGCCTGATCGGGCAGAACCATATCCGGCAGACGGCTGAAAGGAATCATTTCCGCGGTCAGAGGACCTGTGTAATTGATGGCTGCCAACGCTTTTTTCAGAGCATCGAAGTCAACTTCACCTTTGCAGATATCGTCGCCGAAACCGTGGAGTCCACCGGCACAGTCGGTCTCTTCAAAGTTCTTCACATGGATCGCTTTGACATAGCTGCCGAGAATTTCCACATAGTCCTGCGGACGGCCGTAAATGCAGCAATTGGCAATATCAAAGTAGATACCGATCTTTTCACTCTGGAATTGGTCGAGGAAAAATTTCCATTCCATCGGACTCAAAAGGAAACGGTTCCATACGTTTTCCAGTGCCAGATTGACATTGAGTTTTTCCGCAACCGGAAGCAATTCTTTCAAGGATGCTGTGGCATTTGCCCAGGCATTTTTGTAGCTGACCACCGGACGGTCCGGTTCCCATGCCACTCTGGTAGCTCCGGGAATGACCAGAATCGTTTCCGCACCGATCCAATTTGCGATCTGGATATATTTTTTGCCGAAAGCGATTGCCTGCTGACGCTCTGCTTCATCATCGGCACTCAGAGAACAACCCCAGAAAAAGCCGCTGGCAAGAGTGCGGATGCCGATATTTTTGCTATTTGCATAAGCTGCGATCTTACGGCATTCATCTTCGGTGATTTCCGGATTCAGACAATCACAAACGGTCAACTCCACGCCGTCAAGTTTGTTTTCAACGGCAAAGTCGATAAATTCATAAGCGGTTTTTTCTCCGGTAAAACCACCGAAAACCCAGTAATTGAGAGCCTTATACATATTTGACCTCCAGAGTTTCGCCTTTGTCAGCAGCTTCAAGCTCGGTCATGACCACACTCAATGCATCAAAAATCGAGTCCGGGGTCTGCCAGCGGGTGGGCGGAATATTGTCGCGGACACAATCGGTGAAGTATTTGAGTTCACGGTGCCAACCGGTGGGCAGTGAGGCATCACCGGTATCCGGAGTATCGATTTTGCCGTCGTTCCAGAAAACTTTGAAACTGCCGTCTGCTCCATATTTGATGGTCGCTTTTTCGCAGACAATCTGAAAACTCATTTCAAAAGGAACCGTATTCGGGGCACACCAGCCGCCTTCAGCGGTGATAAGTTTGCCGTCGCCGTAGTTGTAAATGGTCATGATGTGGTCAATACCATTGTCGCTGACCACCCCGCGAACACCAAAACTGGAAATTTTCTGCGGACGGCCGAAAAGATGGCAGACAAAGTCTGTATCGTGCAGATGCAGGTCAAGTGCAGCACCGCCAGCCATTTCTTCATTCATAAACCAGTTGTGCCAGGCATTGCCGTCAACCGAAGGTGAAAGACGGCGGAAAAGTGCTGATTTGACTTCTCCGACAGCTCCGGAAGTGATGATGTTTTTGGCAACATCGTATTCAGGCCATGCACGGACGCACATGCCGGCATTGAAAAATCTGTCAGATTCTTTGACCGCTTTGCGGATTTCAGCGAGCTGTTCCAGATTGCGGCAAAGGGGTTTTTCGCAGAAAACATGTTTTCCGGCTTTCAGAGCAGCCAGCACATATTTGCTGTGATCGGGAGTCGGTACGCAGATATCGATAATATCTGCATCCGTGGAGTTGATCATTTCCAAACCATCTTCATAGGTGGCAACGCCGGTCATATTCAACGGTGCAGAGTTGTCGCCGCCGCCGATATTGCCGACAACTTTACTTACATCTCCGGCACGTTTCGCCGGATCAACATCGGCAAGAGCCACGACCCGCACGTTTTCCAGAGCTTCATAGATCCGCCAGTGGGTCGAACCCATAAAACCCAGACCGATCAGACCGATTTTTACTTCTTTCATTGTATGATCCTCCTTTTTGGATAAGGTTGAAATGAACACTTTTTGTGTGTACTTATTATATTATAACCGATGAAAGCTGTAAAAACAATGGATTTTTCGCTTTTATGGTGGATTTTTTTGCATTTTATGCTATTTTATGCCATAAAGAGGTGATTGCCTCTGTTTTTTAAGTCAGGAGTTTTTTATGACCAGAAATATTTCCCTTGATCTTTTATTGAGCGATGAGGTCTGCCGTTTGCTGGATTGTTTTGCCTCGACAATGAAAATTCAGGTGGTTTTTTATTCCCGCAGCGGTGAAATATTGCGGAGAAGCAGAAGTTTCGGAAACAGCCGTTACTGTAATTTGATGCAGGAAAAATTTTTCGGTATCTCCCGCTGTATCGAACTGGATAACCAAATGCAGAAACTTTGCCGGAAAGAGGAAAGGGCGGTGCTTTACTGCTGCCATGCCGGATTGTATGAATTGATTGCTCCGGTCAAAGTACTCGGGGAAGTCGCCGGGTTTGTCATGTTCGGTCAATTCCGTGTCGGTGATGAGATCCCCGGATTTGCTGCCGGAAACCGGGAAGTTTGCGATGCTTTTGCTGAATTACCCGGATTTGATCTCAACGGTGCCGAAAGTCTTAAAGATATGATCAATATGCTTATCGGCTACATTATTGACAAAGAACTTGTTTCTTATTCAGGTTCGATGAAGTTGCAGACACTGCACTATTTCATCAACGAAAATTTCAATAAACCGGTCACATTGCATCAGGCGGCAAAATTTATGCACATGAGCGATTCTTCATTGACTCATTTTTTGCGTGATAATCATCAAACCAGTTTCAAACAGCTGTTGATCGAAAAGAGATTGAGTTATGCCGAAAAACTTTTAAGAGAAAATCCGGCACTTTCAATTGCTGAAGCATCCGTTATGGCAGGATACGATGATCCCCATTACTTCTCCCGTATTTACCGCAAAAACCGGAAACGTACTGCCAAATCATTTATTGACTCTTTGCGTAATAAGTGATGTTCAATCAATATCCAGTGCTGAATCGGTATAAATAAGCAAGCCTTTGGCATAGTTGCATCCGGGGGCAAGTTCGACGCGGTGCGGCACATTGGCTTTCAGATAAAGAGTGTCGTTGGGGTGCATTACCCGGGGGGGTGAATTGTCGCAGAGAAAATATTTCAGTTCACCTTCCAGAAGAATGAAAAATTCTTCGGTATCATGGAACTTGAATTCCCGTGGAGATGCCGGGGTGTATTCGATAATGAATGGATCCATCTTTCTGCCGATATGCCGGTGGGCAAGAGAAAGATAACGGATGCCGTGTTCACCACCGTTATCCCTGTCAAGTTCTTTACCGTCGCTCAAATTGCCGAAAGTATATTGGGAAGCTGTATCTCCATCTTCGGCAAAGAGCATACTCATCGACACTCCGAGTGCATCAGCAATACGGGTGAGAGCTTTCAGCGACGGCGTGATCCGGAAGTTTTCTACCTGGGAGATAAAACCTTTGCTGAAACCGCTGTTTTTAGCCAGCTGTTCCACGGTCATATCCTGTTCGATACGGATCTTCCGGATATTTTGAGATAATTCAAGTAAATTCATAAAAAGTGTTCCTGACAACCAAAATCAAATGTTTTCAGTTACTATAACACTTATTTCTGAATTATCAATATTTTTCAGCACAATATCGCCATTTTTTACACCGGAAGGCAATTTTATCCGGTAAATTTTATTAAGCAGGTCTGCGATTTTATTTTTAGGGCAGGGAAGTGTGGTGCGAACAGCGACAAACGGATGCTCTTTATTGTCACATGGCATTACTGCTGTGACGATCCGCCGGGGATCGGTCAATTCCTGTTTTGCATAGGCTTCACCACGGGGACAGCGATTGCCGGAAATAAACCACGAGTCACCGTCGATTTCAGCTTTTAAGTGACATCCCTGCGGACAGGATATACAAATCAATTCACGCATTGGTCAGATCCTCCAATTCAAAAAGAACGTTGCCGGTCAAGGTTTTTTCCGGGATTTGAGCAAAGATCATTTCTGCCGGACGTACAAAATTCAAATTCTTCTGCCAAAGAATTTCTCCATTGACTTTTGCCATCAGACGGGCTTTATCAGTGACGATCGTCGGGCGGAAAAGAAAACGTGTCGGTTTTTCCGGAATAAAACTGTTCGGAATGACATATTTCAGATTTTTTTCTGTTTTTGCCTCCAATTCTTTCCCGTTTTTAACTCCGGTTAAATAATCAACAATACATTTTCCTGCGTATTCAGCTTCTTCTGCAACAAAATCAACCAGATCGTGAACATGCAATACATTTCCGGCAGAGAATATTCCCGGAATGCTTGTTGAGTAGGATGAATCGACTATCGCTCCTCCGGTAGCCGGATTTTCTGCGATATCCAGTTTGCGTGCAAGTTCCATTTCGGGGATCAATCCAACTGAAAAAAGTACAGTATCGCAGGGAATTTCAAATTGCCGTGACAAATCCGGGGTACGATCACTTTGCAATGGGGCGGCAATTATTTTTTCCACCCGCTCTTTACCTTCAATACGGATCACAGACGTAGAGAGGTAGAGAGGAATATCAAAATCATGCAGGCACTGTACAACGTTGCGGGTCAGTCCGGCTGAATACGGCATGATTTCAATAACCGCTTTGACCTCGATACCGCACCAGCGTAAACGGCGTGCCATGATCAAGCCAATATCTCCGGAACCGACGATAACGGCGGATTTTCCCGGCAGTTTTCCCTCGCAGTTAAGCATTTTTTGTGCTGCTCCGGCGGTAAAAACTCCTGCCGGACGGTCCCCCGCAGTGGCGATAGCACCTCTGGTTCGTTCCCTGCATCCGGTGGCAAGCAAAATTGCCCCTGCATGACAGCGGTGGACGCCATTTTCTGCTGAAAGCATTTTTAATTCAAAACTTCCATCATCAAGCCGCTTGATGTCTGATATAGTGGTATTCAATGCAAATTCAGCTCCGGCATTGATCGCTTTTTGCGACAGCCGGTATGCAAATTCCGGACCGGTCAGTTCCTCATTGAAGTAACGCAGACCGAAACCATTGTGAATACATTGGTTCAAAATACCGCCGGTACGTTTTTCCCGGTCAACGATCAAGGTCGATAATCCGGCTTCGGCACAGATGGTTCCACCTGCCAATCCGGCGGCACCGGCCCCGGCGATGATGCAATCGCAGTGAGATATTTCTTTCATTATTTCACCTCCAGATCACCGAGATTTCCGGAAAGGATAAAAGAATTTCCTCCCCGTTTAGTGAGTTTTTCCATGGGGATTCCGGTTTCCCGGTTGATCATACGCAGGATTTTTGCCTGACAAAAGCCTCCCTGACAGCGTCCCATTCCGGCTCTGGTATAAAATTTTACGCCATCGGTAGTGGTATGTCCGCGGCGGATGGCTTCAATGATTTCCGCTTCTGAAATTTCTTCACAGCGGCAAACAATATTTGTCCATACCGGATTTTGTTTGTGAAGTTCCGAAATTTTATCATCATCAAGATTGCGGATTTCATAACGTGGTGGAAGATTATCATCGAAGTCCGGATTTTTTTCAAGCTTTAAACCGGATTTTTTGAGAAGTTCAACGATGTATTCGCCAATAGCCGGGGAGGCGGTCAATCCCGGCGACTGGATACCTGCCGCATGGATCAGATTTGGTGCTTTTTTTGATGCGGTGATATAGAAGTCTTCCGATTCATGTACCGGACGCAATCCGGCAAAACTGGTAATCAGGTCTTTTGCAGATAAACCTTTTATCATGTTGTTGGTAAGTTTGAGGATCTTGGTGAAGTTTTCACCGGTGGTCGCGGTGTCACATTTATCATCAACTGTTTCTGCAGTAGGACCGATCATGGTTGTGCCTCCAGCTGTCGGGATAACCAATACACCTTTTGAATGTTTTACCGGTACCGGGAATATAACTCTTGATGGACGTCCCGGGGAATTGCGGTCAAGCAGGTATTCTTCTCCTTTGCGTGGAGAGATTTTAAAAATTTCCCCTCCCAACGCTTTGGATACTTCATCGGCAAAAAGTCCGGCGGCATTGACCACATTGCGTGCTTTAACTTTTCTGCCGTCTTCCGCGGTCAATTCCCACATTCCATCGGAAAAATTTCCATTGATCACTTTGAAATCATTCTTCAAAGAACAATGATTTTTTACCGCACATTCAACCAGAGCAAAGACAAAGGAGTATGGTTCGATAGTGCCGCCATGCGGAGCGAAAAATCCACCGATTGCTCGGTTATCGAGTTTTTCTTCCAGTTCAAAAATCCTTTCTCTGGAACAGAATTCAAGATCCCGGACTCCATTATCCAAACCTCGCTGATACAGTTTTTTCAGAGTTTCAAGTTCTTCTTCTGAGTAAGCGACGACCAGAATACCGCATTTCAGATATGGAAAATGAAGTTTTTTCTGCAATTTTTCGATCAATTCATTGCCGCGAAGTTCCAATTCAGTTTTCAGAGAATCCGCCGGATGGTGAAAGCCGCCGTGAACAATACCGGAGTTCGCTTTGGATACTCCGCTGCACACTTCATGGCACGCTTCGAGCAGGATCGTATTGCTGCAGTATTGACTTAATGTGTAAGCTGTGGCAGCTCCGGTTGCTCCGGCTCCTATGATCGCAGTATCGTAAATCATATTTTTAGCATCTTTGTTTAGTTGTCTGTTTAGTTGTTTTGTATAATGTACATGTTTTAATAAAAAAAGCAATAGTTAAGTGCGAAAAAAGCTGAAAAACTTTTTTCAAAGATTGAAAAAAATTATCCTGAATGCTATTATATATAAAGTGACAGGGAAATTCAGCAAAGCAAAGGTTTTTTATGAGCAATATTTATATCCGCAGTCAGGTTGAAGCCGGATTACTTTATGTGGAAAGTCAGGAAAAGTTGATCAATCCGTCTGTTTCAGATGTGTATGGCAATGCGGTATCGGCAGAAGTGTTGAATGAGCATGAAAAAGATGGAGTTTTTATCACTGTTTTTGATGGTTCAGCTTTAAAAAGATGGAGTCCGGGGAATCCGGTACTTTATTTTCTTGAGGCAGAAGGCATCAGGGAACGTTTCGGATTTTGTGAGCTGCGAACATTCGGCAATACGGATATTCTGCTCAATGGCGAGCGTTGCTATTTAAAAGGATATATCCGCGGTATTACCGCCCATGAGCATCCCAATATGACCGGTGGAACTCTGAAAGATGCTGCAGTAAAAAATATCCGTCAGGCAAAAAAATATGGATTCAATCTGGTTCGTTTTCACAGTACGGTGCCGACCATGGATTTTGTCGAAGCCGCCGATGAGGAAGGATTGTTTATCCACATGGAAATCGGTTTTGCCTATGAATATGATGAAAACGGTAATAAAAAATCTCTGGCGATGGATAATGCCAACTGGCGTGAAACCATTCTCCGTTTCCGTAATCATCCGTCGGTTGCTATTTTTTGTATCGGCAATGAGATGCACAATTCCGGTCATCAGCCGGGAGTGTATGCTCTTTGCGACATTGGCAGAAAACTTGCTCCCGGAAAATTGATTATGGATAATTCCGGTTGGGGTGAGTATGACCGGCCCACTGCGGATATATTTTCCCAGCATATAGCATACTATTTCCCCTATAAACATCACAAAGATATGTTTATTACCGATGATTGCTGGCGTCTGAATGGTTCTACTTATGATGCCCCTCTGCTGGATTCCGGAAAAACTTCTTCTGCAACTGCTGAAATCCGCCGGGAGGCTGTTCCGTTGCGTCCGGTGCTTGCCCATGAAGCATTGCACTACATCGACATCCCGGATTACGAAGCCCTGAGCAAAAAATTTGATGATTTTTGTGCTGAAGTCGGCAAGGAGTATCTGGAAGCCAATAATATACAGAAGCCACGTTTTATGACCGAACTGCCGGAGTTGATCCGACGTAAAGGCTTGACCGGTAAATTGCCTGATTATATAAAAGGATCGCAGGTATTCAAACTGATGGCATTCAAAACTTATATTGAAAGAATGCGTGATTCAGCAATTTGCGGTTATGAAATGCTGCAGTTGGCAGATTGTCTCAAATACGAGAATAAAAACGGAATCCTTGATTGTTTTGATGATGATAAGTTTTTTGATCCGGAGTGGATGCTTTCAATAAATGGTGATGCTGTTTTGCTCGGATGTTTTGAAAAAGAGACCTTCTTTGAAGATGAGCCGGTAAAAATGGTATTGAAAATATCCAATTTTCTGCCGGAACCCCGTATCCGTGGCGATGTGAAAGTGCTGGTTGACGGAGAAACTGTCTATACCGGAAAAGATTTTTCTCTTGCCGGCGGATTGCAGAAACTTGCTGAAATCGTACTCCGTTTTGATATAAAGAATAAAGCACGGAAAAGTGTTGTGACGGCAGAATTTGTTTCCGGTTCAATTTCTTTACGCAACAGTTGGGATATCTGGCTTTATCCTCATGCTGAAATCAAAAATGTTCCAGTTTGCCGCCTGAATAACAAAGCATTAACCGGATGGGTTAGTGCTTCCGGAAGAAACGTTGATGAAAATGTTATTTTGACCGATCGGCTTAACGAAAAGGTGTTTGATGATTTGAATTCCGGAAAACATGTAGTTCTGCTTTATCATCGCGATAATGAAAATCAGGACTATTATTTGCCGGGTGCATTGGAACGCTTCAAACCTTGTATCTGGGATCGCGGAAGCAATCTCGGCGGAGTGATATTGAATCCGGTTTTGAATGATGCTCTTGCTTCAGAGCGTTATTTTGATAAAAATCTGCAAATCCTGCTCGAAGCCGGATACAAAGTTTGTCTTGATGATTTCCCGGTGGCTGTGACCGAACATATTTTCGGTATCGATAAGCCGGTGCGTGATCGGATGAAAGGCTTGATCCACGGCGTGAAAGATTTTATTGATACCGATACATTCCGCAACTTCTCGCATCTTTTTACAGTAAAAGTCGGCGATGGTCAATTAACTGTGTGTACCATGCTTCCTGCCAGCAGTTGGTATAGTGATCCGGTTCGGGATAATTTCTTTGCCGCCATATTCAATAATTTGAGTGAATTTGAATCGGATAAGGAAATTTCTGCTGTGGAATTGAAAGATTATCTTATCCGGACTACCGCAGCCGGTGTACGCCGGGAGGATGTGATGAACCATTTCTGGGAAATTGATAATAAACCGGTCGAAGATAAGCTCTACTGGGAAGAAGTAAAAATTGATATGAGAAAACACAAATAACAATATGGAGAGATTGTCTGTTATGGATAAAAACACAGAATTGCAGATCAAAATTTTTATTGCTCAAGAACTGGAAAAAGGAACAACTCTTTCTGATATCCAGAATATGGTCAATGAGAAATTTTCTCAGAAAATGACCTATATGGATATCCGTATTATGGCTTCCACTCTTGATGTAGACTGGCGTTCTCTTGATCCCAATGCCAAAGCCAAAGCGGAAACTCCTGTGGAGGAAGAAAATTCTGCGGAAGCACCGGTAGAGGAAAATTCTGATATCCCAGCAGAAGAAGAAAATTCTGCACCGGGTGATACTGTGGTGGATGTCAATCCCATTGCCCGTCCCGGAATGATGTTTTCCGGAACTGTAAAATTTGTATCCGGTTCAACTGCCGACTGGTATGTTGACAATATGGGCAGACTTGGTGTCGAAAATCTTGTCGGAGAAAAACCCGGCAAAGAGGATATTGAAAAGTTCCAGATCGAATTGGATAAGGTTCTCCGCAAGATGATGGGCCGTTGAAAAAAGCAAAATCAACCAATCAAAAATATAAAGGACAGGATTATGGAAGAGGTAATCAAACAACAGCTTAACAGTTTCGATCCCGCACAGCGTCTGGCTGCGTTGGAAACTATCCGCAAAAACTTTTGTGCATTCAATATGCACTGTCACAGTTTTTACAGCTACAATGGTTATGGATATTCTCCGGCAATGCTGGTTTCCCTTGCCAAAGAGCTTAACTGGCGTGGATTGATGCTGGTGGATTTTGATGTGCTTGATGGTGTGGATGAATTTCTTGCCGCTGCAAAATATCTTGGTGTGAAAGCCGCTGCCGGCATGGAAACCCGGGTGTTTGTGCCGGAATTGGCTGATAAAGAGATCAACTCCCCCGGAGAACCCGGTATTGCTTATCATCTCGGTTGCGGATTTACCTCATCTGCAGTACCGGAATCGCAGAAAGCATTTGCTGCCCGTCTCCGTTCCGGTGCAGCAAACCGTACCCGCACTCTGGTGGAAAAGGTCAATACGCTTTTGACCGAAACTGCGATCGATTATGATGCCGTGGCAAAAGAGTTTACTCCGGCTGGCAATGTTACTGAACGTCATGTTTGCTGTGCTTACCGGATTGCCGCAGAAAAGAAATTTTCCGGTGCGGAACTGGCTGCTTACTGGCAGGAAAAAATCGGTGCCTATGAGGCTGATCCGGTGAAAATGGAGGCTCTTATCCGTTCCAAAACCATGAAGTCCGGTGGTGTCGGTTATGTTAAAGCAGATCCGGAAAGTTTCCCGACTCTCAAAGAGATGAATGAATTTACCCGTGCCTGTGGTGCAACTCCTACGATTGCCTGGCTCAACGGACTTTCTGCCGGTGAAAATGATGTGGAAAAACTTCTTGATCTGCATCAGCAGTATGGAGCCGGTGCTGTTACTTTGATCCCTGACCGCAACTGGCGTGCAGCTGATCCGGCAAAGAGTGCAAAACTGGTTGCCGAACTTGACCGTTTCGTTGCAGCCTGTGCCGCAAGGAATCTGCCGCTGCTTGCCGGAACTGAAATGAATGCTCCCGGTCAGCTGCTCAATGATGATTTCACCATCGCACCTTTGATCAAGCACCTTGATCTTTTTTGTGCCGGTGTGGATGCATTTGCAAAATAAAACAATATTAAAAAACAGGAAAGTAATAAAATGAGTACATTTGTCGGAATCGGTCTTGGTCCTATTCAGACCGGAATCTTTCTCGCCGGAGCTGCTAAAGGCGGCTTTGACCGGATCGTTATTGCTGAAGTTAATGAAGAGTTGAAAGCTGCTGTCAATTCCTGCCACAGCGTGACCGTTAATATTGCTGCTGATGACCGGGTGTATACCGAAGTTTATAAGAATGTGGAAGTATACAATCCCAATGATCCTGCGGATCAGGAGAAACTTATTCAGGCAGCTGCGGAAGCTTCTGAATTGGCTACGGCACTGCCCAGCGTGAAGTTTTACGCCTACTGTGCCCCGTGGCTTAAAGCCGGTTTTGCCATGCAGCCGGAGCGTACCAGATTCTTTTACACTGCGGAAAATAACAATCATGCCGCAGAGGAATTGGAAAAAGCAATGGGCGTAAAATTCCCCAACACCTATTACCTGAATACTGTTATCGGCAAAATGAGCGGTGTGGTTCCTGCTTCTGAGGATCGTCCGGGACTTGCTCCCGGGGCTCCGAATGGTCACCTGGTTGAAGAATTCAGTACGATTTATATTTCCAGCTGTCCCGGAATCGAAAACCGCAAAGTTCAGTCACTTTTTGTTAAAGATGATCTTTTTCCCTTTGAAGATGCCAAGCTTTATGGACATAATGCAACTCATTACCTGCTTGCCACTCTGGGTAAAGGCAAAGGCTGTACTACGATGGATGAACTCCGTGCCTATCCTGAGTTGATTGAATTGGCTCGCAAAGCATTTTTTGAAGAGTCAGGTTCAGCATTGATCAAAAAGTATGCCTCTCTCAATGATGAGCTTTTTACCGAAGCCGGTTTCAAAGCTTATGTTGATGGGCTGCTGGTTCGCATGACCAATCCGTTCCTCAAGGATGCCATTGACCGTATTACCCGTGATCCGGAACGCAAGCTTTCATGGGAAGATCGTGCCATCGGTACCATGCGTCTGATCATGGCACAGGGAATCGTACCGGAATCATTTGCAAAAGGAGCCAGGCTTGCGGCTTTGGAATGGGCTGCCGGAGATGATGTAAAAGCCAAACTTGCTGCTCTCTGGCCGCAACCGTGGGGTAGTGAGCATGATGAACTTTGCAAACTTCTGGATTTCTGATAAGTTTGCAAAAAGAATAATGCAAAGAAACGCTCTCTGAAAAATTTTCAGAGGGCGTTCTTTTTTGGGTAAGATCACCAATTTTCTGCAAGGATCTCGAAATATCCTCTTTCGTGATCGCAGGAAGGACATCTTTCCGGAGCTTTCGTGCCGGTATGCAGAAATCCGCAATTCAAGCAACGCCAAACCACCGGAGCCGGTCGTTTGAAAACCAGATCGTTTTCAAGGTTCCACAAAAGATCCCGGTAACGTTTTTCATGTTGTTTTTCCGCAATGCAGATAAAGTCGAAAACCGCTCCGATTTTTGTGAATCCTTCTTCTCTGGCAACTTCGGCAAATTCCGGGTAAAGATCGTGCCATTCGTCATACTCTCCGGCAGCGGCAGCAGCCAGATTGTGTGCGGTGTCACAAATAACTCCGGCAGGATATTCTGCGGTAATCGTAACCATGCCGCCTTCAAGAAACTTGAATAAACGTTCAGCGTGTTCTTTTTCCTGATTGGCAGTTTCTTCAAAAATCGCAGCGATCTGCATCAACTTCTCCTTTTTTGCTTGAGAGGCAAAATAAGTGTAGCGATTTCTGGCTTGCGATTCTCCGGCGAATGCCTTGAGCAGATTTTCCTCAGTACGGGTGTTCCGGATAGATCGTTCCATAGTATCTCCTGAAAATGGTGAATTACTTGGTTGCCGGAGCGGCGGCCGCGGGAGCCGCTTTTGCCGGGGCAGGGGTGGTGGTTCCGGCTACAGGAGTTTTCCCCTGATTGCCGCCGACCGGAATGATTTCCACTGCTTCTACGGTCATAGTTTCCACAGTATCGTCATCATTGGCATTGGCAGGGCATGCTTTCGTTTTGCATTCCTGTTTGCAGTGACAATGGGCGGCACCATGTGAACAATGAGTGGTGTAGTAGCAGCACCCGACGAAACAGAGTGCCAATGCGATCAGCACTCCCCAGACCAGAAGACTTTTTTTCATTTTTCTTCTCCTCTTTTTTATCAGCCGGACCATCCGGACTGATCTCCTCTGTTATGCAATTATAAAACGATGATAAAAAAAATCAAGATGATACTGCTTTTTTTCTCTTGTTTTTTTATGAAACAACGGTTATATTTTCAAATTGCATACTATTTTTGTAGAATGAGGAGTTCTGATAATGGCAATAAGAAAAAAAGCAAAAGATACAGCCAAGACGGCATCCCGGTTCATCTTTGGGAAATTTTTTGGAAGATCATTTTTCGTTATATTTCTTTTGATTTGCGGCGGGATTATTTTCAATCTTGACCGGATCACCGGAAATGATAATTTCCGCAGTTATCTGCCCGGATTTATTACCAGATGGTTGCCGGAAGCAAACCGTGGTACTGAATCCGGAAAAACAATTCCGCAAGTTCAAACCGGAAGTGAGAATACTGTTATCGGTAAAGTGACAAGTGTGTATGATGGTGACACTTTGACTCTTGCCGGGAATAACGGCAAGAAATATAAGGTCCGTTTTTTCGGTATTGATGCTCCGGAAGCAAAACAGGATTACGGTATCGTGGCAAGAGATTCATTGCGGGAAAAAGTTCTGAATAAAGAAGTTAAATTGGAAATCATCAATACTGACCGTTACGGGCGTTCTGTCGGCAAAATTTATGCCGGAGCCAGATACATAAACCGGGAAATGGTTGCAGAGGGAAGTGCGTGGTATTATCCTGATTATGCCGAGCATGAAAAGGATTTGGAAGCCGCTCAGGAACTTGCCGAAAGTACACGGTCCGGATTGTGGAAAACACCGAATCCGCAGGCACCGTGGCTTTATCGCAAGGAAATGCGTAACCGCTGAATGTTTTTTGGCTTGAAAAAAGATGCTTTTGGAGCTATCTTATAAAGATGTAATAGCAAATAAAAATATCCGGAGTGATACCGGGAAAATTTTGGAGAGTTTAATATGTTGACAGCTAATGAATTGAGAAGAAAATACATTGAGTTTTTCAAATCCAATGGTCATGCGGAGATCAAGAGTGCATCTCTGATTCCCGATAATGACCCGACATGTCTTTTTACTACCGCCGGTATGCATCCATTGGTTCCTTATCTGCAGGGGGCAAAACATCCGGCAGGCAGAAGACTTACCGATTGCCAGAAGTGTATCCGTACCGGAGATATTGATGAGGTCGGTGATGCAGTTCACCTGACTTTCTTCGAGATGCTCGGCAACTGGTCTTTGGGTGATTACTTCAAAGAAGAAGCTATCAATTTCAGTTTCAATTTTCTTACCAAAGAGCTTGGGATTCCGATCAGCCAGTTGGCAGTAACTGTTTTTGCCGGTGATGAGGATTGTCCTTTTGACGAAGAAGCGTGGAATATCTGGCACAATCTGGGGATTCCTGCTGAAAGGATTGCCAAATTGGGCAAAAAAGATAACTGGTGGGGACCTGCCGGTACTACCGGTCCGTGCGGACCGGATACAGAAATGTTCTACTGGACAGGTATCGCTCCGGCTCCGGAAGTTTTTGATCCATCTAATAAGCTCTGGGTCGAAATCTGGAACGACGTTTTCATGCAGTACAACAAAAATGCTGAAGGTAAATTTGAACCTCTTGCCCAGCGCAATGTGGATACCGGCATGGGTTTGGAACGTATCACCGCGGTACTTCAGGGAAAACCCAGCTGCTATGAAACAGAAGTGTTTGCTTCATTGTTTGCTGAGCTGGATGCTATCCGTGGAGTTCCCGGAATTCCTGCTGATCAGCGTACTTCCAGTGAGAGAATCATTGTTGACCATCTGCGTGCTGCAACGTTTATTATCGGCGACGGCATCACCCCGGGGCGCGTTGATCAGCCCTATGTGCTGCGCCGCTTGATCCGCCGTGCGATCCGGGAAGGGCGTAAGATCGGAATTACCACGGAATTTGCTTCCCGTATCGCCAAAATGGTAATTGAGCAGTGGGGCGAATTTTATCCGGAATTGAGCAGCAATGCAGAGATGATTGTCAGCGAGTTGGAGCGTGAGGAAAAACAGTTCGCGGCAGCTCTGGAACATGGAACTAAAGAATTTCAGAAACTTATCGATCGGGTTCCTGCCCATATTGCCAAGAAAGTTATCAGCGGTAAAAATGCCTTCAATCTCTACGAAACTTACGGATTTCCGTTGGAATTGACCGTGGAAATGGCAAAAGAGCAGGGATTTGAAGTCGATATAGAGGGGTTCAATGCGGCATACGCCAAACATCAGGAACTTTCCCGTGCCGGAGCTGAACAGAAATTTAAAGGCGGTTTGGCAGATCATTCTGAAGAAACAGCCAAACTTCACAGTGCCACGCACTTGCTTCATGCTGCATTGCGTAAAGTATTGGGTACTCATGTTGAGCAGAGAGGATCGAATATTACAGCTGAAAGACTCCGTTTTGACTTCTCTCATCCCGACAAGATGACTCCGGAGCAGCTCAAGGAAGTCGAAGCTCTGGTTAACGATGCCATCTCCCGGAAACTTCCGGTGGTATGCGAAGAAATGAGCGTGGAAGATGCCCGTAATGCCGGAGCTATGGGGCTTTTCGGCAATAAATACGGTGAAGTGGTCAAGGTCTATACCATGGGGGATGTAAGCAAAGAGATTTGCGGCGGACCTCATGCCGGAAATACCGGAGATCTTGAAGCATTCAAAATCCTCAAAGAAGAGAGTTCCAGCCGCGGTGTCCGCCGTATCAAAGCGGTCATCGGTGCGGCTGCAAAGTAATCCAACGCCGACAGGGCAGGGAGCAGTGAAAAAATGCGCAGTGAAGATTTGCAGATTACCCAGTTGGAAGGCGGTTATACCGTCTCGGTTTCCGGAAGAGCAAATTTTGATTATGCAGTTCCTTTGCGGGAATTGTCAGAAAAACTTTCTCCCGGAAGTTGGCTTCAAATCGATCTGGCTGATTGTGAAGCAATGGATAGTACCTTTATGGGGGTGTTGACTATGCTTGCTCTCAAACTGCGTAAATCAGGCTCAAAAGTGATGCTTCTGGGAGCAGATGATACTTTGCAGAAACTTTTGCGTGATCTGGGAGTTTTGAAACTTTTCAATCTGGTCACGGAAAAAGAGGAAAAATCCGGTGGTAAAAATATTGAAGTTGCTTCCGGAAGTGATATGCTGACAACTGCACGTACTGTTGCTGAAGCTCACCGGGCTTTGGTTGGAGCTGACAGCAGCAATGCTGAAAAATTCAAAAGTGTTATTGAATTTGCCGATCAGGATGTCGCCCGCTTGTCAGAAAAGAAATCCGAGTAAAAGCAGATTTTTTTTCTTTTGCATGACAACCGCCCCGGTTCGATGAACCGGGGTGTTCTTTTGAGATGATTGCTTGAATGTGAAGATTATTTGCAACCGGTTATAAAAAATATTACATAAGTTGCATTAGAGATCATAAAAAGAGTCAATACTGTCAAAGCTCCTTTGCCGAAAAGTTTACGAAATGGAACTGTTGATGCTGTTTCAATGATTTTTGCACAAAACACAATTCCGGCAAAAATCGTAAAAAATACAGTAAAACGCACGAAGATCATTGTACTTTCTGCAATTAAATCCGGTGATTCCAATTTTTTCAATATCACAAAAACAGCAAAGCCCAGGAGCAGCCAGCAGCAAGTGGCGGGGATCTGCCATTTCCATCTGCGGGTAAAAGTCAACTCTTTTTTATGCAGTATGCCGAAATGTATTCCGCACATCAGCAAATATATCATAAAAATAACAATCAATATTCCACTGCTGTACCACAGAAAAGTTCCGTATTTATTGAATATTTCCGGAAATTTTTCTGACAGAAAAAGCGGATATACAAATAATGACCAAATGCCGAGCAGGAAAAGCATGGTACTGAATAATGCTCCGTGAGCCGGAGCATCCCAATAGCATAATTTTTTCAGTATATTTTTCATTATACGGTTTAAAAAAGAATCATTAAATCAGGGTTCTTTTGCAGTTTCATCCAAGGCTTTGATCAGCGGATAGAGAATATACTCGATCACCCTGCGTTTATCGCATTTGATCTCACTTTGGGCTTCCATACCGGGGATGAGCCGGAAATTCTCTTTGACGCCTCTGAGTTTTCCAGATACCGCAATTCTTGCCCGGTAATATTTGAAGCTCTGGGCACCGGCCTGTCTTTCCAGAGTATCTTCCGAAATATTACGGACAACGCCGTCAAGCGTACCGTATTTCTGGAAAGGATATGCGGTCAGTTTGATTCTGACCGGGGCACCTTCATTGACTTTACCGATATTTTCCGGAGAAATTTCTGCTTCAAGTTCCAAATTGCCGTCAATAGGGATCAGGGTGATCAATGTTTCAGCTTCTCTCACCGCCGAACCGGGTGAAAACGATGCTATCTCGTGGACAACAGCATTGCAGGGAGAACGCAAGTAAACATATTCCATCAGCTGAGCGATTTTATCATATTCTTTACGCACTGAGGTCAGGTTTCTATCAACAGAAACCATGTTTTCTGATATGGTATTACGCCACTCCTGAATGAATGAATTTTTTTCTGCCATTATTGAACCGTGGCGATGATCAAGTTCCAGCAATTCATTTTCAAGCTGATCAACGACCGATTCCATTTCCATTCTGCTGATAGAAAGCTGCAGCAAATCTTTGAGAGAAGCAACCTTTTTTGCATGGAGATCTTTAAACATATCTTCCAGTTTCTGGAATGCCGCCAAACGCTCCTGCTGTTTTTTCAAGTTGTCCTGCTTTGCTTTTTTTGAAGCAGACAACTGCAAAAGGGTCTCTTCAAAATATTTCATTCTTTCCCGGTAATATTCCTGACGCTGACGATATATTGCAAACTGCCATTGCGAAAATTGTTCCTTGCCGCCGGAATAGTTTTTTCCATTGAATTCAGCCTGCAATCTTGATAATTGAGCTTCCAGAGCCCGGATTTCATTTTTTAAGCGTTCTGCTTCGGCTGCGTTGATCGTGGGATCAAAGGTGATCAAAACCTGATCTTTTTTTACAATATCACCGATTTTTACATTGACTTTCTGGATCACTGAACGCTCCAGCGGCTTCATTACAATGGTTGGTGAATCTGTTACCAGTTTGCCATTACCGCGAACCACTACGTCAGTTTTCGCAAGGCATGCCCAGACAATGGCAATCACCAGAACCACAAAAGGCAGCCAGACTCCGAAAGCAATTCTTTTCGGCAGTTTCTGGTTTTTGATTTCCAAAGCATCCGGTTGAAAATCGATAATTTGATCGGGCACTTTTTCCCCTGTGTTATTCATTTTCGGTCTCCACGCTCATTTGTTGATTCCAGAATTCCTGATAGATTCCCGGCTGGTTCATTAATTCTTTATGTTTTCCTGCTGCTGAAATTTCTCCATTATCAAGTACCATTATCAAGTCTGCATGGCTTATGATCGAGAGCCGGTGAGAAACAATAATAACTGTTCTGCCTTTTGCAATTGCTTTCAGATTGCGTCTGATTACCTCTTCGCTTTCGGGGTCAAGAGCACTGGTTGCTTCATCAAAGATAAGGATCGGCGGATTGGTCAGCAATGCTCTGGCAATAGCAAGACGCTGTTTTTGACCACCGGAGAGGTTGGCTGCATTTTCTTCCAGAACAGTATCATAACCTTTGGGCAGCTTCTGAACAAATTCATCAGCGCCGGCAAGCTGACAGACATAAATGATCTCTTCAAGAGAGGCATTCTGTTTGGGCAGGGAAACATTCTGCCGGACCGTTCCGCTGAAAAAGTAATTTTCCTGCAAAACCACGCCGATATTTCTGCGTAAATGTGATTTATCCAGTTCGCGGATGTCGATGCCGTCGATCTTGATGATACCCTGCTGAACGGAGTACAATCCCTGCAGCAGTTTGGTAATGGTCGTTTTCCCGGAACCGGAACGGCCGACCAGACCGACGGTCTGACCGGGTTTTATATCCAATGAGAAATCTTTGATCACCGAGGGCAGGTCAGGGCGGTAACGGAATGATATTTTGTCAAAGGTTACTCCACCTTTGATTGCATTGCGGACACCGCCGCCAGCCGGTTCTGCTGCACTATTCATTACCACACCGAGCATTTTTACAGAAAGGGCGATTTGCTGATATTCATGAATGAGTCCGACCATTTTTACCAGAGGACCGGTAACACGGTTGGCAAGCATCTGAAACGCGATCAATGCACCAATGGTGATCGCATGGTCAAAGACAAGGTGTGCTCCGATCCAGATAACGCTGATGGTCATCATCATTTCAAGCATCTGGCTGAGACTTTGTGCCGTCATCGAGATTTCTCCGACCCGGAAGTGTGATTTGATTGCGTAAGCGGATGAATCATCCCAGATTTTCTTTTCAACCGGTTCCAGTGCGAGGGATTTTACGGTTTTGATTCCGTGGATCGATTCTACCAGCATGCTCTGCCGTTTTCCTTCTGCCTGGTAAAGTTCATCCAGTCGGCGTTGGAAAGGTTTGATCAGGCAGGCAATGACAACTGCCATCAATGCAGAAAAACCGATAACAATCAAGGTCAGAGTTACACTGTAAAAAAGCAGAAACGGGATAAATATACACAATGCAAAGACGTCAAGAATCGTAAAAAAGAGATTCCCGGAAAGAAATCCCCGGATCTTTTCTGTCTGCTGCATGTGTTTCAGAAGAACTCCTGAAGGCACCCGGTCAAAAAAGTCGACCGGTAATTTCATCAGGTGGGTAAAAGTTTTGGTGGCAGTTGAAATATCGATTTTATTGGTCGCAAAAAGCAGCAGATAACTGCGGATATAGTTTACCAACGCATTGAAAAGTACTGCGATCAGAATACCGATTCCAAGTACATTCAGTGTATTGTATGCCTGATTGACCAATACTTTGTCAACAACGATCTGAAAAAACAATGGAATGATCAGCGAAAATATCGTCAGCATGACCACCATGAGGGCGATTTGACCGAAAATACCTTTGTTTTTAATGAATTCAGGAATAAACCAACGCAAGCTGAAAGGCTGATTTTCATCAGAAAGTTTATAAACTTTTTTCAGAAGTATGAATGAACCTGAGAAGTGCTTGTAAAATTCCTCCTCAGTATAAAAATCGAAACGGTCAGGAGTGTTGCTTCTTTCTGATTCCGGATCGAGTATCACTGCTTCAAATTCGGTTTCTGAAGTGTTTTTCACACCGCATAGTACCGCATAATTGCCATTGTTTTTTATGGCGATACACGGATAAACGGTGCGGCTTGAAGGCAATTCACTCCATTTAAGTTTGGTCTTCTTTGTTTTGAATTGATAGTTCGCTGTAATTTCTTTGAAAAGATTGTCAGAAACCTCTTCTTCACCGACGGCGTATTCATGCATGATTTCTCTGATATCAGCATTCACGTTGTAGTGGTGGGCGATCTGGACAAAAGTGGTCAATTTGGTTTGCTTGCGGGCATCGATCTGGGCCAGATTACGGAATATGATGCATTTTCCGGAGTAACGTTCCCATATCTGATTCACCGGAACAGTTAATGTTTTTTCTCCGGCATTGGGATCAACGATTATTGCTGCCCCTTCATTTTCTTTGAGTTTCAGCGAATTGAAAACAAAAATCCAGTTGCCGTTGTTTATGGCCAAGATGACCGGACCATTGTATTGCTGCAGGTCTTCCTGATTGGAAATCAATTCAGGAGAAAGCTGTTGATTCTCTGCAAGAGTCAACAGTGCAGCTTCCGGATTCTGCTTATATTCCTCAAGCAGTTTGTCAGTGATAAGTGAGGCAAAATTAACGTTGCGTCTGACTTGTTTGAACAGGAATTGCAAGCATTGCAACCCGGTGGTGTTGATATTATTGTTTTCCATATTGAGGTATCACCACAGTTAAAGTTTATTGCATATATCTTTGAAAACCGGTAGTTTTATTAAAAGATCGCTCTCCCGGATATCTATATCTAGTAAATATATCGCTCGATACCTTGAATTGCAAGCTGAAAATCAAAAATATTGTTATTTTATTTTGTTCTGTATTTGTCTTTTTTTGTTGAACGGAAAAAGAATATTTGTGTTTTTTTATTTGCAAATCGTCTTTTTTGGTGGTATATTGTGAATTGTTTTCAGTAAGTCAAAATTTGAGGAATCCGGATGATGTCAGATGTGAAAAATATTTCAGCGGCAATCATATCAGAAATGCCGTTTTCAAATATTGCTTTTCTGCATGATTTTTATCCGGAACCTTCCGGAATTGTTGCTTGCGCGAACGAAGTGAGCGCAAGCAAGCAAGCAAGCAAGCAAGCAAGCAAGCAAGCAAGCAAGCAAGCAAGCAAGCAAGCAAGCAAGTTCTTTCTGATTCCTGTTATTTAACAGATTTCCCGGCTGTAATCTCCGGTGACGGATCATATCAGCGGTCCTTGTATTTCGCGTTTGAATCCCGGAGGCAATTCAATGATTGAAAACATTGAAGAAAAAAAGAAATTCAACGTACTGTTTCTGGCGGCATTGACTGCAGTTGTTGTGCTTTTGGGGTTGACATTGACGCTTTTGCTTATTTCTGGCAAAAAGGAGGAGCGTGTCTCCTTTTTGCAGAAAGATTTTTCTGCAATTGTAAAATCTGCATCCAGAAATGATGTCGAAGCCCAGTTTCAGCTGGGAAAAGATTTTTATTACGGAGAGAGTGTCAGCCGGGATATTGATCAGGCGTTATTCTGGTTGACAAAAGCAGCCAATGCCGGATACCCGCCTGCAGCAGAGCTTTTGCGGAAAATATTATCCGAACAGAATATTTCCATCCGAGATGGTCATTATCTTTGGAATCAGCAAAATCAATAATTCATCTTCTTCAGAAAACTCATTGATCGGTTAAGCTTGAATTTTTGAAATAACACACTATATTATCCGGAGAATGCCCGGAATTGAAAAGGGCAGGGAAACTAAATCCGGGGAGAAGATATGTTTTTTTTATCAAAGTTGATCGAAAAGCTTTTGGTTATTGTTGTTTTTGCAGCGTTAATTGCAGGATGTGGTCAAGGCGGCGATGATCGGATGGATTTAAAAACGATCCATGAGAAAAAAGTCGCAGAAGGATTTAAACACTTTCATATTGATAATCCGGATGATAAACCGTACAATCTGGTCATGCTTGTCGAGGTCAGAGCAGATGGCAAATTCCGGATCTGTACGGCTGCTTACGCAAAAGGAGCGAGGGATACCGGTGATTTTGAGGTTTATATCAAGGCGGGTGAAAATGGTCTGCATCTGCATTATTCCGCCAATGGTGAATTGGTGAAGTCCGGAATAAGCAACTTCGGTCGGGAAGGGATGGAATTCGTGGTCGCCCCAGGCAGTATAGCATATGGAGATTTTGCAGCAAAGCTGGTAAAAAAGAGTGCCGCTGATTATAATGGCAGCTGGCGTACACTCGCTCCGGGAGAAAGCGGTTTTATATTTATGACAATGTTTTGGGATGGTGAATTCGCACCAGATTCGACCAAAGTACTCGGAACGTTGAAAGTTGAACTGCAGAGATTGCTGGATCGGGAAAAATAATTTTGTTTTTGAGGCATTTTTCCTTTTTTTATGAAAAACAGCTGTTCTATACTTTTGACAGCTTGAAAAAAATACAATGATGGTGTATAGTTAATAAGTTGCACTTTATACGTTATAGTTTCCGGTTGCCATGTTTAGTAACTGCGGCAATTTCAGGTTTTCCGGAAAAGAAGTGATCAACATCAGCTTATGCCGCATAAAACAGGTAATTTATACACATGAATAAAATTTTGGTGACTGGTATTACTGGATTGGTCGGCAGTGCTTTTGTTGCTGCGTTGCTCAAAGATCGTTCTGATTATGAGGTCGTTTGTCTGGTTCGCAGCGGCGGTGGAAAAAGTGCCGAAGAAAGAGTTGTTTCGATTATCCGGGATGAGTGTGCTTTTGACGGTTATCCGGAAGTCGCAGATGCAATTCTGCCCAGAATTCAGGTCATCGAAGGTGATGTGGCTACCATCGTGCCGGAAGAACTTGCCAAGAATGAGAAGCTCAATGGCGTGAATATCGTTTTCCATTGTGCAGCTGATGTCAACCTCGGCAAGGATCCTACTGGTAAAGTTTTCCGTATCAACTATGAAGGCACCCGCAATATGGTTGAGCTGGCAAAATTGCTCAAGGTGAAGGAATTCCACTATGTCGGCACTGCTTATGTGGCTGGTAAACTCTGTGGAACCGCTTATGAGGCCGCTCCCATTGATAATGGCTTTAACAATCCTTACGAAGAAAGTAAGTTTAAAGGTGAATATCTTGTCCGTGAATCCGGCATTCCTTTCTCGGTTTACCGTCCGGCGATTATCACCGGTCGCCGTTCCGACGGCAGAATTCGTAAGCCGCTCGCTTTTTACCGGATTCTGGAGTTTCTGGGTAAAGTCAAAAGCCACCGCTGTTCAAAACTCGGACTCAATCCGGAAGAGTTTGTGGATATGCAGATCAATTTTGCAACCATTCCTTCAGAGCATGTCTACTTCGTTCCGATTGATTATGTTCAGGAAGCTATCACCGCACTTTTCCAGCTGCCGGTGAGCAATACCGGTTATCATATTACCGGCGACAGTCCTGTTACTACCCGTCAGATCGAAGATTCCATTTCTAAAATTTTGCGTCTTGACGGAGTATCCGTTGGAGAGAATGCCGGTAATGAAAGCAGTTCAGAAGGTTCAACTCTGATGGCTCGTTTTGTCGGAGATCTTTATCCGTATTTCAGCAGTGATATTGTTTTTGATCAGAGCAATGTCCGCAAAGCTCTCGGTGACAAGATCCTTGATTGGGAATATGGCACCAAGGGGTTGGAAACTTTGATCAAATCCTTCTATCAGGATTATTTCCCGAATGTGGAATGGCTGCAGAAAGTTATCTCAGAGGAGCCGGAAAGACTTCCCCGTCGTTGAGGATTGTTGTACAAGAGGTGTGTTTGCTATGGAGAAAAAGTTGATTTCGGTTATGCCTTGTCTGGATATGCGTAACGGCAGAGTGGTAAAAGGTGTGCATTTTGTCGATATCGCCGATGCCGGTGATCCGGTGGCATGTGCCAGGGCTTATTGTGCCGCAGGTGCTGATGAATTGGCACTTTTGGATATTACCGCTACTGTGGAAAATCGTGATACCATGACCGAAGTTGTCCGCAAGGTTGCAGATGTTTGTACGGTGCCGTTTACCGTCGGCGGTGGTATCCGCGATGTGGAATCTGCAAGAGCTGTGCTGGCTGCCGGAGCAAATAAAGTTTCCACCAGCAGTGCGGCTTTTCGTAATCCGGAATTGATAAAAGAATTGATCGCTGAATTCGGCGTGGATGCGGTAACCGTGGCAATCGACCTTGATGTGAATCCTGCAATGCCTTCCGGCTATGAGGTTTATGTTGATGGCGGCAGAACTGCCACCGGTGCAGATGCAGTTGATTTTGCAAAAAAAGTTGACGATTTCGGTGTGAAAGTTATTCTTCCGACCAGCAAAGCCGGAGATGGAGCGAAAACCGGATATGATTTGCCGGTGATCAGAGCTATGGCTCAGAGTTGTTCGGCTAAAATTGTTGCATCCGGTGGGGCCGGTAAGATGGAACACTTTATTGAAGCTGCTGAAGCAGGTGCTGAAATATTGCTGGCTGCATCTGTTTTTCACTTCAATATGATCTCAATTCCGGATTTGAAAGCAGAGCTTAAGCGCAGTGGTTTTCCGGTTCGGTAAATAAGCTGATGTAAATCTGAATAAGGGTGACGTTTCCGGAATGTTTTTCAGAGACGTCACTTTTTGTTTCGAGAGGAGTATGACTGCAAAATGGCAGTGAAAACAATAACTGAAAAAAATCAAAATTCTAAAAATACCTCAGGCAAAGCAAAATCAGCGGCAAAAGGTATTTGGGGAAGATTTTGCTTTCCGGTTATGATTGTTTTGTCGCTTGCTTTTTGTGTTTTTGCCATCTGGTTGATTTGTTTGATCCCCTGCAAGCTGCTGTATGAAAATCCCCGGTTCAATTTGCAGAGAATCGAGGTCAAAAGTCCCGGCTTCTGGCATGGTAAAGGTGATTTACTGATTGCCCGTTTGGGAGATGACAGCGTGAGAACCGGTATTAATGTTTTCAATCTTGATGCCGGAGACGTGAGAAAGAAACTGCTTAAAGTTCATAATATAGAAGATGCTGAAGTACAGATCGTATTGCCGGATATGATAGTTTTCAACATCCGGGAAAGAATTCCCCGTGCTGAACTTGGAAGAAATATCGTTGTCGATGAGTATGGGAAATTATTTAAACGCAGCGAGTCTTCTGCGTCGAATCGCACTTTACCCCGACTTATTAAAAAAAATCCGGATAAAAAGCTGCAGATCGAGGCTATCAATCTCATAATGACTGCCACCAGAGAGTGCCAGAATATTGTTATTGAGTCTATTAAAATTGATAATCCCCATTATTTTGAGGTCATTTTGCTGACCATGCTTCACGATAACCGTCGTTGGAAGGTTCTTTTCCCGATCGGTTCGGAAAGTTACGGTTCTCTTTTTAATAAGCTGCAAAATGCAATTTTACATACCTATTTGAATCGTGACACTCCAATCGGTTTTGATTTACGGTTCAAAACATATGCGACACCTCTCTATAAATAATTTATTATTTTTCTTTGTTTGGAGTTGCAAAAAGTTAGGAACACATGTATATTAAGCATTGAGTGCTATTATGCACGCAGAATGGGGTACTGTATCTGTATAAAATATCTCAATAATATATTAATAAAATAAGGAGTGTTGAAAAGTGAAGAGAAACTGGAAAGTTTTGTTGTTTTGCAGTGTTTTGGCAGCCGGCAGTGCTGCGATTGCTGCTCCTGCAGCTCAGGCAGTACCGGCAAGGGTCGGCGAGGTCGCTGAAATTACAAGAAATGTGTCACGCAAATATATTGCAAAGGTTTCGGCAGTGGATGACGTTTCCATGGTTGCCAGAATTTCCGGCGTGATTCTTGAGCAGAAATTTCAGAATGGAGATATGGTCAAAAAAGGTCAGGAATTGCTATTGCTTGAAGACACCACCTATCTTGCAGCCAGAAATTCTGCCAAAGCTAAATTGGCTCAGTCCCTTGCTGAGTATGAGTTCGCGAAACGTAATCTTTCCCGTCAGCAGACTTTGTGGAAGAATAAAGCTACTTCAGAAAGCACAATCGATGAAGCTATCCGCAGCGAAGCAACTGCCAAAGCTGCTGTTGATGCTGCCAAAGCTGCATTGCTTGATGCGGAAAACAACTTGAGTTATACAAAAATAATTGCTCCTATCTCCGGAAAAACCAGCAAAGCAACTTATTCTCCGGGAAACTACGTAACTCCTTCCAGCGGTACTTTGATCAATATCGTTTCAATGGATGAGATGTATGTGAATTTCTGGATCAGTATGAGTGATTACATGGGGATTTTTGGAGGATCTTATGATACTCTCTGCAAAGAAGGTGTTGCAAAAATTATCCTCGCTGACGGTAAAAAATTCACCGGAAAATCGGAAATCGTATTTATTGACAACCGCGTGGATAAAGATACGGATACCATCCGCATCCGGCTCAAAGTAAAAAATGAAAAAATGGTATTCCTGCCGGATAGTTTGGTTACCGTGATCCTTTCACGTTCAGATAAAGCTCGTGCTGCAGTTCCTGTTTCTGCAATAATGAATAATGGAAAAATCAGTTATGTGTATGTTTTGGATGCCGATAATAAGGCACAGGTGCGTCCTGTAGAGCTTGGTGAGACCCAGGGGAAAAATCAGATTGTGTTAAATGGTCTCAAGATCGGGGAAAAGGTCGTTTTCGATGGAACCCATAAAGTTTTCCCCGGAACTGTAGTGGCTCCGGTGGCAGTTGCAAAAGTGGAGAGTAAGTAATCATGTTTTCACAGATATTCATTGAACGGCCAAAACTGGCGATGGTGATTTCCATCGTTACGGTTATCGCCGGTTTACTCTGTCTTTTTCAGGCTCCGATTGCAGAATATCCGGAAATTGCTCCTCCGACAATTATGGTTATGGCAAACTATACCGGTGCCAGCAGTCAGGAAGTGGCTGATACAGTTGCTACAGTTATCGAGGAGCAATGCAATGGTTTGGAAAATCTGCTTTATTTCAGCAGTACATCCAGCAATACCGGACTTTATATGCTCGAAATCACGTTCGAATCAGGCTCCAATACTGATATCAACCTTGTTAATGTGCAGAATGCGGTGAAGCGTGCTGAACCGCTTTTGCCGGATGTGGTAAAACGTAATGGCGTGCAGCAATTCAAACGCAGCGGAGATATTCTGGCATTTTATAACTTTTCGACAGATGGTACATCCATGTCGCTTACTGAATTGTCGAACTTTATTCGTACCAACGTGCGTGATCCGCTTTCCCGGGTGCCGGGCATCAGCGAAGTTTCGATCATGGGTGAAAGAAACTACTCCATGCGTTTGTGGCTGGATTCTGCCAAACTGGCAAATCTTGGTATTTCAATTTCCGATGTTTCCAATGCCATCAAAGCTCAGAATGTGCAGGCTGCTGCCGGTTCGATCGGTTCTGAAGGCAGCAGCGATTATATCCAGTTGAAAATTTCAACTCTCGGAAGATTGAATTCTGCCGAACAGTTTGAAAACATTATTGTCCGTTCCAAAGAAAATGGTGAGCAGGTAAAAATCAAAGATATTGCCAGGGTTGAACTTGGATCTGAAAACTATTCCAACGGCAGCCGTTTCAATGGCAAAGATTCTATCGGATTGATCATTTACCGGAATTCCGATGCAAATGCTCTGGATGTCGTTCAGCGGGCAAATGCACTTTTGGATGATCTTGCTGAAAAACAGTTCCCGGAAGGTGTCAGTTATCAGATCGGTTATGATCCGACTAACTATATCCGTATTACGATGATGGAGATTTTTGAGACTCTTATTCTTACTCTGCTTCTCGTTGTTGCGATCACTTATATTTTCCTTCAGGACTGGCGTGCAACGCTGGTTCCGACCCTGACGATCCCCGTCAGCTTGATCGGTACATTTATTTTTCTTATTCCGCTTGGTTTTTCCATCAACCTTTTGACGATGTTCGGTTTGATTCTGGTCATCGGATCATTGGTGGACGATGCTATCGTGGTTACTGAAAACTGTATGCGTATTATTGAAGAAGAGGGATTATCACCCAAAGAGGCTGCTATAAAAAGCATGAAACAGATAACTGGAGCTGTTATTGCGACGACACTGGTTATTGTGGCAATCTATGTGCCGGTCGGTTTTTATGGCGGTATGGTTGGAACGATTTACTTGCAGTTCTCTGTAACAATGTGTATTTCGTTGTGTCTTTCGACGATCAATGCATTGACTTTGAGTCCGGCTCTTTGTGCACTTTTGCTACGCAAACCCAAAGCCAATAAGGTCTTTGGACTTTTTAATAAGTTTCTCAACGGTTCATGTGCCGGTTATATGAAAGTATCCCGGTTCATGGTTCGTTACACGATCATTGCTCTGGTCATCTTTGCCGGGGTTATTTATATGAACTATCATTATTTAACCACGATTCCCAGTTCCTTTATTCCTTCTGAAGATAAAGGAGCATTGATGGGCATGGTTGAATTGCGTCCCGGAGCCACTCTGGCGGAAACCAACGCCGTATTAAAGCAGGTCGAATCTGATATCCAGTCGATTCCCGGGGTCGAAAACTGTATCAGCGTATACGGTTTCAGCTTTATCGGTGGTGCAGGAGAAAATGCAGGTATGTTCATTGTTACCCTTGAGGACTGGGCAGAGCGTACTGGTCCGGAGACCCAGATCAATGCTATCCAGATGAAGCTTCAGCAAGTTGCTGCAGCCGTGCCGGAAGCAAGGATCAACTTCTTCCAGCCGCCTGCAATTATGGGATTGGGTGTAACCGGCGGTGTAACTTTTGCATTGCAGGCCAATGCCGGACAGACTCCGGCTGAACTTTATAATGCAATGAATAAAATTCTGATGCGTCTCAATACACAGTATAAAGATAAGATTCTGATGGCATTCGGTTCCTTTGAAACCGGGACTCCGGAATTGTTTCTGGATATAGACCGTGAAAAAGCTGAAGCATTGGGTGTGCCGGTCAACCGGGTATTCGCTGTGCTTGCCGGAAATATCGCATCGGATTATGTGAATGACTTCAACTTGATGGGCTACTCATTCAAAGTAAAAATGCAGGCTGAAGAATCTGAACGTGCTGATGCCAATGAGCTGCTGCAGTTGATGGTGCAGAGCAATCGTGGAGCAATGGTTCCCTTGAGTTCATTTGCCAAATTGCGCCGGACTGCCGGATCCCGTTCATTGACCCGTTTCAATCAGTTGATGTCTGCAAAAATCACAGTTCAGGGCAAACCTGGAGTGAGCAGTCAAGTCATTATGAAAGAAATTGAAAAGATCATGAAAGAGGATTTCCCCCGGGGTTACCAGATCAGTTGGACTGATATGAGTTATCAGGAACGCGGAAACGAAGGTCGTATTATTCAGCTTTTGATCCTCGCTCTTGTATTCGGGTATCTTTTCCTTGTGGGGCAGTATGAGAGCTGGACGATTCCGATTTCAGTTGTTTTGAGCTTCTTTTTCGCCATGGTCGGTGGATTTGTTGGAATGAAATACAGCGGATTGGATTTCAGTATCTATGCTCAGCTCGGTATTGTTATGCTGATCGGTCTGGCGTGTAAGAATGCAATTCTGATGGTTGAATTTTCCAAACAGGAGCGTGAAGCCGGAAAATCTGTTGAAGAAGCAGCTCAAAATGGTTTCAGTCACCGTTATCGAGCGGTATTGATGACGGCATGGTCATTCGTTATCGGCGTATTCCCGATGGTGATTGCAACCGGGGCAGGTGCCGGAAGCCGCCAGGCGATTGGAATTACCACATTCTATGGAATGCTTCTTTCTACCATCATCGGTATTGTCTTTATTCCGCCTCTGTACGCTTTTTTCCAGCGTTCACGGGAAAAGGTTTACGCTTGGTTTGACCGTAAGAAGAATACACAGGAGTAAAGTGTGGCGAAAAAAATATTCGCTTTATTGACAATTATAATTTCCGGTGCAGTGTTTTTACAAGCTACACCGGAATCTGAAGCAGGGCGTTTACGCAGGGAAAATCAGCAGTTGCGTAAAAAGTTGCTGGCACGGGAAAACGAACTTGTCAATTATCGTATCTGGTTGGCAAGTTTGGGGATAGATTACCGTAAAAGTTCCGTTTCAGACAGAGAAAAACGCCTGTTGTATACCTTGGATGAGATTTCCCGACGCGGTAATCTGCTTTCTATGGCGGCTTTGACCGTAAGTGATGAATGTCGTAAGCTGCTCGCTGAATTACCTTTGGGGCCGGCTCGGAAAGCTCAGATAAAAATCCGTTTGGATGAATTGGATCGTGCTGCCGGAAAATTCGCTGGCTTGACAATTCCCGGAGATGCTCAAGCCGGAAGTTGCCGGATATTGGCACTGAATAATGATTTGCAGGTGGTTATTTTATCTGCCGGAGCTGGGGCAGGGGTTTTTCCGGGAATGGTTTTCCATGTAAAAAATAACCCGCAATTAAAATTCCGTGTTACCGGTACCCGTTTTGAAGGAGCTGTGGCTGAACTCATAGAGGGGGATTGGCAGGATATTGTTCCCGGTATGGAAGTCAGTGCATTTCAGAAATCCAAATAACCTTGGATTCAGCTCAAAAATGAGGAATTATATTCAGATCCTGAAGCAGGATCTTTATTCCGATCAAAACGATCACTATACCGCCGATAATGGCAAGAGTGCCGGAGCTTCCACATTTCTTATCAGCTAATTTCTTTCCTGCAAATACACAGATTGCTGAAACCGTACCTGTAATCACGCCCATCGCTGCGGCTGAAATCCAAACAGGTTTTCCGGAAAACGCAAGACTTGCACCGATAGCCATTGCATCCAGACTGGTGGCAATGGCAGGAATAATAAGATTTGCCGGAGAAAAAAACTCGCCGAGAGGACAGGCGTTTATTTCCGGCGAATTTTTATGAGAATTTTCCCATATCATTTTTCCGCCAACTATCAGTAGCAGAGTAAATGCGATATAATGGTCAAATTTTTCAACTAATCCGGCAAGTATGCTTGCCGCGTAGAATCCGGCAAGCGGCATGAAAAATTGGAATCCGCCAAAAAATAAAGCGGCATTGAATGCACAATGCCGCTTTGAATATTTCCCGGGACACAATGAGCCGCTGACCGAAACAGCAGCGGCATCAATTGATACACCGAATGCGATCAAAAGAATTTCTGTGACCGAAATTCCCATCAACGACCGCCAATCAGAAGAGCCATCAATGCTTTTTGGGCATGCAGACGGTTTTCTGCTTCATCGAAGACGATAGAACGGGCTGAATCCATTACATCTGCTGCAACTTCTTCGCCGCGGTGAGCCGGCAGGCAATGGAGAAATTTTGCATCGGATTTTGCTTTTTCAAAGAGTTTTGAAGTAACCTGATACGGACGGAAAATTTCCATTCTGCGGGCACGCTCTTCCTCAAATCCCATGCTAACCCATACATCGGTATAAAAATAATCCACACCTTCAGCTGCTTTGACAGGATCTTTTTCCCAACAGATGTTTTTTGCATCACCGATCAGCTCTTTACTGGGGGATTCTTCTTCGGGAGCTGCAATGACCAATTCCATGCCGGTAAGTTTTGCAGCAAGAATGAGAGAATTCGCCATATTGCTTCTGCCGTCACCGTAAAAAGCAATACGGATGGAATTGTCAACTTTTCCGGAATATTCTTTGATGGTCAGCATATCTGCCAGAAGCTGACAGGGATGAAATTCATCAGTAAGGGCATTTATCACCGGAATCGTTGCAACTCTTGCCAATTCTGCTACTTCCTCATGGGCAAAGGTGCGGATGACGATACCATGCAGATAACGACTGAGTACATTTGCCGTATCGGCGACTGTTTCCCCTCTGCCTACCTGCATTTTGGATTGATCAAGATAAAGCGGACGTCCGCCAAGTTCACCGACTCCGACTTCAAAGGAAACCCGGGTACGGGTGGAAGATTTTGCAAAAATCAGACCGATGCTTTTTCCGGCAAGCGGAGTGTAACTCTGATCGTTGCGGTCTTTTTTCATTTTGATCGCCAGATCAAAAATATTTTCCAGATCATCTCTGGTTATATCCTGCAATGTGAGAAAATCTTTTTTCATGATGGATTCTCCTTTTATTTGTTACAAAAATATTCAACAGATTGATTCGTTTTTTGCAAATTCAGCCAACGCCCGGTCGATTTTTTTTAGAGCAATTTTGGAATCTTCTCTGGTTATCGTCAGAGGCGGAACCAAACGCAAAACAGTCTCTCCTGCGGTCAGTGCCACCATTTTGTCTTTGAGTAATAGCGCGGCGACCGGACCGGCGGGACGGTCAAGAACAACGCCTATCATCAACCCCATTCCCCTGACGCACTTTACAAAGGAATATTTTTCAGCGATTTTACTCAATTCATTGCGGAGAAATTCTCCTTCCCTGGTACAGTTTTCCAGAACGCCATCTTTATCAAATGCTTCCTGCACCGCCAAAGCAGCGGCACAGGCGAGCGGAGTGCCGCCGAAGGTGCTTGCATGGTTGCCTACTTCAAACACATCTGCACATTTTTTGCCGGCAATAATAGCTCCCATCGGGAATCCATTGGCAATTGCCTTTGCCATGGAAATAATATCCGGTTCAACTCCGAATTTCTGATATGCAAAACGGGTTCCAAGACGCCCCATACCGCACTGAACTTCATCGCAAAGCAAAAGAATATCCTTTTTATCGCAGAGTTCACGAACTTTTTTCAAATATTCAGTATCGGCGGGAAATACTCCGCCTTCACCCTGAAGCATCTCCAGCATTATCGCACAGGTATCAGGAGTTACAGCAGCTTCAAGAGCCTCAAAATCATTGAAAGGAACTTGAGAAAAACCGGTCACATCCGGTTCAAATGTTTTGCGGTATTTAGCTCTGCCGGTAGCCGCCAGAGTAGCAAGAGTCCTGCCGTGAAAACTGTTATCCATGGAAATAATATGATTTCTTCCGGTACGGTTTCCGTAACGGCGGGCGAGTTTGATCATTCCTTCATTGGCTTCAGCACCGGAATTGCAGAAAAAAGCTTTGCCTCCGGGGAGTGATTCTTTGACAAGCTTTTCAGCAAGACGGGGCATCAACTCATTCATATAGAGGTTGGATATATGAACCAGTTTTGAACACTGCTCCTGAATAGCTTTGGTAACACGATCGTTGCAGTGGCCGAGAGAGCATACTGCAATACCTGATGCAAAATCCAGATATTCATTGCCGTCATCATCCCTCAAACGGGCATCTTTGCCACGGACAAACATAATCTGCGGATTATAAGTCGGCATCACATAATTGCTGAATCTTTCAGCTGTTTCATCAAAAAGTTTTCCCATGATATAACCTCTGTAAAATTTTATCAAGTAAATGGATAATATAATACATGTTTGGGAAAAAATCAAGTCAAATAATATGGATTCAGCTTGACAAGATGACTTTTTCCGGCTATATTAAAAATGAAAATTGTTTTTATTGGAGTTTTGCATGAAAATAATTCACTTTTCCGATCCTCACGGCGGTGGGCCTGCCGAAGATTGGATGGCGTATTTTGATAAACGCTGGGTCGGCGTTTTCAACTATTCTTTCCGGAGAAAATTCCGGCACGATCTTTCGCATCTGACCAGAGCAGTAGAGTACATACTTGATACGAAACCGGATATTGCAGTTTGTACCGGTGACTTGACCAGTGCCGGTCAGCCCGGGGAATTCGAAAAGGTTTTAAAAATAATCAAACCGCTTTATCAATCGGATATTCCGCTTTTTTATACTCCCGGCAATCACGATTGCTATGTGCGTCGGTCGAAGTGCGTTGATGCAGTGAAAAATGCAGTTGAAGTCATGTCGCAGAAAAAATACACTTTTGATACGATGCCGCAAAAAATCAGTATCAAGGGTGTTGATTTGATTATTATAAATACCAGTGCTCCGTCAAATCTTCTCTGTTCTTGGGGATTTATGAAAAAAAGGGATTCTTTATTTGTTGAAAAATGCTGTGAAGATAATGACGGTGTGCCGAAAATATTGATTTCCCACTATCCCATGACTGAAGAACACCCATGGTTACGTATTCGTCACCGGCTTTTCGGACAAAAAGAAGTGCTGCGGTTGATGGGGGATAAAAAGCTTGATCTTGTTCTTTGCGGACATGTTCACAAGCCGTATTTGAAAGTCGATGATCAGGGCAGGGGAGAGTGCTGTGCCGGTTCAGTGAGCAGTAATGCATCAATGGTTGAAATAGAGTGTGATCCCTCAACTCACCACTTTGTTTTCAAACCGGTCAAACTTTGATCAATTGCGCATATCCATTGCAATATTTATCGCGAAGGTACGCAATGCCAATTCATCACTGACGTTAAAGCGTAAAGTATTTTCCAGCTCACCGGCTTCTTTCAGTATTGCAGCAGCACGTTCTTTATCTATAACTGCCGGTATTGCGAGGTGATCAAAAAGTTCCGGATTGGGCAGATCGATTGCTCTTGCTCCATTGGCAAGCAGAAACAGTTGTGAACAAAACGAGGTTATCGCTGCAATAAAGCTGCGGCGATCCCGGATATATGCTCCGCTTGCTGCATCATTTTTTCTGGATTCTGCACGTTTTATATAGACGGCATCTTCACTGCGTTTTGCAGCTTCCATCATTTCAGAAAACTCTTCATCTGCTGCATTTTTTGCTGAATCAGCCAGATTTGCGGCTACCTGAATCAATTTTTCTGCTGCACTTTCGATTTTTATCAGATCGCAACCGCAACAGAAACATAGTTCATAAAGTGTTTCCCTTGTTTCCTTGATCCCGGCAAAATCAAAACGGTATTTATTGTCGGGCAGGGGGAGGATCTGACAACGGGAACGGGTCGTCGGTAAAAGGGCAGACGGATTGGCACTGGTCAGGATCAAGGTGGTTTCTGCCGGAGGTTCTTCGAGGGTTTTCAAAAGTGCATTTTGAGCTTCGGTATTCATACGGTCAGCATCATGGATCACACCGAATTTACGGTGACTTCCCGAAGTGTAACCCAGATGATCAAGCATATTACGCAGGGTGTTGGGTTCCGGATTGATCCGGTCGCCGACCTTTATCTGATACATCTTGCCTACTGGATAAACAGTATGGCAATCCGGGTAAGTACCGTTGATAATCTGATTACAGAAGTGGCATGATGAATCCGGTTTGCCGTCAGAGTTGTTTTTACATCCGGCGATCTGCATGAGAATCAAGGCAAACTCCCTGCGTACTACCGGATCAGGAGAGTGAATCAAAAAAGCATGAGAAAGCCTTCCTGAATTTCTGGCATTTTCCAGATAGGAAATTATATCAGCAAACCTCCGGGAATATTCAGAATAAAGTGTCATCGGTCACCTTACGGATTTTTTCAGCGATTTCATCACGGCTCAATGTGCCGTCGATCACATGGATCCTTTCCGGTTCTTCCTCTGCCGCTTCTAAAAAAGCCTGACGGACTTTGTGATGAAAATCAAGCTTTTCATTTTCAAAGCGGTCAAAACCTTCTTTTTCCCGTGAAACGATCCTGCGGAATCCCTCTTCCGGAGGCAGATCAAGCAGGAATGTCAAATCCGGCTTTCTTCCGGCGGAAGCATAGTCATTGAGAAACGCAATAACTTTTTTATCCATATTTCTGGCTCCTCCCTGATATGCACAGGTGGAATCTGAAAAACGGTCACAAATGACAACGTTATCTTTTTCCAGAGCAGGAAGGATTTTTTCTCTCACGTGCTGGGCACGGGCTGCTTCCATAAGCAGAAGTTCAGTGGCATCATGAACTTTTTCTTCCGTGTTGTGTGATTTTACCACCTGACGGATAACTTCAGCCAAACCGGTACCACCCGGTTCTCTGGTTATAACACAATTTTTGCCCCGGCTCTCAAGATATTTGGCAAGACTGGCAACCTGCGAACTCTTTCCGGCACCTTCCGGGCCTTCAAAAGTGATGAAAAAACCTTTGTTTTTTAACATGTTTACTCCATTTTTGACGGATTTTTAATAAATTAATGCGGAAATCCGCCTTTTATAACATAGTTCCATTTGCTCATAAGTTCAAATGGTGTTATATTGTATGAAATGAAATTTTTTCAAAATTACACAAAACCTAACAAAAGGATGAAAAAAATGGCAGAATTATCCCGTTCCAGCTATCTGGAAAAAAATGTCGGAAGCTTTCCGGAAGTGATCGAAGTGGCAGGAAAACGTTATGAAAAAGTTGATGACCTGCGTTATGGTACAAACCCGCATCAGCCTGCGGCGTATTACTGTCCGGTGGATGCTGCCGGTGTAATAGGCGGCATGGAAATTCTCAAGAATGGAAAAAATGGTCTTTCTCAGACTAATCTGGAAGATATTTCCGGAGCATTGAATATCGTTAAATTCTTTCCCGGAGTTCCGGCTTGTGCGGTAATGAAACATGTGAATCCTTCCGGTGCAGCCATCGCCTGTCCCGGAGAGTCTCTCTGCGACGTGTATCTTAAGGCCCGTGATGCAGATGCCCGTGCTGCTTTCGGCAGTGTGATTGCTTTCAATGTCGAAGTTGATGCTGACACCGCAAAAGCAATAATGAGTACATTTGTTGAGTGCGTGGTTGCTCCGGCATACACTGACGAAGCACTGGCGGTTTTCCATGATTCAGAAACATTCAAACTCAATAAACATGTCCGCATTATCCGTTGCGGCGATATCAATCAGCTCCCCAAATATTGCTCTGATGCAGCCAATGCTGTTGATACGGTGAAAGTTCTTGCTGACGGTTCTTTGATCGTTGCTGCTCCGCTTCTGACTTCACTTACCGGAATTGAAGATCTTAAACCGGCTTGCGGTGAAAACAGCCGTTGCGGCAAACAGGTCTCCAATGTGGCTTGCAGCGATGAAATGAAGCGTGATTTGCTCTTTTCATGGTATGTTAATATCAGTGTGCGTTCAAATGGTGTGGTGATTTGTTCCAATGGTCAGACTCTTTCGGTCGGTACCGGCGAACAGGATCGGGTAGGTGCCATCGAACAGGCTATCGCCAAATTTGAACAGAAATATGAAGGAGAAGGTAAACTGGAAAACTCCGTTATGTCCAGCGATGGATTCTTCCCCTTTGAAGATGGCGTGGAAACTGCTGCAAAAGCCGGTATCAAAGCGATCATTGCTCCGTCAGGAAGTTTGCGTGATGCCGACGTGATCAAACGTGCAAATGAGTTGGGCGTGGCTCTTTTTCATGCTCCTGAACGTATTTTTTCACACCATTGATAAAAAGGAGATCGGATAATGACTGATAATAAAAACATTCCCGATGTAGAAAAGAAAGCTGAACTCTGGCTTGAAAAAAATTGGAAAAAAGTGATCGCCGTTATTATCCTGGCGACAATTGCCGGTATGGCAGTATTCATCTCTTTGTATCTCAAAAAGCAGAAAAATGATGATTTGATGCAAGCATTTGCTGCTGCTGAAGCGGCTGAATTGGGCGCTTTGCTGGAAAAAAATCCTACGGCTCCCGGAGCTGCTGCTGCACGCATCGGATTGGCTGAAAAGCTGCTTAATGAAAAAAAATACGGAGAAGCAAAAGAACAATTCAAACTGCTTGCATCTGATAAAAATGCCGCGGCAGAACTTCGTTCCCGGGCAAAACTCGGCAGTGCAGCATGTGATGAGTTGGCAGGAAATAAAAAAGCTGCAGCTGACAGCTATCTTTTGCTGGTCAATGACAGTTCTATTCCCCGTCGCGTGCGTGACGAAGCGGCATTCCATGCCGGGCGTCTTTTGGCGGAAATTGCAGATGTCCGGGGCAAAGAAGTCCTGAAAAAACTGGTTGATTCTCCGGCAGATACATCAATGGCGAATCCGTGGCAGGCTCACGCTGCGGCACTTTTGAAAAGTCTGAAATAATGCAGAGGTGATTGCGGTCATGGAATTATCCCGCCGGGAACTGGCTTTGATGCGTGCCCTTTTGACCAGGGGCGGGCGTAAAAAATCCGGATGCTGCCGCTGTGAAGGATTGCGGTCAGTAAGAGAATTGCTTGCTTTTTATCCGGAAAAAGTACAGTTTATTGCCGTGAAAGAAAATTTTTCCGGAGTGATTGATTGTTCTCCGGAACTTTTGCGTACTGTACCGGAAAAATTATTTGAAGAAATTTCAGGTACAGTTTCCTCACAGGGAATAATTGCCGTTGCCCAGATTCCTCCGGAAGCTTCCGGACCGGTCAAAGGAGATTTTGTCCTGGCACTGGATCAATTGGGGGATCCGGGGAATTTTGGCACAATCGCACGCAGTCTCCGTGCTGCAGGACAATATGAATTGTGGTATACCAAAGGATCGATCGATCCGTGGGGCGACAAAGCAATACGTTCCGGAATGGGGGTGCAATTCGGGTTGAATCTGCGGCGTTTTGAAACACTTGAAGAACTTGCCGATGCCGGATTGAATATGGGATTGAAAAATGTTTTCATCGCTGATCCGCATCAGGGGGAAAGCTGTTTTGAGTGTTCTTCTTTATTTGACCGGTCGATCATCGTTATCGGCGGAGAACCCAACGGGGTAATGGGGGCATATCCGGATGCCGGCAGAGTTATAATTCCCATGCCGGGGGAATATGAGTCGATTAATGCTGCTCAAGCTGCAACAGTCCTGATCTTTGAATCGGTGCGGCGAAAGATGAAATGAGGTTTTTATGTTTGATAAATGGCTGATTGTTTACGGATTGGTATTTGCCGGAGCATTGATACTGACATTGCTTTTGACTCCGGTATTCCGTTACCTCGCTCATAAAACCGGTTTCCTTGACCGGCCTGCAAATAATCACAAAGGTCATGCAAAAGCGACAGCTCTTCTCGGCGGTGCTGCTATGTTTTCTGCATGGATAATCTCAATTATTTGCGGCATAATCATAGTTACAGCCGGATGGATTCCGGAATATTTTTCCGGAACATTGCCTGCACATTTATCCGGATTTCAATTTGCTTTGGTAAAAAAACTTTCCTTCATTATTCTCGGAGCATTCCTCGCTGTTATTCTCGGTTTGATAGATGATAAATGGGCGTTGAAAGCAAAGTGGAAATTCCTTGGTCAATTCATCATCGCTCTGCTTGTTGTGCTTTGCGGAGGAATAAGGATCAATCTTTTTGTCGGGTATCAGCTTTTTTCGGTCTGTATAACCGTTTTCTGGATAATGCTGATGATGAATTCCATAAACTTCTTTGACAATATGGACGGTCTGGCTGCCGGAACCATCGCAATTGCTATGGGATTTTTTACTGTTATTGCCGCATTGAATAATGAATACTTCTTTGCTATATTTACTGCTTTGAATTTCGGCATCTGCTGCGGTTTCTGGTTTTACAATGCCAATCCGGCAACGATTTTTATGGGAGATTCCGGAAGCCATTTTATCGGTTATTTGGCTGCTGTTGCTGCTGCCGGAGTAACTTATTTTGACAGCAGCTTTTCACTTTCACGTTTCCCGGTTCTTATTCCGTTGCTGATTCTGGCCTTGCCGCTTTTTGATACGGTAATGGTAGTTGTTATCCGTACCGTGAATAAAAAACCTTTCTGGATAGGGGATCATAATCATATTTCCCATCGTTTTGTCAGAATGGGATTATCGCGTAAGACTGCAGTATGTCTGGTTCATTTGACAGCATTGACTGTCGCTTGTGGAGCATTGCCGGTATACTGGGGGAATTTTCGCATTGCAGCAATGGTGATTTTGCAGACATTGCTGCTGCTCGCTATTATTACGGTTTTGCAATTCCGTTTGGAAGAGCGTAAAGATGCCGTGGAAAAGATTGAAAAAGAATAATAAATTTTTTATATATTACAATTACCTGAAAAACACACAAAAGGAGAAAAAGTATGTCACTTCAAATCATTAAAGAATTATCCAATCGTTACGGTGCCGATCCGGCGTATGTTCTTGCCGGAGGCGGAAACACCTCTTTCAAAAATGAAAAATATCTTTATGTCAAACCCAGCGGCGTTTCACTGGCAGCGATAACTGAAGCTGATTTTGTAAAAATGGATCGTGAGATTATCCGCAGTTGTTTTGCACTGCCGGAATTTGCCGATAAGAATGAGAGAGAAGCTAAAGTAAAAAGTTTGATGGCTTATGCGATCGTCGGTGATGGACGCCGTCCTTCGGTGGAAGCTCCGATGCATGAAATCCTGCCTTTTACCTATGTCGTTCATACTCATCCGGCTCTGGTAAACGGAATGACTTGCGGAAATGAAGGTAAATTAATCGCTGAAAAACTTTTCCCGGAAGCTTTGTGGGTCGATTATTGCGATCCCGGTTTTATTCTTGCCAAAGTTGTTTTTGACCGTTGTGAAGAGTATAAAAAATCTTTCGGCAAAGCTCCGCAGGTGATTTTTCTCCAGAATCATGGCGTTTTTGTGGGAGCCGACAGTGCAGAAGAGATCAGTGCTGTTTATGATGGCATTATGGCAAAACTGGCGGCTTACTGTGCTGAAAAAGGTGTGGATACAGCTGAAATCGCACCGGAGGAAGCTGATGTTGAATCCGTCATGACTTTTGCTCCGGCTCTGCGTGGATTTTTACGCGGCAACGATAATGGCAAACCGGTAACTGTTACAGCCTGTGGAAATTTTGCCATCCCCCGCGGTCCTCTTACTCCGGATCATCTGGTTTACGCAAAAGCTTTCGGTTTGATTTCTGAAACTCCGGATAAAGCAGCTGTTGACTCCTTTATTGCGACTTATTCCTACGCTCCACGCATGGTTGAAGTGCCGGGTAAAGTTGTTTTCTGTGCCGGTAAAAATCGTGCTGCTGCTGCCACCGTGCAGGCGTTGGCTCTAAATGGTGCTTTGATCGAAAAAATTGCTGCAGCTTTTGGTGGAGTTCATTATCTTACCGATGCACAGCGTGAATTTATTGAAAACTGGGAAGTGGAATCTTACCGGGCAAAAGTTGCTTCCGGAAATGCAGCCGGTTTGACCGGATTGGTTGCGGTTGTTACCGGTGGAGCCCAGGGATTCGGTTACGGGATCGCTGAAAGTCTTGCCGCCCAGGGAGCTGATATCGTGGTCGCCGATATGAATGCCCAAGGTGCAGCTGAAGCTGCAGCAAAACTCGGTGTTGGTGCCAGAGGTTTTGCGGTCAATGTTTCCGATGAAGAATCTGTTGCCAAATTGGTGCAGGATATTGTTAAAGAATATGGCGGTGTCGATCTTCTGGTTTCCAATGCCGGTGTCGCCCGTGCCGGAAGCGTGAAAACATTTGCCATGAAAGATTGGGAATTTGTTACTAACGTGAACTATAACGGTTTCTTCCTCTGTACTAAATATTTCGCACAAGTGATGAGTGTGCAGAATCAGGCAACCGGTTTGTGGAGCGATATTGTTCAGGTCAACAGCAAAAGCGGACTTGCAGGAAGCAAAAACAACGGTGCCTATGCCGGAAGTAAATTCGGCGGTCTCGGATTGGTTCAGAGCTTTGCCCTGGAATTGGTCAGTGACCGGATCAAAGTCAATGCAGTCTGTCCCGGCAACTTCCTCGATGGTCCGTTGTGGAGCGATCCGGAGCGGGGACTTTTTGTTCAGTATCTTGCAGCCGGTAAAGTTCCCGGTGCAAAAACTGTGGCAGATGTACGCCGTCACTACGAGAGTTTGGTGCCGATGAATCGCGGATGTTTCCCCGCCGATGTCGCGAAAGCTATTGTCTATGCTGTGGAACAGCAGTATGAAACCGGTCAGGCAATCGCTGTTACCGGCGGTCAGATCATGTTGAATTAATTGTAATCTTTCCGGATGTGTAAATAAAATTAATTTGTAAAAGGATATTCTGATTATGAAAAAAGGTATTATCGGTGCTGGAAACTGGATTCAGGATCGGGTGAAAACCATCGACCGCTGGCCGGGAGAAGGTAATCTCTGCAATGTGATAAAAGAAGAGGCTGCCCCCGGTGGCGGTCCGGCAAATGTACTTTTCGATCTCAATGCAGCTGATCCGGATTTTCCGCTTTATGCCGCAGGACGTCTCGGCATGGATTCCGAAGGTGACTATCTTTTTGAAGAGATCACCCGCCGTGGAATAGATGCTCGATACATGCTTCGTACTCCCGGCAGAACCAGTTTTACCGATGTGATGTCTGGTGAAGGTAAACGTACATTTTTCCATTGCCGTGGAGCAAATGCGGAATTGTGCTATGATGACCTCTGTGATATCGATGTGCCGGCGAAATATTTCTATCTTGCTTATCTGCTTTTGCTGGATACACTGGATGCTCCAGATCCGGTTTATGGCACTCAGGCGGTTCATCTTTTGCAGACCATGCAGAACAAAGGTTACGAAACGGTGGTTGACTTTGTTTCGGAAGCACCGGAAAAATTCCGGGCAAAAGTGTTGCCGGCACTGCCTTTTATTGACCATTTGATCGTCAATGAAGTGGAAACGGCATGCTGTTCCGGTGAAGCTCTCCGGGATGCAAATGGCAAGCTGCTCTGGGAAAAACTTCCAGCGGCCGTTAAATTCCTTTTTGACAGTGGGGTGAAAAAGACTGTGGTTATCCACTTCCCCGAAGGTGCATGTGCTGGTTTGCCGGATGGAACCTATATCTATGTGCCGAGCTTCTTTATTAATAAAGCTGACATTGTCGGCAGCAATGGGGCAGGGGATGCTTTCTGTGCCGGAGTTCTCTATGGTTTGCACGAAAATTGGGATTTAAAAAAATGTTTGACTCTCGGTGGAGCATTCAGCAATTTCAATCTCCATTCGGCAACAGCCAGCGGTGGTGCTGTTTCTTTGGAAAAAATGCTTGATTTCATGAAAAATGCACCTCTTTCACCGTTGCCGGAAGGCATGGAGTGATCCGGTATGCCTGATCTCAATAAAATTAATATATCAATAGATAATGGTATGGGAGAGCCGGTTTGTCTGCTCAGAATGCGTGAACCGGTAGTATTCCCATTTGCCCTGACCAGCATATCTGTCGAAACAAAAGAGAATATTGAAGCTCTTGCTGCAGCAATGAAAAATGACCGGATGGTTGCTGTATTCAACGAAATACCGACTGCACAAGAGCTGGAAATGCTTCAAATCAAAGGCGTTCTTCCGCAGTTCAAAGATGGTTCAACGCAGCGTTGTGCCATCGGAACTCTGGTGCGGGTTGTGAAAGAGATCCGGTTGCCGGATAATTCCAGCCGTATCGTTGTTCGTGGTATCAAGCGGATCGTAGGAGCCAGTATTTTTCGCAACAACTCCGGTGTGGAAATGATCCGTTACCGCACCATGCAGGATCAGATGCTCGATAACAGCTTTGATGCTGTCGGTCGTCAAAAAGGTGTGTTGCGGATGTTTCAGGAACTTATGGCTATGCAGCCGGGAATTCCTGAAGAATTGCAAGTGGCAATAAATGGTTCATCAGCCCCATCGCGCTGTGCCGATGCTATTGCTGATTCCATGAGTTTTTCCTATGCTGAAAAATTGCTTTTGCTTACAGCTCCATCGATTGAAAACCGTTTGGAACTTTTGGCAGTATTGCTCAACCGTGAACTTGAAACCTGCCGGATGGGAATGCATTTGCAGAATGAGGTTCAGGAGAGCATGGGTGCGTCGCAACGGGAGTTCTATCTGCGTGAGCAGCTCAAGGCTATCAAGCAGGAACTCGGAGAATTCAGCGGAAATTCAGATGTTGCTGATTTAACAGAAAAAATGGAGCGGTCTTTTTTGCCTGAATTGGTAAAAGAAACCGTAACACGTGAATTGGAACGGCTTGAATTACTTCCGCAAAATGCTCCGGAATATCACATCAGCTATAACTACATCAATACCATGCTGGATATTCCGTGGAAAATTACCACTGAAGATCGGCTGGATTGCCGGGAAGCGGCAAAGATCCTTGATGCCGATCACTACGGGCTGGAGGATGTAAAAGTCCGCATTCTGGAATTCCTTTCGGTTATGGAAAGACGTCAATCAGAAGATGATTGCCGGACTCCGATCCTCTGTCTGGTAGGTCCTCCGGGAGTCGGTAAAACATCCATCGGGCGATCCATTGCCAGAGCGATGGATAGAAAGTTTATCAGGGTATCATTCGGCGGCGTGCGTGATGAAGCCGAAATCCGCGGGCATCGCCGTACCTATGTGGGAGCAATGCCGGGACGAATCGTGCAGAATCTGAAAAGGGCAGGGAGCTGCAATCCGGTTTTTATGTTGGACGAAGTCGATAAATTAGCCCATGATTTTCGTGGTGATCCGGCATCAGCACTGTTAGAAGTGCTTGATCCGGAACAGAATAATGCTTTTAATGACAACTTTGTTGAGTTGCCCCTTGATCTTTCAAAAGTATTTTTCATTGCCACAGCCAATGTTTTGGAAGATATTCCCGGACCATTGCGTGACCGGATGGAAGTAATTTCCCTTTCCGGTTATACAGCTCTGGAAAAGAAAGAAATCGCCAAAAGATATCTCATCCCCCGGCAATTAAAAGAAAATGGAATAAATACCGGCAAGGTGAAATTCAAAATCTCTGCCGTTAATGAGATCATTGAAGGATATACGATGGAAGCTGGCGTCCGTGAGCTGGAAAGAGTTATTGCCCGCTGCTGCCGCCGGATCGCCAGGAAATATACTGCCGGAGAATGGAATGAAAATGATCCCGTATCTCTGGATGCAAAGATGGTAAACGATTTACTCGGAGCCAGAAAGTTCCTGCGGGATACGGCTCTTGCTCCGGTGCCGGGGTGTGCAACCGGTATGGCATGGACCAGTGTCGGCGGAGTGATTCTGCCGGTTGAAACAGTGGCATTGCCGGGAGGAAAAGGTAATTTAAAACTTACCGGTTCCCTGGGAAAGGTGATGCAGGAATCTGCGGAAACAGCATTTACATTTATCCGGGCCAATGCTCCGGAATCTGTGAAAGCTGAATTCTTTGCCGAACATGATTTTCATATACATGTGCCTGATGGTGCAACGCCCAAGGATGGTCCATCGGCCGGAATCACGATGGCTCTGGCATTGACATCTTTGCTTATAGGAAAGCCGTTGATACCGAAACTTGCTATGACGGGTGAAATTACTCTGCAGGGCAGGGTGACTGCTATCGGTGGAGTACGGGAAAAACTGGTTGGTGCGATCCGGGCCGGAATAAAAACGGTATTGGTTCCGAAAGAAAATGCAAAAGATGTGGCTGAACTTCCGGCGAATATCCGGAATGCTCTGCAAATACATTTTGTCAGTTCCTTTGATGAAGCTGCTGCAATTGCGTTTAAATAAGGAGTTCTTTGCAGATGATGAAAAGAGTTGGATTGTTGCTGATGTTGCTGCTGCCGGTACTTTTGTCGGCAGCTGATGAAGAACCGGTTCCGATGGAAGAATTTGTTTCCCGGGCGAGGGGAACAACCCGGCGTAATGATCAGGCGACTTATGCAAGGCTTTTCGGAGTTCTACAACATCGCCGTCGCGGGATGGATACTTTGACCATGCCGATATATTTCGGTACAATCATCCATCCGGACCGTACCCTTGGGCAATTGGTGCTTGATGAAAAGGAAGGTTATATCCTTTCGCAGGCACAGCGATCCGGTTTGACAACGGTTAAACCGATGGGAAATTCTGCCGCGAAAGATAAACTGGGCTATGTCGGTGTTAGAGCATCGGATTTGATGATGAGTTTTCTTTTTTGCAAAGTTGAGAAAGAGTTCGAAAGTGAATTACTCAAAGGAATTATCCATTGCCGGGTTTTTCTGCTCAATGATACTGAAAATAAAGAAAAGGTAAAAGTCTGGATTTCCAGCGAACATGCTTTCCCTTTGAAAGCTGAATTTTACCGTTATGGTGAAAAAGAGCGTTTCAGAGAGCTTGAAGCCGGAGCTTTGACCAAGAAGAACGAGCTTTATTACGTACGGCGTTTGCGCGTTGAAGGTCCCGGCTGGGTCACAAAAATTGATTTTGATGGTAATCAAGCAGAAGTAAATCTGCTTCCTAATCCGGCACCGAATATTTTTATTCCGCTTAAATAAAAACCAGTGGACTGCAGACAGCAGTCCATTTTTTTTGCCCAAATATCAAGAATTTATTTATACTATCGTTACTGAATATCTGTGAGTTAATTTTTTTGCATATTTGTTTTAATAATTATTTCCAAGTTATTAACAGCTTGCGTTTTTTAATATGCAAATCACTGAAATATAATGGATTATAATATTTTTGCTGTTTTCTATTCGTCTATTTTACTTAACATAACGTGCATTATGCGACATAAAAAACAAGCAATGTATTATTACCTTGAGTTTGATTTTTTTTAATAATTTTTTACAAAAAGATATTGATTTTAATAAGGTATGGTTCTATATTTAGCTTACGACAAAAGATAGATTTAACTTGCTGTCAAATCAATAAATGAGGAATTATTTTATGAAACCGTTTTTCGTTTTTTCAGGTCAGGGTGCCCAGACGGTGGGAATGGGAAAAGATATTATGGAAAATTCTGCTGCTGCTAAAACTATTTTCAGTACGGCAGATGAAGCTCTCGGATACAGCATCAGCGATATTATATTCAATGGTCCGGAAGATAAACTTACTCAAACCATCTATTGTCAGCCGGCAATTTATACTATGAGCTGCGCAGCATTGGCTGCTTTTGCTGAAAAGTTTCCGGAAATATCCCCCCTTGCCTGTGCCGGGTTGAGTCTTGGCGAATATGGTGCTTTGTATGCTTCCGGAGCGTTTGATTTTGTTTCCGGTTTGAAACTTCTGGCAAAACGTGCAGAGTTGATGGATGCCGCTTGTCGGGAAACTAATGGTTCCATGGCATCTGTTATCAATGGTGATCCTGAAATTATAAAAAGTGTTTGCAAGGAATGCAATGTGGATGTTGCAAACTTCAACAGTCCCGGACAAATCGTTATTTCCGGCGAAAAAAATGCTCTCACTGCTGCAGTTGACGGTTTGAAAGCTGCCGGAATCCGTAAGGTGATCGTACTGAATGTGGCTGGTGCATTTCATTCCAGATTGATGAAATCTGCCGGTGATGCTTTGGTTCCGGTATTGGAAAAGACCTCTTTTAAATTGACTGATATTCCCGTTTATCACAACTTCACCGCCCTGCCCGCTGCAGATGAAGCTGAATTGCGCAGCAATCTTGCTGCTCAGGTGGCGGGTTCTGTCCGTTGGGAAGAGTGCGTGCGGGCAATGTCAGCTCTGGGTGCCGATACGATGATCGAATTCGGACCGGGAAATGTTTTGACCAAACTTTGTTCCAGAACTATTCCGGAATTAAAGACTTTCAACATCAACAGCTTTGATTCAATCAGCAATTTTTCTGCCGGAGAGTAATACAATGGAGTTGAATGGCAAAAAAAATCCGGTATTGATTATCGGCGGTGCAGTTATTTTAGCTGCAGGTGCAGTCGGGGCTGCCGCATTGCTCAGCCGCCCTGCCCTTAAATTAAAGACAACCAGTACTGTCGCTACGGAAAAAACTATCAAGGTCAAAGGTGTCGCTGAAAAAGAAATCGTTTCGGATCTCGGTGCATTAACCGTGGATATAAAATGCACTTCTTCTGAAATACCTGCCGGTTATGCTGAATTGACCCGTATTAACAATCTGTTGTTAAAAAAGATGCAGGAGCTCGGAATTAAAGAGGATAATATCCAAAGTCCATCAGTAAGATATAATCCTGTTTTTAAAGATATCGCTGCTAAAGATGGTAATAAGGTCATCACCCGCAGCGTATTCAGCCACTATCTTTTTACCCGCAGTTACCGGATCGTAACTGCCGATGTACAGGCGATTCAGAATGCTTCTTTGAAACTTTATGATTTGGTTTCGCAAGGGGTAAATATAGAAGTTGATGAGGTTCAATATTTTATCAACAATCCGGAGCAATACAAACTTGCACTGGTCGATGAGGCCAGCAAATCCGCTTATCAACGGGCAAAAATCGTTGCCGATACCTGTGGTTCTCAATTAGGGGCACTGTTGATTGCCCGTCAGGGAGTGATCCAGATCAATAAACCTGCGTCTAATGAAACATCAGATTACGGTACCTACGATACCAGTTCCATAAAAAAGGTGATGCGGCTGGTCGTGACGTTGGAGTTTGCATTAAAATGATTGACCGGTTTGATTTATTCTGCTTTGACTTTGACGGAACCATCGGCGATACCGAGCCGGATATCCGCAATGCGTGGCTTTCTGCAATAGCTGAACTCGGTTGGAAAGCCGATGGATTTGATTCCGTATTCAGAGTCGGACCACCGATTCAGCATACAGCAAAAATGTTATTTCCGGATAAGTCAGAAGCTGATTTGGAATTGATTCAAACCACTTATAAACATTTTTATGATGACAGTGATGATCATATTGCCCTTCCCTACCCCGGAATTATCGAGGTAATAAAAGAGCTGCATCGCCGCAATAAACGCATTTACATCGTTACCAATAAAAGACAAAAAATATTGAGAAAAATGATGCAGCGTTTCGGTTTGCTTGAGTTTTCGCATGGAATGTTTTTCCCCGATATAGCAGATGAAAAACATCACATTTACAAAAATGATTTATTGGCAATGGCGATACGGTGTGCCGGGTATCCGGCAGACAAAGTATTGATGATCGGTGATACGATTCTGGATATTCAGGCGGGAAAGGTAAATGGGTGCTTTTCGGCAGCTGTCACCTGGGGATACAGCAAAAAAGAAGAATTACTTGCTGCAAAACCGGATTATATGATCGACTCGCCGGAAGTATTCCTCGCTTAAATAAGTTCCGGGAAAAATATTTGGCAGAGTGTGGCAATACTGTTGACCATAGCATGGAGCATAATTGCCGGCAGCAGATTCTTTTTCCAGATATATACCAGCTGGAAACCGATCCCCATAATAAACAGCCCCGGTATTCCAAGAATAAAAAAGTGTGCAAGAGAAAAACAGGCAGATGTAATGAATAATGCGGCCTGTTTGTCTGTAAATTCACAGAACCAGGCGTAAATTATTCTCCGGAAAAGCACTTCTTCAACTATCGGTGTAACAATACATGTCGATATAAAAAGCATTACAAGTTCACGGCAGCCAGCAGCTCTGAATAACTCTGCAACATCCTGTTCCTTCGCATAATCGATCTGCAGTTTATCCAAAATCCCCATCCAAAGTGGGGAAATTATTCCGGTAAGAAAAATTATCCCGATATAAGCGGCGATAACCAACAGCAAATCATTGCTGCTTACAGATGTTTTTATCCCCAATTCATCTTTTTTTCCGAAACATGCCGGAAGAGAAAGTAAAGATGATACAAGCATCGCCGGAGCGACAGGTATTGAGAAACTTATAAAGAGTGAAGGAAAAAGAAATATCGAAGCGAGAATCCAAATTGCCCGCAATGGAGCAAATGGCAGATTTTTCTGCCATGGCAATTGATCAATCATCAAGAGTGATCTCCCGGGTGGATTCGTCAATATGACGGATAAATACTTTTAAAGCGTCATCCGGTATCACATCACCGATTTGCCCCGGCCATTCAACCAGAGCATATGCTTTGGGATCATTGAAAAACTCATCGACTCCGAAAGCCAATCCTGCTTCTGCAGAAGAGATCCGGTAAAGATCCAGATGATAAAGTCTTTTATTTCCCTCAAGAGCATATTCCTGAGCAATAGTATAAGTCGGGCTGGAAACAGCTTCTTTTACTCCCAGCCCGCGGGCAAAACCACGGGCAAAAACGGTTTTTCCTGCTCCGAGATCTCCTTCAAGGGTCAAAACAACTCCCGGATACAGAGTTTTTGCCAATTCAAATGCAAAATTTTCAGTTTCAGCTTCTGAATGCGAAATTATTTTTTTCATAAAAAATCCTGATTTCTGTTTCATATTACAGAATATACCCCGAAAATAGATTATTTACAAGCACAGAGATTGAAAAAAGTGCTTTTGGGTGCTATATTAATAAGGTAAATCAAACTAATTCAATAACGGAGTTACCCATGTGTGCAATTTCCGGTATCGTTAATACTCATGGAAAAGATTACCATGATGTGATTTCTGCTATGATGCAGGCCCAAGCTCATCGCGGTCCTGATGATAATGGCATTTTTGAATGTGAGGATGCAGCTTTTGCTCATTGCCGGTTGGCGGTAATTGATCCATCCAGAGGTCATCAACCGATGATCAGCAGTGACGAAAGAGTGATTATCGTTTTAGACGGGGAAATATACAATTACCGGGAATTGCGGCGTAAATTGATCGGCACCGGGCATCAATTCCATACCTCATCTGATGTGGAAACCTTACTTCACCTTTACGAAAATTCAGGTGCAGATTGTATCAGTCAGCTTGACGGAATATTTGCATTTGCGATTTTTGACCGTCAGAAACGAAAACTGATACTCGGTCGTGACCGTCTGGGACAAAAGCCCCTGCACTATTTCATGGATGGCGATACCCTTGTTTTTGCCAGTGAGTTTTCCGGATTGCAGAGTTATCCTGAGTTTCCTGCAGAGTTGGATAAAGAGTCGGTCAGCAACTTCCTTTCGCTGCAGTATGTTCCGCAGCCGGATACGATATATCGCAATGTGAGAAAACTTCTGCCCGGGCATCTGCTGGAGTTGAATCTGAATAATAATCATATATCGATCCGTTGTTACTGGCAGGCTGATTTTTCGATCAAACATACTGTTTTGAATATGGATTCGGCAACAGCTAAACTCCGGACTCTGGTTGAAAAAGCCGTAGAAAAAAGGTTGGAAGCGGATGTGCCGATCGGAACTTTCCTTTCCGGCGGAATTGATTCCTGTATTGTTACCGGTATTGCCGCCCGTCAGCTTTATCCGGCTCCCTGTGACGCATTTACGGCAGCGTTTTCCAACTCTGCTTACGACGAAAGAGATGCTGCGATCCGTTCGGCAGCGATAATAAATCAGGTTTCAGGTGGTAATCTCCGTCATCATCAGCAGGAAATCAAACCGGCAGATTTTAAACTGGCGGAAAAAATTTCTTCTCATTTCGGTGAACCATTTGCCGACGCATCTGCTATGCCGCTTTATCTTTTGAGTCAATTTGCCAAAGAAAAAATTTCTGTAGCTCTCTGCGGCGATGGTGCGGATGAAATTTTTGCCGGATACGAGCGTTATCTGGCAATGCGTTATGCTGAAAAAGTTTATTGGATGCCTCAAAGTGCCAGAGGGATGATATTCAATGCTGTCGCCTCTTTATTTCCGGAACATGGTGAACGCAGCCGCAGCGGCAGAATCAAACGGTTGCTTAAGTTTTTTGCTTCTCCTGAGAAAATCGGCTATTTCAATTTACTTGATCGTTGCCCATCCTATATAAAACAGGAACTCTTCGGTCCGGCATTGGATGAAGTGCGGGAATATGATTCTTCCCAGTGTTTTACTTCTCTGAATTGGGAACTGGTCGCAAAAGACCGGGTTGAAAAACTGGAAGAATTGGATTTGCGTACCTATTTACCGGGAGATATACTGCCCAAAGCAGATATTTCTTCCATGGCAAATGCGTTGCAATTGCGTTCTCCTTTTCTCGATACCGAGGTGGTGGAATTTGCCGCCAGATTGCCGATGAATTACAAACTTTCAGCAAAACGCAGAAAATATATTCTCTGTGCAGCATTTCCTGAGTTTATAACTCCGGAGTTGTTGAAACGTCCCAAACGTGGATTCGGAACCCCAATGGCATCCTGGTTGCGGGAAATGTGGAAAGATCAGGCATACGATAAACTTTTCAATTCCCGTCTGACAGCCGATGGTTTTATTCGCAAAGATGTTTTGGAAAAATATTGGAATCTCCATCAACAGGGGCGTGATTTCAGCTATTTGCTGTGGAACCTGGTTGTTTTTGCCTTTTTCCTTGACCGTCAAAAATAAATTTTTAAAGATTGCCAACAGTAGCTTTGGAACTGTCGACTTTTCCACTGTTGAATATTGTGTTTTTCAAGGTGTCTTCATCCGCATCCGGATAAGATTCCATACATGGCACTTCAAGTGGAGCAAGCAGTTTGACATGACCATCGATAAATGCAGTTGAAGCGGTACGGTTATGACGGAAAAATGCTGCCCGGTTTTTACCGTAATTGCCGCCGAACTGGTGAGTTCCATCCGGATTTAATGCTCCGCAGTAATAGCAGAGATGACCGGTGTTTTCGACCAGCATTGCTGTTGCAGACGGATTACGGTGAGAACCGGTTTTGATCCCCTGCCCCGGACCGATTGAAGCAATCAGATAGTTTAAACCGAAATTAGTGGTAATATCTTCATTGACAGTTTCCGCAGAACAGAAAAGTACCGGCACCGGTTTTTCCGAAGCATTTTCTGCATTTAAATAAAGTTTAACCATGCCATTTAACCATTCTTTGGGTGATACCACCGCAGAACCGCCAAGGTTATCCATGCTCGGCAGATAATCATCGTGATCATCTGCGTAAAAACGGTAAACATTGCCGAGTTGGCGGATATTGGATTGACAGCTGATCGCCCTGCCCCGTTCCCTGGCACTATTCAATGCCGGTAAAAGGATCGATGCCAATATAGCAATGATTGCAATAACTACCAGTAATTCAATCAGAGTAAATGACCGGTATGAAACAGCAGATTTTAAAGGTTTATTCATTAATTATATCCTTTTTTTGTTTATTATTTATTTTTATTTCGTAATACTGGGCGGATGGATGTATCCATATAAAATAAGTTGCTGAAAAATCAATTGTGTTGACAACCGGCGGAAGAAGTTATAACGAACTCTGCCTGAATAACACCCTTGAGCCGGCGAATGGAATTAACCAGATCCCTTATTTCGGAACCGATACCTTCAACACCGATCATCACACTTGAAAAATTTTTATCCAGGGCAAAACGGATCATCCCCAAAGTCCGTGGAACTGAGTTATCGACCACTTTGGTCAATTTTGCTTCGATACCGCTGCTTTTTAAATCGCATAAAACGCTTATCGTACCGATCACGTTGCCGGAATCAGCACACAGTTTTCTGGTCAACTGCTTCCGGATCATATCACGGATAAACTCAGAACGGTTATCGTAACCGGATTGAGTCAGTAGATATTCGAGCTGATCAAAAAGTTCTTTTTCAATCGAAAAACTCATGCGTTTAAGTGTAACTTCTGCCATTTCTTTGATTCTCCGCTGTCAAACAGATATATAATATACAGCAGTAATACTTTTTTTCAATAAGTAATACTGGAAAAACTCTTTTTTTTTATGCACGGAAATTATTGCAATGCTTTTCGCAATGGACAATTATCCGGAGGATCACCACCGGCACGATAGATTTCCAGCAAAGCCCTGGATCTATCTGCCAATGCCCTGCGAATGGCACGCCTTTCACCTTTGACCCGCGCTATGTGCATGTGATCGTATGCCGTCGTTTGATGACGCATCCAGGCGATTACCGCAGCTTCTGCACGTTGGATGACCGGAATTCTTTCGGTTCTGGCAACGGTACCGCTGCCGACTGGAATCGAATGATCAGTAACGGCGTCAGCTAAATCCCATGCTAATTCCTCATATTTTGGATCAAAATTGAGAAAATCCACCACTGCCTGCCGGAATTCAACCACATAAGCATCCTGCTTCGCGATACGGGCAAGCCGTGCCTTTTCCAGTTTGCGTAAATATGCCGGATTGTTGCGTTCTTCATCCAGATCAGCTTTGACTTTTTCCACGGTTGCAGCATCACACCATAAACCGATCGCTTCGATCCGCTGTTTCCGTTTATGAACGACCTGCCAGCATTGCGTGATACTTTTTAACCGTCTGGTCAGTCCGGGATCACCGGAAGGTACAAAGATCCACTCATCCGGCACGGTTACACTTTTACCGTTATAAAGAAAATCTCTGGGGCGGTTTGTACGCCAGACTTTTATATCATCAAATTCCGGAGTCATACTTCAATGATCCGGTAGTCTTTTGAACCGATGCCGAGCTTTTCAGCATATTCCAGCTGTTCATACCCGCGAAATCGCTTTCCGGCTTTTTCTGCAGCCTGATAACATGCGTTATCCAGAGCAACCGGATCAAGAGATGCAAATACTCCGATATCCGGTATGCAATTGGACATTTTTCTCGGTTCACAATCACATCCGGGAGAGATATCTACTGCGAAAGAAATGTAAATATTTTTTTTGCCGGTATGTGAAGCATAAGCATATTCAGCAAGTTTTTCTCTGAAATACCGGTGACCGAAAAGCATATTGCGTATTCCGGAAAAGCTGAATACCGAGATTGCTTTGTGGGGACAAATCGAAAAACATGCTCCGCAACCGATACATTTATTTTGGTCAATGAAAAACTTTTCTCCGCTCGTGTCGATAGCTTTAGCATTGCAACGGGTGAGGCATAAGCGGCATTTACGGCATTTACGGGCTTTTATACGCGGTTTTACGCTCAAATGCATAGCCATTTTGCCGCCCTTTGAAGCAAATCCCATGGATAACTGTTTTACAGCTCCGCCGAAACCGGCAAGCATGTGACCTTTAAAATGGGATACAACCAATACTTGATCAGCATTTGCAAGTTCTTCTGCAATGGCAGCTGTTTTAAAATGCCTTCCGCCCCTGACCGGTACTGATACTGACAATTCGCCATTACATCCGTCTGCTATTTTGACCGGGATTCTGGTAAAACCGTGAGCATGTGCCAATGCGGTATGCTTTTCTGCATTGAATCGTTCCCCGCCGTAAAGAACACTGGTTTCGGTAAAATAACCAGTACATCCGGATTCTTCAATCAAATCGATTATCGGATCATAAACTTCCGGTTTCAAATAGGTACAGTTGCCCTTTTCTCCGAAATGAAGTTTGACCGGAATTTCCGGAATCATGGAGAGTTTGTGATATTCCAGAAGAGCTTTCAATACAGCTTTACCAGCCTTACCCCGTTCCTCATTGCCGGAACCGTGTGCAAGCCGGTGAAAAAAAACTTCACTTGCCATAATTATTCCTCATTATGTTTAATATTTTTCTCAATATAGTGTAAATATCAAGATTTTTCAAGCAAGGTTGGTGAATTTTTTTGCGGAGATACTTGAAATTGAGCTTTCAACAGGATATATTCTTACTGGTAGATGGAGTTGTTGATAAAGCAACTCCGACAATCACAAAAAAGAAAGGTAAATATTATGAATATTACAGCTGTTGTTGTTATTGCTGTCGCAGTGATCATTCTCTTGTGGTGGATCGCTACAGTTAATGGTTTCCGCCGGATGAAAGTGGCGATTCAGGAAGCATGGAGCGGTATTGATGTGCAGTTGAAACGTAAAGCCAATATCATTCCCAATCTGGTGGATACTCTCAGAATGCAAATGGATTTTGAGAGTAAAGTACTTACGGATCTGACCGCTGCCCGTTCCGGATTGATTTCCGGCAACCACGCAGAAGCAATGGCTGCCAGTGACAAAATCAGTGCCATGCTGCCATCTATCCGTGCCACCGCGGAAAATTACCCTGCCCTCGGAACGAATCAGTCATTTTTGAAATTGATGGGAGATATCCGTGATTGTGAGGATAAAATCACCTACGCCCGCAACCGTTATAATATGACCGTAGCCAAATACAATACCGATATTGTGATGATTCCCGGAAGTATTGTTGCCGGCATGATGCATCTTACCGCAGAAGAGATGTTCGAAATATCCGCGAATGCCCGTGAAGATGTTGATAATATGCGGATAAGCAAACTCTGATATTCTCTGTGGTTTTGAAAAATATGACTAATATTCAAACACCTTTGATCGCCTCGGAAGAGGTAAGAAAGAACTTTATAAAAAGTTTTATTCTGGTTGCGGTTGTCGCCGGTCTGGTTATTGCTGCCTCATGGTATTTGGGAGATTTGCTGGGAGATGTAAAAACCGGTTTGCTGATTGGCGGAATTGTGGTTGCTGTGGTTCTGCCGCTTCAGATATTGACAGCCAAGTGGGCGATCCTCGGCATGGCGAGAGGGCGGGAAGCTGACCCGGATGATTTGAAGGAAAGAAGGGTTTTGCAGCTTGCCGAAGGATTGAGCATTTCTGCCGGATTGAGCCGGGTACCGGATGTGTATATCATTCCGACTTCTGTTCCCAATGCTTTTGCTTCCGGGATAAGCGAAAAAGATGCCTTTATCGGCGTCACCGAAGGTTTGCTCAATAAAATGAATGATCAGCAGCTCGAAGGCGTTCTCGCCCATGAATTCGGTCACATAATCCATCGGGATATAATGCTGAATCAGTTGGTGGTTGGCTTGATCAGTGCCTTGCTGGTTCTGGCAGTGATCATTGAAAGAGTCGGTTTTGTTGAAATGATCAGCGGAGGGAAACGCCGCCGCAGTGACCGGGATTCCGGCGGTGGTGCAGTTGTACTGATTCTTATACTGCTGGTGGTATTGATCCGTCCTCTGACAATGCTTATAGGAGCATTGCTGCAATCAGCGATTTCCCGTCAGCGGGAATATGCTGCCGATGCAGTTGCCGTGCGGCTGTGCAGTTACAATGAAGGGCTTGCCAGTGCATTGGAATCTCTCGGGAAAGAAGATCATTACAGTAATGAGGAAATTGAATCTCTGGGAAGTAAACAATTGGCTGCAATGTATATCTACTTTCCGTCTGTAAATGAATTATTTTCGACGCATCCGCCGATTGCCGATCGGGTGGCAAGATTAAGAAATATGTATTGATTTAAAAAACATATAAAAACAGTTGCAAAATTTTGTTTTGCAACTGTTTTTTGTATAAGACTTCAGAGATTGTCTTCGTCATCCAGATTTTCATCGAATTCTTCACTGTCGAAGTCGATCTCATCATCAATGTCATCAAATGCTTCTGCAAACTCGGCATCAAGATCATCTTCGAAATCATCACCGAAACCGTCGCCGAGATCATCATCACCGAAAATATCATCATCATCCAGATCCCGGCGGGAGAAGTCGTGACCGTCATCTTCATCATCATCCAGATCGCTGAAAACATCATCATTTTCATCATCGTAATCCAGATAATCACCATCCGGATCATCAAGAAGTGAGCGGACTCCTGAGATCTGGGCTCCGCACTCCGGACAACAACCGTCTTCTGCCTCGATGGCACTTTCACGGACTTCAATGTTGCAATAGGGACATGTAGTAGCCATAAATCAAAACCTTTCTGTAAGTGTTTGTAAAATACTTCAATTTACTCAAATAGGTACTATATTAACATTTTTCAGTTTTTCAAATCATTTTTTGAAAAAAATCGCATTTTTTTTAAACAAAATTGCCCTTTGCCTTGAAAAAACACTCTTTTATGCGATATATTATAGTGAATATATAGTTATTCAGTTGAAGGGATTTTTTTTATTATGGCAGAAATTTGTTCTTTGCGTTCCCATGCTATCGGAACTGCAAAAAAGATAATCGTAAAGGCGGGAACCCGGCTGCTTACTGATCAGAAGTCAATAGCAAAACTGGTTTCGGGGATCGCAAAATTGCGTAAAGCCGGTCACCAGGTGCTGCTGGTTTCATCCGGTGCCGTCGGAATGGGAATGGAACTGGCGGGGGTTTCACGACGTCCGGCAGAGCTTGCTCACAAACAGGCACTGGCTGCACTTGGTCAGACCCGTTTGATGTCCATTTATTCAGAAGAAGCGGCAAAGCACGGTTTTTCTGTGGCACAACTTCTTTTAACGGCGGCTGATTTGCGTAATCGTAACCGTTACCTCAATGTGATGAATTGTGTCAACGCTCTCTGGGAACGGGATATTCTGCCTATTGCAAACGAAAATGACTCTGTTTCCATTGACGAGCTGAAATTCGGTGATAATGATACCCTTGCCGGCATGCTCACATCTGTAGCCGGAGCAGATTTGACAATATTGCTCACAACGGTTGACGGATTGCGTGACCGGGACGAAAACGGCAACCTTGCCGGACGTTTTTCCGTGGTTGAAAAAGTTACCGATAAGCTCAAAGCACTTGCCGGCGGTACCGACGACAGCAATCTTTCAATCGGCGGAATGGATTCCAAATTGCGGGCAGCAGAATTGGCTACTGCAGCCGGAGCATTTCTCTGGATCGCTGACGGCAGGGATGAAACAATCTTCGATAAACTTTTGAATGGCGAGGATGCCGGTACTCTTTTTCTGCCACGTTCGCACCGGGTTCCCGGAAGAAAACGCTGGTTGGGATTTTTCAGCAGAATTTCCGGTGCTTTGATCGTTGATGATGGAGCGGTTCAGGCTCTTACAGTGCGAGGCAAAAGTCTGCTTCCATCGGGCATGATCGCAGTAAAAGGCGAATTCCGTCGCGGTGATACTGTTGAAATTTTATCATTGAATCAAACCCCCATTGCCAGAGGGTTGGTCAATTTTGATGCCAAAGATTGTTTGAGACTCTGTGGCAAACACTCTGACGAGGTGGTAGAAATAATGGGCAAAGAGGCTGAAATCGAAGCGGTTCACCGCGATAATCTGGTGTTGATTGAATCATGAAAATATTTATCAAGACTTATGGTTGTCAGATGAATGAGCGTGACTCCGAAGCAGTCGGAGCACTTTTTGTAAAAGCCGGTCATTCATTGGTTGCAAGTGAATACGATGCCGATGTATTGCTTTTCAATACATGCAGTGTGCGTGATGCCGCCGAACGCAAAGCTAAAGGTAAAATCGGTTACATGCGGAAACTTAAGCTCCGCAATCCCGATTTGATCATCGGTGTTACCGGATGTATGGCACAGCGTTTGGGAGATCAGCTTCTTACGGAATTGCCGCATTTGGACTTTGTGCTTGGCACCGGGCAGATACACCGGGCATTGGAAATGGCAGAAAGCATTGCTGCCAACCGCAGGAAAATTGCGGATACAACGATTGCTCCGGAAGAGATCGATATGCTCGGCGAACATGGTAAAAATTCCTGGAGTGCCCAGATCGCCATCACCCGGGGATGTAACCGTTTCTGCAGCTATTGCATTGTGCCGTATGTCAGAGGCAGAGAAGTTTCCCGCAGCAAAGATTCAATTATAACTGAAGCAAAAGAACTTGTTGCTTCCGGAGTGAAAGAGATCCTGCTGCTCGGTCAGAATGTTGCTGCTTATGGCTTGAATGGTGACATCCGTCCACCGGAATCCGGATACTCTCCATTTGCGGAGCTGCTTGAAGAATTGAATGATATCGATGGTTTGGAGCGTATCCGCTATACCTCTCCTTACGTAAGTTATTTCAATGACCGTTTGATTGCCGCTCTGGCATCATGCAGAAAAGTTTGTCACAATATCCATTTGCCGCTTCAATCCGGTTCAAACCGGATCCTCTCTGCTATGAATCGTCAGTACACCGCTGAAAGTTATCTGGAAAAAGTTGCTGAACTGCGTGCAGCGATTCCTGATTTGACCTTTTCGACCGACGTGATCGTAGGATTTCCGGGGGAAGAGGTAATCGATTTTGAGCAAACCAGAAATCTGATGAATGAAGTTGGTTTTGAGCAGGCATTTATTTTTAAATACTCCCCCCGACCGGGAGCTAAGTCGGCACAGCTTGCGGATACGGTAAGTGAGGAAGAAAAATTACGCCGCAATAATATTCTTCTGGAAGATCTGGAAAAGCGGATATCAACAAAACTTGCCGGAATGACCGGCAAAACAGTTGAGGTTTTATGTGAGGGAATCAGTGCCCGCAATCAGGAACGCTGGACAGGACGAACCGGAACCAATTTTGTCGTTCACTTTGAGCCGGATTCAAATGTAAAAATCGGGGATTTGCGGCAGGTAAAGATCACCCGCAGTGGAAGTGTTTCACTTTTCGGTGAATTATGTTAATTTGATATTCTGATTAGAGGATTTATTATATATGGCTCTGAATGACCGTGATTATATGCGTTTTTCTTCTTCAGCTCCTGAAATGAGCGGCAGAAAAATGATCTGGATTCTGATAATTATCAATGCTGTTGCATACATTTTTCTCAACCGGCAATATTTTACTTTGACACTTGTTAACGGCAGATTGCCGCTGTATAATTTGTATCAGATAGTTACAGCCGGTTTCATGCATGGTGACTTTGGACACATTCTTTTCAACATGTGGGGATTGTGGCTTTTCGGCGGCATGATCGCACGCCATTTGAACGGGAAAAAAATGCTCATACTCTATCTTGCCGGAGTTATTTGCGGTAATTTACTTTTTATTCTTTTTAACCTGAATACATTCGGAGAGATCCGCCTGCTGGGAGCATCCGGTGCGGTGTGTGCATTTATGGCAGCTGCTGCCACTCTTGAACCGGAACAGCGTCTGATGGTGATTTTTATGCCTTTTACCCCGATAAAAACGACAACGTTAGTGCTTTGTTATACTGCAATGGAAATCATCTTTGAACTTTCCGGGGGCAGCAACAGTATCGCCCATCTTGCTCATTTGGGCGGATTTGTCAGCGGATATATCACGATGCGAATCTTTTTCGGCAGAGCCCTGCCCTGGGATCCATTCAGAACTCTTTTTCGCAAGTTAAAAAATTCCAATCCAAAACCGACAGCAGATTACCGGAAAACTCAGGAAACATCATGCTCGTCTTCTAAATCCGGCGACGACAGCAGAGTTACCCAACGGGAACTTGATGAACTTCTGGATAAACTTTCCAATCACGGTATCAACAGTTTATCGCAATATGAACTTGAAAGACTAAAAAAAGCCCGCCGTCAGATGCGCGGTGAGGAGTGACTTTACCATGCTTGCAACCAAACTTTTTGATTATGATCTCCCGGAAAAATTTATTGCACGTTATCCGGCAGAATCCCGTGATGCTTCTCGAATGATGGTCGTTGACCGGATTACCGGAGAAACGGAGATACATCCTTTTTCTGATATTCTGAACTATCTCGATCCCGGTGATGCGTTGATCTGTAACAACACCAAGGTTCTCAGGGGCAGAATGTTTGCCAAAAAAGAAGGACGTGAAGATGGAGCTCTTTTTGAAATACTCTTGCTTGAACCGGCATCCGGCAATCAATTTGAATGGAATTGCATGCTCAAACCGGGAAAACGGGCAAAGAATGGTACCGTTGCCGTATTACTTGACGAAAATGGTGCATTGAATGGCAATGGTGATAGTTTCACCGTAGTCGGCAGGAATGAGGATGACACATTCAGAATCCGTTTTTCGACTGATGATATTTCGTTTTTAGAAGAAAACTACGGTCATATTCCCCTGCCCCCATATCTAAAGCGGGAGGCGGAAAAATCTGACACTGATCGTTATCAAACGGTATATGCTGCCGTTAAAGGTGCGGTAGCAGCTCCGACAGCCGGATTGCACTTTACTCCGGAAATCCTTGCCAAAGCCAAAGCCAAAGGTGTGCGTATCGGAGAATTGACTTTGCATGTGGGAGCAGGTACTTTTAAGCCGATTTCCAGTGAGTATGCAGAAACTCACCAGATGCATTATGAAGATTTTGTGCTTCCTGAAGAAACAGCGAAACTGGTTAATGATACCAGAAAAAATGGCGGTAAAGTATTGGCGGTCGGCACGACTACGGTACGGGTACTGGAAAGCTGCTGTGATGACAACGGGATAGTGACTGCACAAAGCGGTCGAACTAATATTTTTCTCTATCCTCCACGCAAACCGAAAGGTGAAGATATGCTTTTGACCAATTTTCACCTGCCATGCAGTACGTTACTGATGCTGGTCAGCTGTTTTGCTGACCGGGAAAAGATTTTGTCTGCATACGAAAAAGCCAAAGCTGAAAAAATGCGTTTTTACAGTTACGGCGATTGCATGTTGCTTAAATAACGGGAAAATTAAATGTTCATAAAAACACTTTTTACGGAACCGAGATTTTTTGCCGCATCGGTACTGGTGGTGGTATTTTCGATTTGTCTGCATGAATTTCTTCATGCGTGGACTGCCTTAAAAATGGGTGACCCTACGGCAGCAGACCGGGGATATCTGACCATGAATCCTTTCCGGCAAATGGGAATCGTATCATTGATAATGCTGCTGCTCATCGGTATTGCATGGGGTCAGGTTCCGGTAAACCCGTATAACCTCAATACCAGAAAAAAACGGGTGATCGTTGCTCTTGCGGGAGTAGCAGGAAATCTTTTTCTGGTATTTGCATTTTCGTTTCTTGCGATTCTTGTTATGAGCAGATTGCCCGGTCAGGATTTTGCAGTCAGGATGCTGATTTACGGAGCAGTTATAAATATGGTTCTGTTTTTTATAAATATCATGCCGATCCCCGGATTTGACGGATTCAATGTACTCCGGGAGTTTATCCATTTGCGTATTGATTCTCAACGAACCGCAGACATCGCCAATACATTTTTCTTTATTCTGGCAATGTTATTTTTTGTCTGTATCGACCGGATCAGTACATTTTCAGCGAATCTGGTATTCCGTCTTCTGAAAATGCTCATTACCACTATGGGATTGAACCAATGATCAAAGTTGCCGCGGCTGTAATTATTAAAGATGGAAAAATTTTCATTTCCAGCCGTCCGGCGGATAAACCGCCTGCCGGATGGGAATTCCCAGGCGTCAAACTGGAAGCCGGTGAATCTGCTTTTGGTGCTGTAAAACGGGAATTGCTGGAGGAATTGAAATTACCGGTAATTCCGGTAGAAGAACTTTATACTCTGAATAATGAAGTTTTAAGTATCGTTTTCATCCGTTGTGAAATAGAAAAAGATGCTCCAGTGCCGTGTGCCATGGAAAATCAGCAATTCAAATGGGTCAATTTGACCGAGCTTCCCCCGGAAGGATTATTGAAAAATGATATTGAATTCTGGAATTTTCTGGTTTCTGATAAAATAAAACCATCCTCCATTCCGTTATAAGAGCGAAGATGCTGAATATGAAAAAAAAAGTCACAGAGCAATATGATTATGGCGAAATAGAGGATATTGTGCTTATTCACGCTTATACCCGTGGTGATGAAAAGGCTTTTGAAACTCTTTATTACCGCTATCGGCAGCAGCTCTACGGTTATTTGAATAATCTGACCGGCGGCAGTTGTGAGGCTGATGAAGTTTTTTCTGAAACCTGGCAGAAAGTGATCAGAAAATTACCTGGCTACCGTGATGATGGAAAATTCAGTGCGTGGCTTTTCCGGATCGCCAGAAATGTTTTCATTGACCGGATACGGCACAATAAACCGGATAAATTTGTGGATGCAGATGCTGAAGATTGGGTTGAACCGGAAGGCTTTGATACATATTCACCGGAAAGAGAGCTGGGCAGAACTGATATAAGCGAAGCAATAAATGCGGCACTGGAATCTCTGCAGCCGGAACAGAAAGAAGTTTTTCTTTTGAGAGAAGAAGCACAATTATCGTTTAAGGAAATTGCAAAAATACAGGGCTGTTCATTGGGTACAGCTTTGAGCAGAATGCGTTATGCTTTAAAAAGGTTAAGATCATTTTTGGAAAATATTGATGCTGGAGGATTATTAAAATGAAAAAATTTTTGCGTATCAGACTGCCTCACTCGGCAAAAGAAGTGCCGTTGACACTGGATGCCTCGATCCTGGCATCGGCAGCGATGCGTGCCCGCAGCTTCAGAAGGAGACGCATACTCCTCAAAGCCGCATTCCCGACTATTGCTGCGGCAGCCGCGGTAACAGTGATTACAGCAGGGATTTTTGACGGAGTATATTTTGCCGGAAAACCGGCGGCACCGACAAAAAATATTGCAGTTTCGCATATGGAGATAGGCAAATTGCAAAATCAGGTTACTCTGGATTCTGCGGCAGCAAGTGATCCGGCACCGGCAGCTGAATTGCTGGCTTTGGCGGATATTTCGGTATTGGAGCAGGAAAGTTATAATCTTGCATCAATGGCAGAATTTACCATTGATGGTGAAAGCATGATGATATAAGGTTATTCAGGAAATGAAAAAAATTTTACAATTTTCCTTTCAATACATGTTGTTGGGGATGACTTTTTGCGGGTGCCAATTCATTAACAGCAATTCGCAAACTCAATTGGTCGATCCGCCGGTGATTTCTCTGTTGGATGGAAAAAAATGCAGTTCAGAACTCCCCCCTGCTCAAGAGGATCCCAAACAGATCAATGATGAAAAAAAACTTGAAATATACAAGGCTGTAAAAACTGTTACCAATCCGGAACCGCAAAAAGTTGCAAAAAGTAAAGAAATTGTTTCTGTGCCGGATAAAAAAGAGGTCAAAACGCCTCAGGATGTTGTACCGCAGCGGACATCGAAGCATGAAAATTACCGAAGAGGTCCGGGAATGTGGAGAGCATTCAACCGGTTGTCAACAGAGGAAAAAAAGCAGCTTTTGAGTATTCAACGCAGTGATCCGGAAAAATACCGGAAAATTCTTCATGAAAAAGCCGATAAACTTTTCGAAGCTGAAAAAATCCGTCAGCAGGAACTTGATAATCTGGTCACCCAAATAAAGAAATCTGAAAGCGAAAAAGAAAAAGAAAACCTAAAAGCTGTTTTACGCAAAAAGTTGAAAGAAGATTTTCAACAGCGTCTGCAGGATACCAGAAAAGATATTGAAGCCTACAAACACCGCACTGCCAGACTGGAATCTGAATTGCAGAAGCGGGAAAAGAATTGTGATGCCATCGTGGAAGCAATTTTGAATAAAAGGCTGGATAATAATTTGTAATTATAATATTGCATTGTAAAAAACAGTTGATGGTAATACAGCATTCCATCAACTGTTTTTTTTGAATATTGGCTGATCTTACCAATCAATTACTCTTTCACGAGGACCAGCATGCTATCAAACTTTCCAGTTGCATAATCGACTGCCAGACCGGTTGCAGCTCCATCCGTATAGGCGAGAATATTATCGATATACATAAAATCACCTTCCCGAACAAGAGAGAATTGATACTGTTTATCCAGCCAATTACCGGAAGTGTTCTTGAGTTTTACATTGCAATATATTTTATTGTTTTTTAGAAAAATCTTATCCCATGCAACTGATTTCAAGTTTTGAGCAATAATTACTTTTTTTATCCTGATTTTTTGTTTAGCTGCGGATGAAAAATGGTATTTACTCCCGGATTGCAAAAATTTGATAATCCTGTTTTTGGATAATGATACTGCTTTGTCGTAGGTCATCGTCTCTTCTTTTTTAGCAGTAGCCTGACTGCTTTTATTGCCGGATGAATTTCCCTGATTACCACCACCGAAAAATGAATTCATCATTCCCATGAACATTTGCTGCGTTGCAGCGGTCTGTTTTCTTTCACATGATTGACATACCTTTTTACCATCTGGAATTTGTTTATTTTCGCATACTTCACAAATGTTGTAGGCAAAAGTATTGACTACACTGATTAACGCGATGATTGAGATGAATGTTTTGGTGTTGATAATTCTGCACAACATAAGTTCCTCCTTTTTTACTTACATGCAGCATACCTGTTCGCATTGACAAAAAAATTCAAAGGACAAAACGGGTCTTCGGAGAATATTGCGGAATGCTGGAAAATCAAGCGATAAAAAAAGCCGAATACTCCAGAATTACACTACATCCGGGGCCCGACCAAGAGCCCGCCAACACAAATGCAAATAGGAGCATCCGGCAAGATCATGCAAAAAGACACAATCTCACTGGACACAATTCACCTTCAGTGTTGGCAAAAAAACATTTTTTACTTGGTCGGTTTCGGATGTATTTGCCGTAAAATGCGTACAGTTTTTAATTAGCCACTGCCACTTGGCAGCACTTATAATATATATCGCAAAAACAAAAAATGCAAACTGTTTTTTTTACATCAATTACAGCTGGTGAATAAGATATTGTGATCAATAGTCCGGGATGCTCCAACTTTTTAACATTACTGCAAAAAAACACCTTGACTTAAAGAGGCAAATGTGTTATATTTACTCTATGTATTGTTATATATAAGGGAATTGGTATGAAAATTCGTTTTGCATGGATATTTCTTTCTTTTTTGATTTTTGCCGGATGTCCGGCTCCGGAAAAGAATGAAAACTTAACGGTGGCAGCGGGATTGCCGCCGGTAGCAGAGATTGCAAAAATCATCGGCGGAGATAAAATAACCGTTATCCAGATGCTCCCGCAGGGAAGAACACCGCACGATTTCGCCCCCCGCACCTCAACAATGAGCGATGCGGCAAAAGCTCAAATATTGCTCTCTACCGGGATGCCGTTTGAAAATAAAATTGCCGGTTTTATGCGTCAGCAGAAACGTAAAGTTTGTGATGTTTCAGCCGGGATAGAAAGAATCGCTTTTGATGATGGCGGCAATCATGATCACAAGCATCATGACGGCTGCTCGCACGATGACCACGACCCCCATGTGTGGCTTTCTCCGGCAAATGCGTTGATCATTGCTGAAAATATCTGTAATGAATTTGTATTGATTGATCCGGTTAATGCGGTTGCATATCGGAAAAATCTTGAAGATTTTTCAAAAAAACTCAAAGAAATTGATCAGGAAATATCTGCAAAACTTATGCCGTACAAAGGCAGGACTTTTTTTGTTTACCATCCGGCATTTGGATATTTTGCCAAGGCGTACGGTCTGAAGCAGCGGGCAATCGAATTGAATGGCAGAGAAGCATCCCCTGCTCAGCTGGCTCAAATAACCAAAGAGGCAAAAGCCGGAAATATTTCTACGATATTTGTTCAGGAACAATTCAATCCCGGCAGTGCAAAGGCACTCGCCAGGCAAATCGGCGGCATTGCTGCACCGTTGGATCCGTTGGCTGCCGATATTTGTGAAAACTTTAAAAAAATAGCCCGTTCTCTTGAGTCCGGGTTCAATACAGAAAAGAAGTAATATCATGCCGGAAAAACTCCCCGTTATAGAGATAAAAAATCTCTCATTTTCTTATTCGCCATCCATACCGCCGGTTTTGGAAAATGTTTGTGTTACGGTTCCGGACGGATCATCCGGCTGTATTGTCGGCCCTAATGGCGGTGGTAAAAGCACTTTGTTGAAATTAATGCTCGGCTTGCTTCAGCCGGATACCGGTAGTATCCGTATTTTCGGCAATTCTCCTGTAAAAGCAAGAAAAAAGATTGGTTATATGCCGCAGTATCATCAACTGGATTCTTCATTCCCTGCCAGCGTACTGGAAGTGACGTTAATGGGGAGAATCACTTCCAAAACTGTTTTTGGTTATAATAAACAGGATAAAAAAGCAGCTCTGGATGCACTGGATGTATTGGGGATCGCAGATCTGGCAGAAAAATCTTTCGCAGGCTTATCCGGTGGACAACGTCAACGGGTTCTGATCGCCAGAGCTCTTGCAGGAGAACCGGAGTTGCTGCTGCTTGATGAACCGACAGCAAATATTGATCCCGGGGCGGAAGAACAATTTTACGGCACGCTGGATATTCTCCGCAAAAAAATGACTGTGATCACCGTGTCTCATGATTTGGGTTTTGTCAACCGTGAAACAGATCTGGTGATTTGCGTCAACAGGAGCGTCAATATTCACCGGGCAACTGATTTTACTGCAGAAACAGCTGATGCTGTGTATCACCATCATGTGAATATGATCCAGCATGATCACGCCTGTTTCTGTCATTGTCAGAAGGAGCATGATTGCCATGAGTGATTTTTATTCTATCATATTTTCTCCGGAATGGTCATTTCTCCGTTTTGCAATAATTGTCGGTCTGGCTCTTTCTCCGGCAGTCGGTATCATAGGTACAATGGTCGTTACCCGCAGAATATCTTCTCTGGCTGGAGCAAGCACCCATGCTGCCCTGGGAGGATTCGGTCTGGCTCTCTTTCTGCAGCGTGTATGCATGTTTGAGTGGTTCACCCCGACTCTTGGAGCGGTTATCGGAGCAGTTGCCGCAGCTGTTGCGGTCGGGATCGTAAGTATTTATGCCAAAGAAAGGGAAGATACTGTTATCGGTGCGGTGTGGGCGATCGGCATGTCAATCGGATTGCTTTTCCTTGACCGCACCCCCGGTTATGTTGATTGGCAGGGATATCTTTTTGGCAGCATCCTTCTGCTTACCAAAGAAGATTTGATAATGACACTGATTCTTGATGCGGTTATCATCATTCCGGCAGTTATATTCTTTCCGGCGATTCTGGCTTTGACTTTTGATGATATATTTGCCCGATTGCGGGGAATAAAAGTTACCGTTCTCTATCTTGGTTTGCTTATTCTGACGGCTTTGACGATCGTTCTTTTAATTAATCTGGTCGGAATCATGCTGGTGATCGCCCTGTTGACTCTGCCCAGTGCAGCTGCGGCATGTTTTACTTCACATTTGCGTTCCACAATGATTCTTTCAGCTGTATTCAATGCCGTATTTATTTCCGCCGGATTGCTTATCAGCAGTCTTTTGTCACTGCCGTCCGGACCGACGATTGTTGTGTTATCCGGAATAGTTTACGCATTCAGTATGATCATTAAAAAACATTTTTCCAAACAATAACCACCGGGGGATTTTTATGAAACTTATCTGCTTATTTTCAGCAATGCTTCCTGCACTGCTTTTATTCACAGGATGTCAGGAAAATAATTCAACTGACGAAAAACTCAATAAAGCTGTAAACAGTGCCAATACCGGCAACTGGGATAATGCAGCATCTATAGCCGATGAAGTTTCAGCGATGTATCCTCAAGCTGTAGCTCCAATGCTGCTCCGTGCCCTTGCTTATGAAAAACAAGGGGATATTGCAAAGGCAATCGACCTGGCCCGGAAAGCTGCCGCCGCCGAACCTAAAGATTTTTCAGTGCAATATACTTACGGACGCCTCTGTTCGCAAAATCCGAGACGACGTGCAGAAGCATTTACCGTATTGGAAAATGCACTTATTTTGAAGCCGGGAGATACAGATACTCTTGTTTTGCTCTGTTCTATCGGAATGGAACGCAACGAACCCAACACAGATCAGTATCTTAATCTTCTGAAACATGATCCGAAATTTGAACGTTCCGCCCGGCTTTATTACATGCTCGGTGTGCGTCAGGCTGAAAAACGAAATCTTGATGCAGCAAAACGTTTTATGATGGATGCTCTTGGTAAATGCGGCGGAGCCAAAGATCCGGATTTTATTTATCATGTGGCACACTGCTTTGACCGGAACCGGTTCCCTTCTGTGGAAGTAAAAAAATTCTATAATCTTTTTCTCCGATCCAGAGGGAATAAAAATCCGGAATACATTCTCAATGCAAAAAAACGGTTGCGGCAACTGTGATTTAATGCGGTAAGTATTATGAGTCTCGATCTTAACAAAGACATTATTGAAGAGATCAGGCATCGGTGCGATATCGCTGAAATCGTCAGCAGTTGCGGAGTGCAGCTTCACCGTTCCGGTTCGACTAATTTTAAAGGGCTTTGTCCTTTTCATCAGGAAAAGACCCCATCTTTCCATGTGGATACGGCACGGCAGGGTTTTCACTGCTTCGGTTGCGGCAAAGGCGGTGATGTATTCCGTTTTTTTATGGATAAGGAAAATCTGGATTTTATCAATGCAGCCCAAATCCTCGCTGCCCGTGCCGGAGTGATGATTCCGGAAAAGAAAGATGGAAGACCGGAAGACCCATCCAAACGCAGTGAACGGGACCGGATGTTTGCGATCAATGCAGAATTCAGTAATTTTTTCTGCCGTTACCTGCGGGATAATCCGAGGATTCCTGCGGCAGAATACCTCGCAAAACGCAATATTCCCAGAGATATTGCCGAGAAATTCAGGATCGGAGCCGTTCCGGATAGTTGGACAGCCTGCCGTGATTACGGCAGATCACTCGGATTCACCGATACCGATATGATCACTGCCGGAATCCTCCGCCGCAAGGAAGATTCAGGAAATGTTTATGATCAATTCAAAGGACGCCTTGCATTTACCATTGAAAATGAACATGGAAAACCGGTTGGTTTTTCTGCCCGTTCTCTTGAGGCCAAACCGCTTGATGGCAGAAAATATGTGAATACTCCGGAAACACCGGTTTTCCATAAAGGACATTTGCTCTATGCCCTGCCCCATGCCCGTCAGGGGATCGGCAGATTGAAAAAGGCCATTCTTTGTGAAGGTCAGCTTGATGCAATCGCATTCCATCGGGCTGGATTTGATTGTGCAGTAGCTCCTTTGGGAACAGCATTCACTTCTGATCAGGCAAAAATAATCCGTCGTTATTCATCAAATCTGATACTGGCATTTGATGCTGACTCTGCCGGAAAAAAAGCTGTTTTACGGGCGGCGGAAATATTGCTGCCGCTTTCAGTGGATCTGCGTATTCTGCAAATTCCCGGCGGCAAAGATCCGGATGAATTATTCGCTCATGGCGGAGCAGAAGCTGTAGCACAGGCATTGGATAAAACGATCAACTGGCTGGATATATTGCAGGAAACTTTGCCGGAAAAATTTGATATGTCTTCTCCGGTAGGCAGGAGTCAGGCCGCTGCATTTACTGCCTCATTTTTAAAACTGGTTACTAATCCGGTCGAGTTGGAAGTTTACATAAAGTCTGCTGCAAAAATGCTGGAAATCAGTGAGAATGCTATGAGTATGCAGCTTGCATCCCAAGTCAGAAACAATCAATTTTCTTCAACTCCGGTTGAAAAGAAAGTTGTACAAGTTGAAAAAAGAAAAACGACTCCGGCAGATACCGCTTTGGCAACGCTTCTGGAGTTGGCTGTTGCCGATGGTAATATGGGCAGAGCAATTGCAGAAGCAGTGGAACCGGAATATATTCCAGGTAATACAACTCTTGAAAAAGCTCTCAATATGGCAATCAATGCAGCATTGAATGATGAAATGGATTCATTGCTCAGTGATCTGCAGAATTTACTTATTGAATTTCCCTGCCCCGTCGTGAGCAAAATTATTTCTTTTCCCTCTGTTTTTAAAGAAAACAGAAAAATGCAGGCGATGAATGATGCAATTAGCGAATTGCTGACCCAAAAACGCAAACAAAATGAAAGTGATCTGTTGTCACGCATGCGTTCTGCTGTTACCGCTGAAGAAAAAATGAAAATCCTTATGGAATTACAGAAAAACAACCAATAAAGGAGAGGAGAAAATATGAGATCATCGTTGATGGCAATCCCGCTTTTGATTTTTTCCGGATGTTTATCCCAGCCGGAAATGCCAAAAATGAAAATGGCAATGGGAATACCGGATGGTACAGTCGAGTACAAAACAATCTCGACAAAAAATCTGACACTTAAACTGCTGAGTAAAAAAGATGTTTTTGCCGGAGAAAAAACGGAACTTGTCTTTGCTTTGAGCAATCACGGTTTAAAAACGGTATCCATTGATGAATGGTACAGTAATGAAACGGATAATATAAAATTGACCATCCAGCCGTGGTTGACCGGAATGAAAGAACCGGCAGCTGATGGCTGGATAGAATTAACTCCGGAATTGAAAAAACCAATACTTCATTATCCCATGACTCTGATGCCGGGAAATAAAGCTTTGGTCAGTAAAAAACTCGATTTTGTGGAAAAACTTCAGGTCTCTGCCGGGAAGTGCCGTCGTTACTTTATCCAAGCTGAAATGAATCTCAAATCAGTAAAACTTCAAAGTGAAGTTTATGTATTACAGGTATTTTCAAAAAGAACCACGGGAGGTAGTTCAAAATGAAAAAAATATATTTGTTTACAATATTGCTTGTAACAATAGTTCTCACCGCAGCACCACCTACTTTCAGACCTGAAATTCAAGTCAAAAAAGTCAGTGGCATGACCATCGAAAACGGTATTGATCATCCGGATTGGAATAAAACAACAGGCCATGAGTTCAGAGTATTGGTTTTCGGACACCAAAATATGTATCGCCGTCCGACAGAACCTGCCACCGTAAAATATCTCTATGATGATAAAAATTTTTATGTACTTGCAGATATGGTCGATTCCGATGTAATGACAACCGGTACCCAATCCGGATCTCATTTCTATCTGCAGGGCGACCTGCTTGAAATTTTTATCAAACCGGCAAATGCCAATTACTATTGGGAAATTTACGGTACGCCGAATAAACTCAATACCCGTTTTTATTTCGGTTCCCGTTCTGCAGTGGGATTGCCGTCAGGATTCAAACACAAAGATGTTGATATCAAGGTCGCTGTCAAAACCGACGGAACTTTCAACAATCCGCTTGATCGTGACAAATCCTGTAAAATTCTGGTTGCAATACCGCTGGCAGAACTCAACCGTCCGCATCTGACCAAAGAAAACCCCGCAGGTACTGTTCCCTTTGCTCCGGGGGAAAAGTGGCGGATCCTCGCAGCACGTTACAATTACAGCCGTCATCTCAACGGTGTGGAGTTATCAAGTTTTCCGCAAATTTACGGCGGATATCATACGCTGGAATATTTTGCAGAAATGGAACTTATCAAATAAACAATACCATTATATAAAAAGGAGGAAACAGATATGAAAAAAAGTATTGCCGCCGTTTGTGCCGTCGCCATGATTGGCGTTTCTGCAGCAGAGTTTGTGCGTCCGCAGTTGGTTTGCGGTAAAGGAGCAGAAAATTTCCGTAAAATTGCAAAACTCCCGGAAGACTTTAACCGCAAACCGATTGAAAGTACCACTGTAAAAGCATCTTACGACAAATCCTGCCTCTATCTTCAATTTGTAATGGAAGATGATGATACTCTTACTGAAGCGGAAAAGAATCAATCTCAACTCCGAACTCAGGGAGATGCTCTTCAACTCTTTTTTAAATCAGAAAAAGATACTTTCCTTTGGGAATTTCAGCTTTCCCCCAACGGAAAAAAGAGCTGTTTTTTCCATTATGGTGCAGGCAGAATGTTCTATCCGGAACCGGAGAGTGCATTCCCCGATTTTAAAGTCGTCAATAAACTTGCAAAAGGTAAATGGAATGTTGATGTCACAATCCCGTTGAGCATTTTCAGGGAAAAAGGTTTTAAATTCACCAAAGACGAAAAATGGACTTTTATGTTTGTTCGTCATAATTACTCCCGTTTTCACAATGAGAGAGATACCTCAAGCTATCCGCAGGGAATCCCCGGAACATCAAATCCTGAATTTTTCGGAGAATTGGTTCTGTAACCAAATCAGTTAAGGCGGAAAAGTGTCAATAAGTCTCCGGCACTTAAACCGCTGATATAATCACCGACTTCAATAACGGCCAATTTCGCGGCTATATCATCGTACCGCGGAATTGTGCCGTTAAGTTTTTCCGCCAATTCAGCAACCGGGGCGGCTCCGAAAAAATCTCCGGAAATACTCAAATCGGCAATCCGGTTGTTTTTTACATTAAAAGCCACTTCCACCCCGCCACAGGCAAATCTTGATCGATGATGGTAACTGTAATTCATCGCAGAACCGAAATTCCATTCCCAGGTACGGTATTTTTTATTTGCCAAATCTTCTGCCAGAGCAATCAGATATTCCGGTATAGGAGTGGTTTCTTTTTCTCCCAGTTGCTCCAATAATCCTGATATCAGAGCTGATAAAAATATATCCACATCCCAATCCGGCAGACATTCCCGTAAATTCATCACTCTGGAACGTACCGATTTGATTCCTTTGGAACGGATTTTTTCTTCATCTGGAGCAAGAACTCCTGAGAGAACTGTCAAATCAGTATCAAAAAGCATTGTCCCGTGAAAAAGAGTCCGATCGGTCAATACGCTTTTAGCACTGCCGGAAATTTTTCTGCCATCGACAAGAATATCGTTACGTCCTTTAAATTCAGCAGGAATATTGAGCTTGTGCAGAACATTGATCACTACCTGTGCATTACGTGCAAATGCTTCGTTATCCAGTTGACGATCGTTGGCAGCAATCGTATAATTGATGTTTCCCAAGTCGTGATAAACCGCCCCCCCTCCGGTAATGCGGCGGACAACTTTTATATTACGTTCTCTGACAGCTCCGGCATTTATTTCCGATTCGGTATTCTGGTTTCTGCCGACAATGATTGCCGGGGAATTACGCCACAACATAACTGCTTCTTCAGGATAATCTGATGCGATCAATTCCTCCAAAGCAAGATTGAATGCCGGATCGGTAGATTGGTTGACAAGCAGCTTCATAATAAAAAATCCTCCGGAAAAAATTCTTCCAGGCGGCTGTGATTTTGTCAGTTATTACAGTGCCATGAAAGAGAATACCAATGCAAAAATAGCACAGGTTTCAACAACACCGAGTACAATCAGATAGTTGGCAAAACCTTTGCCGGTTTCAGCAAAAGAGACACATCCGTTGGCTCCGCAGCGTCCCTGAAAGATTGCAGAAGCCATCTGGGCAACACCGCCAAGCAATCCCATGCAGATATAAGCGAATGCCAGATCCGGTTTCTCAATGATGTTCTGCTTGGAAAGCACCATCATCAACATCGCATAGATAGTCTGGGAAAGCGGGGCACCAACCATCGCAATCAACAGAAACGGAGCAGCTTTACCCTGCTGATAGCATTTTTTCCATGCTCCGATAGCTGCCGCACCGGCAGTACCGGCT
>JAZRGW010000041.1:0-45967 GCA_045644425.1 Victivallaceae bacterium | reverse complement strand
GGCTTTGCAATAACAGAGATTGGTAAATAAATCAGATACCGGGGAAAAGTTTCCGGTATTTTCCGATTTTCATTTTTCAGTGGAGTATTCCGGTAAAAAAGTTGAAAAATCCGGAAAACGATGCTATTGTAAAACGTCGGTGTATTTTGAATTATTTTCAAGGAGAAAAAATGGGGTGTTACCGGATCATCGTTACCGGAGGAGCCGGATTTATCGGTTCAGCGGTGGTGAGAAATATTATCCGCAATACGCAGGATCATGTTTGCGTGGTCGATAAGTTGACCTATGCCGGAAATCCGGAGTCTCTTGCGGAAGTATCTGCATCGGAGCGGTTTTGTTTTGAGAAAGCGGATGTTTGTGATAAAGCTGCCATGGATCGGATTTTTGCGGATTTTCAGCCGACTCATGTGATGCATCTGGCGGCGGAAAGTCACGTTGACCGCTCCATAGATGCTCCGGGTGAATTTATCCGGACCAATGTGGTCGGCACTTATACGCTGTTGGAAGCTGCAAGAAAATATTTTACATATCTGGATGATGAGGCAAAGAAAATTTTCCGTTTTCACCATATTTCCACTGATGAGGTATATGGGGATCTGGAAAATGAAAGTGATTTTTTCCGTGAAGATACGCCTTATGCTCCGAGTTCACCGTATTCTGCATCCAAAGCATCCAGTGACCATCTGGTGCGGGCGTGGAAAAGGACTTTCGGATTGCCGGTGATCGTGACGAATTGTTCAAATAATTACGGTCCTTATCATTTCCCGGAAAAATTGATTCCGTTGATTATTCTGCATGCACTTGACGGCAGGGAATTGCCGGTGTACGGCAGGGGACTGCAGATACGCGACTGGCTTTATGTGGAAGATCATGCCAGAGCCCTTTATCTGGTTGCTACTGCAGGTATTCCCGGAGAAACGTATAATATCGGCGGAAATAATGAGAAAAAAAATATTGAAGTGGTCAATAAAATCTGCGAATTGCTCGATGAATTATCCCCCCGTCAGGATGGTAAATCTTATTCGGAGCAGATTGTTTTTGTAAAAGACCGTCCCGGCCATGATATGCGTTACGCCATTGATGCATCAAAAATCACCCGGGAATTGGGGTGGAAGCCGCAGGAAACTTTTGAAAGCGGAATCCGCAAGACCGTTATCTGGTATCTGGAACACAAAGATAACTGGTGTGCCCATGTGTTGAGCGGAGAATATAAAATGGAACGGCTTGGGAGAGGAGAGTGACTCTTATGAAAGGTATTGTACTTGCCGGTGGTGCCGGTACCCGTCTGCATCCCATTACCTGCGGAGTTTCCAAACAGCTGCTGGCGATTTATGATAAACCGATGATCTATTATCCGATCTCAGTATTGATGCTGGCTGGGATCAGAGAAATATTGATCATCACCACTCCGGAAGATCAGGGCAGTTTTCAGCGGCTTTTAGGTGATGGGAGCAAATTCGGTGTGGAGTTCACCTATGCAGTTCAACCCCGTCCGGAAGGGTTGGCTCAGGCATTTATAATCGGAAAAGAATTTATCGGCAGAGATTCCGTAGCACTGGTGCTGGGTGATAATATTTTCTATGGAGCCCATCTTTCCCGTTTGATACGCAATGCAGCAGCAAGAGAGTCCGGAGCCACAGTTTTCGGCTATTATGTCTGTGATCCGGAGCGTTTCGGTGTGGTGGAATTCGATGCTGACGGTAATGCGGTTTCCATTGAGGAAAAGCCGTTGAAACCCAAATCCAATTACGCCGTTACCGGACTTTATTTTTACGATAATGATGTGGTCAGTATTGCTGAAAAAATCAAGCCTTCCGCCCGGGGTGAACTGGAAATCACCGAGGTCAATAACGAATATCTCCACCGTGGCAAACTGCATGTGGAAACTCTCGGCCGCGGTTATGCGTGGCTGGATACCGGAACTCATGAAAGCATGCTGAATGCAGCAAATTTCATCCATACTGTGGAAACCCGTCAGGGACTTCAGGTGGCGTGTCTGCAGGAGATTGCTTTTGAAAACGGCTGGATGACTGCAGAGCAGGTTCGGGAATCGGTTCAGGATATGATCAAGACAGAATACGGTCAATACCTGCTCCGCCTGACGGAAGGGAAATAGATTTATGCAGATCATTGATACCGTTATTCCGGATGTGAAGATCATCGTGCCGGATATTTTCGGCGATGAAAGAGGATACTTTTTTGAATCGTGGAATGAAGAAAAATATGCTGCATGCGGCATAAATTGCCGCTGGGTGCAGGATAATGAATCCTGTTCAAAATATGGTGTTCTGCGGGGATTGCACTATCAGGCAGCTCCTTATACCCAGGCAAAACTGGTGCGGGTGATCGAGGGTAAAGTGCTGGATGTGACCGTGGATATCCGCAAGGGCAGTCCAACATTCGGGAAATATGCTGCTGTGGAACTTTCCGCTGAAAATAAGTATCAACTTTTTATCCCCAGAGGATTTGCTCACGGTTTTGCGGTGCTTTCAGATAGCGTGGTATTTGCTTACAAGTGCGATAATATTTACATGCCTGCCAGTGAAAGAGGAATCGCTTTCGATGATCCGGCTCTCGGTATTGATTGGCAGATAGATTTGGATAAAGCGATCCTTTCACCTAAAGATATGAAAAATCCGTCTTTTGCCGATGCGGAACTTTTTGATTATGATTTGCAGGAGTATCTGCAATGAAGATCCTGATCACCGGCGGCAGAGGTATGCTGGGGCGTACATTATGTGCCGAACTCAAAGAATTTGAACTTATTCCCACCGATTTGCCGGAAGCGGATATCACCGATGAAAAGCAATTTGGTGAAGTGTTGGGAAAATATCTGCCGGATGCGGTGATCCATTGTGCGGCAATGACCGCTGTCGACCAATGTGAAACGGAAAGAGAAAAAGCATTTTTAATAAATGCCGCCGGTTCGGAAAATGTGGCGAAAGCGTGTTCCCGTTACGGTATCCGTTTGATTGCGATTTCCACCGATTATGTTTTTGACGGTAATTCATCAAGGCCCTATACCGAAAATGATATTGCTAACGGCGGAAGAACGGTTTACGGGCAAAGCAAATTTGCCGGAGAAGAGGCGATCCGCCGGATCCATCCGGATCATGTGATCTGCCGGATATCATGGCTTTACGGTTCCGGAGGGCCGAGTTTTGTGCATACGATGATGGCTATCGCCGAAGGTTCCCGTCCGGAATTGAAAGTAGTTGCCGACCAGATCGGCAATCCGACTTCAGCACTGGCAGTGGCAGCCAAATTGCGGGAGATCCTCAACCATCCGGAACTTACCGGCGTGATCCATATGAGTTGTGAAGGAGAGGCATCATGGGCGGAGTTCGCTGCTGAAATATTCCGTATCGCCGGAAAAAATCAGAAAGTTGTACCCTGCACCACCGAGGAATTTCCCCGTCCTGCACCACGACCGGCAAATTCACGGCTGGAAAAAACGGTTCTGCGTCAGGCGGGACTTCCTCCCATGCCTTATTGGAAAGAGGCATTGAAATCGTTTATGGAAATTGAATTTCCGGATTGTGGAAAGTGACAGTTAAATTTCCTGCATATTTCGCAGAGAGAGCCGCAGATTTTCAATAGCGGAAACAATTCCCGGGGCAAGTCGGCACCACTTATTTTCATCAAGATAGATGATCCGGTTGTTTTTTACCGCCGGAATTTTCCGGAATAATGGTTTGGCAAAGAAATCCCGGACGATTTTTTCCGGTACACCGGCAATGAAAATCATTTGCGGCTCAAGTTTGCAGAATTCTTCCATGGAGAGCATGAAATAACCTTTTTTTCCGGCGGCGGCAGAGTTCTTTGCCCCTGCCAGAAGCAGAGCTTCACTGATAAAAGTTTCTTTTCCGCAGCTTATCAATGGCGAAACGCCGAAAAGCACGACAGATTTTACCGGATCTGCGGGAGCCGTTTTCCGTAAATTGGCGATTTTTTCTGCCAGAATATCCGCTTTTTTCCCGGCATCCGGCAAATTCAATACCGATCCGAGTTTACGGATATTTCCCGGCAGGTCATCCAGATTTTTGCCGGGAAGAAAGCCGGTTTTTATGCCGCAGCGTTGGAGCAATTCCCAATTCCCCTGCGGATGGCGGGCATCGCTGATGACCACTGACGGTTTCAAGGAAAGAACTTTTTCTGTAAAAGGTTTTCCCATATCTCCGGCGATCGGCAAATGGCGGGTTTCTGGAAAATTACATGCACTGCTTCTGGCGCAGAGCAGATCTTGTCCCCCCGCATAGATGATCAATTCCGTAACTGCCGGGGCAAGAGAAATGACTCTTTCCGCAGCGGTCAAAGTCAATGGTAAAAGCAGGGCAAAAAGCAGTTTTTTCATCTTCTGGTCTTTACAATTCTGAAAAGTTCCTGGGCATCTTCTTTGTCGCCTCCGAAAAATCCTACATTGGTCGATTCCGCCATGCCATGCCGGTAAGTTATCGGTCCATTACTGTCAGCGTGACCGTCTGCCCATGCAATATTGACTCTGCCGCGGTGGCGGAAGTGCATGGTGGGCGTGGCGGTGTATCCACCGTAAGATACCGGTTCCGGGGCAATCAGGTCGATGGTTTCGGCAAAACCGCCGGAAATATTCCAGGTGTCTGCGGCATCACCGAACATGATCGTCTGCGATGGAGAAGTCAGTTTTACGATTTTTGCCGGGATATTGAAATCCCATGCTCCGTTGACGCTGTTGCCGATTTCAGTTGAATACCCGTAACCTCCGGCTCCGTAGTTGGCATTGGATGATTTTTCAAGCAGATCAAATGAGGCACAACTGCGTATTTGCTCAGTTTCACCGAGATAGGGATTTAATCCGCCCTTGTTTTTTACATCTCCCCATCCCGATTCTGCTTTACCGCACCAGTAATTGCCGTCATATCCCCATGCGGTATAGATGAAATAATCATCGTTGTTTTCGGCATACAGCAGATTTGCCATGCCCAGCTGCCGGATATTATTAAGGCATCCGGCGGCTCTGCCCCTTTCTCTGGCACTGCTCAATGCCGGAAGCAGGATCGAAGCGAGAATGGCGATGATGGCAATGACCACCAGAAGTTCTATTAAAGTGAAATGGGCGTGTGCTGGGGACAAGGAAAACTTTTTTTCACGGGAAAAAAAGTTTTCCCTTTCCCCCGCGCCCCCTTTCTCTTTCAAAAAAAGCGAGGTATTTTGCCGCTCCCGTTGGTCGCAGAGCTTGAAGAAACACCGTGATGAAACAGTAGTGTTCACCAATAGTTCAATCAGCGTGAAGAAAAATGTTTTTCTGCGGCATCCGGGGTGGAAAGAATCCATCCGGCGTGAAAAAAGAGTACAGTTGTGCATTGCTTTTAATCCTTTCATGTTACGCGCACTTTGTACCACGGTGAGGAATCTGGCTCTGCTTTTTAAGCATCACAGTTGCGCGACAGCTCCCGATTTACACGGGATTCACTCATTTATCCGTGAAGATTACCTGCGTATAATATAGTGCCGAAATACGGTTTTTACAATGATTTCCGCTTGAAAAAGGAGCATTTTGACGGTAAGTTATAGGAAAACACAAAATCAGGGAGTTTTTTGATATGTTCAGTAAAAACAGTATGAAATTTCTGGCGGAATTGATGCGTTCTGCCAGCCCGACCGGTTATGAAGCCGGAGCCGCAAAAATTTTCCGTGATTACCTCGCCGATTGCTGTGAAGTGAAGTGCGATGTGATGGGTAATACCATTGCCGCACTCAATACCTCTGCTCCGGTGCGGGTGATGCTTTCCGGTCACTATGATGAGATCGGATTTCAGATCGTTTACATTTCCGATGAGGGATTGCTCTATTTCCGTGCCAATGGCGGTATCGACAAACTCAATGTGCCATCCAGCGAGGTGGATATTCTCACTGAAAATGGCAGAGTTCCCGGTGTTATCGGTAAGAAACCGATCCACTTGCTCACTCCGTCGGAAAGAGAAAAAGCTCTGGAACTCAAAGATATGTGGATCGATATCGGTGCGGAAAACCGGGAAGAGGCGGAAAAACTTGTTTCCATCGGTGATCCGGTGGTCATGCGGGAAAATTTCCGGATGCTCAACGAAAACCGCTTTATTTCCAAAGGAACCGATGACAAGATCGGGGCATTTATCGTGGCGGAAACCATGCGTCGTCTTGCCAAACGCAAGCTCAATGTGGCAGTTTATGGCGTCGGCAGTGTGCAGGAGGAAGTCGGTCTGCGTGGTGCTACAGTAGGCAGTTTTGCCATTGATCCTGCGATCGGATTTGGCATTGATGTCGGTTTTGCCACTGATCTGCCGGATATTCCCAAGAAACAGTATGGCGATATAACTCTGGGCAAGGGACCGGCTTTGAGCAAAAGCTGTGACAATAATGTGGTGCTGGGCAAGATCATCCGTGCCACCGCGAAAAAACACAATATTCCTTATCAGGAATCTGTTGCTCACCGTGCCACCGGCGGAACCGATACGGCAGCGATCCAGCTCACCCGCGGCGGTGTGGCAACTGCGTTATTCAGCATTCCCAACCGCTATATGCACAGTCAGGTCGAAATGTGTGATCTGCGTGATGCCGAAGCCGCTATCGATCTTCTGACTGAAACCATTGCCGGATTTACCGGAAATGAGTCATTTGTACCGGTGGAATAATTTATGAAACTGAAAAAGACCAAAACCAAAACTATTGCCAATTATGTGAATACCGGTGGATTCAACCGGCTTTCCGGGCGTCCTGAAGCCCCCGGAAGCTGGCGGCCGGGACACAGTTTCTGGCGGTGGAAGATGTTTCTGGTCATTTGTGGATTATCATTTTTACTTACGGGAATGTTTTTTGTAATCTTTTGAATAAGGGGATTTTATGAATAATTTTGTTACATCTCTTCCGGCACAGGCAGTTGCCCGCTGTATTATTGAAACTGCCCGCTCGATGCACATGCTGGAGCATCCGATAGCGGTTTCCAATGAACTTGCCGAGGCGGAAAAGACATTGATCATCAAAATGTTTCAGAAAATGGATGAGTTTCTGAAGACCCATCCTGACGAATTGTCGGCAGATGAGATAACCAATCTTTTCACCTTTGTTTTTGCCAAAGCAGCCGAAGCGGTGACGAATATGTTCAACCACAAGGAGCAGAGCTTTGAGATGACCGGCATGTTTGACGGCAGAGTTCCGCTTTATGCCGATGAAGCGGTGACTGCGGATTTCAAAACGTCGCAGTTTCCGGCGATGTGTGCAGCCAATTACCTGAAATTTACGCAGGATGAAGCTGATTCTTTAGCCGGAAATGATCCGCTGCTGCTGCTTTTTGAGGCGCTGAAATGGTGTTTCCGTTTAAGTTGTCATCATGCGGTAACAATTGTTGAATTATCTCACTGAGAAAGAGAAAAATATGTTGAAGGAATTTCTTTTATCGGCAGCGTCTGTATTTCATGGTATTCTCGGTGCTGCCCCGGTAAATAACGATTCATGGATGCCGAATTATGATGAATCAAAAGTGCCGTCATATACGTTGCCGGAATTGCTGAAATGCAAAAATGGTAAAGTTGTGACCACGGTTAAGGAGTGGGAAAATATCCGCCGGCCGGAAATATTGGCGGATTTTGAAAAATTTCTTTATGGAAAGATTCCTGAAAAAGCAGAAAAAGTTGAGTATGAATTGCTCAGTGAGAAAAAAGGTGCGGTAAATGGCAAGGCTATCCGCCGGGAGATAAGGATTTACTTTACCGGAAAAAATCAGCAGAAGTTTCACTTTGATATATTGCTCTATCTGCCGGAAAAGGCTTCCGGGAAAGTTCCGGTTTTTGCCGGATTGAATTTTAAGGGCAATCACGCAGTGGAAAATGATCCGTCACTCCGTTTGAGCGGTTTGAAGTTTGATTCTACTCCGGCAGGGGTTGCTGAAGCGGAAAAGGAAAGGGGCAGCCGCACTCACCGTTTCCCGCTTGAAACAATCATTGACCGTGGGTATGCTCTTGCTACGGCGTGTTACCATGATATTTTTCCCGACCGCAAAGATGGCTGGCAGGATAGTATCTACACCCTTTTTTACAGCGAAGAAGAGTTGATAAAAAATCCCCCGCATGAAAAACATACCGCCATCGGAGCGTGGAGCTGGGGATTGAGAAGGATCATGGACTATCTGGAAAGTGTTCCGGAAATAGATTCCGGCAGGGCGGTTGTTTTCGGTCATTCCCGTCTGGGAAAGACCTCATTGTGGACAGGGATGAACGATTTGCGGTTCAAATTGATCTGTTCCAATGATTCCGGCTGTGGTGGAGCGGCATTGAATTGCCGCCTTTTCGGTGAGACACTTTATTCGATGTGTTTTGTCCGCAGGGCACCGGGGAACTTCTGGTTTGTTTCCGGCTTGAAACCGTATGCGGCGAAAGTGGATAAACTGCCGTTTGATCAGCACATGCTGATCGCACTTGCGGCACCCCGGGCGATTGCGGTACACAGTGCCACGGAAGATTTGTGGGCAGATCCGAAAGGTGAGTATTTGAGTGCTTACCATGCGGGAAAAGTTTTTGAACTTTACGGCAAAGAGCCGTTGAAATCAGCCAAAATGCCATCTCCGGAAACGCCGGTCGGCAGTGATGTGAGTTATTTCCTGCGAACCGGAAAACACGATATCCTGCTCTCAGACTGGCAACACTACCTGGATATGGCAGACCGGCTTTTTAAATAAAAAATCCCGCTCCGGGTGCGACCCGGTGCGGAATTTCTATTTTTTTAAATGCTTTGTTTGCTGCCTTCAGCTCAAGTGTCATGCTCTTCGCATGACTTCGCTTCCGGCAGGAAGTATCGGCTTACGCCGACTTAAACGCTTCGCTGATGTTTCGCCGCTTATGGCGGCGACAAGCGTTCCGCCGCTTGACCACGTCCGGGTGCGACCCGGTGCGGAATTTTTAAAATTAATACTTTCTGCCGATACGTTCCAATGTCTGCAGAACTGCCGGACCACCGTTATTGAGTTCCACGGTTCGGAAAAGTTCCACGCAGGCAGTGTGATAATCCACTTTACCCAGTTCAGAGATCAGCCGGATCGCCCGGTCGATTAGTTTTTTATTTGAAATTGCCACGCAGCTCATCCAGTTGCCCGCAACTCTACCCATACAGACCATGGTTCCGGTGGAAATCGTGTTCCAGAAAAGTTTTACTGCCAGATGTTCAAAAATTTTCAATCCAGTAGGGGGTAATTCGCCGCATGAACCATCAAATTCCCGGTAAAATGCGAACTTTTTACCTCTTTTTTCTGCGGTATTACGTAACTTTTCATCAACTTTTCCGTAATAAAACAATACGGCGGCATCTTTTCCGGAATCGTATCTGCCGGGCAATTCCTCATCGCCGACCGGGATCTTTGCCAGATTTTCAGCGGATATCTGCGGCGGATCGTTGACGATCTTTTCCGGAGCATTCATCGCCTGATAATCCGGCTTTGCCCATTGCAGACAACGCACTTCCCGGTTGCCCAATGCCCGCTTCATCGCTTCTTTTGCCGGATAAAGCGGATTTTGCAGGAATGCCCACGGTTCCGGCAATGATTTATCATCTATTCTCTTGAATCCGGGCAGCATGAATGTCGGACTGCGTTCCGTGGTGTCGGTAAATAGATCCAGCATATACTCATCGGCAAAATAGGTCACTTTGCCGTTGTTGCGGTAGATTTCAGCTTCGAAATTGATCTCATCTGCCATTTTTTCCACTGCCGCATCACTTTCAAGAACTTCAAGAAGTGTTTTGAATCCGGCAGCAAAGTCGTGCTTTCTGCTGTTGTCGAAAATTCTTCCGGCGGCGATCTCCAGTGCTGCAGAAGCAATCAATTGTTCACTGGTCGTCGCCTGCATCCGGGTCGAACCCGCCAGTGCCATCGGGCCGCAGGAAAGATCCAGCACCGTGACCGACGGGTTTTCTATCGCTTCCCGGCAGCGGTCAAGGTGGTTTTTGAGCAATTCCGCCGGATTATTGAAAAGCAAAAACGCTTTGCCGCCATACGAGGTGAATTCTTTGACCGTTCCCAATACGGAACTTGTTTCTCCACCTTCGGTGATGGCTACCAGCAGATCGCCGGGAACCATTTGCATATCTCTTACCTGTCTTGCACCGAAAACCGCATAATCTTCAAAAGATTCCACCGATTTGACCAGTGCATAATCGCCGCCGGTCATGATGCTCTGCACCGAATCTGCATATTCCGGAACTCCCTGACGCCACATTGTTTCCAGTAGAATACTTAATCTGCCGGTCGCTCCGCAGCCGGAAAATATCACCCGGTATCCGCTGCTGATTGCTTTGGTGATCTCGTCGCAGAGTTGTGCAAATTCTTCTGATGCAAAAATTTTTTCCGCCATCGTCAGCACATTGCGGTCAACTTGCTGCAAATAACGGACTCCGCCGGGAACAGATTTCGCAAACTCCTTATCCAGATTTACGGTCAGGATGTTGGATTGTTCCGTCGGCAGAAAACCCAGGTGAAACGGTGTCTGATTGAATTCAAAATCTGCGGCATTTTCAAGGTACGACATTTTTCATTTCCTTATGCCTGAATCAATTCAAGCAGAAGTTCACGCAAAAACGTATCGAATTTGCCGACTGAAGCGATATTGAGTTTTTCATACGGTGTATGAAGATCCGTATGATCCGGTCCGCAGGAAATGATTTCCAATTCCGGATTTTTCATTGAGAACCAGCCGGTTTCCAATCCGGCATGAATGGCGTATGGTGTACTGTTTCTACCGTGTTTATCAGCACATGCAACCGCTTTTTTCAGCAATGATGAATCTTTTTTCGGTGGGGTCGCCGGATATTCCGCCTGCGGTTCGCTTTTTCCACCGAAAAGGTCAAAGTGAGTGCGTATCCTTGCTGCGATTTCTTCCCGGCACTCATCAGAAAGACTCCGCTGACTGGTGCGGATGACAACTTTATCTTTTCCCGTAGAGATCATAGCCAGATTGCTGCTGGTCTTGACGATTTTCAACTCATCATCGAAATCCATTGCCCCATTGGGGATCAGAGCCATTGCTGAAAGCAGATCGGTGCGGAATTTTTCGCTCCAGACGTGAGAAATTTCTTCCGTTTCCGAAGCGGTAAGAAGCACATTTTTTGCTCCTGCACACTCTTTTTTCAACAACAGCACATACGCATCAAGCTGTTTTTGAAGTTTTTCCGGTGCAAGTGCGGTAACGGCAAGTGCCTCTGCTTCAGCTGGAATTGCATTGTCAGCATTACCGCCATTGATTGACGCCACATGGATCGCAGGCTGACAATCGAGAAAATCTGCCAGAAATTTGAGGGCATTGCCGCGATCTTCATGGATACATCCGCCGGAGTGTCCGCCGGGAAGACCGGAAATTGTGATCCTTACCGCTTTGCCTTCCGGTGCCGGGATGTATTCGGGGATAAAGGTCGTTTCCTGACGCAATCCTCCGGCACATGCAATACAGAAACCATGATCGCTGCCGTCAAGATTGAGCATGTATTTGCCTTGCAGATGGCACGGTTCGATATTTTTCGCTCCGGACATGCCGGCTTCTTCATCAGCGGTTAATATCGCCGTCAAAGCTCCGCATTTGAAATCTTTATCAGTCATGACCGCCATCGCGTGTGCCACGCCGATACCGTCATCCGAACCGAGCGTCGTTCCCATGGCATGAACCCATTCACCATCAATGACCGGAGTTATTGGCGTATTGATGAAGTCAAATTCATTTTTACTTGCAGGAACCATATCCATATGTGCCTGCATGATAATCCGCGGGGCATTTTCAAATCCCGGTGAAGCTTCACGGTGGATTATCACATTACCGGCAGTATCACAGATAACTTCCAATCCGGCATCGCGGGCAATTCCGGCAAGTTTGGCAGCAAGAGCCGCCTCATGTTTGGAAATATGGGGGATCGAAGAGATCAGATCAAAAAAATACCAGACCGGTTGCGGGGCAAGAGTGGCAATTTCACTCATGGTATAATTCCTTTCAAAAAAGAAAAAGCAGATTCACACATGAGGTGAATCTGCTTTAAAACTACTGGAAATCAGCCGATTTTATCAGGCTTCTTCTTTGACCAGCTGGATCAGGCACATTTCAGCAGCATCACCACGACGGAAACCCAGTTTGTAGATACGGGTGTAACCGCCGTTGCGGCCGGCGAAAGCGGGAGCGACTACGTCAAAAAGATTTTTGACGGCATCACGGCTGTGCAGTTTGGCGAAAGCCAGACGACGGCTGTGAAGATCACCTTTTTTACCGGTGGTAATGAGCTTTTCAGCGAAGCGGCGCAGTTCTTTGGCCTTGACGAGGGTAGTCTCGATCTGACCGTTGATGAACAGGCTGTTCGCCATGTTGGCGAGCATCGCCCGGCGATGGGCACCGGAACGACCGATTTTGAAAGTGGCGACTTTATGACGCATGATTAATTACTCTCCTCTGCATCGGCTCTCACTTTGGCAGCTTCCGCTTCGAGAGCGGCAAGCAGCCGGTCGCTGAGTGTCATGCCCAGCTCCAAACCGTGCTTTTCAATTTTTTCTTTGATCTCATCGAGTGACTTTTTGCCGAAGTTGCGGTATTTGAGCATCCGGCTTTCGGTCTTATTGCACAATTCAAACACCAGTTTGATGTTTGCACTGTTCAAACAATTCATCGCACGGACAGAGAGATCGAGAACCTCGACATCCTGTGAAAGCATCTTGAATTGTTTTTCCTCTTCTTCAGTCAGGAGTACATTCTTTTCCTGAACCTGTGAACCCATGAAGGGCAGGAGATGGTCGCGCAGGATTCTGGCAGCTTCTTCCAGAGCGTTGCGCGGAGAAATACGACCGTCGGTCCAGATTTCCAGTTCGAGGCTGTCCATTTCAGTTTCTTCACCAACACGGGCGGCACCAACCTGATAATTGACGCGGGTGACGGGGCTGAAAAGGCAGTCGACCGGAATGGTTCCGATAGTACGGGGTGCGGGGTTCTCTTCGGCGGGAAGATAACCGCGGCCGGTGACTACTTCGATGACGGCGTGGAATTTTTTATCCTTATCCAGCGTGCAGATCACCTGCTCGGGATTCAACACCTCAACGGTGCTGTCGCAGACAATGTCAGCAGCGGTAACAACACCGGCTTTGTCTTTGACGATCTCGAGGGTTTTGGGACCTTCGGCGTGAATATTGAGTTTGACGCACTTCAGATTGAGTACGATTTCGGTGATATCTTCGACGACGTTGCCGAGAGAATCAAATTCATGTTTCGCATTATCGATCCGCACGGATGAAATAGCCGCACCGTCAAGCGAAGACAGGAGCACCCGCCGCAAAGAGTTGCCCAGGGTGTGACCGAAACCGCGCTGAAGCGGTTGGGCGGTAAACTTTGCGTAAGTCGGGGTCTCAGTCGTTTCGTCAACGATGAGCGACTTGGGCATCGGGAAACCGATTGATGAACTCATAACTCTATCCTCCAAAAATTGCATGTGCCGCAGTGGACACTGATTCAACTAAATTGCTGCTCGCAGCACTACCGGTACGGCAGAAAAACCCTTTCCACCGTACCATCAAGGTCAGACGCGGCGGCGTTTCGGGGGACGGCAACCGTTATGGGGAACCGGAGTCGTGTCTTTGATCACGCTGATTTCCATACCGGCGGCAGCGATTCCACGGACGGCGGATTCACGGCCGGCACCCGGTCCTTTAATGCGGACTTCCACCTCTTTCATACCGAGCAGCATCGCTTTTTTGGCGGCATCGCCGGCGATGACCTGCGCAGCATAGGCAGTACTTTTACGGGAACCTTTGAAACCGTTTTTACCACCGGTTGACCAACTGATCACATTGCCGTGGAGGTCGGTAAAGGTAACTTTGGTATTGTTGAATGTCGCCAAAATGTAGGCGATACCACTGGGAATATAGCGACCGCTTTTGCTGCGCTGTTTCGGGGCAGCGGCGGGGGCTTCCGTCTCCGGGGCGGCAACTTCCGCAACTTTCACTTCTTCAGCCATTTTTCTATACTTTCCAAATTGAATTGTTTAACTTACTCTTGTTTTAACTCAAGCTGCTCTTTTATCAGCCTTTAGCGGCGAGACGACGCTGAGTTTTGTCACGGATAGCACCGATGGTAACTTTCTTACCTTTGCGGGTACGGGCGTTGGTTTTGGTACGCTGACCGTGAACCGGCAGATTACGGCGGTGACGGATGCCGCGGTAGCAGTTGATCTGCTGCAAACGGCGGATATCCGCTGCCACAGCACGACGCAGGTCACCTTCGACCAACAGGTCATCCTGAAGCATTTTGGTAATAGCGGCAATCTGATCCTGGGTCAGGTCTTTTGCCATGAGATCGCGGTCGATTCCGACTTTTGCGATGATTTCCAGCGCTTTAGCCGGGCCGATTCCGTAGAGGTAGCGCAGAGAGTATTCAATACGCTTGTTTCCGGGGATGTCCACACCAATAATACGGGGCATGATTTTAATCCTTTATATTAACCTTTGTGAATGAAATCCATCCTGCTGCCGGGCTCAGCCCTGGCACTGTTTGTGGCGAGCATCACGGGAACAGATGACCCGGATCTTGCCGTTACGTTTGATGATCTGGCAGAATTCACATCTGCGTTTCACCGACGCTCTGACTTTCATTTTCGGTACTCCTTGAACTTTTTCTTTCAGTAACTGTTAAAAAGTCTTGCCTTACGGCTGCTTTCGTTTCCCTTTTTCTGCATCCTCTGATATTCAGACACGAAAAAAGGTGCGTAACCACCCTGACCCTGCTTTTAACGGGGTCAACCGCGGCGACGCTGCACAAACTAAGCTTGTCATTGTCACAGATACTTGCCGCTGGTTTCTTGCGGGCGGTGGAATATTATAATGCCGCAAAAATCCTGACAGTATCTCTGTATTTCTTATAAAGTAGTGCTTTTTTCCGGATTTTTCAAGTATTTTGATGAAAAATTTTTATTTTTTCTTTCTTCTGCAAGCTCCTGATATACTTTTTATCCGCATTCAGGAACTTCCGGAGCTGTATTCAATCACGTTTTGCATCCAGATTTTTCTTATGTATCTCTTCAAGAGCTTTTTTCTGCTTCTCCTGGATCTCTTTCAGCAAAACAGAGTAATTTTTCGGTACCCTTCTTCCGTAAGGGAGTTTGCCGTTGCGGATTTTTCGCATGGTTTCCATGTAATTGTCGAGTGATTCCGGATAGGGGAAATCTTTTTTGTTTTTCAGAGCTGTTTTCAGTAATCCGGTCTCTTTTTTCAGCAGTTCCGCAAATTTTGCTGCACGCTTCTGACTTCCATAAGAAAGAAGGTATCTCTGACAGCGGTGGATGATTTCAAGCGAGATCTCTTCTCTTTCGTTTTTCAGACGGATGCTTTGTCTGCTGTTTTCCCGGACTTTTTTCAATTTTTTATCAAGATCTTCAGCTTCTTCCTCAAAATCTTCAAGGAGATCTTCCAGATCGCTTCTTTTTATCCCCCTCAGCACCGGTTTGCCGGGGAGTGGTTTTTTGATTATGACCTCTTTTTCATTATTTTCATTTTTGTTTTTGATCACTTCTGCAGTAAGAGTGCCGCCGGTAAGAAAAAATGCGGCGGCGATGAATGAGAAAATTTTTATTTTACGCATAAACAGTTCCTCCTTTCCCGCTTTTTATTTTAAGTAAATATAGTACAATGATGTATATTTTTTGAATGAAAAAGATATTATGAGAGAGTTTCGTGATCTCCCATAATATCTTTTAGAACATGATGCTGACTTATCTTTCAGCGAACCGGTGTTTTCAGGTCGGAGTTGAGACCGATCGCTTTATTAAAAGTATTGAAAAGTGAAATTGATGCCGCCACTTCCAGTGCAGCAGTGATTTCTTCGTCGGTCACTCCCAGCTGCAGAGCCGCAGAACGGTGGGCATCAAGGCAGTAGGTGCAGCCATTTGCGGCACTGACGGCAATAATGATCAACTCTTTGGTTTTGGGATCAAGACCTTTGCCGGCGGCCTCAGCGGTATTCAGAACTGCTTCAAGAAAATCACCGTTTCTGCCCATCGCCTGAAAAACTTCAGGGATCCTGCCGAACTTTTTTTCGATGCCGTTTTGAATATTTTTTGCCTTATCATCACCGGTTTTTGCATAAAATTTTACTGAAGCCATAATCTACCTCCATTGTTGTTGGCTTTACAAATACAAACTATAATCCAATAAAAACGATTTTCAATTGAAAAAAGATGTTTCCGGTGATATTTTATGTAAAATTTTACTTGAGGAGTATTTTTTATGCCCGATGTTTTGTTCGCTGCCGAAAATTTGAGTCTTGCCATCGGCCGCCAGATACTTTATGACAAAACCGAATTTGCCATCAGCAGCGGTGAAAAAGTTGCCATTGTCGGCCGTAACGGCTGCGGTAAATCCACTCTGCTCAGGATCATTTCCGGTGAAGAACTGCCCGGAAGTGATTCCAAACTGACCCGGATGCGTAAGCTCCGCTGTTCTTTTCTGCCGCAGGAATTTGATTTGGATGGGAAACGTTCCATCGCAGAAAATGTCAGCGATGGCATGGAAATTTTTCACCGGATGCTCCAGCAGTACAGCGAAGTGTCGGTAAACTCTGCCGAACACACTGAAATCGAACATTTCCTGACCATCCACGATGCCTGGAATCCGGATGTGAAACTTGCTTCAATTCTGGATAAACTCCGGCTTGCAAAGATCGCAGATAAAAAATGTGCCGATCTTTCCGGCGGTGAAAAACGCCGGGTTGCTCTGGCGAGAGCGGTCATCAGCGAGCCTGATCTGCTTTTGCTGGATGAACCGACCAACCATCTGGATGTAAATACGGTGGAATGGATCGAGGAGTTTATCAATTCCAGCAACTGTGCCGTGCTTTTTGTCACCCATGACCGTTGTTTTCTTGATCGCATAGCGACCCGCATCGTGGAACTTGATCACGGGAAATTTTACTCATATACCGGCAACTATGCCGATTTCCTTGCCGCTAAAGCCGATCGGGAGCTGAAAGAAGATATTTTTGAAGCCAAACGGCAGAGTTTTCTGCGTTCTGAAATCGACTGGGTTCGGCGTTCCCCGAAAGCCCGGCTCAAACGTAATATGGGCAGAATGAAACGTTTCGAGGAAATTGCCGCCATCGCCAAACCGCTGCGGGATGCTGATATGGAATTGCTCATCCCCGCACCTCCACGCATGGGCAATAAGACGGTGGAGTTGAAAAATATTTCAAAATCATTCGGTGATAAGAAGATATTGCAGGATTTTTCCTTTGAATTTTCGCCCGGTTCCCGCATCGGTCTGGTTGGGCCCAATGGTATCGGTAAATCGACTTTGATCAAGATAATTACCGGTGAAATCGCTCCTGATTCCGGAAGTTGTGAAGTTGCTTCCACCATCCAATTCAATATAATCGACCAGAACCGGATGGTGCTCGATGAGGAAAAAACTGTTGCCGAGGAGATCAGTGAAGGACTTGAGCATGTTTATCTCGGCAGTGAAAAAGTCACCGTCTGGACTTATCTCAAACGTTTTCTCTTTGAGGATGAAAGGATCAAAACTCAGATCAAATATCTTTCCGGCGGTGAAAAGGCACGTCTTGCTTTGGCAAAAATCCTCAAAAAAGGCGGAAATTTTCTTATTCTTGACGAACCGACTAACGATCTTGACCTTTCCAGTCTGCGTCTTCTGGAAGAGGCTCTGGCTCTTTTTCCGGGATGTGTCCTTGCGGTCAGTCACGACCGTTATTTTCTCAACCGGATCGCAACCGGAATACTCTCATTTTCCGCAGGCGGCGAACTTTTTTATACACCCGGAGATTATGATTATTCGCTGGAAAAGCGTTTGGAAAGAGAAGCGATTGCCGGTGCTGCAGCTCCGGTTCCGGTGAAAAAAGTTCCACTTCAGGTCAAGGCAAAACCGAAAAAACTCTCTTACAAAGAACAGAAAGAACTTGATGGCATGGAAGAAGCGATCATCGCTGCTGAAGAAAAGGTTTATGAATTGGAAGCGATTTTCGGTTCACCGGATTTTTTCAGTAAATACGGTTCAAGATCTGCTGAATTGCAGAAAGATCTTGATGATGCCCGCACCGAAACAGCCCGCCTTTATGCCCGCTGGGAAGAACTTTCTGCCCTTGCTGCTTCGTTTGAATCGTGATTTGATACCTGCCGCGGCATATAATCATATAATCAGAGAGACTCATCTTCTCTGACAGATTTTATATCCAAGGCTATCTGTTTTTTTAATGCCTCCGGAGAATCAAAACGGCGTTCCGGCCGGATGAAACGGTGCAGAGTGACCGTCAATTCTCTGCCGTAAAGATTGCCGCTGAAATCCAACAGGTGTATTTCCACCCGCCTTTGAAGTTCGCCGAAAGTCGGAGCAACTCCGATATTCAATACTGCAGTGTAAAGTTTTCCCTCAAAATCAACTTTTCCGCTGTATACTCCGTAGGGCAGAACAGACAAATCGCAACTTTTCAGATTCGCCGTCGGGGCAGAAAGTTTACTGCCGGCTATTTGAAAACCATGCTCAACGATGCCGTGAAGAGTGATCTTTCTGTCCCAGAGTCGGGATGCGTAAGTAATATCACCGTCTGCCAATGCCTGACGGATGGATGATGAACTGATAGTAACTCCGTCAAGTTCCAATTCCTTTACTGCATCAAAACTCCAGTTGTTTTCACCGCAGAACCGTGATAAAAGTTCTTTATTTCCCATCCCCCGGCTGCCGAAACGCCACTTTTCACCGACGCAGATACCGCAAACTTCAAAAATACCGTTGTTCTTCAATCCGTTGAGGAACTCCTGCGGCGAAAGAGCTGCAGTATCCGGGGTGAAGTCGATAAAACCGCAGCAATCCGCTCCGGAATCCAGAAGCAGTTTTACCCTTTCTTCCACCGTGACCAGTAATTCCGGCGGAGCATCTTTTTCCAGAAGCTGCCTCGGATGGGGAATGAAAGTCAGTGCCATGACTCTGGCACCGCACTTTTCCGCCCGCTGTTTCGCAGTGGAAATTATTGCCCGGTGACCGGGATGTACGCCGTCGAAAACTCCGATCGCGGTTACCCAGCATTTTCCCCGGGGAAGAATTATATTTTCAAAAATCCTGATAAATTTATCCATTTATACCTGTAAAGTCCATCTGTTTTACCTAAAAACCGGAGAAAATATTTGCAAAACCGGTAAACAACCGATATATTATACACCATGAGTACCGAAAAGTCAAAAGAGGTTGCGATGAAAACCGTATTGTATCCCGGATCATTTGATCCTTTTACCAATGGCCACCTTGATCTTGTGGAAAGAGCCGGATTGCTTTTTGACCGGGTGATTGTGGCAGTTGCGGTCAATGCCGCGAAGTCCCCCATTTTCTCTATGGAAGAGCGTTGTGCCCTGATCCGGGAGAGCTGTGTCGGAATGAAACATGTGGAAGTTGTCGCTATTGACGGGCTTCTGGTCGATTCTCTGGAATATTTCGGTGCTGATGCTATTTTGCGGGGACTGCGGGCATTTTCTGATTTTGAATACGAACTTCAGATGGCTCTGCTCAACCGTAATCTGAAACGGCAGTGCGAAACGATCTTTATGATGCCGACATTGAAAAACTCCTTTGTTTCATCAACTCTGGTAAAAGAAGTTGCCAGACTCGGCGGAAATTTTGAAGAATATGTACCCGCACCGGTTGCAGATGCCTTGAAACTCAAACTCGGTATTGTAAAATGAAAAGTTCGCTTTTGAGCAAAGCCGCCTCTGTACTGGAAGCGGTATGTTCAGTCGATCATCCGGTGGCAATCAAAGAATTGACTGAAATACTCGATCTGCCGCTGCCGACGGTGAGCCGTCTCTGTGCCGACCTGGTGGAAACCGGTATTCTGGAAAAAACTGACTATCACCATCTGATCCCCGGTATCGCTCTGATGCGTTTCGGTCAGCGGAGCCGGGAATTTTCACCATTGATCTCAAGTTTGAAAACGGTCGTAGATGATTATTCAAATATATCCGGATTGAATGCGGTGGTTTTCGGGTTTCAGAAAAACTGTTTTTTCAATATTTACAGTTGCGGAAAAGATAATCTGCTTCAAGATCAGCTGCGTTATACCGGGGCGTTTCTGGTACTGCTTGCCAGTGCCGGAATAAAAGCCGAAAAGGCACAGAAGATCGTTATTGAAAAATATCCGGATATGCCGGTGACTGAACAGGTGATATGCGATCGCGAATTCAGTGAATTACAAAGCCGTAAAACCCTCACCCGGGTCGCTTCCGGCAGAAAATGGGCAATCACCATGCCCTTTGTTTATGATCGGATGCCCTGCACACTTTCATATTACGGTATCGGCAGGGAAAACAGTACTGTGGAAGCTGAACTTTTCAATATCGGTAAAGTTCTTTCCCGTATCCGTACCGGTCTTGACCGTATCGGGAAAGGTGAGGATTGATAAAAATGGATAGAGTTGCCGGATTCATCAAACGCCACGCCGACGGAACTGCCGCTGCAGTGATCTTTCTGGTAACTTTATTTTTCTTTCTGCCGTCACTTAATTTCGATCCCGTGCCGATGGATGATACACCGTATTCCGGCATGGCGTATCTGCTCGAATTTTCATGGCAGAATTTTATCTATCATCTTAAAACCCCCATCCTCGGTCTCTACTCGCCGCTGGTGATGCATTCACTCATGCTGGATAATTTTCTCTGGGGCAGAGAACTTCTGCAAGCCGGCGGCAGACTCCACAATATCATTCTGCACTCGGCAAGTGCGGTGATTTTTTATCATCTGCTCCGTCAGTTGAAACTTTCCCGTTTGAACTGTAAAAATCCTCTGTCTCTTTCCATTCCGGCGGCACTTTTCGGTGCTCTTTGTTTTGCGTTGCATCCGCAGCGGATCGAATCAGTGATCTGGCTCGCTGAAAGAAAAGATGTGCAAGCAGTATTCCTCGGATTTGCAAGTACACTGCTCTTTATCCGCAGTTTCCGTAAAAACCGTTTGCCTTTTGCCGGAGCATTATGTTATTTTCTCTCTTTCGGAGCAAAACCGACGGTCATCACCCTGCCCGGAGTACTGTTTCTGGGGATTTGGGTGTGCAATGCAGAATTTGACTGGAAAAAATCTTTGAAAATGCTTTCGCCCTATCTGGCGGCATTGCTGATCTATATCGGATTGAATATCGTTCAGCTCGGTAATTTTGCCGGAGGTGCTGCTGCCGGAGCGTTATCCTGCGACCGGTTGGAAATCGTGATCCTCAATTATGCAAATTACTTTTTCAAAACACTTTTCCCGGTGAATATCCAGCCGCTTTATCCGAATTTCCGGTGGGGATTTTCCATGTTTGCAATCGTGATAATTTTCTGGCTCGCTGCAGCGGCACTGATTATAACTGCATTGGTCAAGTGGCGGAGACATAATATTTTCAGTGATTTTGCCGCACCTTTGCTGCTGGCTTTCATGGGAGCAGCATTGCCGATGGTCGGATTCAAAGTGATCGGCAATGCTGAATTTGCTGACCGTTACAGCTATTATCCCTCGATATTCATCTGGATCGGCATGGCGGTATTGCTGGAATACTATTCCAAACGGCAATTTATTCTGAAATTCTCTTTCTGGGCGTATGCATCTTTGATTGCAGTATTGGGAATATGTTATTTGCACACATGGCAGACAGATGATTCATTTCTCAATGCCGCCCTCGGTGACGGAGTGAATGCCAATCCGTCGGTTTTGCGGATGGCGGCATGGGAAAGTTTTGAGAAAAAAGAGTATAATGCCGCTCTTAATTTCGCTCATCAGGCTGCTGCGAACAGTATTCACAAGAAAGCGTCAGATCTTTATATCCTGGCAATGGAGGGTATGTGTGAATTGGCTCTCGGCAATCAGGCGGGATTGAAAAAAATTGATGCTGCGATAACCAAACCGGAATGGGGAGCTTTACGCAGGATCGACCGGAACTTCTCTGAGAAAGTACTGCTGGTTTCAGCTGATATGCACCTTGCCCGCCAGACTCCGGAAGATGAAAAATTTGCCATCGGCATCTTCGATGTGCTGGGGTATATCACCGAAGGCGGGGATCCGGCAAAAGAGTTGAACTACCGGGCGATTGCCGCATATTTGCAGAAAGATTACCGGCAGGCGGAAGCGTTGACACTTCAGGCTCTGCGATATGCTCCGGATGATGTCAATATGCGGGCAAATCTGGAAAACTTCCGGAAACTTGGTGCTAAAACCCCGCCTGCAAAAGCAGCATCGATTCAATAAACTGCAGATCTTTTTCCACACCCGGATTTTCCGGCATCCGGGAGATATCCAATTGATACATGTAATACCATTTGCGGAAGAGCCAGAGATTTTCCGCACTTGGTTCTTTTTTATACGCCGCAGAAGTTTCTTCCAGACATTTCTGCAGAATATCAAGCGTATAACATGCCGCCGCCATTTGTGCATACAGCAGAATACCTTTGGTCTGCAGTTCCGGATCAGCCAATTGTTGACGGCGTATTTCTTCCGGAAGAAGATAGAAGACTCCGGCAGCCTGTAGAGGTTCCGCCGGATCTTTTCCCGTCGGAATATCCAATGGCAGTTTGATTTTTTTCCAATCTTCCGGAATGGCAAGCGGTATGGAAGCAAGAGTTTCTTCCGGGATAGTGCCGGTGAGCTGCTGCAATTCACTGAAAACTTCACTCTCGCGGGTCTGCTGTGCCGGAGTTTTCCAGATAACACTGCGTAAAAATTCGCTTTCAGCAAGCAGTGTCATCAGGCGGCAGCGCAGTTCTCCGGCATTCCAGCTGCGGACAAATCCAGCCGGATCATGGTGAAATTGAACCGTGGCAAAAAGTATACTTTCCCAGATGATCTCTCTGGATAAAATGTACTTGCGTTCTCCGGTGTCATTGCGGACAAATTCCGCCAGATCCGGCAGTTTGCTCCAGCCGGTAGCCTGACGGCTGCTCCGTGCCAGACGGCTCAATTCCGCCGCCGTTTCCCCTGTCAAATGGCGTTCGACAACGGTCTGCATGAGGGTATCGGCAGTTACCGGTTCAGGTTTTTCACGGAATAAACATCCACCGCAAAAAATAAGCAATGGAAATAAACACCGGTAAAATCTCATCGGAAAGAATTCTCCGCAGTGGGGAAAGCTCCGTTACGCACTTCATCGGCATAATTTTTCAATGCTCCGGTGATCAATGAACTTCCGTCGAGGTAACATTTGGCATGTTTGGGTTTGAATTCCAGCAGACCGAGCAGATCGGTGATCACCTGCACCTGACCGGAACAGTCGATTCCCGAACCGATACCGATAGTGGGTATATCCAGTTTCTCTGTGACCGTTGCGGCAACATTCTCGGTGACACACTCCAATACAACGGCAAAAGCTCCGGCTTCCTGCAAAGCCAATGCATCACACATTACCTGTTCGGCACCGGAATCATCTCTGCCGACGATTTTGTAACCGCCGCAGACCTGTACCCGCTGGGGCATCAGACCGATATGTGCCATAACCGGGATACCGGCACCGGTCATTTTCCGCACCAGATCGGCATATTCGGCACCGCCTTCAAGTTTTACGGCATCGGCACCGGTGGTTTTTATGGCAATTCCGGCATTATACATTGCCTTTTCCACACTTTCCTGATAACTCATAAAAGGCATATCGAAAACGACAAATGCTTCCGGAGCCCCTCTGCGGACTGCTGCGGTATGAGCAAGCATATCTTCCATTGTGACCGGCAGCGTATTAGCATATCCCAGATGCGTTGATCCGACTGAATCACCGACCAGAATAAAGTCGATAGAGCCTGCCATGCAGAGCCGGGATTCGATCGCACTGTAAGCAGTGGACATAACCAGTTTTTCTCCTGCCCGGTAACGTTTCATCAAAGTTGAGACAGTCACTTTTTTCATTATTCACATCTCCAGAGAGTAAAAATACTTTTAAAACCACATTTAATCAACGTTGACTATATAAAATAACCCGTATAAATATTTTTTTCAATGATTTGTGCATTTATTTTGCTTTTTTGTACTTGATTTAAAAGAAAAAACGGGTTATTTTAACCAGTGAAAAACAGATTTTTATCAGGAGGATCCACCATGCTTCACAAAAACGATTTCAAAATTTCCACTCTCGGCGAATGCACCATTCCGTCACCGATTACCGATATGACTTTTATCAGTGACAGCGAAAGTGTCAGTTACTATAACGATGCTGCGGAGATCCTCAAAATTGTCAACAGCGGTGAAGAGATTCCCGCATTTGAAAAAGCCGGTCCCCGTAAAAGTATTTTCCACACTCCGGCATGGAGCCGTGCTGCCATTCTGACTGCCGGCGGACTCTGTCCGGGGTTGAATGATGTTATTAAATTTCTCACGCTTTCACTTACCAGAGATTACGGAGTGAATGATATTTACGGTATCCGTTACGGCTACCGGGGACTTAACCCGTCTTACAATCTCACTCCGGTACGTTTGACTCCGGATGTGGTCGATGATATCCACGACAAAGGCGGTTCCATTCTCGGTTCCAGCCGGGGCAGTGAAGATGTGCCGCTGATGGTCGATTCTCTCAAACAGCTCGGTATCAATCTGCTTTTCTGCATCGGCGGCGACGGAACCAGCCGCTGTGCCCACGATATTGCCATGGAAATCGCCAAACGCAAACTGCCGATCAGTGTAGTGGCGATTCCCAAAACCATCGACAACGACATCAACTTTATCGACCGTACCTTCGGTTTCAGTACCGCAGTGCGTACTGCCGGTGAATTTGTCAGCGGTGCCCATAATGAGGCTCAGGGCGCTTATAATGGACTTGCTCTTATCAAAGTAATGGGCAGAGACAGCGGTTTTATCGCGGCTTATACCACATTGGCAAATCCTTACATCAACTACTGCCTTATTCCGGAAGAACCCTTTTCCCTCGACGGCAGTGACGGCACCAAAGCACTGCTGCCGAATTTGATGGAACGTATGAATAAGAAACACCATGCGGTGATGATCGTTGCTGAAGGTGCGGGGCAGAACCTCTTTTCCAGCAAAGAGCGTCAGAAAGATGCTTCCGGCAATATTCTGCATAAAGATATCGGTATTCTGCTCAAGGATGAGATCACCCGTTATTTCAAGGCGAACAATATCGAATTGAACCTGAAATATTTTGATCTCGGTTATACCATCCGCAGTGTGCGTGCAGAGGGTGAAGATGCCGTTTTCTGTGCTACGCTTGCCCAGAGTGCCGCCCATGCCGCAATGGCGGGAAAAACTGATGTGATGGTTGGTCACTGGGCAGGGGAATTTACCCATGTGCCGATTGCACTGGCGACCTGTCAGCGGAAAAAACTTGATCTGCACACTCCGCTGTGGAACTGTGTGGAATCGCTCACCTGCTTTTGATCGTGGATCAATGCCGCACTCAACGGGAGCATCGGGTGGATCAGGGCATTTGAGAAAAATTGAGAAGATTTGAGAGATGGGCTTTGATTGCATGGCGGCACCCCCAATACCCCCTCAAAAATTCCCCAAAACTCTCAAAAATACCCAATCAGTGCCGCACCCACAGACCCGCATACCCGGCGGGTATCAAAAAAAATCCAAAAAAATTTCATTTTGCTATTGCATTTTTTACATTTATATCATATATTTTATATGACCATTGGGTTAAAACAATCCCGTGTAATATGTAGAAAGGAATACAAAATCATGAAAAAAGGTTTACTCTCCAGCTGGAGAGTAAAGGCTTCCGCCTTTACTCTTATTGAACTCCTCGTAGTCATTGCAATCATCGCTATTCTGGCGGCGATCCTGCTTCCTGCACTCAACTCCGCCCGTGAAAAAGGCAGAGCTGCAAGCTGTATGAATAACCTCAAACAGATCGGCAACGGTTATGCAATGTATTCCGATGCCAATGACGATTATATCCCCTCTGCCGGTGCCAATGGATTCAATGGATATGATAAGGTAGTACACTTTGTTACATCCATCAAACCGTTTATCGGTCTGCCCATTGTTGAAGTTAACAACCGTCAGCAGTGGGAAGCCGGCTGTACGACTTTCCTTTGTCCGTCATCTCCGTGGGAACAGACATACGGCAGAAGCGGCAAAACCGTTGAAGGTAAAGCAGATTACTTCTCATCAGCCTATGCAGCAGATTGCTGGTTGAATTGGTACAAAGTCGGCAAGCTGAAAAGTCCCAGTGGCACAATGCTTCTGGTAGACGGCGGTGGTAAATACAACAATCCTTCTGGAGACAGCGTTATTTTTATGACCACTTATTACAACGCCAATGATAACCTTGCGTTGCTTAAAAGTGGAGTTCCGAATGTTCTTGCTCTGCGTCATAACAAGATGGCGAATACTCTTTTTCCAGATGGTCATGTAGAAGTGAGAAATGATTTTTACGATGTTCATCCGTACAATTTTACAGACCGTCTCGGCTTGCTGAATCCGAATAATACAAGCTCATATATGAAGTTGGAATAATTGACTTTTCCGGGATTAAGCTTGACACGGTGCAATCAGGGATACCGGATAACAAACGGGAATACTGAGAATACTGAGAATGCTGAGAATGCTGTAAATGCTGTTTACTGATCCGGAAGCGGGGCTTGTTTGTTGAGGCTCACAAGATAATTTCCGGTTTTTCCGGTATTCATAGTATTCCCGGACGGTCGCTCCATCCGCCGGTCGGTTCTGCTTGACAATGTTTCTAATTAAAATATTTATTTGTCTGAATCAATAAAGGAATGAAAATGAAAAAAATTATTTCAATCTTCGTTGCCGCTGCGGCGTGTCTGCCGCTTTTGGCAGCACAGATCCGCGAAGCAGGCGGTTCGATCAGTGCCAATAACGGTAAACTTTTCCCCTATCTCTGGTCAAAAAAAGGTCAGGTATTTTCCATGACCGGCAAAGGCAGTGACGGAAAAGCTTTCGGCATCGTGCTTGAATCTCTGATCTGGTATCACGGCCGCTCCGGCAATACGCAGCATATCTATCAGGATCAATCCGAAGCAAACTGGAAAGTTCAGAAAACCGAGATCAAAGGCAATCTCATCAAATCTTATTCCGGCAATGTCGACTTTGATATTGTCCGTGAGATCGAGTTTTTCGACGACTCCGATGCGATCCGCTTTGAATACATCGTTACTGCCAAAGATGACCGGGAGATCGCCCGTCTCAACTTCCCCATTCTGCGTTTGAATAAAGAGATCGAAAAAATCTCATTTGCCGATGCGAAAATGGAAAAATTCACCACCGGTAACAATTTTTCTCTGAAAGATACCGGCAAATCCGGAGCATTTTTCTTTCATTATCCCAAACGCAATAAGACCGTTCTGATGCTCGTCGACCTCAATACCCCATTGAAATACGGTCACGAAATGGGGTTGATGCCCTCTTACAGCCACGGCGGAGCCAAAGCATGGTGCCGCACGATGCATTTTCAGCATATCTACCGCTGGGCGTTTGACTTTCATAAAGCCGGTGAAAAAACCGGTGTCCGTTTCTACTTCCAGTTGCTTGATGGTGCGGAGTTGACCGATGCCCACAAACAGGCAGCCCGTGATCTGGCGAAAAAAATGAAAGTCGAACCGGCGAAATTTGATGCTTCTATTCTGGATAATGTTTACCGCTATCCTTCCCAAATTGCCGCCAAACTTCCCGCTGTTGACGGCGTGAATATCTGGAGCGAAATCACCACCAAACGCATTTATCCTGCTATGGAAATGCCCAAAGCTCAAACTGCCGCCCTCAAACTTGCCAGTGCCGCCAATGAGCGTGAATCCATCCAGATCGCTTTCAATCCCGCAAACGATGCCAAACTGGAAAAACTGACCTTTACCGATCTTGTTTCTGAAAAAGGTGACAGAATCGCTGCCAAAAACTTCTATGCCAATATGCTCGGTGTGCAGAAAATCGCTGCTCCCAGAGCTGTTTTCTACGGCGAAACCCGCTATCCGGATAAACTTATCCCGATGGAAGATGCTCTGCCTGCCAAACTTAAAGCCAATCAGAATAGCATCTGCCATCTGACCTTCTACGCTCCTGCCGGAACGAAAAAAGGCACTTACAAAGGTTTTGTCAATCTGCGTATCAGCGGTAAAGATTGCAAACTTCCTGTGGAATTGAAAGTCTGGGGTTTTGAACTGCCCAAAAAATCCAATTACACCGCTTACGGTTTGCTGTGGAGTTCTCTGCCCGAACATATCGGGCAGATCATGCCCCGCATGGCAGCTTACAACTGGAGTACCACCGTCTATCAGGGCGGTCAGAAAGAACTTCGCAAATATTTTGCCGACGGCAAGGAGCTGCGTCTGCCGGATAACTTCACTCTCGCTGAAAAAGCGGTCAAGGAACACGGCTACAATATGTTCGCCATTCCCTACGTTTTCCTCGGTGCATGGAATTGGACTCCGAAAAAGCCGGTCAACTTCCTCGGTCTGATGATCGATTCTCCTGAATTTGATGAAAAATTTGTCAACTATCTCAAGAGTGCTTACCGTCAGGTCAAAGCCAAAGGTCTGGTGGAAAACTCTTTCCTCTACATCTGGGACGAAATGACCGGCGGTCACTATGCCGCTCTTGAAAAGACGATGAATATGGTCCGTAAATATGCCCCCGGCGTGAGAGCTCTGACCGTTGCCGCTCCCGACCCGATGGTTTTGAAACATAACGACATCATCGTGACCGGCGGAATGGGTGCATGGTGGGGACCGGAAACTGCCAAAGTTGCCGAAAAAGCCCTCGCCGATGGCAAAGAGTTGTGGATCTACCTCAACGGGATCACCTTCGCTACTGACGTTCCGCCGAATATCCCCCGTTTGACCGTCTGGCAGAACTACGTTTACGGATTTACCGGATTTTTGCAGTGGAGCATGGACTACAACTGGAAATACGGTACATTTGAGAAAAACGGTCTGACCTGGATACTTTATCCCGGTTATGAGAAACCGATTTACGCTGTCCGTCTGGAATATTTCCGTGACGGTGTGGAAGATTACAATATGTTCTGTCTTTCCCGCAAACTTCCCGCGGCGAAAAAAGCGGTTGTCGATCAGATGATCTTCAAAGTTGCTCCGAAAGGCAAAGAGATGAGCCAGGATCCGGTGTTGATGTATCAGACCCGTAACGAGATCGGCGAATATCTGGATAAAAACCTTTGACACATGGAGTATTGAAAAATGAAAAAATCATTGCTTGTATTCAGTGCATTGCTGATGTTTTCAGCGTATGCTGCCCAGAAATTTGCCATTTCCGGACCGAAAAATGATGTAACGGAAAAAGACGGGATCTATACCGTGACCCCGACAACCAAAGTCCGGGTCCAGCTTTGCCATGATAAAAAGTTCCCGGTCTACACCAATGCGGAAATCGAAATCATTGCAGAGGTTTCCGGTTCAGGAAATATTGAACTCGGTGCCCACATGTACGATAAAACCGTTACTTGGAAAGGCGGTGTCGGCAGCAAAATGATCCGAGTGGATGCCGGAGAAACAGAAACTGTCAAACGTACTTTGAAAATTGAAAAAGCGGGTATTGCAATGGTGATGCCCTATATTTCCGTATTTTCCGGTACGGTCAAAGTCGAATCACTGGCAATGAGTATCAAAGGCGGTCTGGATGCTGCAACTTTGGCAGATGCCCCGAAAGTCGCCCCATGGAATTTTGTCGCTTACAGCCGGGCAATGAAGTGTGCCGAAGCTGACGGCGGAGTGAATATTCTTACCGGCAGAGGTCAGCTCGTTGAACTTTCAATGAAATCGGTTCCTGCTGTTGACGGTGATAAATATCAGTTTGCCGGTGAATTTTCCGGTAAAGGTCATGTCAGTATCGGTCTGCACCTTTACGACAAACGCCGGGTCTGGCAGGGAACGGTCTGGGCACAGATCAAAGTTGACGGCAAAAGCGGCAAATTCCCGGTGCTTACCGTGAAAACTCCCAAGGGCAAACAGCAGGTGGTCGCAGTTGCCCCGACATTCCGGGTCAATCAGAATAGCGACGTGACCTTTAAAAATATTGTCGTGGAAAAAGTAAAGTGATTTTGTAAATCACCCGATAAAAAATAATGAGAGGCTTTTCAGTCTCTCATTATTTTTTTATACCTGCGGTGACGTGCGGGATGCTGTTGGCAGCACTGACTGGAAAATTTTGATAAAATACCGGGCTTGCCGCAGCGAAGTGAAACAAATCCGGGGGGCGCTGCCCATGCAATCAAAGCCTATTTCGCCAATCCTCTCAAATTTTCTCAATTTTTCTCAAATGCCCGGTTCCATTCCGCGACTTGCAGTGATCCACTGACTTTTATCAGTTGCCGGAGGATACTTTACTTCAGAATTTCTGCAGCTTCCTGCCAGATGGCTGATGCCGTGGAGTTGATCAAAGAGACCGCTTCAGTGCGTTTGCCATTGTCAAGAAGTTTGCGGGCTTTTGCTTTGGCATCGGCATATTTTTTTACGGAATTTTTTTCAAAAATCAACCATTTTTCCGGAATGGGTGAATCCAGGCCGAGCTTGTCAAATCTCTGCCAGGTTGCTTTTGACCAGCTGAAATCTCCCATTGCCGGCAAAACTTTTTCGACACAGACCGGTACCGGCAGATAGAGCGTGTGCCGGGGATTGCCGAGAGTGAAGTAACCGGTGGAAAGCACATCCGGATACTGACGGTCGATTTCCAGTGTGGCAGATGAGTTGGTTTTGATGTAACATACACTGATTTTTTCAGAGGAAGTTTCCGGCATTTTATGATTCCGTGAAAGTGCAAAAATATCGTTGACGGTGATTTTGCCGTTTTTATCCACGATCTGATTGAGTCCGGAAATGGCAGTATAAGCTCTGGCACTGCAGTTCAGATAACTTTTTACCGAACTGCGGGAATATTTATGCATTCCGGGGTTCTGCCAGATATTGGAACGGACAGCGATGCCCGCTTTATAGGAACTTACGGTGAAATCTTTTGCCGTCATTTCACAGATATATCCTTCGTTGCGGTCAAGGAAAAGGAAAATTGAACCGCTGCCGCCGGCGTGCCAGTAGTCACCGGCATTCTGAAGTTCCCGCAATTTTTCCACCGCCTGTGCTGCAGTATCGCATGATTCCATGATCACACGCATCATTGCCGGAGTCCGTTTTTTGGAATTGTCAAGCGGCGGATTGATACATTTTTCCCCGCTATTCATCACTCCGGCAAGTCCGGAAGAGTTCATTGCCATATTTGTCGGAATATCGGTACCTATCGAGATCCATTTGCGCGGAGAATCCGCCGGACTGATGTATACTGCGACATCTCTGGATTTATCATCCCGGTTTTTGTGAAGAATATTGGTACCGTTTCCGGTGAGATCGTTGAATACCATCCAACTGGTACATTCGTGATCCAATTCCGGATCATCTTCCATGGCAAAGATCTGATTGGAAAAAATAGTTCCGAAAATAGCTGCAATCGACCAGAATTTTTTCATTTTTATTACTCCCCGGATTTATTTTACAGTACCTTGCTGCGATATTTTAAAATAGCATGGTAAAAAGAGTTTGTCAAGGATCGTATTTTCACTGTTTATAAATTTACAGATTTTTTACAGTTTTCTGTTTCCTCTTATGCCGGAAAAAGTTGTAAGAGGTGATTCATTCCGTGATTAATTGCAAAAAACGGTTAACCGGCATAATTTATCTGCCGGAAAGTAAAAAAATTATCGGGAAAATGAAAAATTTTTCCGGGATATTGCGTTTATAACGCTTGCATTATATCCAAATGGGATTATATTATACAGAAGTTTGTAACTTTGTGCACTCGTAGCTCAGTCGGTAGAGCAAGTGACTCTTAATCACTGGGTCCACGGTTCGAGTCCGTGCGGGTGTACCATTTTTTTTGTCTTTATGCCGGAGAATATTATGAAACGGTTTCTTTTTCTGCTGACAATGATCGGATTGCTTTGCGGCTGCAAATTTGACCCTCCGGAGCGTTTTACTGAGATCTGCGGTCAGAAGTTCGGTAAAACCGATTATGCTCCTGAAAAAAGGATCATTTCCTGCCGTGTGATAACTCCGGATGATATGCTGGAGCTTTCCATTACCCCTTTAAGCAGTGTCATCTGGAAAATTTCTCTGGTCATTCCGGAATTTCCCGGTGAAAAAGACGCCGTTGCCGGGGCGAAAAAGTTTGCAGAAAGTGAATTCCAACTCCGTTTTGATTCCGGAAACAGCCTGAACCTGCCGGGAACAAGTGTGGAAATCCTGCGGGCATTTGAATTCGGACCGGATGCAGTGAAAATCACTTTTACCGACCGTGAATATGAAAAACTTTTTATTCAGGAAAATACGCTTCCGGAAACGGCACTTTTCCGCAAAAAAGAGCAGGCACGACAGGATATTCTGATATTAGAAAAGGCCCTTTCCGATTTCCGGAAAGATAATGAAGTTTATCCGGAAAAGCTTGAATATCTGCTGACTTATCCGGCAGGTTTTCCCAACTGGTGCGGTCCGTATTGGCTCGACGGCTTCAAACTTCCGGTCGATCCGTGGGGCAGAAATTACATTTACCGCCGAAAAGGAAACAGCTTTGAACTTTTCAGCACCGGGGAATCCGGTCGTGAAGTTTTGCACTGATACCGCCATCCAGCGGGATAATACTTCCGGTGATCGAATCGCATTGCAGAAGATATTTTACCAGTTCCGCCAGTTCATCAACTGCCACAGCTCTATGCAGCGGCACTTGAGACAGGATTTTTTCCATCCGTGATTCCGGAGCCCATGACGGCGGCAGCACCGCTCCCGGAGCTATCGCATTGATCCGGCATCCTTTTTCCGCCCATTCCGGAGCAAGTTTTACGGTCAGATCGGTCAAATCCCGTTTGCTTTGCCAGTAGGCTCCTTCACCCGGAAAAAGGGCAAACGTGTCGGTGATATTCACTGCGGCACAACCGGGAACACCCTGCGAAAAAAGATATTCAAGCAGCCGTTCCGGAGCAAGAAAATTTATTTGACGGTAAAGTTTTTTTGCCGCAATATCTTCCGGAGAACCGGGTTTATGAAATATTGCGGCACTGTTGACCAGAAGATCAAAATTTCCCGCTTCGGAAATCAACTTTTCCACTCCGGATGAAGTGCTTAAATCAGCAGCGATTATCCGGTGTCCGGAGCCGGGGAGGGTTTGAATCAGATTTTCCGCTTCCACAGCTGAATTGCAGTAATGGATCAAAACGGCACACCCAGCTCCGGCAAGTTTTTCTGCGATGGCGGCACCGATCCTTTTAGCTCCGCCGGTGATTAAAAGCCGTTTTCCTTGCAAAATCATCTTGAAATTTCTCCTTTTGTATATTATATTCCATTGTTGCACATAAGTCAAGGAGAAAATGATAATGAAACGGTATAATTTCACTCTGGTCGAGATTCTCGGCGTTATCGCATTGATCGTGATTCTCATGGTCATCAGTGTCGGCGTTTACACTTACGCCATGGATTCATCAAAAGAAAAAGCCACTAAAGCCACGATCACACGCATTCACAGTGCTTTGCAGCTTTTGCAGGATAAAGGTCAGCTCCCCGTAACCGGCGGATTTGTGAATATCGCTCTGGATCCGGCTGAACGTCAGTTAAAAATCAATGGCACAGCTGTTGGCGGGACAAATGAAGGTAAAATCTACACCCGTTTCGCCCAGGCGATAGATGCAGATTCAGTTGCTTCGATACAAAATAACAGCGGTGAACTTTGTGATGCTTGGGGGCAGCCGCTTAAAATCTGTTTCCCGGGCAAATTCAATAAAGGCGGTATCGACATCCTCTCTGCCGGCGGTGACGGCGGTTTCGGCGAAGATGTCGCAACTGCACCTGTAACTGATATTGCCAAATACAAAGATAGTGAAGGCGATGTTATATGTGATGATGTATCCAATTTCTTTTGATTTGAGGTAAATATATTATGGCAAAAATCCGAGTAGTGGTTGCCGGTTACGGCAATGTGGGCCGCGGTGTGCTGGCGGCGTTGAAAAACAACCCTGATATGGAAGCGGTGGGAGTGCTTTCCCGCAATCCTGACCGGGTGAAAAAGAGCTTCAACGAAGTTCCGGTGATGCAGATAAATGATGTCGATGCGTGGCTTGACACATTGAAACCCGATGTGGCGATCCTCTGCGGCGGCAGTAAAGACGATCTGCCGGTGCAGGGACCGGCACTGGCGGCAAAGATCAATACCGTTGACAGCTTTGACAATCACAGCCGTATTCCCGAATATTTTGCAGCCATGGATGAAGCGGCGAAAACAGCCGGAAATATTTCTGTGATTTCCACCGGCTGGGATCCCGGAATTTTTTCCATGGAACGCGTCGTGGCGAACGCATTTCTGCCCGGTTCCCGTGCTTACGGTTTTTACGGTCTGGGCGAATCCGGCGGCTTGAGTATGGGCCACAGCGACGCTTTGCGAACCATTCCCGGGGTCAAAGATGCCCGTCAGTACACCCATGCGGTAACGGAGTCCATTGAAAAGGTGCGTGCCGGTGAAAATCCGGAATTTACCGCCGGAGATATGCACACCCGTGAGTGTTATGTCGTTCTGGAAGAGGGTGCCGATGCGGAAAAAATCGCAGAAACGATCCGCACCATGCCCGGATATTTTGCTCCGTATAAGACGGAGATCCATTTTGTTTCCCAAGAGTATCTCAATGAAAAATGTGCAGGATTTCCGCACGATGGATTGGTTGTTGCTGCCGGAGTTACCGGCAAAGGCAATCCGGCCCGGGTCGAATACCGCTGCCAGTGGGGAAGTAATCCGGAAGCGACTGCCAACGTGCTGGTCGCTCATGCCCGTGCTGCAGTACGGTTGTCGAAAGAAGGGAAGTCCGGAGCGTACACCATTCTGGATATACCACCGGCATATTTTTCCATGCACAGCAAGGAAGAACTGCTGAAAAAGTTCATGTAACAGCTAAAAAAAAGCACTTTTTTCATAACCCCGACTTGTATTTTTACAATCCGGGGTTATATTATACTTCAACTGCTTTAAGCGGAGAGATGGTCGAGTGGTCGAAGGCGCCACATTGGAAATGTGGTGTACTGCAAGGTACCGAGGGTTCGAATCCCTCTCTCTCCGCCATTTTTTTTGCCAAAATGCGGGATCGCCTGAATAAAATGAAGGCAATCCCATGAAAGCATTTTTGCAAAAAAAAATGGCGAACGAAGACGTAAGTCTTCTCTTCACGCTATTGTGCCAACAAAAGCTCTTCACTCAAAACCGAAGGTTTTCTTCCTTGCCACGGCGTAATGCAATGAAGCCGGGACATCTTCACCAAACTCCAGAGAAGCCTTGCTTGCTTGTCCCGCCATAGCTCGCAGAGCGACGGCGGATGAAGTCGCTCCATTTCATTCCGCTTGTGAAGTTCTCTCCCTTCGGGAGTAAGGATGGTGTAACTTTTATACTGCGCTTCGCTTAAACGGCGGCGATGCCGCCTTGAATTTTATTCTTCCAATGGTATATTATTTACAAAAAGGAGAATATCATTATGGCTGAAAGCAGACTGCGTACACTTTCCATTGACTTTGCCGTGCAGATACTCAATCTGGTGAAATTCTTGAAAAGCCAGCACGAAACGATCGTTTCCAATCAAATCGGCAGAGCCGGAACCAGTATCGGAGCAAACATCCACGAAGTGCAATATGCCCACGGTAAACCGGATTTTATCGCCAAACTGCAAAGAAATCAACGAAATAAATTACTGGCAGGAACCTCAAGCAACAAATCTGAATAATGAGATGTCATGAAGCAAACAAAGTTGATAAATGTTCCAAAACTGTTTTCACCTTTTATCTCAGATAAAATGTGTTGTTCATCCGATATTTGATAAATTATATATTCCTGCGATGCGTTTTTTTCAAGATTTACAATAAACAAATCGTGTGAATCCGGATCTTTCCCGATTATAACAAATCTTTTGTCATTTACCTCTATTATTTTCAGTGATTTTATATTTACGATCTTTTGCCCATCAACACTTATGTAATCATATTTTTTGAAGAAACTATAAATCGTTTCAGGTAAAATTGATAAACATTTTTCTATTTGCTCATTCCTGCATCGTTTTCCCGATGTGTGAGCATATTTCTGCAAAATAAATTCATATACAGGACGCAATTTTTCAGGCGAGTCTTTTAAGAACGCCAACTGTTGTTGTTTGATCTTTTTTCTTTTATTGAGAGAAAAAACAAATCCAAATCAATGATCCTGGATAAAAATCCTCCTATCTTTTCATTGAAAATTACACACAATGTGCCAAGTATGAAAATAATTATCAACCACATCCCGAACTCCTGATGCTGTATTATTCAAAGATATCATCATTCAGCAGGAAATCATACAATCCGATATGCAGCACACCATTTTCATCATACCACGGTTTTATTGAAGTTTTTGAAACAATGATTTTCCGGAAAAAGTCGTTTACTGCCAGAAGCGGGCGGGTCTCCTGTGCCGCTTTTGCCGGATCAGCCATACTCAATGCCGACTGGATATAATATTTTTTGATCCCTTTGGAGGCGATGAAATCAATTTCGCAGCTTTTCTGGTGCGGTTTTCCATCCATTCCTACTTCAACGATCTTAACAACACCCACATCCACGGCATATCCTTTGATACGCAAATCATTATAGATAATATTTTCCATAATATGTGTTTCTTCCTGTTGGCGCAGATTCAAATGGACATTACGCAAACCGATATCTTCACAGTAGAATTTTGAGGGATATTCAAAATATTTTTTGCCTTTGATGTCATACCGTTTCGCCTGATGAAACAAAAATGCTTCGGTCAGAAAATTCAGGTAATCTGCGATGGTATCGTTGCTGACTTTCGTGTTTTTCACACTGCGTAATGTATTGGTCAGTTTTGATACATTGGTCAGAGAGCCTATTGCAGAACATAATACATCGACAAGTTCATCTAAAATATCCGGATATTCTATATTGTATCGTTCCTGAATATCTTTGTAATAGACTTCCCGGAAAAGATTTTGCAGATAATTGAATTTGCTTTCATCGCTTTTCTTTGCCCACACCAGCGGCAATCCGCCGTACATAGCATATTCTTCAAAAGCAGTGATCCGATCACCGCCTGCAGCCTCAAAAAATTCCTTGAATGAAAGCGGATGGATTTCAACTGCATCCCCCCGACCGCGAAATTCAGTCATAATATCTTTGGAAAGCATTTTTGAGTTGCTGCCGGTAACATAAATATCCACATTGGGCAAACGCAGCAATCCGTTGAGAACGCTGTATAATCTGACCGGCTTATCCGGATTTCGCAACTCTTCTTTAGAAATGGCAAATTGAATTTCATCCAAAAGGATGTAATAAGTTGCGGAATCGTTTTTTACTTTTGAGCGCAAAAAAGCGGAAAGTTCCTGTGGATCGCGGTACTTTTCATTGATGTCATCATCAAGCGGCAAGGCAATGATATGATCGTTATCAATGCCGCTACGGCGCAGATATTCCGCAAACAGATTAAAAAGCAGATAACTTTTTCCGCATCGGCGGATTCCGGTAACAACCTTGATCTCGCCGTTGTGCATACGTTCGATCAGTTGATTTAGGTATTTTTCACGTTTGAATTGCATATCATCTATCCTTGTATAGTCGAAATTTGGTCGATTCCTTGAGTTACTTCAGAACAAATATACATCATATATGGAAAAATTCAAGATGTATAGTCGAAACTTGGTCAAAAAAACGATAAAGTTTCGACTTGAAGAGCCTATGTGGGCGACTGGCACTGCCGGCAACTGCTGCACATTCTGAGTTTTTCTTTTCAAATGTGAAATGATTTTCAGAGTTTCATTTCACAGCGAAATTCTGAAGTTTCAGCCTCAAAATGCCATTCAGAATGGTGGGGGAAGATAAAAATTTCCAGCTGCCATTTTTTTTGTGTTTTCAGACATATTCCGGCAACAAACCGTCGATGAACCAATAAAACACGAGTACGTCAGAATACGAACCGCAATGATAGCTCCATTATTTTCACTGCAGTTATTTCTGATCAGAGATCCGGTCGTTCCACCGGAATAAGATCCGGAACAAATTTTTTCCACAGTTCCGGATTTTTCCGCAATGCACCCGGCGAAACGTTGTAGCGTTCCCGGAATTTACGATAAAAGGCCGTTACTCCGGAAAAATGCACTTGCTTTGCAATATCCGCAATTGGCATCCGGCTGTAAATCAATCGTAAAGCGGCGGTTTCCAATCTGGAATTCAAGAGCTGATCTTTGGGAGCAATGGAAAAATGCCGATCCCACTCCCGATAAAATGCCGCCCTGGAAAAACCGAATTTGCGGGCGATGTATTTAACATTCAATGCCCTGTCGCAGTGGTGCTGCATATAGCTGGCAGCCTGTTTGATCCTGACGGCGGCACTGGCAAGGCCGTCCGACTCCGGCGGATTGAAAATAATTTCCTGCATTATCTGGAAGCAGAGGGCATCCAGCTGAGTGATGGACTTCTCAATTATTCCAGCGGTACAGAGCTGATGAAAGCGGTCAATCAGAGCCGGAATGATACCATCCATGCCCAAAGGGATAAACTTGTTTTCCGGCATGAATCCCCACTGGCTGAGCAAAGGAGCGGATTCCTGCGGGTAACTGAAAGATATGGTGTCCCTCGGTTCATCACCAGCCAGCGCGATCTGCATATCCGGAGTCTTGAATAGAGCGTGCGGATAAGGCATATCCACTGCCCGGCCGTCAATATGATCGCGACAACGGGATTCTCCGGCGGAAAGACGCAAACTTATTTCGTAGCAATTCAACCGATGATATTTGCCGCTGAAAGGAAATCTTGCATTATTGCAATAGTACACTTTGCTGACATTCAGAGGAAAAGAATTTTTCCTCGGCAGAGCAAGCAAATCTTTCCTGATCCACTCCATGGATATATTCTCCTTTAAATATCTGCAGCAGATTGATTCATGTTACAAATTAAAATATATATCCGGATGAAATTTTTTCAATCATCCGAAATAAAAAAAGAAGTATTATAACACTTTAACAATCTCATTTGAGACATTTTAACATTGTTGTTTTTAATTTCAAATGCTATATTATTTTTCTGACAACATGAAAGGAATAAGTTGTGAAACACTATGACATTGCAATTTGCGGAGCCGGAATTGCTGGAGTTGCCGCTGCACTTGCAGGGGCAAGACGGGGCAAAAAGGTACTGCTGATTGAAAAACAGTGTATCATTGGCGGATTGGCAACTTCCGGTCTGATCTATATCTATTTGCCAATCAGTGATGACCGGGAAAAAGTCATTGCTTCGGGGATCACCGGAGAATTACTGAATGCTGCCCAGGAGTATGGTCCTTTTGCCCTCGGTGAAAAATGGGGTGGAGTTTCCGGTGGAGACTGCGGAACGGATGAAAAAAGATTATGCTGCTGCTTTTCACCTGCCGGATACACATTGACACTGGAGCGTCTGCTGCAGGAAGCCGGAGTTGAGCTGCTGCTTGAAACCACCGTAACCGGAGTACAATGCGATGGTAATTCCCGGGTTACCGGGGTGGAATTATTCTGTGGTGCGGATCGCTGGAATATCGAAGCGGAAACTTTTATTGATGCTTCCGGCGGAGCTTTCATGCTGCGTATGGCGGGAGAAAAAGTTTTCAGCGACACAAATTTTGTCACACCGTGGATAATTGAACAAAATCCGGATAAGCCGGAGGCGAAAACATTTTATCTTTCCGGAGATCTGCATATCGCACCGGTAAAGGATTTTTCTTCCGACAATACCATTGAGAGTATGCTGACGGTTGCGGATATGCAGAAATTTATCAAACTGCAGTATCAGGAGATCCGCCGCTATTTTGATACTTTCGTTCCGGAAAAACGTAAAAGATGTTATCCGGTACATATTCCGGCGATGCCGCAGATCCGCAAAATCGCCCGTATTGATGCAATGAGTTTGATCAAAGAGGGTGACGGCGGAAAATATTGTTCCGATTCGATTGGGGTGGCGGCTGACTGGCGGCAGTTGAATGCTCCGGCATGGGAAACTCCTTTCGGGGCGTTGATCCCGAAAAATGTGCGGGGAGTTCTGGCAGCCGGAAGGTGCATCAACTCTGCCGGAGATGCTTGGGAGATATTCCGGGTGATTCCCGCCGCCGCCATGACCGGAGAAGCCGCCGGAGTTGCCGCCACCATTGCTTGTGACCGCAGTTGTGATCCACGGGATATTCCGGTTGCGGAACTGCAGAAAGAACTTTTAAAAAATGATGTGATCCTTCACATTTCTGACGGCAGATAATAACTGAAAACGATATTAATATAAACTTCAACCATCTAAAACAAGGAGAAAAAAATGAAAGATTTCAAAAACAGCATACGGCATGCCGGAGTAAAACCCCGCTTTACTCTCATTGAATTGCTCGTGGTTATCGCCATCATCGCTATTCTGGCGGCAATTCTGCTGCCGGCTCTCAACTCTGCCCGTGAACGCGGCAGGGCAGCCGCCTGTATCAACAATCTCAAGCAGATCGCTACCGGAGGGATGATGTATTCCGATCAGACAGACGGAATGTGTCCCAATATCTTTGATGATATCAACGATGTAAACAGTTACTGGAATTGTCAAATGGAAAAACAGGGACTTTTTACCAAAGAAACACTTATCTGTCCTTCTGCATCGTATGGTGTTTACAACAATGGTTACTTTACTTACTCGGCAACTTACGGCATCATGCAAAACGCTTATTGGAGTGAATCCCGGAAAAACGGCTATAATATCAAGCTTCTGACCAAAATTTTCAATCCATCCGCAGCTTATTGGTTTGCCGATTCCGGCGACGGGAGCAACGATGGTACCCGGATGGCTTTCCGCTGTTACAACAGTGATAATAATGCTCTTATGCAGTTGCGGCACGGAGAAAATTGCAATATCGCCATGCTGGATGGTCACGTCGAAGCCAAAGAACGCCGTACACTCCGTTACAATAACGGCGGAGTTTCCATCACCGACAGAAAAGATGCTGTTCTGGGTGACTGGATCACTATTGATCAATATCGTGACAAATTCGGAATCAAATACGGTTCTTCCAATCATCTGCCGCTGTAATTTTTACTTGAAAGGATAATATAAAAATGAAAAAAATCATTCTTTTACTGACTGCAATATCCGCAGTTTCACTCTTTGCCGACGGCAAAGATCTGATCGCAAACGGCGATTTTCAAAAAGTGAGCCCTGATGGGTATCCGGAAAAATGGAGTATTCAGAAGTGGCAGGAACCTGCGGCGGTCAATTATTCTTTGGCTGCCGGCAAAGACGGCGAAAGTGATCGGGCGTTGTCTCTGGAATCATCCGCCAGCAAAGGTTATATCGTTGCCGCACAGAAATTGAAACTTGAACCGACAAAAAATTACACATTTACCTTCCGCTGCCGCAGTGAGAAAATTCAAGCAGAAAAAGAGTATGACGGCGGTTCCGTTCTGATCGAATGTGATGGAAAAATTGTGAGTAATTACAATATCCCCCGCAAAGATGAAGCCGGGTGGGTGGAGTGCAAACGCTCTTTCAATACCAATAAACTCCCAGCCGGAGCAACGTGCCGGGTTTTGCTGATCATGCGTAAAGGTACCGGCAAGGTCTTTTTTGACAACTTTTCACTCAAAGAATCCGTTATATCCGGTAAATAAGGGTGACTGCGATGAGAAAAAGATTGTTTTTACTGTTGGCTCTTATGCTGCTGACTTTTTCAACGGCGGCAGAGTTGATCAAAAACGGCAGTTTTATGACGGTGAAACCGGATGGAACTCCGGCTGACTGGAATATCCAGATATGGCGTAAACCGGATGCTGTCAAATGGAGTCTGGAAAAAAGTGTCGGTGATGAACCTGCAAAATCCCTTGCTCTGAAAAGCAGTGATGTCAACGGCTGTATCGTTGCTATTCAGAAACTTGATCTGAAACCGAATACAACCTATATTTATTCATTCTATTGCCGCGGTGAAAATGTCAAGGCTGATAAGTCGTACGACGGCGGATCTGTCGTTATCGAAAACAATGACCGTCCGTTGACCAGTTACAGCGACGACAGTCAGAAAGCACCGAATGGCACTACAGAATGGAAATTCTGTCAGCGATCTTTTCATACCGGGGCTTTGCCGCCGGGATCAAAGAGCCGGATCATGCTGATCATGCGTAAAGGTACCGGCAAGGTCTGGTTTGACAAAATCTCGGTGAAAGAAAAGGGGGCAGAACCGAAAAAAGCTCTGCAGAGTATTGAAATGTATCCGTTGGAATTTCAGGGAAATGCTCAATGGTTCTGTCGTGATTTCCCGCAGGCGGTGCTGTTGACATACCGTTCAACTGTGCTGGAGTTTCCCGGATATGAGGCATATCTGACCTTTGAATTGCCTGAAAATATCAGGTTTCTGGGTTCCAATGTGCTGCTCGGCGGCGGCAATAACTGGAAAACTGATGATTTCACGATTACAAAAATTTCCGATAAACGCCAGGCGGTCAGGATCAAATTGAATAAGGAATTTATCCGCAACGCCTGTGCCAACGGTTGGAATCCGTGGGAAAATTATCAGAGATTTTACTTTAAAAGTCTGGCTCCGGTCGGGGCAAAAGATCCGGTAACGATCACCTTGAGCAACCGGAACGGCAAAGTCATCCATCAGCGTAAAGCTGTTTTCAATACGATCGCACCTTTGACTCCTTCGGGTTATCCCGTGAAGCGTTTTGACCTCTGTCTGGCACGTCCGTGGAACTGCAATACCCCCGGAGATATCAGCGACAGCTATATCCGTTTCTGGAACTCCATCCAGCACCGTCCGTGGATCTATGAACCGCATCGGGTTCGCACCTTTCCCGCTGCCGAGGTAGATAAACTGGTAAAAAATTACCGTTACAGTTTGCTTTTGTGGAGTACATTTATGGTTCCGTGGCTGGAACCGCTGAATAGGGATCTTGAATCCAAACAAGCCGATATGCCGCCGGCTCTGGGCATTGACGGCAAGCCCTGTCCGGTAAGTATTGCCACCTGGTATCTGCTCAGTGATCCGGAAGGAAAAATTTGGGGGGATAACGGTTATTTTGCCAATTATGCAGCCAAGATCCGGCAGCGGCCGTATATCAAACGTATCGTTATGGACTATGAACCATTTTCCATGAATTTCGATTTCAGCGAAAAGAACCGGGAACTTTTCCGGCAGTTCGCCAAACTTGAGAAGGTTCCTTCCACCAGTTTGTGTATCGGCCCTCTGCGCCGCAAATGGTATGAATTCAAAATCGAACAGAACCGTCTGCTGTTGAAAAAATTCGGTGAAATGATGCGTAAATATCTGCCGGATGTGGAGTTTTTTCTCTGTTCCGATCATTGCCGTCCTACAGGACCTGTCGAATGGTGTTCCGTGGATCAGTTGAAATCTGAACCGGATGTTCACGGGTTCCAGCCGATGCCCTATACTGCAGGTCTGCCCTTCTGGGAGATTATTGAATACAACAGCAAACTGCTGAAAAAGAACTTCTCTCCCATGATCGATCCCAGTGAACATAATCAGGATTTGTATGCCCGTTATTCTCCTTCCAAAATCGTGCAGAATATACTTATCACAGCGGCTTTCGGATGTGACGGCATGGCTTTCTGGCCGCATGATATTTTTGATGGCCGCTATCTGCACTCGATGCGTGATGGTTTTGCCATCGTTGCCAGGGTGGAAGATCTCTACACACAGAAAGCTCAGCCTCTGGATTCCTACCGGGCTTACTGCAGCAATGTATTGCGGCTTGAACGCAGCGGTGATGACGGAAAAAAGATCACGATCAATATTCCCGACCGTGACCGTCTTCTGCGCAGTCGTTTTCACGGTAAACCGTCAGATCCTGTGCGGGTGCTGACTGCATTCAATTTTTCTGATGATGATATGATCGTTACCTTTGAATTGCCTGATACAATAGATGGCTCTTACCGTCTGACGGAATTGCGTTCCGGTAAAACTATGTGCGATAACGGCAAGAATTTTACAGCGGCAAAACTGCGTAAAGGATTTTTGTGGAAAATCCCTGCCAATGAAAGTATGGTCATCCGCATTGAAAAAAGCAATGGCGGCAAAGTCGCCGGAACCGATCAGAAAGAATTGGAAAAAGAGTTGGAGTCTTTCCGCAAACTCAATGCTTCAAATTCTCTGCAGCCGTGCAGTAAAGGCAATGCGTCAGTAGATTGGGGCGTTTCTGAAGGTGACAATCAGGTGGTTGTCATGCTCAAGAGCGGAAATACCAGACTCGGCATCAAACCTTATGAAGGTTATCCGGTAATGTGGAAAGCCGACGGCGGCAGTGACCGCCTCGGAACAGGCAAAAAACGCGGGATGATAGGTGATTTGGTTCTTGAACCGAGTGAGACAGAAAAGGGTTCTTTCCAGATTGTCAAATTTGAGATCACAGCCAAAGGTGAACCGAAAGTTACCTTGAGTCGCCGGATCAATGAAATTTCAGTCAGTGGCGGTATTCCCAATGCTCACGGCGGATTAACTTTAAAGCGGGAAATTACTCTAACCGGTAACGGCAATACATGTCTTATCCGGCATCAATTGATCAATACCGGAAAAAATGTTTTGAAATTTGAATTCCGGGAACGCAATTACCCCATGCTTTTTGCCAAACCGGATAAAATTGAAGTCGATTGCGGTGCCGTTGTAATTGAGCCGGGTATTCCGACAAACAATGTTCTGATCCTTCCCGGTTCAAAACGCAAATTTTACCATGATTGGAAAGTTCAGTACGGCAGTTCAGCTCCGGTGTTGAAATATTCGGCAAAAGAGGGTTCTCTGAAACGGGTCATGTCGATTTCCCCCGGATACAAATTTGATGCTGTTTACATCTGGGGGGATCAGCTTAACGGTAAAAAGGGAACGGTCGAACCGCTGGCAGTACCGGTTACTTTGAAGCCCGGAGAAGCCTTGGATGGAGTGAGCCGTTTCGAGCTGAAATAAACGGTTTGATCCGGATGCAAGCGGAAATTTCAGACCGTTGAAAAATTTGTTCCTGTGCGTTATTCTATCACGTTGACACACAGGAATTTTTATTTATCATGGATAATTCCGGTCACAGGCATTGGCGGAATTGGTAATTTGTGGTAATTGGCACCAATTTTTAAAAAAAACAAGCCGCCATTTTTTTTGCCTTGATTTCAAGGCAAAAAAACATGAAGCCTGAAAAGGCTTTGCTTCATACCGCATCTGCGGTGCTTCATATTTTGCGGCACCCCGCCGCAAAATGCTTCATACGCCGAAAGGCGTGCTTCACCCAATTCGGACCAGCCTTTTCAGATGAAACAACTTCGTTATGAAGCATTTTCCGTTTCACTCCAAATATGAAGCATTCGCTTCGCTCATATGATGTAAAAGTGTAAAAATCAAGGTTCTTTTTGCAAGTGCTTGATTATTAACAAAAATGTAATTTTACACCGAACCTGCACATGGGGGAAGATAAAAAACGCTGACCATTTTTTCAACTCTCGCCAAAAATTCTGTGAAGTTTTTTTCACAAAACCGCTTGAAAAGGGCTTTTTTGCTGCATTTTGCCACTTACACGAATCTTGCCGTAAACGCCGCGACACGCCCCATAAAACGCAAAAAGGCGGCAGGATAATTCCAGCCGCCAATCTCTTGGGAAAATTATTTTCCAGCCATCATTGCTTTGATATCTGTTTGCGGATCAGTGATCCCTTTGATATCAAAAGTTTCGACCAGGATCTTTGCAACATTGGGAGAGAGAAACGCCGGAAGTGTCGGACCAAGCCGGAGATTTTTGAATCCTAGATGCAATAACGCAAGCAATACCGCTACTGCTTTTTGTTCATACCACGAAATATCAAAGGATATTGGTAGCTCGTTGATATCTTTGACTCCGAAAACTTCCTTGAGCTTCAAAGCTATGACAGCCAGAGAATAACAGTCATTACATTGTCCGGCATCCAGAACTCTGGGAATACCGCCGATATCATCGGTCACAAGTTTATTGTAACGGAACTTGGCACATCCGGCAGT
>JAZRGW010000040.1:0-13968 GCA_045644425.1 Victivallaceae bacterium | reverse complement strand
TAAGACCGCTTGGCCTCCGACTTTTAAACAACTGAAAAATCAGGCGGTTGCGGAAAGTGAAAATTTTTCCCGTCAATCCAGACTCAAAGATGGAGAGATCAAAGAATTACGCCGGTTGAATAAAGAGTTGGTTGAATTCAGAAACAAATCAGCCAATGAATTGCTTGCCAAAGTGGATGCTTCAAAAGTTGCCAGACTGGAAGATGAATTGACCGCAATCAATAAACTCAATGCCGAATTGGCTGCAGAACGTGATAAGTTGGCGGCTCAATTGAATAACCGTAATTCCGGCAGCAATAATAGTGGCAATAATGATGATGATAATAATATAATGGCTCTGCAGAGCGACCGTTCTCCGGAAGAGTTGGCAGGTGCCGGTTTGAGTGCTGAAAAAGATGGAAAAACGGAATTGGCGATCTGGCACTATAAACAGGCTGTTGCCAATAAAAAAGATTTTGCTCCGGCACATTTCCGTCTGGGGATGATTTATTATCGCCGCGGCAGTTTCGCTGATGCCGCACCTCATTTGTCGCATGCATTGAATTCTGATCCTGCCAACCTGCAGTTGGCATTGGTTACCGCCCGTTGTTTTATTTCCATATCCCGTTTCGGGAATGCAAAAACAATTATTGATCCATTGATGAAAAGTAATCCGGAAAATGCCGGAGTATTGCTTTGCGCGGCATTGATCGATGCCGGTTGCGGAGCTCCAGCCAGGGCAGAGGAAAAGCTTTTGACAGCGGCACGGATTGTTCCTGACTCATTTGAAATTCAGTTGGAATTGGCAAAGTTGCTTGCTTCTTCGATTTCTGACCGTCGCAGTGAGGCTGTGATTGCTTACGAAAAAGCCCGGGAATTGGGATCACCTCCTGAACCGGAAGTGGAAAAAATGCTTGGTTCCATGCTGGATCATCGCCGGGAGTTGGTCAAATTTATGAGTGGGGCTGCCAGAGAAGCAGAAATAAGTTCCGATTGGGGGTCTGCTGTCTGGTACTATAAAAAGATCATCAGTGAAAATCATCCCGGATATATTCCGCTTCTGGCATTTGCCCAATGGAAATCAGGAAATATTTCCGCTGCCAAAGAGACATTGGAATTCAATAAACCAAGTCGTAATGCGATGGTAGTCAAGTTTTTGATTGCTTATGCTGAAAAAGATAATGAATCCGCTATGCGTGCAGCACAGCAGAGTGTCGGAGCTGTAATTCCATCTGATTGGGTCGGTATCAATTTGGAACTGGAAAAACTTAAAAAGCAATCCAGAAAGTCCGCCGCAGTAAAAGTTTTATTGAAAAGCCTTGAGAAAAAAACTCAGAAATAATATTCTGTTTTTCCATCAAGCATGGTCAATCGGATGCCGTCTGCAAGGCGGTTCGGGAAAATAAAGTCAGCTTTTGAGTCGATCTCTTCCGGAGAAAAAACGCATATATCCGCTTTTTTCCCGGTCTGGATAAGACCATTTTCACAGATAGAGAAAAATCGGGCAGGAGAATAGGTTACGCTATTGACCGCATTCCCGATAGATTCACCATGATCGAGTTTTAACCGGAGGAATTTTGCAATAGCTCCGAATGCTCTCGGATGAGATGAAACCGTTTTTCCGTCAGCTGTCAATGCATTGCCGTCACTTCCACCCATGCAAAGAGGGTGAGTGATGATCTTGAGCATATTATCCTGCGACATTCCAGCTGCCCCGATGGTCGCTGTCGTAGAATCAAAAGCAAGTTGTTCTATAATCGCTGTTTCCGGGGGGAAAGGAAGTTCGGAGTATTTTCTGCCAATGAATTTTTTCCACTCCGGATGAGTTGTTCCGGTGATCCGCCAACGTTGCCAGTCATCGCGTTTTTTTTCTTCAGCCAATTGCATGAGCAGTTGCTGCTTAAGAGCGGGATCCTGTAATTTTACAGTTATATCCCGATCCGGCATGGTGTCAAAAGGCGGTGGCAAAATTACGCTGAGCATGGTTTGGCTTTCAGTGTAAGGATAACGGTCAAAGCGAATATCCATTCCCTTTGCCCGATAAGATTCTATTAAATTAAATACATCCGGCAGTTTGTGCCAGTTGGCTTTCCCGGCAGTTTTCAAGTGGCTGATAAGAACTTTTTTCAAACCGGCTTCACTTGCTGCAGAAAATGTTTCTTCCAGACTTTCTGTAAGATGTTCACCCTCACTGCGCAAGTGGGTAGTATACACGGCGTCATATTCAGCCAGAATTTTCATCAATGCGGTGATTTCAGTTTTTTGAGCAAAACATCCGGGGGTATAAAGTAATCCGCTTGATAATCCGGGAGCTCCGGAAATAAGAGCTTTTTTCAAAAACAATATCATTTTATCCAGTTCAGAGGGAGAAATTTCCTGTTTTTCATACCCCATTACAGCTGAACGCAATGTATTGTGACCGCAAAGAGAATAGATTCTTAATCCGGCAGAATATTTTTTCAATGCGGCATAGTAGCCGTTTAAATCATCCCAAGATAAAGGAACTCCATAGTTGGCATACAAGTTTTCCAGATGTTCGCGGTTTTTTTCTGTAAGCGGGAATGCTGACAATCCGCAGTTTCCGGTTATTTCGCAGGTTATTCCCTGACGGCGTTTGCTATCTGCTGCCGGATAAGCCAAGATAGAAAGATCACTGTGCCCATGTACATCAATGAATCCCGGTGCGATGATTTCATCTTTAAATTCAATTATTTTATCAGCCGCACTGCATCCGTAAATATTTTTTTCGACAGCGATGATCCGGTCATTTTCGATCAGAACAGCCATGCGGGATGGTTCATTGATACCGTCAGCGGTAAAACCTTTCAGCAAAATACGCATAAAACAGATTTATTCCTTGTGCAATATTTTGAAAACACGGTAAAATTCGGAAATACTCCATGCCTGAGCCAGACAGCCGCCGCTGCGGTGCGGAGCATTGCCATCCAGAACCTCCGGCATTTCTCCGATAACACCGTTTTCCATCCAGTCAACTGCTGACATCAAAAGAGCCAGTGCCCGTTTTCGGGATTTTTCTTTGCCGATGGCATAGATCGCTTCACAGAAGGTTGGAAACGGCCAGCACCATGCGGTGCCATTGTGATAGGCAACTTTTCTGGATGTATCTTCCGGTCCACAGTAATATCCCTGATAAGGATAAACAGGGTTATTAAGCAATCTGCCGTCCCGTCGGATCGGAAGCTGATATGCAACAGGTCGATCGTCCAGAGTTCGTATTGCTCCGGGAATGAGCAGTTTTTCTGTTTGCCGGATAATAAGTTGTTGCTTTTCCGGATCCTTTACTGCTCCGAAAATCAACGCGGTCAGGATATTACACCGCAGGTGATCATCCGGAATCGCTTTTGATGCAGGAGTGTCGGGGGAACAATGCAGGCAATCGGAAACGGTATTTCCATTGAAAAAAAGTCTTTCAATGCTGTTTTGAACTTTTGCAGCCAACTCTTTTTTGCCGAGAAATTCCAGTGCCGCAAACCAGAGTGATTGAATTTCCACCGGATACCCTGCACGCGGAGTGCCTGCCGGATAGTTGGTATCCATCCAGCTGAAATGTGACGGACTGTAGATCAAGCCGCTTTCCGGATCCATAATTATTCCGTTGTGAGTACCATGCTGATAATTTTCCACGATAGAAAAGAGTATTTCCTGCAGCGTTCTGCCGTTACAGATAGTTTTGAGGAACTTTTTATCACCTGTTTCTGCAATATAATCCCTGACTGCGATTATCAGATAAAGCGGTGCATCTGTTGTATCCCGGTTTGAATCATTGTCTCCGCAGATCATATTGGGAATGGTTCCATTTTCTTCAAATGCAGCAAAACGCCGGATTATGTCAGCAGATTTTTGTTGAAATTCCGGAAATTTTACCAATCCTCTTAAAACGATCAAAGTATCTCTGCCCCAATCAAGGAACCATGGGTATCCGGCAATAACGGTACTCAATCCATCCCTTTTGACCACAAAACGGTTAAGAGAATCTATCGCTGATTCAAGCGGCGTGATCCGATCCGGGTAATCTGCTGGAGGATATTCCGGAGGTGTGTCGCATTCTGCAGATGCAGATGCCGTCAATGTGACAGAAGCGTCGGGAGCAAGAGGGATTGCAAAGTATCCGGGGCTGAAAAGATCGGTTTTGTCATTCATCCCGTAATAACGCTCCTGCGGCAGATCTGCCATATACTGCCATTCCGGTTCAAAATGGAACTTCCCTTTAGATACATACATCTGTAATTTCCGGGTTGATGGCTGAAAATCAAAACCGTTGTCCGAAATTTTCAGCGAGTTACGGAAGAGATGTTCCGCTCCATCGCATGCCCGGGTCGTAGTATGATTCACCCGGTCTTCAAGGTCTGGCCGCAATATTAATTTAGCCTGCGGATAAAAACCGTCACTGCGGATTTTACGGTGAAATTTCAGCTCCACACAATCCTGATCAAATGCCATTCTGAATTCCACAGATAAACTGCATTTACCACCATGACCATCGGGCACTGAAAATTCCCATTTTGCCCGGTTACCAGGATGGGCTGAATAATTTTCCAGAGTTTTTACAGTCAATTCCTGTGAGTATTCATCCAGTACGAGCCACGCTCTGCATCTGGAAAACATTATATGACGGTCGACCGGGAATTCCGGTTCGCTGTTGACTGCAAGGATCGCATCATATTTGCTGGTGATTTTTCCCCATTGGGCACTGAACATAGCATAAGAAGCATGATCATTTGATCCGAATACAAAGCGGTCTGCGGCATCTTTCCACAATCCGCTCAAGCGGATCCGGCGTTTTTCTCCATCAGCTAATTGCCGGATTGTACCGGTAACTTTTTTTACATTATTCTCTTCAAAAGCAGTAAATTTTAATGTCAGATTTTCCGGAAGTGAATGCCGCTTATCCGGAATTGCGATAAGAGCAAAAAAATATTTGTCTTTATCCTGCAAGGCAGTACAGCGGCAAATATTTTCATCCTTATCATGCAATTCAGCAATGAATGGTACTTTACTGCGGAGCAAAAGCAAATCTCCCGGTGCAATCATTACTATCCGGTTTGTATCCTGCGGATAATACCATGATGTTACCGGGGCAGGGGTGATGCCGGAAATTTTTTCTGCAAATTTTACCGGATCGTAACAAAGCAATGCCCCGTCTGCATCGGCTGCCTGAGAGAGTGATTTGAAGTTCATTGTTGCCTTCTGTGCCATAACAGCTGCCTGCAAATTGTGCTGATAAGATTGCTGAGCCGGCATCGCCGATGGGATTTCAAAATCGTCAAAAGACAGACAGAGTCCTTCTCCCGGTTCAAGATAACAGGAATGGCTTTTTTCATTTTCAATGCTGAAAAGATGAATTTTTCCGGTCAGCAAATCTTTTCCGAAATCGGAGTGTTGACGCGGGAAATGCACCAACGCACTATTTTGACAGTCGAGGTTGAGCAGAATCAGCAGTTCCGAATCTTTGCGGCATCGTAAAGCCGCAATCACATTTCCAGGTCCATGCTGTATCAACTTGATATTTGCGTCATGGGCAAATGCCGGATGAGTTGAGAGCAGAATATTAAGTTTGCCAATCAAAGCAGATATATTGTCGACCGCTCCGAAATTCAGAGAACTGCAACCATGAACATCGATTTTTTCTGCGGCAAAAAATTCTGCACCGTTGGCAAAGCCGAATGAACCATTGACCGATAGCAGGGCATTGACCATAAAACGCAGTTTTGCATAAATTTTTCCACCTTCTGCCAATCGGATATTATCATGGGTTTCCGCAAAATTTACCAATGTGCCGCCACGGTGTGCTGACTCATTAACATAAGGGAAGTAAGAGTTTATCTGATCACGGGTATAGTTTTGAAAAAGTTCGGAGTATCCCCAATCCAGACCGGTTTTTTCCAGCAACTCTTCCTGAACCGGTATCGGACCACCGAGACCTTCAAGTAAAAATGTTGTATCAGGGTACTCTTTTCTTACTTTGGCAATGATGTAGTTCCACGCTTCAGCCGGAAGCATATACCCGGCATCGCACCGGAAACCATCTACTCCGTATCTGCACCAGAAAAGGAAAACTTTTGCCATGAGTGCATGAACTTCCGGCTTCCGGTAGTCAAGTTGACACAGGTCGGCCCAAATTATTCCCCAAGCACCGGGACTGATAAATTCAGCATCATCTTTTCTGATAAAAAATTCCGGGTGTTCACTTTGCAGTTTCGATGCCCATCCGGTGTGGTTGACCGGAATATCCATAAAAATTCTGCCGCCTCTGGCATGTACCGCATCTATCAATTCCACAAATTGATCTATCGGGGTGGCTTTGGTATCAAAATCCGCCAACGCCGGGTCCACATCAAAGTAGTCTGTGGCTGCAAAAGGACTGCCGTATCGTCCCATTCTGCCGAATGAAACCGGAGTCGGATGGATCGGCAGCAGCTGCAGTATCCGGCAGTTGAGTGTATCGAAAATGTGATCAAGTTTTTTTATCACATTGCGGAATGTTCCGGATGGCGGAATAACAGTAAAACCTTCCTGATCCAAGGTTGAAAGATCCGGGAGTTCGGGGGAATGCGGCAGATGCATCCATTTGCCGAATTGACGCACAAAACAGCAGTAGATTCCATTTCCGGAAACATTGCTGTTTGAAGATACTTTCAATTTGAAGTTTTCGCCATCTGCCCATAATACCGGTTCTTCTTTGTTATCCGGAATGAAACAGCATTTTGCTTCAAATACCCCGGTTTCTGTAAGCGGCAGAGTAAGCTGGAATATTCCTGATTCCATCTGGATCATATTTAGATCCCGCCAGTCTCCCCCCTTGGGGATCCGGTTTGATTCAGTTTTTTCTATTTGTTCATTGTATTTGAGATGAGCACTGCCGATATTGGTACGCAAAACGGCATGTCCCTTGAGAGAAATATCTCTTGAACACAGTTTGAAAGTGACAGTTTCTCCGGTAAAGAATAATCTTTTTTCTGGAATCAGTTTTTGCTTGATCATTTGTTTTATTCAGGAAGCTTTCCGGTTGTGAAAAAATTGAGAACCGTTTGTATGTAACGATCCCAGAATTCCCATGTATGGGCTCCCGGATATTCAAAGTAATTAAATCCGGGATACTTTATCTGTTTCATAAAAGTATTGAATCTGCGGTTATCTTCGATCATGAAATCTTCACTGCCGCAGATGGAAAGTATCTGTGGGAGAATTTTGCCGGATTCCACGGCTTCTTCTGCAAGGGAAAATAAGTCATTTTTCCCGGATTCAAGTTGATCTGTTCCACCGAAAATACGATCGAGTTCCGGTTTCCATGATGCGGAATCTGCAGCCTGATAACGGCATTTTAAATCAGTGACACTGGATAATCCGGCAACGGCTGAGAAACGTCCGGGGAGACGCAATCCCAATTTTATTGCTCCGTATCCTCCCATGGATAATCCGGCTGCGAAAGTATTTTCTCTGGAAGAAGTGAAATTAAAAAGAGTTTGTATTACATCCGGAAGTTCTTCTGAAACAAATGTCCAGAATTTTTCACCCTGCACGGCATCGGTGTAAAAACTTCTTTCTCCATTGGGCATTACCACCATCATTCCACAGGCATCTGCATAACGCTCAATACTGGTGCGGCGGCACCACATCGTATTATCATCGCTCAAACCACCGAGAAGATAGAGTATTTTCCGTTCACCGGCAGGGATATTTTGCGGAATTATTATATTCACATTCACTGCCCGCATCAGAGCTGCAGAGCTGAAATCGCATCTGATAAAAGCCATAAAGCCACCTTTTTTGAAAATAAATTTCTTATTTGATTTTTTGAAGAACTTACAGAAGGTTAAAATAATACTTACAAGCGTTAAAATCAAGTGTTATTTTGAAAATCAGGGTGTTTTTTCAGCGGTGTCATCCGGTTTAAACTTCAATGCAGCCGAGATTTTGATCCAACAAAATTTTCCCGTATCGAATCCGTTTTTCAATCTGTCGGGCATTTCATCGGAAAACACAGAATGAGATGTTTTAAAGTTCGATCCATTTGCCGCCGTTTGCCGCACTTTCACCAATGGCAAAACACGCCCGGTGAGAGTTGACTGCCGAGGCAATATTATGCTCTGAATCCCGGTCTTCCTGCAAACAATCAATAAAATGAGATACTATTGCCGGAAAAGGATGATCGTAAACATCGCCGCTTTTTTTACCTCCGGTATTGATGCTGAAGAAATCTTTCTGTTCCCGGAAACGTTTCAGGAAAAATTTATCGTTGATGATGGTTCCATTTTCTCCGATGATATTGAGATTTGCGGTGTAAGGCACAAAACCTGCCAGAGAGCAGGAAAAGACACCTTTAGCTCCATTTTTGAACCGGACTTGTGCCGTTTCCACTGCCGGATAATCATACCATGTGCCGGTTTGCAGGGAATCTCCTCGAACTGCGGCAATATCTGATCCGAGAACAAATCTGGCAAGGTCTACACTGTGGCATCCGCCGAGAACAAAAGCTCCTCCGGATCTTTTCCCTTCTTTCATCCAGGAACCCCGCTCTCTGCCGAACCAGTAGTCGACATTGGTAAGGAGAATTTTTCCCAATTCCCCATCGGAAATCAGACGTTTCTGCATCAAAGTCAATGGATTGAAACGAAGTACCAACCCCATTACAGTTTTTGTGTGATATTTATTGATGATTTCAAGTAATTCATCCAGTTCGTTTTTGTTTATCGCAGCGGGTTTTTCCAGAAAAATCTGTTTCCCGGCTTTTGCTGCCAGCATGGCTTCTTTTGCATGAAGATCGTTCGGAGTGCAAATAGAAATAATATCAACTCTGTCATCGGCAATAAGAGCTTCAAATGATGGGTAGATCGTGGTATCATGAAGACCGAATTCCGCAATTTTAGCTTGAACACTTTCCTTTCTCCGGCTTCCCAGACCGATTAATTCACAATCTTTGTTTTTGAGATAAGCTGCAATGTGACCGCTTGCCACCCATCCGCATCCCCAGACCGCACACCCGAATTTACCGTTACGCATAATAATTTGAAACCTTTTTTATTGATGTTTGATTTTTTTATTTGCGGTAATATACTGCATAAAAGAACAAAAATCAATATTTCTTATCCGGGGCACTGGTAAAAAAAAGAAACGGGGCGGCGGCTCCGGGGAGAAGCCTTGGTGCCGCCCCGTGGGTGTGGGGGCTATTCTATTATACAGGGTACGTGATAAACACCATTGATCACGGTTGCACCCTCGGTTACATGCTCAAAGCCGGGGAAACGTTCATCCCATGCCTCAAGAGAACGCAAATATGCAATATGCGGATTATTTTCACCGCCGAAACGTTCTCCGGAAATCACCATTGGAATACCCGGCGGGTAGGGGATCAGGGCATTTGCCGCAATACGTCCGGCAAGTTTTTCAGCCGGTACAAGTTCGGTATTTCCCTTTACCCCATTCATATAAGCCTGTCTGGGAGTCATTGCCGGAGTCGGCAGAGTTTCAAAGGCATCATTCAAACGGGCATCCGGTCGGAATTTTTTCAGATGATCAAACATTTCTTCACCGAGATCACGGATCCCGGTATTATTGTAACGTTCCGGAAAAGCAGCAGCAGTTTCCGGCAATACAGCTGATACCGGATCATTATTGTCATAGTGTTTTTTGAACCTGAGCAGGGCATTGAGCAATGTTACCCATTTGCCGCGGGTGATGCCGATGGAAAAGAGGAACATGAGCTGGAAATCGGTTGTCCGCGTCGGTACGATACCACTGTTGTAGATGTAATTTGATACCAGAGCCGCAGGAACTCCGGAATTGAGAATATTGCCGTCCTCCCCCATGCCCGGAGAAAGAATACTGACTTTGATCGGATCGAGCATCACCCAGCTTTTTTGCGGCAGATCTTTGAATCCGTGCCATGATTCGCCGGGGTTCAGTACCCAGCAGCGTTGATCATTTACCAGCAATTCAGTCGGAGCGTTGGCAAAATCATAAGTTTTACCGGTATTATGGTCTGTGACTTCAGGTGGATTCCATACCTGGAAAAACCAGGAATTTTTACTGGCAAACTCCTGCTGAAGTTTTGCCAGAGCCTGCCGGAAATCAACAGCTTCTTCTATGACCTGCCGGGTGAGTGCCGGACCATTGTCTGCCATCATTTTGGCGGCAATATCATTGGAACCGCAAATCGCATAAAGCGGGGAAGTTGAAGCGTTGAGCATATATCCCTGATTGAGCTGATCAAATGATACCGGATTTTTTCCGTTCCGCAAATGTATATAACTTGCCTGGGAAAGTGCCGCCAGCAATTTGTGAGTGGAGTGGGTGGCAAATACCGTCGCCCCCTGGTGATCACAGGGATTGCCCCGCATGGCATAATGGTTGTCATACATATTGTTGAATCTGGCATAAGCGTACCATGCTTCGTCAAAATGGATACGGTCGGTGGATTCTGAAAGCAGTTTTTCAGCTTCAGCGGCATTGTAGCACAACCCGTCATAAGTACAATTGGTGACGACGGCATAAGTTCTTGTATTGCCGGTTATTTTCAATGGGGATGTCGCTATTTTCCGTTTGATATTTTCCGGACTCATTTCTTCCGGAAGTATCGGACCGATGATTCCGTAACGGTTGCGGGTAGGTTTCAAATATACAGGAACAGCTCCGGTATTTATCAAACCCTGTTCGATGGATTTGTGACAATTCCGGTCACAGATGGCAAGGTCACCATCTGTTAACACCGCTTGCATGATGGAACGGTTAGAACCTGATGTGCCGACGATTCCGGAAAATGAAATATGGGATCCGAATACTTGAGCCGCCATTTTTTCACTTTCTCCGAAAGCTCCGGTATGATCAAGCAGGGAACCTATGCTTGATCTTTCGATCCCGGTATCGGTGCGGAAAAGATTTTCTCCATAGAAGTCATAGAAACTTTTTCCGGAGGGTGATTTTGTAAAACCTCTACCGCCCTGATGTCCGGGGGCTGCCCATGAATATTCATGGTTGTTTTCATTGTAATCGAGGATCGCCTGCATCAATGGCGGCATGATCCGGTTACGGTAACGGGTTACTGCAGCGTCAATGCGTCCGGCTATAAAAGCTGCACTGTCTTCGAAGATCCAGATGAATTCCGATGAGTTATTCATCAATTCAATGGAAATATTGTGAGTCGCATTTTCCCGGTCAGCCAGCATAAACAACGGCAATTCCGGCTGCCACAGGCGAATTGTTTTTATCAGCAAATTCAATTCCGGAGGAGCAGGGGTATCCGGAGTGAGATCGACAGCCAGCAGAACTGCTGAAATATCCATGTCAGTTGCCGCAAGCGGCATTGCTTCGGAATAAGAAGATGTCCGCAAAAGTAAATAATCATTATCTTTGAGAAAACCGCAGAGATTATCCAGGGCATAACTCATTACTTCACTGGAAGATACTGCAGAATCTTCCACGATCATGATTTTTTTGTGTTTCATCATAACATCCTTTCTGTTTGTTTTCCGGTTCAGAGATTTATTTTACCATTGACTGCTGCGATGATTGCAAAAATAGCTGTGGCTGTTATTATAATCGCACCGATCAATTCACGGATAGAGAAGGCACTTGTTTCTTCGGATGCATCTTTGCGTGCCCAGAGATAAAAGGGAATGCCGATAGCCAGAAAGATAAATGCCATTGCCAGATATTTGAGTCCTGCAGCATAAATCATCCATACAGCGTAAATTGATCCGGCGATACCGCAGAAAGTTGCTGCAGAAAGTTTGATTGATGCTGATACCGGATAACTTTTTTCTGCACAGATTTTCCAGAGGTAAAGTGTGCAGGCAAGATATGCCGGCAGGATCATAACACTGGTGATTGAGAGCATGGTATTCCATGCGTTGTTGGCAAAGTAGACAAAAATCATGGTCAACTGCATGATGGAGCTGGTCACAAAAAGGGAGACATCCGGAGCACCGTGGATATTTACGTGAGCAAATATTTTCGGGAAAGTGCCATCCTGTGCAGCCGCATAAGGCATTTGGGAGATCATGATGGTAAATGCGAGCCAACTGGTCAGAAGAGCAATGATAACGCCGAGATTCATCAATACACCACCCCATTTGGCATGAACCGCATTCTGGAGCAAATCAGCTGTAGAGGGATTGGCAAGTCCAGCAAGTTCACCTTGACTCATACTGCCGAAAGGAAGAATTGAGAGCAGAACATAGATGGCAAGACATCCGAGAAAGCCGATCATAGTTGCTCTGCCAACAGATTTCTGACTTTTAGCTCCGGCAGAAATTACCACTGCACCCTCGATCCCGATGAATGCCCAGAGAGTGACCATCATAGTTGACTTGATTTGTGAAAGGAAACTGCCCAACGGATGCAGTTTGAGGGCAGGGATGGTCTCAGTGCCGAACATATCTGTCGAAAATTCTTTCCATTTGAAAACAACTGCCATTACGATAATAAAGATTGCAAGAGGAAGCAGTTTACAGATCGTGCCGATGGTATTTATAGAAGCAGCCTGATGTGTTCCACGCAGTACGGCAAAATTCATTATCCAGATGACCAGAGAGCCGCCGATGATCGACCAGAGATTGTTTCCGCCGGTAAAAACTCCGGGGAAGAAATAGTTCATTGCATCCATCAGCAGTACTGCATAAGCAACATTGCCAAAAATATTACAGAGCCAGTATGACCATGCGATCTGGAAACCGGCGAATTTACCGAACCCCATTCTGGCATACGCATAAATACCGGTCGTGGCATCCGGACGGACTTCGGATAAAATTCTGAACGTGCTGGCAAGAAAATATATACCGGCACCGGAAATGATCCATGCTGCAATAACTGCCATTACCGATGCTCCTTGAGCCATATTTTGCGGCATACTGAATATACCGCCGCCGATCATTGCACTTACGACCAATGCTGCAAGAGCCATTGTGCCGAGTTTTTTGTTGTTTGCTGACATTTTGCTACCTCCTTTTTACATTTTTTGTGAGAGTAAATCCACACAATTATACTTATGGTATTCCCTTGCGAAATCCAGAGCAGTTTTTCTCATAATATCCTGCTTATGGATATTTGCTCCGAGCCGGATCAGTTTTTTGATAAGTTCCGAATCACCTCGGATAGCGGCGAACATCAATGGTGTGCGGTCGGAATAGTCGGATTTCAGAATATCTGCTCCCTGTTTGAGTAATTCATCTCTGGCATATTTATTGTCATAGTATATACTGTAAATCAGCGGAGTCCAGCCATCCGGTTCATCAACATGGTTTATATCAGCTCCACGCCGTAGAAATTCGATCATTTTCATATTGTCACCCCGTAAAATTGCCATACACAGTTTGGAACCGAGATGTGCACTTTCCGGAACGGAAATATTATCCATTCCATAATTTCTGGCAGCGAAAATGGTTGCCAGCGGCAGCCTTTTGAATTTTTCCAGTATGATATCCATATGTTTTTCTCCGCATTGTTGCTTCTGTCATCCACATTAAAGCAAAAGGATGAAAAATCAAGAGTGGTTTGCTGATAAAATTAAAATATTTTTAAAACAATATATAATTAAGTTTGAAAAGATGGTATAATGTATCAGAATCATTCATAAGTCAATTAAAAATATAAAACCGTAAAAACTTTCCGATATGGGTTGCGAAAGATGTAATCCGGTGCTATATTATTAAATACTGCGGAAAGATGGCTGAGTGGTCTAAGGCGGCGGTCTCGAAAATCGCTGTGGGGGCAACCTCACCGAGGGTTCAAATCCCTCTCTTTCCGCCATTTTTTTTGCCAAAAAAATGGCGGAATGAAGCCGTCAGGCTTTGCTTTATGGCACGCAATGCCGCTTCATGCAGCGTAAGCTGCGCTTCATATTTTGCGGCACTGCCGCAAAATGCTTCATAAAAAACGCCTGACGATGAAGCAGCTCCATTTCATTCCGCTATGAAGCATTTTCCGTTTCACTCCAAATATGAAGCATTCGCTTCGCTCATATGATGCAAAAAA
>JAZRGW010000039.1:0-130170 GCA_045644425.1 Victivallaceae bacterium | reverse complement strand
GTTCCCATTTCTTTGCATTTTTGAATTTCTTTTTTCATACCTTCTTTTCCGCCAAGCATCGGGTCATAGTAATAGTCACCCTCACCTGATGAATTTTTGAACTGGTATGATCCATCAATGCTGTTCGGCACAGCAACTTTTTCATAACGCTGCCACCAGAATGCAAGCTGCAGCTGATGATCACTGCCATCGGAAGCGATTTTATCACTCAAACGGAGACCATCTGCCGTTTCAAAACCTTTGAAGTATCCGGCATTGCCAACCTTGCGGTGAACTGCAATATAGTTGAATTCCTTTTTGGCAACTTCCGGCATATCTGCGTGCGGAAACGCCTTTTTGCTCCATTTTGCATAACGCATAAGAGGATTGAGTACCGATCCGCCATGTACTGATATTTTCGCAGGCGGCAATACCAATTTTTCTCCGGCAGCAAACGTATCCGGAAGAAAAATAAATCCCATGCCGCATCCGGGAGATTTTTCATCAAAAACTTTCGCAGCATCATTACCACTGCCCCAGCAGAGATTGTAATTAACTCCTACTTTGCCGTTTTTCTTCGTCTTGCGAGTTGCAATTCCTTTAACCGTACCACTTGTATCATGACCGGTCACAGCCAATCCGCCGCCATGAGCCGGACTGAAAATATCTGCAAACTGCAGCCAGGAACGGAATCCATATCCCAAAGCAATTTCATAACTCTTTTTTCCAGCCCAACCGGTAACCTGCGGATTGAAATACCAGTTTTCATTAAAATCCGGACCGATGGAAATATTTTCCAGAAGCGGAACCGTTGCCATCAACTGCTGCTGTTTTTTGCCGTTGATAACAACTGCATCAATACCAATATCCTCTGATTCATCAAATTTCAAAGTCAATTCAACTTTAACTCCGGTTTGATGAGCCAGCAGAGCTTTCAAAATCAGCGTATTTCCGGAAAGACTCTCTTTCACGGAACTCACACGGAAACTTTCCGGATTCACACGACGCAACGAATTTCCGATACTGAGGGCAAAAAGCGGAGAACCGGAGGCAGAAAAACATTCCGTACCGGTAAATTTATTGTAAAGGCGTTTAATTTTCAATACCGGAGAAGTCTGCAAAACAACGGTATAGAAACTATTGGAAATTTCAATTTCGCCTTTTTGTTTTTTGGATACCACCGGTTTGCTCTTTTCAGTGATCGTTTTTCCCGGATTACACTCTGGCGGCATACCGATCTGGGTGTGAACTGCCTCGAAATTCTCGGTCATTTCAGCAGCGATTTTATTAAAATACGCTTTTTCCGGCTCTCCGGCACTGATTCTCACACTATCAAACGCAACCGGGAACAAACCGATAACTTTCTTTCCATCACTTTCCAAAGCAGCACCGATAACGACCGGATATTTTGAAGATTTGGCAGGAGCTTTGATTGCCTTTTTCATCTTCATATTTCCATCGACCCACAGCTGCACTGAATCTTTCTTGAAGACCACTGCCACATGCTGCCAGACACCGGCTTTCAAACACGGTTCACTGTCAAGAGAAATAAAACCTTTGGAACTGAATATGCCAATATTTATCCGGCTGGGATCCCAAGGAACGATACGAACGGCAAAACTGCCGTTATGACGAACCAGAAAACCGTGTTCATCCTCTTCTTCGCGGAAAAACCAACATTCAAAGGTAAACTCACCTGTTTTTTCAACAGCCTGAAGTTTCTCCCCCGGAGCATACTTCAAAAAACTGTTGTTTTCAAGTTTGAGAGCTTTACCCTGACCGTTATTTCCGGCAATCAGCACTCCCTTGCCTTTGATTTCAGCAGGAAGTTTTTCAAAATCCAGCGAAAAAACAGTCGTTTTTTCTCCTGCCGCGAAAACAGCACTTAGAAATAAGCTGCCCGCGAACAAAATCTTTCTCAATAACCTAACCATAATATTCCTTTCATTTTAAATATGGTATAATAATATCTTTCGGGGGTATGAGAGTTAATGGTTCAATAGAATCATCACCTCTCAACATCCTTACAACATACTCCGCTGCCAGTTTTCCGACACTTTTGGCATCCTGCATACACAAATATATGGCATCAAAACACTCCGGAGCAGCAAAATGCCAGGAGTCAAACATTCCGCCGATACATACCGACGGAGGATTCACCGCAACTATATTTTTAAACTCCGGTATATTCGGATTATTTGCAAATATTCCAAATCCAGCTTTCGGATAACGTTTGAGCAGTGCCGGGATCTCATTCAAATCCAGCACATACGGAATATTGTGACGCTGAAGAAATTTTTCAGCCTGTGCCCTACGGAATAACGCTACCGTATTATCTTCAGGAAAATATACTGCTGCAGCCGTTATCCGGTGTTCAAGCATCTTTTTTCCCAATAACTCTATGGATTTTTCCGCATCATTCGTTATCCCGGGAAACGGATAATTTTTCAACCACTGGTCAATGCAGACAATCGGAAAATTCATCTTTTGCAAACGCTGAAATTCCGGCAGATCATCCCGCTGTCTGCGGGGAGAAAAAAGTACTGCAGCATCACAGAACCGCTGTTCAAATAAATGCAATGTCTGCAAAAATCTTTCCTGTGCATGGCACTCCGGCAGAACGGTCATCATATAACCGTATTCTGTCAATTCCTGATTCAACGCCGTCGCCGCCGGAGGCAGATATTCAAACGATAAACTTCCGGCAAGCAAAGCTACCACCCCCGTCTTGCCGCCGGCTAACTGACGGGCTCCCCGGTTCGGGATATAAGACATTTCCTCTGCCAGCTGACAGATCAATTCCCGTGTCTCACGACGCACTCGGGGATCACCCCGCAATGCCCGCGAAACCGTGGAAGCATTAACTCTTGCCAGAAGAGCTATGTCGTTGATCGTTACCGCCATTATTTCACCATAAATGTTTTTATCTCAAACGGATTCAACTCAATTTCCTGAATCCCCCCTGCCGCCGCAGCCGTTTCTCCATTTTTCCATTCGATGAGATCAGTTTCCCAAACTTTTACATCCTCATCTTTCCAGAAAATCTTTCCTCTGGAACGGCGTCCGGCAGTTTCCACCACCCGGATCACCCGGCAATCAGCTTTTTCCGCTTTTTTGACCACTTCCAATGAAATATTTTCACCTTCTATCCAACGGCAGTATGGCTCAGCATCACCGGAACTCATCCCGTCAAAGAACATCGCTTCCCGGTTCAATACCGCCGCTTCACGCATCACATCACTTTCAATCAGATTGCCGCGGTGCGGTAAAAAGCTGTAGGTGAAACTATGTTTCCCGATGTCTGCTTTCGCATCCGGAAAACGCGGCGAACGCAGCAACGCCAAATCCAGCACATTATCCTTTATCCGGTAACCGTATTTACAATCATTCAGCAATGCCGCACCACCATTGCCGTCTGACAAATCAGCATAACGCTGACCGCAGCACTCAAACTGCGCTCTTTCATAAACAGTATTATCGTTGGTTTTACGCTTCAAATACGCATACTGTATGTCGTAAGCTGCTTCGTCACTGAAAACATTCACCGGGAAAGCCACCCGGAGCATCATCCGGTTCTCATGCCAATCGACTTCAGTAATAAAATCCAACCTCTTGCTTCCGGCTCCAAGAACCACCTGCTGTGTCAATGTGGAATTTTCCGTGCAGTAACGGAAATTCAATACCGACCGAACCTGACCTTTGAAATTATTTTCAGCGACTTCACCAGACCATCTGCCGGCAAAATCATCCGGATAATAGATTTCAATATCCCATGCCTCATTTGCTCTGGGTATATCATGGTAAAGCGAAAGCACATTGGCACTGCCAGTCAATACCTCTTCACTGCGTTCCTTGTCAAAGGCACTGATCAACTGACCATCGGAAGCAAACGTGTAGCGGATCAACTCATTTTCCAGAATCAAATCTTCCAATTTTTCTGCTTCCGGAGCTTTTTTATCCATCATCATCACCGTTGTAAAGGAGTCCGGAAGCAAATCAACTGCTGCCACCGGTACGCCTTTTTCCAACTGCACCGGTAATTCAACACCATTAATGACCGGAGTCTTATCTTTCCATGATTCCGGAAATGCCAGATAATTCCGGTACGGTACACTCAAGGTATTGACGATCACCGCCTCTTTTTCAGAAGGTGTGAAAAGTTTTTCAGCGGTATTCTGCATCAAACGGGAAACTTCACTGGAAATCCTTGCATAATCCGCTTCTGCGACTTCGTACACTTTGTGTATTGATGAACCCGGCAATATATCATGGAATTGATTCAAAAGCACGTTTTTCCACAATTCATCCAGTTCCTTTGCCGGATAATCGGCAAGAGGAAGCGAACTTGCCAGAAATTCCAATGCCGTCAGTGCCTGCTCGCTTTTGCGATTGCCGCGTTTGATCCGTGCCTGACTGGTCATCGTACCACGGTGACACTCAAAATACAATTCACCTTTCCACACCGGCAATTTACTTTCCACTGCCGCCAGACGTTTGAAAAATTCATCGGCTCTGCCCATAACCACTTTCGGACATCCGTCAAGATCTCTCTGACGCAGATTATTTTCCACAAAATCTTCACTCGGTCCGCCACCGCCGTCACCGATGCCGTAAAGGCAGATAAATCCGTCAACGATACCGGATTCTTCAAAATTATTCATCGCCGTGATCCGCAATTCGGAGTTTCCGAAAGCATTGTAATTGTTTTCCGGCGGGAAATGAGATAATACCGTCGAACCATCCACGCCCTGCCAGCGGAATGTATGATGGGGGAATTTATTAAAGTTGTTCCATGACAGTTTCTGCGTAAGAAACCAGTTGCTGCCCGATTTGCGGATTATCTGAGGCAGATTGCCGGAATAACCGAATACATCCGGAAGCCAGAGATTATTGACCTCTATACCGAACTCATCTTTGAAAAAATTCTTGCCGTGAAGAAACTGCCGGATAAGCGATTCGCCGGAACTCAAATTACAGTCAGCTTCCACATACATTCCCCCCTGCACTTCCCAGCGGCCGGAAGATATGTATTTGCGGATTTTTTCATATAATTCAGGATAATGCTCTTTGACCATGCGGTAAAGTACAGCCTGGGATGCTCCAAAAACATAGTCCGGATATTTTTCCATCAATGCCACCTGACTGGCAAAAGTTCTGGCAGCTTTGCCGATCGAAGCAGAAACCGGCCACAACCAGCCGACGTCAAGATGACCGTGACCTATCGACCACGCCAGAGGTGCTGTTGAAGCAGCTTTGCAGGAATACGCTTTTTCAGCAAGCATTTTACGCACTTTGGCAGCATTCCGGCAATCGTAATTGAATATATCCATGGCTTCGCTTAAAATGCGTAACAGCCTTTTGCCGCGATAATCTTTCAGACCGTAACTTTTTACGATTCCGTAAAGGATACGCATATCCAGCAGCATCGACCACATTTCACGGTCAAAAATACATAACCGCATATGCTTGAGCAAACGGGTTCCGCTGCCGATCGAATGAACCGGTGTTTCCAAATCATGCGGACGGGGCAAGGCACAACCGAAAAGTCCATGAGCTGCTGCCTGCAAATAAAACTCAAGTTTTTCTCCTGACTTGAAATTTTTCCCGATGACGTAACGTTCTTTGCAATACAACTCATCGAAACAGGAATAACCGGTCACTCCGTAAACCGGAACACCTTTTTCATCAAAAAACAGCCCCTCACTGCCCAGATGGATACGCAAACACAACTCTTTTCCGGCAAAATTTTCCGGAACTTCCACAGAGAAGTGGAACCAGCCGCTTGCCCAGTCATATCCCCAATGCTCCTTTTCGTGAACTTTCGTATAGTTCAGAGACAACCGTTGATCAAAAGGTACAACATTTTCTGTTACAGCGACTTCCGCATCAAGAAAAACATAATCACGGTAGACAAGATTATCACTGTTTGAGTGAAGGAATTTTTCGATACGATCCTGATAATTATAAAGAATTTTTTCTTCCATTAATAACTCCGAATGAAAATGCAAGCGTTTGTATTCTTCAATCTACAATCTTACATAGCATCGGAATTTTAATTTTTCAATAGTTCCCGAAAAAAATCTTATATTTTTTAGGCAAAAAAAATGCTATTGATTATTTACCGTAATGGTAAAAGTAAAAGTCAATGAATGCTTTTGCTCTTTTATCAGATGTTTCCTGATGACAATGATACTGCTGTAATCCGGTTTTGTCATGGAGCAGCAGCGTATCGCCGTATGTGCGGCAGAGAGCAATATTTTTATCAGAATAAAGATCCCTGCCCATGAAACTTGGCGGTATCGTGCCGCCGATGAATCTGACCAGCGTCGGTGCAAGATCAATACCGGATGCAAATTTATCCGGTTTGATTCCGGTCAAGGAATCCTTTCGCTTTGTAATAAATATCAAAGGGATCCTTTCCGGCAGAAAATTGCTGCGTTTAAGATAATTTTCACCGTGAGTAGCGGTGTGATCAGCGGTGATGATTATCAGAGTTTTTTCATCAAAAATTTCCGGATCACCGGTCAATTTATTTACAAATTCACCGATACTGCGGTCGGTATTATGCAACGCTTGCAAAAACTTTCCGGAAAACTTTTCTTCCGGTGCTTTATATTTTTTTTCAACCGGCAAATCTCTCTTTTTTTCAGGCACATTGTATGGCGGATGAGTATCCATCGTGCTGATCACTGCGGCAAAACGCTTTTTTCCGGATTTTTTTATCACATCGTAAACTGCTTTAAAAAGCATTTCATCGGATAAACCCCAATCACTGCTTCTTTCCATGCTGCAAAATTCGTTCCATTCCTCAAAAAAATAAAGTTTGTCAGCATGAAAAAGATTATCGTATATCTGACGGTTATTACCGAATAAACCGGACGCTGCTGAAAAATACCAGGTAAAAAAACCTTTCTTTCCCGCTTCGGTAAAAAATGACGGAAGCTGGATAAAACGGTCTTTTTCATAATCCAATCGGGATAAAAGCATGGAGTTCAATGCCCATGACGTCGGCAGCGATGCTGTATAATAGTTGGTCAATGAAAGATTTTCCCGGCTTAATCTATCCAGATTCGGAGTGATACCTTCCGGCATCGCCGGATTATTGCCGCCCAGAAAATCATAATCAAGAGATTCAACAGCAATAATAATTATTTTATCAAAAACGACCTCTGACACCGGCAAATCTGATTCTGATATGATTTTTTCATCAATAAGAATCTGCCGGGATGAATCTTCCAGAGGAACCGGTTTGAAAATCTTTTTGTTATACAGCTCCCGCAAAGTATCATTCGCCAATTCAGCAGAAACAAACGGCAGCGGACTGAAAAGGGTGTAATTCTCAAAATCTTGAGGCCGTAATGCTTGAAAAAGCAAATTGGAAATCAGAGATAGAGAAAAAAGCAAAAGAAAAATCATCAGCCATTTTTTTACCACTCTGCCGGATTTTCTGCCGGAATTCCGCCATACCACTACACAGCACACCACAATCATCGCTATTCCGGAAATCATCAGCGGAATCATCCAGTAATAAAAATCACTGCCGAGGAATGCCTCGATCGCATAACGGTCAGAGTGGATAAGAAGCATTTTCACCGACTCATAGTCAAGGGTCATAAATGTTTCTTTGAAAATGATAATTGATGAAAGACGGATGAATATATTGAAAAATGAACACAGCAACGCTGCCAGTGAAAGAAAACGGTTGCGGAAAATCAACGCCGGTATAAACAACGCCAGCGGTATCAACGCATCACCGAAAAGCAGACAGACCGGATAAAATCCCTGCCCGTTGAAGCTGGCACAGAAAATATACATCACCGCTGCCAGCGTTGACGAAATCAGCGTCAAAGCCAGCATCAGCAGAATCGAAAGACTCCGCAGTAAAAATATTTTTGCTTTCATAACCATACGACCCGGTCAAAATTGCCTTAATGCAAGCATATCCTGACCGGGAGTTTTTCCGGAATTATTACATTACCGGTTCAATGATCTTGACTTCACATCCTTTACGCAGATCTTTAACCGCCTCACGGAATTCTGCCATGTGGGGCATTTCAAGATGGGCCTTATGAACATCCCGGTTTTTCCATGCTTCCACAAGAGTCAGGTATTTGCCGCTTTCATCATCGGCATCCAGACACGGGGTATACATGATACAGCCTTCTTCCGCCAATACCTGCGGCACAGTTTTTGACAGAACTTTCAGCATCGCATCTTTGCATCCGTCATTCAATTCCATACGGGCGATAACGTAGATCATAATAAACTTTCCTTTCAGATATTTTTACAAACTCAATTTCAATATTGCTTTAAGTATATCGTAACTCTCATCCAGCGGTACCGGATGCGGAGCCAACTCCAATTTCATCTTATTCTGACTGCCGCTTTCAGCAGTTTTTTCGATCAAATCTGCATTGATCCCGTTCCATGCGGACAATCCTCCGGGCATTCCGATCTGATCAAGAAACGATTCGTATGAAGAAATCACCTCTTCCGGAGTATTTCCGGGGAAAATTCCGTTAAGCTCCATTGTTCTCTCTCTGACCGCGGGATTGGCAAGATAATATTTCCAACACTCCGGCAGAAGCACCGCCACGGCATCACCGTGGGCGATCCTGCCGAACCATGAAAAACTGCACAAATGCGGCAATCCGGTCGATTTGAAACGGATAGTCATTCCTCCCAGCAAAGATGCATACGCCATCGCTGTACGGGCATCTTTATCCCCTTTCATCGCAGCAGGAAGTGCAGAAACGACCAGAGCTATACCGCACTTTACCCATTCGTTAGCTTCCGGATAATTGCTGTCTGCTCCGACATTCAGAAACCCCTCAATCAAATGAGCCAGAGCATCACATCCGGTGGCACGGGTCAAGGCTACGGGCATGGTAAAGGTCAATTCAGGGATCATTATCGCTGTTTCCGGAATACTTTCATTTTCCACGATCAACCGTTTGACTCCGGCAGCTTTCACCACGATATTTGAATAAGGCGTTGCCTCGGAACCGGTACCACTGGTGGTGGGAATAGCGGTCAGACGTTTCAGACTTTTTCCGGGATTCGCGGAACTCCAGCGGTTGACTCCGAAAAGTTCATCCAGACTCCAACCGGTCTGTACCATCAACCACGCCGCTTTTGCCGCATCCAGCACACTGCCGCCGCCGATGGCGATTACCTCATCCGGATTTTTTTCCAGCAGAAATGCAGCCATTTTTTCCACAGTTTCGGTTTCCGGTTCGGCTTCTATCCCGGTAAAAACGGTGAAACCTGCTTCCCTCATCGCCTCCGCATAATGCATTCCGGAAAAAACCACACATTTTTCCCGTTTGAATGAGGTCAACGCTTCCTGCAGATTTTCTGCAAATACAATTTGTTCTCCCGGTACTCCTGCAAAAAACTGCCGTGCCTGAAGCAAAAGTTTATTTATACTATCCATGATCCTCCGGAAACCTCTTTATAGCGGTTCATCATCTCTGGCGGAGTGGAGTGAGGCAGACGCTCATCCAGTTCCTCGATACGTTCAACAGTGCCATCCAGATACTCTCTTATGCGGATGGAAAGCTCTTCAAGCCGTGCCAACTGACCGGCATTGCGTACCTGGATCCTTTCCAGCCCATGAGCTTTGGCACATTTCAGCCAGTTACGCCGGAATCCGGCATCAACTTCCACCAATGCAGCAATCGCCGCCGGAATGGTGGTTGTAACCAGCTCTCTCAATGCCAGGCGGTCTCCCAGATCGTAAGCAGCTTCCAACGCTCCGCGAAGTTCAACTTTTTTGATCAGAAACTTAATCAGATCTACAGCGTAGCCGATATCTCCGGCAGCACAATCTTCAGCCGAAGGCATGATCCGGCAAAGCACATCATCAAGCTGATCAAGATAAGCCAAATCAAACTCCGGATATGCCCGTTTGCAACTGTCAAAATATTTTCCCAGCAACGGGTCATCCCACAGCATCATCGCCGGAAGCAGGGTGAAATTATCTTCCAATTCCATCTGCAATTCACTGGCAGCAATATTCGCTCCGTAATCCGCCTGACAAACTGCTTCAAAGCGGTCAGCACTGTCATTTTCATCCCGGTCACCATAGGCAAGATCGGCACAACGGATTATCCCCGCCAGACTGGAATCGTAGTTGCAGAATGCTCCGTCATCACCCCACATGGTGAAAAACAACTCTTTGATCTTTTCCTGACGGCAGACATTAATACAGGGAAGTGCCGTTTCCATCGTCTGCCGGTGATCATACCAGAGCCGTGACCAGACCCAGATTCCTGAAGCGACAACCGGTTCTTTGCCCAATTCACGGTGACGGACGATCATCTTACGGTAATCCAGAGCCTGTTTGTGGTAATAATCCCAGTAAACCAGCTGGGTATCCGGATCTATTTCTTTTTTCAATCCGGCAGGAAATTGTGAAGTATAATCATAATACTCATGAGCTGAATTGGTCATCCGGAAAAACATATCCGACCAGATCATCGGAGCTAAACCGTTTTCTTTACAGATATCTGAAACCAGTTTCAAATGGCGGGTCATGATCGAAGACTCTTTTTCCGCTCCGTGAAGAGTCTGATGCAATCCCCTGCCCAGACCGTGAGCTTCATCCATTCCCACATGGATACGACGGCTGCGGAAAGCTGACGACCAGAAGGAGATCATCTTGCGGATAAGTTTTTCCGTTTCAACTGAATCCACCAGCATGATCCTCTCGGAATCGGTCATTGATGCGTAATGCCGGTGCCAGAGCAATTGCTCCATGTGACCGAGAGTCTGGATACAGCCGACCAACTCTATCCCGAGTGCGGCAGCATAGGAATCCATATCCCGCAATTCTTCAAGAGAATAAGGAGCCCGGTGTGAACCGAAAAAGGGTTCATCATCAAGCTCATAGGTATCTTCGCTGTAAAGCAGAACTTCATTACATCCGCAAAGAGCCATACGGCGGAGCCATTTTTTGAAATGTTCCGGACGCATCACCATATTGCGGGATACATCAAGCATTATACCGAGTTTTTCAAATGTGGTATTTTCTTCACCATCAAGTTTGGCAAGAGCAGTACCGATTCCCCGGAGAGCCGCCGTCAAAGTGGAATATTCTATGGTGACTTCACCACGGTTACGCAACACTCTGGAAAGCACATTTTTACTGTCTACTTTACGGAATTTGAGTTTCAATCCCCTTCCGCCTTCAGATATCGGATATTCACTTTCCAATATCTGCAATGCGGGAATGAGTTCTTCCGGAGTTTCTGAAATACGCCAAGCTAATTTTGCCGCCTGATTCATTTTTCACACCTCAAAATTATTTCCTTCCGGCAAAAGGATCTGCTGCCGGAATTTTTCCGAATTCTTTCTGATAGAGTTTCAGTGCAGTTCGGTAAACTGCCTGATAAAATCTGCTGTTTTCTCTCAATTCTTCTCGCAGAGATCTGCCGCTGTAAGCTTTGATAAAACGCCACACATCCATTTTGCTCAACGGCACATCAAAAGAGGAAAACAGCAACCCTGCCACATCTTTTACCTGATAACGGAAAGGTACTTTGTTTCTCATCTGTGCCCGGTGCAGATCAATGACCGAAAGCCGCGGAAAACCGCTGTGAACCGTTTCACGGTGCAGAAGATAATGACAGATATAACAATCACGATGATTTATCCCCGCCCGGTGCATTTTTCCGGAAGATTCACCCAAAGCCCGGATAAGAGCTTTTTTCAACGGGAATGATAACGGAATTTCTTTTACCAGATCTTCCAGAGATACCACATCGGTCAATTCCCGGGTAATGAGAAATGATTCTTTTCCGGCGGGATTGAAGTTGCGTTCAGCAAATGCAGCAGTTTCCATCGTTGCAATGCCGAGAGAATTCAATTTTTCCAACGCTCGGTACTCATTGCCCGCACCGGTCACCGGAAGTTTTAATTGCAGAAGATTTTTGATTATCTCCTTCCAGCCGATTCCACGATGGATCTTTACAAAAAAACCTTTTCCATCCACTTCGATACGGAAAGTGCGGCGGTTTTTTACATTGCGGAACTCTTCTCCTTCCAATGCAAATACCTCTGTAAAAACATCTTTATTTTTCCACAACCGGTCAAAAGGTTCCCTCAAATCCATCTGCTTCATATTTTCAGCATCCTGTAATTAAATCAACTGCACACTTTGCCCGACGGTAAAAATCCCCATTCTTTCCATAACTTTCAGCTGACTGCTGCAACTCGGCAAGTTTATCCGGCGTGGAAAGTGTGACCATCAAAGTACGATTCAATATTTTCTGCCGGAAAAGTTTCGGCAGAACCAGAGATCCTGCTTCCTTGACCATCGGTGAAAATCCGCAGTTTGCACTGCACAATACCGGCGTTCCGCAAGCGAGGGATTCTAAAATAACTGCTCCGGCAGCTTCATTGCGAGCAGGATGGATCATTAAATCCGCTGCCGCAATCAACTCCGGCACATCACTGCGGCCTCCGGCAAACATCACCTGTCTGCCCACTCCGCAGCGGTTGGCAAATTTGATATATGCCGCAGGATTTCCTTTGCCGACGATCAGCAGACGGGTCTTATGCCGGATGCTTTCCGGAAGAAATGCCAATGCAGCTATCGAACGGTCAACTCCTTTGGTCCGGAAAGCTGAACTGACCTGGATCAAAAGTATCTCATCAGAAGAAATACCCAGTTCATGCCTCAAGTCATTACGTTTTTCCCGCAACTGCAACGCAGAGGCAAATTTTTCATCTATTCCGGGCGGCAACTGATAGATACGCTCTGCCGGAGTATCGTAAATACGCTGAAAATCACGCTGCTGAGCTTTTGTTATGCAGAAAATTTTCGTACTGTTTTCCGGAGAAAAAAGCTCCCTTTCCATAGCGGCAAAAGTGCGGTAACGGGGCAGAAGCTTCTGAAAAAATGAACGTTTCGCACTTTCCACAAAAGGCACATCAGCAGCAAAATACCAATCTGCAGGTGTCAGACGGTTGAAAGCCACATGGGCAAGAAACTCCTCGCCAGCCAGCTCTTCTTTGAGAGCTTTTTCAAAATTTCTCGCCCGACGGTGATTGCTCAAACCTTTTACCGCAAGTTTCCGGAACTCCACTCCATCCGGAACCCGGTCTGTTTCAAAACTCATGCAATAGATCACAACCCGGATACCCCGGTCAACAAACTCCCGTGCCATTCGCATAAGATCAAGCTGCAATCCACCATAAGGAAAATACTTGAATACCGAAAACGCAACCCTCTTTTCCGTGCAAGACGGAGGGCGGGAAGAATTATCCCCGCCATCAATTATCTGATCCATGTCAGCCTTTCAATGAAATTTACAAAAAAATTATCAAATTTCCTTCAAATATTATAATATACTCCGGAAAGCTGTTTTTTTCAACCTTGCAAGAGACCGGAATAAGTGCTATATTATCTTTAAGCAAATATTCTGATCTCTATCTGGAGTTGATTTCACTATGGAAAAAAACAGTGCCGACAGATTCGGCAAGCTTACTCTGCTCTCTGCTTCCGAGCGGAATTATCCAAAACACCCGCAGGAAGCAAAGCTGGAGTGTTTCGATAATCTCTATGCAGACCGGGACTACGTCATCGAATTTGACTGTCCGGAATATACCTCTCTCTGCCCGGTTACCGGACAACCGGATTTCGGTCACATCACCGTAAGATATATCCCGGATAAACTCTGCATCGAAAGCAAGTCATTGAAATTGTATCTTTACAGTTTCCGCAATGCCAATATTTTTCATGAAGAGTCGGTAAATTCCCTGCTTGATGCTATCGTCAAAACCTGTTCCCCGCGTAAAGCAGAAGTAATTGGAAAATTCCGTCCCAGAGGCGGTATCGCCATCAATGTAAAAGCTACTTACGGAGGAGCTGTTGATGAGTTTTGAATTTATTGAAAATGGTTCGACGACTGCACCTGCCGGTTTTCTTGCCAGCGGAGTAACCGCCGGATTCAAACGTTCCGGAGCTCCGGATTTCGCAATGGTGGTCAGCGAAAAACCTGCCGCTTTTGCCGGAGTATTCACCAGCTGTACCTTTGCCGCCGCACCGGTCCGGCTCTGCCGCAAACGGGTTCTGAAAAGCGATTTCCTCAAAGCGGTCATCATCAACAGCGGCAATGCCAATGCCTGTACCGGAGAACCGGGAATGCTTGCAGCACAGAAAAGTTGTGAAATTGCAGCAGATGCGTTGGGTATCTCTGCGGAAGAAGTCGCAGTTGCCTCCACCGGCAGGATCGGAGTGCAGATGGATATGTCGCTGATCGAAAAAGGTGTCGCACTGGCAGTACCGGCTCTTTCAGCTGATGGTGGCAATACTGCTGCCGAAGCGATCATGACCACCGATACCGTTCCCAAAGCCGCCGCCGTCAAATTTGATGTCAACGGTAAAACCGTTACCATCGGTGCCATGACCAAAGGTGCCGGCATGATCGATCCGCATTTGACCGCTCCTCATGCCACAATGATCTGTATCATAACTACCGATGCGGAAATTTCCAAACCTCAACTGATAAAACTCCTTTCACCGTGTGCCGATGCTTCATTCAACCGGATCACGGTCGATGGAGATATGAGTACCAATGATACGGTACTGCTTCTTGCCAATGGAGCATCCGGAGTCAAAATCACTGCCGGTTCTCCGGAAGAAGAACTTTTCGGCAAAGCACTGCTGGCTCTGATGCAGAATCTTGCAAAAAGAATGGTTCTCGACGGTGAGGGAGCAACCAAATTTGTGGAAGTCCGGGTGATCAATGCCCGTTCCGATGCCGATGCGAAACTTGCCGCCGAAGCGGTAGGCAACTCCCTGCTCTGCAAAACCGCATGGTTCGGCAATGACCCCAATTGGGGCAGAGTCGTGGCAGCTCTCGGATATTCCGGAGCAAAATTTTCCGATGAAAAATGCGATGTTTATTTCGGGGATATTCCGGTCGTCAAAAATGGCGGCGATGCCGGAACTCCGGAAGCAGACTTGCTGGATACAGTGAAACAGCGTGAATTTACCATTACCTGCGATTTTCACGAAGGTAACGGAGAATACTGGGTATGGACCAGCGATGTTTCCTATGAATATGTTAAAATCAATGCAGACTATCACACATAAAACTTATTTGGAGAAAAGATGAAAAAATCTGACATCAAAACTCTGGTCATCACCGGCTTCGGTCTCAACTGTGAAAAAGAAACCGCTGCTGCGTGCCGTCTCGCCGGAAGCACCCCCGAACTGGTTCACCTGAATGATCTGCTCGCCGGTAAAGAAACTCTGGAAAAATACCACTTCCTTACTTTCATCGGTGGATTTTCCTTCGGTGATCACCTCGGCAGCGGTACAGTTTTTGCCAACCGGGTCAAATTCAATCTGCGTGATCAGCTGCAGAAATTTATTGATGACGGCAAACTCGTTATCGGTATCTGCAATGGTTTCCAGACTCTGACCCGTCTGGGAATGGTTCCGGCTCTGGATGGCAATTACTTTGTTCAGACTGCGGCTCTGGCCCACAACGATTCCGGAGTATTCCGTGATGACTGGTGCAGACTCAAAGCAAATCCTGCTTCGCCCTGCGTATTCACCAAAGGCATGGATACTGTCCGTCTGCCGCTGCGTCACGGTGAAGGCAAGTTTGTCGCGGATGAGAAAGTTCTCGCTGAAATCGAAGCCCGGAATCTGGTTGCGGTGCGTTACGTCGATGCCGACGGCAACAACGCCACTGAATTTCCTGCCAATCCCAATGGTTCGCTCAATTCCATCGCCGGAATTTGCGATCCCACCGGCAGAGTTTTCGGCTTGATGCCCCACCCCGAAGCCTTCCTCTCTCCTTTCAATGCTCCGGATTGGACCGAAGTAAAAGCAACCAAAGGTGAATTGCCCGCCGAAGGTGAAGGTGTGAAGTTCTTCCGCAATGCGATCGACTACATTGCTGATAACTTCTGAAAATCATCTCTGATATAAAAGGATACTGTAGAAAATGATTTTTCTCACGGTATCCTTTTCTTATATTCATAAAAACATTTTATAATCTTTTCAACTATGGAAGTAATATCAAACATCCCGTTTTTTGCAACTCCGGCATTTGGGATAATTGCGATGATCATCGTCGGCTGCAGTTGGTGCCTGATCGGTTTTATTATGGGAGAAGCTCCTAAACGCGGCATTGAACCAAGTATTGTTCAGCTGGCAGGCTTCCTGATCACATGTATATTCAGTATCGCGGCAATGTTTATGACCGGGGGACTTCCGGACTGTTCATGGAAAATTACCGCAATAACCTGTACTTTGCTCGGAATCAGCGGTTTTATGAATTTTTTCATGCTGCAAATAATGTCTTATGCCATGCAGCGAGGTCCGAATGGAATCATCTGGGCAGTTATTCAATCGGCATTGGTATTTCCATTTATCGGAGGAATTCTTTTCTTTGATGTGCAGCTCACCTGGGCAAGAGGTACCGGAATCATCTGTCTGCTTGCAGCACTGGTTCTTTTCGCAATGACCAAAGACAACAGCAATTCCGGAAATAAGTGGAAACTCCCTGCCCTGATCTGCCTTGTGATCGCAGCAATCCAGCAGAATCTTACCACAATGCCTTCATATTTTCAGGAAGCCCGTGAAGTCAACAGTATTGTACGTACACTGGCAACCACTCTGGGCGGATTGTTTGCGGCAATTATTTATGAAGCAGCAAAAATAAACAGATCCCGTCTGGAAAAAATTTACAACAACATCAAAAATCCGCTTCTCTGGCGTTATACTTTTGCCCTGCAATTCTTTAATCTGATATTCGCCTACACCCTTCTTTATCCGGGAATGAATGCCATGGCAGATGCCGGTCTGGGTGGAATGAGTTACCCGATGATGGTCGGTTCATGTATTGTATCATTCTCTATCACCGCGGCATTGATGTTGAAAGAAAAATTCACCCTGTTCCAACTCGGAGCTTTGGTGATCTGTATCTGCGGTCTGATTATGATCTGCCTGCCGGCAGCATAAAAAAACTGCGGCAATGCCTGAATGCATGCCGCAGCTTTTTAATAACAGATTATTATTTTCCGGTTTCCAGAACTTTTGCCGCACTTTTGATGAAGCCGGAAATATTGGCAAGATCAGAAGGTATGATCATGGTATTACCCTCTTTTGCCAGTTTACCGAATTCATTGATATACTGCTCGGCAAGGCGGAGATTGACCGCATCACTGCCGCCTTCCTGCTTGATAGCTGCGGCGATCGTGGCAATACCATTAGCAGTAGCTTCAGCAACCAGACGAATCTCTTCAGCTTTTCCCTGTGCCTCGTTGATACGTTTTTGCTTTTCACCCTCTGAATGGGCGATCGCTTCACATTTTTCGCCGTCTGCACGGTTGATTTTTGCCTGTCTTTCACCCTCTGATTCTGCGATTTGAGCCCGTTTTTCACGTTCAGCACGCATCTGTTTTTCCATAGCATCAAGCACCGACATCGGAGGTTTGATCGTCTTGATCTCGTAACGGGTTACTTTTACCCCCCACGGATCGGATGCTTTATCAACTTCGGAACAAATCGCCGTATTGATCGTGGCACGTTCCTCAAAAGTACGGTCAAGTTCCAATTTACCTACCTCGGAGCGAAGCGTGGTCTGGGCAAGCTGGGAACAGGCAAAAAGATAATCAGCTATGCCGTATGATGCTTTGACCGGGTCAACAACCTGCAAATAAAGCAATCCATCGACTTCAACAATAATATTATCTCTGGTGACACACTGCTGCGGCGGCACATCAATCGCACACTCTTTCAAATCCCGGCGGTATGACACTTTGTCGATGAACGGAACCAGTATGTGCATTCCGGCACTCAAAGTCGAATGATATTTTCCCAATCTTTCCACGATCCATGCCTGTTTCTGAGGTACAATACGCATGGTTTTGAAAATCGTGATGATTATGGCAATGACCACCACCAGCGTAACAAATAATCCCGGCATAAAATTTCCTCCTTTTTATGATTATTTACGTTTGACCGTCAAGGTCAGATTTTCACGTTTTTCAACGACACAATATTCTCCGGAACTTATTTCTTCACCGGAAACAGCACTCCAGAGAGAGCCGCGAAACTCAACTTTTCCGGCGACTCCATCACCGATATTTTCCCGGCAGATACAAATTTCACCGGCAACATCATCACTGTCAATATCTTTTTCCACTTTGTTTTCATTACCGCCGAAAATCCCCGGAGCCAGTTTGCGGCAGCTCAATGCAAGTACCGCTCCCCCCAGAGAAAAAAGCAGTAATTGACCGATCAGAGGAAAACCGGGGAAGAAAAAGTTCATCCCCCCTGCTACCAATGCCGATATCCCGAAAAAACAGATTACAAACCCCGGCATAACCAATTCCAGCAGGATCATCAATACTCCACCTGCCAACCAGAACCAGTAATATTCCATAATTCAACCTCAAAGTCCGAGTTTTTTTGCCAATTCATCTTTCTTCATAAAACCGACCAGCTCTTTTTCCAGTTTACCATTGCGGTAAAAGAACATCGCCGGAATGGAGTTCACCCCCATAGACGCTGCCAGCTGGATATTTTCAGCATCTTCCACATTGATTTTACCTACGATCAATTCCGGATACGCCTCAGATAAAGCTTCCAATTCCGGAGTCAGACTCTGACACGGCCCGCACCAGGTCGCCCAGAAATCAATCAGCACCGGTTTTTCACTCTGACTTGTTACCTTTTCAAAAGATGCTTTATTCAAATGCAATACACTCATTACTCATTTCTCCTTATAATAAAGCTTACAATGACAATAACCTTCAAAATCCGGATCTGCCATCTGGGATCGAAACTCGGCACAAATGCAGATATTTTCCTCAGTACGCTGCAAACGGCACGGACAATAGCCTCCGTTTTTCTCCATCACCGCATACAATTTTTCCACATATTCACGATTTTCATTTTCCCGGATATTTTCCGGCAGATCAAATTTTTTCATTTTCGACGCTCTGTAATAATCCTGCAATTTTCCGGTATAAAACACCGTTTTCCAACTATTCTTTGAATAAACTATATCACCTGTTTTTTATTTTTTCAAACAGATTTGAGAAAAATTCAGCAGAAAACAGATCACTTGACAGGCAGGTAAAAGGTGTAGTGACGGCCGATATAGTCGACTTCTGAAATTTTTTGATAACCGGGAATAAAAGCATCGTGATCGACCAATACCATCGACGGATTATTCATCAGATATTCCAGTATCTTCCGGTCATAATCCGGATATTGACGCAATCCCGCCATGCGGTAAAATTGGCGGTCGGTAAATCCGGAAGAATCCACCATTATTGAAAAGAGTGAATCTTCACTCCAATTTACCATTTTATAAATACCTTTGGCATTCCCGATACTTTCCCACTCTTTGATTATTTTGACCATCGCCGCTTCGTGACGGCTCAAAAGCAAATGACGTATACCCGGAATGTCAGACGTCGTTCTACCCCAGACATCCCCACGCATCCAGATCCCCATTCCCCGGGGCAAGCCCCCCCAGATGGCAACCAGAATCAGAAATATTCCGATGCCGATCCGCAAAATACTTTTTTTCTCAAACACCCCGGCAAGTGCCAGTAAAAACGCTCCGAAAAGCGGTGTTCCACCCCAGAAAAGATGACGGACACACGGAACCGGATAATATTGATGCCAACTGCCAAGTGCAAGAATAAACAATATTGCAAGCGGCATCCAGCGACACATCTCTTCTGCTCCGGATAAAATCCCGTTACGCACCCGCAAATACAAAATCACCATCGCACACAAAGGCAGAAAAGCAAAAAATGCGTTGCTGAACATCAGATCATCCTGATAAAACGGAAATAAACTGTTACAGAAATATTGCCAGCTGCCGCTACCGCCTCTTTCATAAGCAAAATCACTGACATATCCGAAATTCTGTTTGATAAAATCGTCCCATGCTCCGGAAAAACAGATATAACTGAATGCAAAAAGTGCCACGATCAAAAATCCGGCAAAAAAACATCCTGTTTCCAGCCAAACTTTTCCGGAACTTTTGCCGCAAAACCAATTCAAGCCCAGCAGTACCAGTACAGCAGCAAAAACAGTAACAGCTCCGCATGGAGTCCGGCATCCCCAAGTCAAAGCAGCAGCAGCACCGGCAAAAAACAAATTCCATTTTGAATAATTTGCGTTTTCAAAATAACGGATGGTGAATAATCCGTACAACAGCATGAAAAAAAGAGCATACACACTGCTCCAACTGTGAAAAGTCACCATCGTACAAGCAGAAAACAAACAGAACATCACCGGCACAAGGCAGGATATTTTCGACGGAAGGAAACGTTTCCACAAAAGATCAAGCAATACCGCACTTCCTCCATAGAAAAGCACCGTCAGAAGCCGGATGACCAGCAGCTCCCCACCGAAAAGAGCAACTGCCCCTCCCTGCAAAAGCGGTACGATCAAACCATACTGGTAAAAAACATCCCGGAAAAGTATTCCGCCGTCAGCAACCTTTAACGCCGGAATCAGCATCACTCCGTCATGATGCATATCAATTCCGATTAAAGCAAAGAAACCGAAAAAAATAACCGTGAGAATAAAAATAATACTCTCACGGAAAATCAATGAATGAAAAAATCCACGTCTGATCTTGCCGGCATCATCCGCCGGAGTGGAAAAATCGGCTGTTTTTACAGGGGCTGTCACTTTTCAGCCTTCACCGGACGGGCAAGATCTCCGGCCTCTTCAATAGCTTCAACAATCCGCTGATTCAATTCAAACTGAACACATTCAGCAGAAACCCGGATGGCATTGCGAACCGCCACCGGATTCGATCCGCCATGCCCGATGATACAGATACCATTGATACCCAGAAGCGGTGCCCCGCCGATAACATCGGATGAGCCGTGGGCTTTCAATTCATCAAACGCACTTTTAGCCAGAACTGCACCCACCACACGGGCTGCATTGCGTTTCAAAGCCTGCTTCAGCCAGTAACCGGTCGCCCGGGCAAGACCTTCGGCAGCTTTGAGCATCACGTTGCCGGCAAAGCCATCACTTACCAATACATCACAGACTCCCTCAAACGCCGAATTGGCTTCTACATTACCGATAAAATTGATCGGCAGTTTTTCCAGACGCTTGAAAGTCTCTTTGGTCAACTCACACCCTTTGATATCCTCTCCGCCGACACTGAGCAATCCCACCCGGGGACACTCTTTGTGGTAAAGGTAACGGGCGTAAACTTCCCCCATCAGTGCGAACTGCACCATATTATGCACACCGCAATCAGGATTTGCCCCGGCATCCATCAAAAGGAAACGGTCATCCTGAGCAGGCATACTCGCACCCAGTGCCGGACGGTCAACTCCGGGCAAAGTCCGCGCAAGAACGGTAGTAGCCGCAACAGTCGCTCCGGTATGACCGGGGGTTGCCATCGCATCTATCTCTTTGGCTTTAAGCATTTTTGCCAGAGTGGTAATAGATGAATCCCGTTTTGCACGCAAAGAGATCGCCGAAGGTTCAGACATTTCACAAACACTGGGAGCGTGAACCAATTCCAGACGGGGATTTCCGGCGATCCCGTATTTTTCAAGATAAAAAGCAACCCGGTCACGATGACCGACGAGGACTATATCCACATCAGGAAAATCGATCAACGCCTGCGATACGCCTTCAACAACGACTCCGGGAGCGAAGTCGCCCCCCATCGCATCTACACCGATTCTCATTATTCTCGTGCCCGGGTGTTACGGTCAAATTGACCGCTTATGCTTCAACAGTAATGACCTGTTTACCGTCATACTGACCGCAGCTTGCACAGACACGGTGCGGCATAACCGGAGCTCCGCAGCTCACACAATAGGTGGCGGCGACACCCTCATAACGGTTGGCGGCTTTGCGCTGACGACGCTGCATACGGGACGTTTTTCTTTTCGGAACTGCCATTTTTCAACTCCTTGATATTTTAAGACTATTTGTTCATTTGTTCACAAAAAACCATTTTCAATCTGTATAATATACCCCCATTTATCAAATTTGCAAGTAGTCAAAGACACTTTTCAAGAGAAAAAAGCCTTACGGGGTTGCTTTTTTGACTCTTTTACGCTACATTAAGTGCAATACATTTCCTTTTTATAAAAAAACTCTTTTTACTTATGGACAAGAAAAAAATATTTTCCCGGGCATTTTCCGCCTCTCTGCCGGTTCTCATGGGGTACTCTACAATGGGAATGGCTGCCGGAATTCTCCTTTCCGGCACGATTCAAAGATCCGACATCGTATTATGGGCATTTCTCAGCAGCTTGACCAGCATTTCCGGAGCATTGCAGTTTGCAATTGTCGATTGGATCAACAACAGCACAGCATTACTGGATGTGGCACTGCTCACACTTTTTCTCAATATCCGCTACGCAATGTACGGTCTGTCTCTTCTGGAAAAATTCAGAGGAATAAGCTTCTGGAAAAAATGTTATCTTATCTGGAGCCTGACCGACGAAACCTATGCTTTGGAAACCGAAAGCAGAATACCTGATCAAAAATCCGATATCCGATACTGCATGACCGTTGCCGCACTCGACCACCTTTATTGGGTTGCCGGAGTTACTTTCGGAGCTTTTGCCGGAAAATTCCTTCCATTTTCCACCCGTGGTATCGATTTTGCGATGACGGCACTTTTTCTGGTCGTATTAACCGATCAATGCAAAGAAAAACGGAATATCTTCCCCGCCGCCATCGGAATTTTTTCCGCCGTTACCGGAAGAATACTTTTTTCCACATCCAATATGCTCATACCTGCAATGTTTCTGATGACGGTGATATTCATCGTCTTCCGTAAAAAACTGGAAAAAATCTGCATCACTCCGGAGGCTTAACATGGATAATCAAACTATTTTTATAATCTCCGTAATCATTGTTACTGCAGTTGTTACGATTCTTTTAAGAGCATTGCCTTTTTTGCTTTTTTCTTCCGGTAAAAAATGTCACCCGGTAATCACCTACATCGGCAAAGTCCTTTCTCCTGCCGCTATCGCCATGCTGGCAGTCTACTGTCTCTGCTCGGTATACAGGGAAAAAAGTTTCTCTTCCGGCGGATGGGGCATCCCCGAGTTTGCCGGATGCATCACAGTCATAATACTTCACCGGTGGAAAAGCAATCCGCTGCTTTCCATTTTTGCCGGAACAGCCGTTTATATGGGAATAACACAGGGATTTTTCTGAAAGAAAAAACTTGAATTAACCGGAAATCTATAGTATATTAAATAGATTAAACGGAGTTTTTATACCTTTATGTCTGAAGAAAAATTGAATCTATCACCGTTGATAGGCGGAATCCTGCTGATCCTGCTCTATTTTGCAGCATTGAGCTGCCGCGGTTTCACATCAACAGCAGAATATGAGTTTGCAGTAAATGCACGGAGTTTTTTCCCTGCCATTTCCGGTTATTTCATCCCGAAAATTCCGGCCGCTGTCACCACTCTTTTAACAGGAATGCTGCTCTATTTCGCTGCAAAAAAACTTAAACTTGCCAATCCCGGAACCGCTCCGGTACTCTATTTGTGCTTCCCCCCGGTATGGTTTGTCGGCACTTCGGCATCTCCTGCTCCGGTACTGGCTTTTTTGATCTCTCTCGCCGCAGCAGGATTGATGATCGCCCGCAAAGAAAACAAAAGATCTCTCAAATTTGCCGGATTCATTTCCGGTGCCGCAGGTGCGGTTGGTGCGGCTTTTTTTGCACAGTCCGGATTTTTCAACTGGACCGGAGTCTTTATGTCAGCACTGCCGATCCTCTTTCTCACTTGGGCGGTAAGGTTGGAAAAACATGATGATTCCGGAGAAGCAAACCGTAAAATGAACCGGATCGCGATTTTTGTCGCTGTGATATTTATTATGATGCTGATTGTTTTACTGCTCCCTCCGGTCTGCCGGTTTCTGAAAATAGATTTTCCGGAATCGCTTACGATTTTTCCGAAAGGCACCAAACTTTACCGTCCGGCACTGGCATTGCTCGCACCGCTGGTCTGGCTTTTTATGGTCAGAGACAGCAGCAAATACGCCGTAAAAATCGCAATCATCGGCATTGCGGTCGGTTTTTTCATGCTCACTATGCCGCCCTCTCTGCCGTGGAACAGACTTTCCGGAGTGCTTCAGGAAGATCATCTTATGCCATTCAAAAAAGAATTGCTTGCCAATGATCCGCTCTTTTTTGCCGATGAAGCCAACGCATATCCGATAAGCTACTGTCTCAAGCGTAAAGTCAATCCGGTCAGCCGGAAAATCAAAGGTGCACTGCATCCGGAGCTTCTCAAGCAGCAAATCACTGATGCTTTGCAGAAAAGCGATGTGGTCGTCGCTTCGGCAGACGGAGAATTGGAGTCTTTTCTGCCGGAAAAAAGTAAAATCAAATATACCTTGAAAAATAAATGTAATTTATTCCTTTTTACAGGAGAGAAAAAATGAAATATTTTGGCTGGATCTTCCTTTTCTTTATCGTTATGTTTATCATCCCCCTTGCGAGCCGTCCGATGATTTCTCCATTTGAGTTTGCCGAAGCAATACCGGCAATGGAAATGGTTCAATCCGGTTCTTATGCAGTCGTACCGGGAAATCCGGCTGAACCGCCGATGACCCACTGGATAACTGCGGCGAGCTACAATCTTTTCGGAATAAACGCCTTTTCCGCACGTCTGCCGTCTGCACTGGCAGCCGGTATCACGGCTCTTTTTATCGCATTGCTGATCCAACAACATTTGCGGAACGAAAAACTTGCCGCCCTTTCTGCAACAGTCTACATTTCATTCACCGCTGTATTCCTCTACGGCACACTGACTTTACCGGTAATGTTCTCCGTAATGGCAGCTGCCGGTTCTCTCGGCTGCATGTTTCTGGCAGTTCAGGAACTTAAATTCAACCGCAGGAAATTTCTGCTCAGTATACTTTCCGGACTTTTCGCAGCGATCCTCATCCTTGCAGCGGGAATATATGCTCTGATCATCCCCGTTGCGATCATGTTGATTTATCTGGTAATCTCCAGAAAACTCAAAGAGCTGCTTTTCATCACCCTGCCTTACCTGATTTTTACGGTGCTCCCCGTCATTCCGTGGGGTTTGAATCTCTATTTTGTTCCGGAATTGCTGAATGATTTTCTCCTTTTCCCCGTGAATAACTTCCCCTGGTATGTCTACATTCTGGATGTGATCATCGGACTTTTCCCGGTATGGGTACTTATTCCCGCCTCGCTGATGACCGGAAAAGAATCCTGGAAAAGACTTTGGGATCAGCCTTTATGCAAATTTGCATGCTGTTCGGCATTTTTCCCGTTGATTTATACTCTGGCTCTGCGTAATATCCACCCATCAGTGCTGCAGATAACCTTTTCGGCATTTGCGATTCTTACGGCACTCGGATTGCAGGCTTACTTCAATAACGGCGGTCATCACCGTTCCTTTGACTGGATGCTCAATCTCTGGGCTACGCTGCTGGTGCTTTCCGGTATTGCTGAAGTTGTATTCTGGTTTTTCCCCGCTTTGACCGAACAATTATTTGCCATTTTACCGCTCAAACCGGTAGTTCTGCTCTCACTCGGTGTTGCGTCTCTGCTCGGCGGCGGAGCATTGCTCTACAGTCTCCGCGGCAACTGGCGGAGCCGGCTCTATCTCTTTTTCTTTTCCATCGCAATTCTGCCGCTGGGATTTTCCTGGGGGATCAAAAATGATTATTATATGCCGGAAAAAGAATTCAAATTATTCATTACCGAACTGGATATAATCCCCGAAAAATCCATTTTCTTCGCAAAAAAAGAAGATATTCCGGCTCTGCAATGGTGTACCGGAGAGAAAATCAATTTCATTGATTGCGGTTGTGATTTACTTATGATGCTTGAATCCAATGACAAACCGGCTTATCTGATCGTGGAAAAAGATTCTCCGCTTCTGGAAAAATTGCAGATCAAAAGTGAAAATATCACATGCGGAACGAGCTTTATCTGTGCAAAATTTCTCCCGCGTGATCAAAAGTGAGGTAATACACCATGTCTTTTGAACTCTTTCTGGCAGGCAGATACCTCAAACCACGGCGGAATGCCGTTTCACTTATAACTCTCACCAGTATTCTCGGAGTTACACTCGGAGTAACTGTTTTGATGGTAGTAATGGCGGTCATGAGCGGTTTCACCGGAGAAATGAAACAGAAATTGATCGAAACCCAGTCGCATTTTCAAATCCGGCGGATCAATTCAGCTATGAATAACTTCGATACCCGCTTTGTCCTTCAGCAGTTGGAAAAACATCAGGCAACCGGGACTCCGGTCATTCAAAGTCCGGTACTTATCCAATTCGGCAAGCATACCCAACGTCTGGATACTCAAACTATGCTTTTTGCCGCATCTGCAAAAGATTTGCAGAAACATCTCAATCTGGATAAATATATCAAAGCCGGAACTCTCAAACTCGGTTCTTCATTTGAAGATGATGCGAATTATGCCGTTATCAGTACCTATATGGCAGAAAGGTGGAAACTCGGAATTGGGGATACATTTCTCGTACACTCCGCAAAACATCTGACTGATCTGGTCAAATTCAACGCTGCCGGTGGAATCGAACTCAACGAGAACAGTTCAGCTTATCTTCCGGCGGAATTCAAGGTCGCCGGAATTTATTCTCTCGGCAAATCCGATTTTGATCAGATGGTGTTTTTTGCCGATCCGGATGATGCCGCCGAACTTTTTGATCTGCCGTGGGGATGTGCCACATCAATTTACGGCTGGGGCAAAGATCCATTTGATCAGCAGAAACTGCTCAATGATCTATCCGATGCCATGCCCGGTTTTTCCGTGGTCGGCTGGGAAGAAGCAAACCGCAGTTTTCTGGAAGTGCTGGCGGTGGAAAAGCTGATGATGTTCTTTTTGCTTATTTTCATCGTACTGGTGGCGGCATTCAGTATTACTAATACACTGATTACTTCAATTTACCAAAAAACCAGAGAGATAGGTCTTTTAAAAGCTATCGGATGCACCGATTATTCGGTTATGCGGATTTTTATTCTGCAGGGACTTCTGGTCGGAGTTATCGGCAGCATCGCCGGGACAATCCTCGGTTATCTGGTGATCCGCTTCCGGCAGAATATCCTGAATATTGCCTCTGCAGTAAGCGGACAGGAACTTTTCCCGAAAAAATTCTACTTTTTCGACCAGCTGCCGGCTCAAATAATTCCGTCTGACGTGGCAATCATCGTGATTTGCAGTATTCTGCTCTGTACCATCGGAGCTTTACTGCCGGCTTTGAGAGCCGCCAGACTGCAACCTTCGGAGGCTTTGCGTTATGAATAACACACCGGTACTTGCACTTGAAAATATCCACCACTCATACCGTATGGGAGGAAATTCCCTTGAAATCCTTAAAGGTGTGAATTTTTCTCTCTATCAAGGTGAATGGTGTTGTATTTACGGAGCTTCCGGCAGCGGCAAAACCACTTTGCTCAACCTTATCGGCGGTCTGGAATCTCCGACAGAAGGAAAAATAATCATCCGCGGAACAGATCCGGGAGAATTATCCCGACGTGCAGCAGCAAAATTCCGTGCAAAAAATATCGGATTCATCTTTCAATCTTATCACCTGCTTCCGGAATTGACCGCATTGGAAAATGTAGCTCTCGCCGGAACTATTGCCGGAAAAAGTTTCCGGGAAGCGAAAAAGCATGCCGCTGAATTGCTGGAAAAAGTCGGCCTTGCTGACCGGATAATGCATCACCCTAAAGAACTTTCCGGCGGCGAACAGCAGCGTACTGCGATTGCCCGCAGCCTGATAAACTCCCCTGCCCTGCTTCTGGCTGACGAACCGACCGGAAATCTTGATCCCCGTACTGGAGAAGCGATTCTGGAATTATTCAAATCTCTGCGGCAGAACGATCCGGATCTGACGATCCTGATGATCACTCACAATCTGGATATTGCCCGGATGGCATCCCGTTCTGTAAATTTGCTCAATGGGGTGCTTTGTGATTGATGCGGTTTTTAAAAAATCCGAATTCACCGGATTTATCTGTGCCTCGATCGCGGCAATAACTTACGGTCTCAATCCATTTTTCGGAATACCGCTTTACCAGGAAGGTTTAACTCCATACTCTGTTCTTTTTTACCGTTTTTCAATTGCAGCGGTACTGATGGGAATTGTTACGGCATTGAGAAAATCTTCATTTATTCTGCCGCGGGATTGCCGTATTCCTGCTGCTTTTGCAGGAATTCTTATGGCACTGACCTGTATTTTCTGGTTTCTTGCTTTCAAAATAATGGATTCGGGAATTTCCGCTGCACTGCTTTTTGTTTATCCGGTGATGGTTTCACTGATAATGACCCTGTTTTTTAAAGAAAAATTCTCTCCGGCAATTTCCGCAGGTATGCTGCTGGCAATTTCCGGGGCAGTAATGATCTGTTATCCCGGTTCCGGGGCAAAAGTCAATACTGCCGGAATAATATATATCATGCTCTCTGCTCTGACCTATGCAATTTATATCGTGATGGTCAAAACAACCAGATTGCGGGGAATTTCTCCTGAAACTCTGACCTTTTATGCGATGCTTTTTTCCCTTCCGGTTTTTCTTGTATTTCTCCGCGGCGGCACAGATCTGCAAATGCTGCCTTCACTTAAAGCATTTGCCAATGCAGTGTGTCTGGCAATATTTCCTTCCATGCTCTCTTTTCTGATGGCAGCTGTTGCAATACGGCATATCGGACCAACCAGAACTGCAATTTTAGGAGCTCTCGAACCGGTAACTGCGGTTACTGCCGGAGTTTGTTTTTTCAATGAAACCATGACTATCAAACTTGCCGCCGGAGTGGCAATAATCCTGATTGCAGTGATCATCGTGATCTGCAGCAATAAAAACTCTCCGGACAATGCTTTATGATTTCTTTTAAACTCCCCTCTTTCCGCGGCCATGGCGGCATTGCTGAAGTATCAAAGGTGGCATTTCCTCTTGTCGCCGCCTCTATCGGTCACGGAGTAAATCTTTTTACCGACCGGGTTATGCTTGCCAACTATTCCCCGGAGGCTATGGCAGCGGCATTCCCCGCCGGGTTGACCAGTTTTACCACATCGTGCATCTTTCTCGGAATCGTGGGGTATGCCGGAGTATTCGTTGCCCAGTATACCGGTGCAGGAGATTCAAAAAATGTGGGAAGAACAGTATGGCAGGCAATCTTCCTTTCCCTCATCGGCGGAACAATTATGGCTTTGACCACCATATTTTCACGCCATATTTTCAATTGGTACGGACATGACATCTCTTTAAGAGAGATGGAAATAAGTTACTACAATATCCTTTCATGGGGCGGATTTATTCCGCTGGTGTCGGTAGCATTATCTACATTCTGGAGCGGCAGGGCAAAAACCAATATGATCATGGTGGTCAACTTACTGGTCACGTTACTCAATATTCCGCTGAATGCGATGCTGATTTTCGGTTGGAATTTTCATATTGCAGGATGGAATTTTTCTATTCCATGTCTGGGTATTGATGGTGCCGCGTATGGTACTCTCAGTGCCGGTTTTGCCGGTCTGCTGATCTATTTTACCGGATTTATTTTGCCGGAAGCACGCCGGGAATTCGGGAGTTGCACCAAACCATTTTCATTGACGATTTTTGCCAGACTTGTAAAATTCGGTATTCCCAATGGCGTTCAGCTGGTACTTGATCTGGCAACATTCAATATCTTTGTGGTACTCCTTGGTAAAATCAGCAAAGAGGTACTTACCGCAAGTACAGTATCCATGTCAGCTTACAGTCTGGCATTCAATCCCATGATCGGATTCGGTCAGGCAGCATCCATTCTGGTCGGTCAGGCAATTGGAGCAAAGGATATACCTTTTGCAGAACGGTCAGTAAAAAGTTGCCGTTTTCTGGTTGTATCATATTCGTTGATTATGGTCATATTATTTGTTATTTTTCCGGAAATCATTCTGAAAATGTTTGATATCCAGGATGAAGAAGTCCGGCAGTTATCAAAAACCATGCTGATATTCACCAGCGGATATCTGCTCTTTGATGCATTCAATATCCTTTACGGCAATGCAGTCAAAGGTGCCGGTGATACACGTTTTGTCATGTGGGCGGGTATCGCTCTGGGATGGTTGCTCTACGCCCTGCCCTGTGCATTGCTTTACCGGCTCCTTTCCGGAGACTGGGCAATAGCAGCATTCGGGGAAGAAAAAGCCCGTTATTACTGCGTCTGGGGATTGTGGTGGATATGCAATATCTACATTGCCCTGCTGGGAACAACATTCTACCTGCGTTACCGGCATGGCAAATGGAAAACTATGAGCGTTATTGATTAAATATACGGTCGATAACTTCTCTGGCTACTGATCCGGGGGGTGGTAACTCCGGGTGATCATCAATGGTGAACCAACCGAGATCACTCAATTCCATTCCATCAGCTTCAGCATTGCCGCTATCATATTCAGCCTGAAAAGCAAGCATCAGAGAATTGGGAAACGGCCACATCTGGCTGGTAACATAACGTAAATTTTTCACCCGTATTCCGCACTCCTCAAAGACCTCCCGGTGAATGGCAGCTTCAACACTTTCTCCGGCTTCAACAAAACCGGCGATCAAACTGTAAATATTTCCGGAAAAATTCCGGTTGTGAGCCAATAACAGCTCTTTACCACCGTTTCTGGTAATACCTACGATCACCGCCGGTGCCAACTGCGGATAATATACAGCATGACACACCGGACACTGTAAACCCGAATCCGTTGAAGACGGTTCCAGTTTTTCCCGGCAGCATCCGCAATAACAGTGCTGTTTCAACCATGACAGCAAACCTTTTGCCCGACATATCGCTTTCTGAAATTTTTCCGGATATTCAAAAAGAATCTGCCGTATGCTGATTTCCCGGAAAATCTCCGGTATACTCTCACATTCCACCGCAAAACAGCGACGGTCACTGAAATTCCCGCAAAAAATCACTCTTTTATCCTGATTCAGAAAATCTCTGACCTCTTTCCACAACGGAAAAAGTGCAGTTCCGGGATCTATTACCGTTGATCTTGAAACAAGAATTATTACAAAATCATCATCTTCCGGCAAAGTACAGCAGCTTTCCCGGAGATTGGGTGCAAACTCAAACATTTTCAATGATTCCCCCGCCGATCAATCTTTCCCCGGCATAAAAAACCGCTGCCTGACCTGGAGTTACCGCCCGTTGAGCTTCAGCAGGAATTACTTTCAAACGATTTCCCCCCAGATCTTCGATCCGGCATTCAACACCGGGTGAACGGTAACGGACACGCACACTCAACTCCATTTCCGGAAATTTGCCCGATTGCCAATTGACATCTTTTACTGTAAAACTTGAAGAAAGCAATTCATGCTGATCAACTGTAAGGATCACATTCCCGTTTTCCGGCACGATCTCTTTCACATAAGCCGGAACTCCCAGTGCCACATTCAACCCCTGACGCTGACCAAGCGTATAACGGTGAAATCCATCATGACGCCCGACCTTTTTGCCATTATGGATAAAAAAACCTTTGCGAACCGGAAAATCACAGCGGCGGCGTAAAGTTTCCGCACAGCACTCTCCCGGAACCTGAAAACAGGCATCCTGACTATCCTTGCGAACAGCACAACGCAAACCGGCTTCTGCGGCAATCGCTCTGACCTCATTTTTGGTAAGTCTGCCCAGTGGAAAACCGACACGCGATAACTCTTCCTGCGTCAAACGGTAGAGAAAATAGCTCTGATCTTTACCGGAATCATTCCCTTTGCGTAAATAATACTCTCCATTTTGAGATTCCAGAATGACGTAATGCCCCGTCCAGACTTTATCAATGCCATTATCCCCGGCAACTTTCAGCAATTCAGCAAATTTCAAAACTTTATTACATTGACAACACGGATTCGGTGTTCTGCCGGAAATATACTCCAATGCAGAGGCTTTCAATACCTTTTCAAAAAATTCTCCGGAACAATCATGCTCTATAAGCTCTATTCCCAGAGCCTTACAGCTTGCCTGCAATTCTTCATCATCAGGCATATCGGGTTCCATTTTCAAATGGATCCCGATTACATCATAACCATCTTTCAAAGCCAGATATGCAGCAACGGTGGAATCAACCCCCCCGGACATGGCAACAGCAATCTTTTCCTTAATCATTTTCATTTTCCGGAATATTTTTTTCATCCAGCGGACGTTCTCCACGCCACAGCGTCACTTCCACCCCCCGGCACTTGTAACCTGCCGGCAAAAGCGGTGTCCACACCCGATCCGGATAAACCGGTGCCGCTGCCGACACCAGATACACAGTATCTTCAAGTGCATCAAGTTTTTCAAGTTCTTCCAATGTATGAACCGGAACTCCGACATAAAACAAACCGCAATACATTCCGTCGATCTTGTATTTGAATATCCGGTCAGCTTCAGTCGGCAATGCTTTACGCACATCGTTGCCGAATTTACGCCAGTCATTTTCCATCATCCGTGACGGCAGCAGCACAGCTGTTGTGATCACTCCGATCCCGAAATTCAACAGCAATATCTGCACCCATACCGGAAAACGCTTTCTGCCGTAACAGAAGACAGCTGCCAACACCGCCAATATACCGATCCCTGCTATTGAAAAGTAAAAATATTGACTGCTTTCACGGAATTTAAGTTTTTCAATATCAGCAAAAAATTCCATATACCTTTCCGGAAGGAAAATCACAAACAGCAATGACAACATCAGTAAAGGAAATACAAATCCGGCGGCAAGCAATGTGCGACGTAAAAAACTGCCGTAACGTCGCACCCCTAAATCGTAATTCAATCCGGTCAGGATCGCCAACGGTCCAATCAGGAAAAAAATCAGCATACTTGAAGCTCCGGGCAGCAGCCAGATCAATGCAAGCATTGCAAAAAACAGTGTCCGCAAATAACGGCTGAATACCGGAACCGGAGAAATCGCCTGCAATGCCACACAAAACGGCAGCCACATAATCAGACTCCACGGCATCATACGCACCGGAAAAACAAACGGGAAACAAAGTACATCACGCAAATAATCTGCTACCGGAATGATTTCCACCCCCGAACTGTAAGCATAGTGACGCCAATCCAATCCAAGCGGCAGCAGCCATCCGATGACCGCTCCCAGCAATAAAATCAAGCCCGCCAGAAAACCGGGAGTACGGAACTTGCCGGAAAATGATAACGGACGACGCAAAAACAAAAGCGGAAAAACAAAAAACAGTATCACTACCGGTCCGGCAGTGAGAAAACCCAATGATAAAAATACCGCGGAAGCGATCCATGCCGAGTTCCAGTCTGCATGGCGGCTGCCGTAGTGAAAAAACAGCAGCTGTGCCGCAAGCAGAAAACATGCTGCCATTGTTTCCGGTCCGCCATTTACCCCCTTATCCAGTGTAAATAATGTGCCGAAACAGCACAATGCGGCAACCACCCCGGATCGCCTGTTACTTCTCAATGCCGTGTTTATCCCCGCCAGCAGCGACAATATTCCAAGCATCAATACTGACACCGAGCGTAACGCTGTTTCCATTGACAACCAGCGGGAAACGATAGAAACCACCGCCGGATAAAGCGGCCATGCATCACGCAATATCTGGTGATGAGCAGATGCACTCATTCCATTTACTGCAAATTCAGCACCATCAGCGTACTCTGCCGCTATCGCCGCAAAAACTCCTTCATGGCGGAAAAGTTCCTGCTGCCCAATCAACCACGGCAGATATACAAATAAGAACAGTAACAATACGATGAAAACTCCGCGGCGGATTCCGATGCGGTTTTCCAAAATCAAAGATTGCGGTAATATATTTTTTTCACTCATTTTTTATCTTCCGGAAAAATACTTTCTTATAATTTAGTACCGCTTGGCGATTTTTCAACTTTTTCCGGAATAATTTCCCGATATTCACCGTTTTTCAGTGCCTTTATGATCTCAATTCTTTCAAATTTGTTACTTCCATGAACTTCAAAACCATGCAAATCCTTCTCTTTGAGAAAAAAGTGATCGGATACTGCGATCGTCATTTTGCCCGTTTTTGAAAAATCCCCCGCCCGGAAAAAACGTTTGCTCCTGTGACGCCGCCGGTTAATGAATTTCCTGATCAGCTCCCCATCGGCAGTGATCACGACGATCCGGTTTCCGTACGGCAGAAGATTGAAGAGATTTTCTTCATTCAATACTCTCGGATATTTTTCTGCCGGAAAACGGAAAAATGCAGCATCTGTACCGGCTGCTCTGCGAATGATCTCTGCAGTAATCACACCGAATTGTGCAGCATCAGAAAATTTTCCCAATACCGGAGAGAATTTTCCGGAAAACTGATTTTTCAACTCACCATGCAATGCAGATATTTCCGGATCAACACTTCTTTCAGGAAGCAGCAACTCAGAACGGATATACTGCAAATTACCGTTATCTGCAAAATTCAGACGCAGCAAAACTGCACTTTCGCCATGTGAACCGGCTTGAACCGCCAATGCCCTGCCGATCCGTCTGCCGGCATCTGCATTGTGAGAATGAGCTCCGGCAATCACATCTATTTCCGGCACTTCCCGCACTATTTTATTCAATATGCCAAAATTACCTACTCCTATGTGGCACACTAAAATAAATGCATCACACTTAGCTTTCTTCAACTTTTCAATACCATTACGGAGAACTTCGATCTCATCAGAATAAATCAATCCCGGAATCAGATTCACCCGCTTCCGGAGACCGACATCGCCAAGAGCAAGAATACCCAGTTTATATCCATTGCGTTCAACGATTGCAATTCCCGGCAGCTCCAGTCCCGGCAGCTTCCATTGCCCCGCCAATATTTTACCGGAAAAGTTCCGACTCCAATTTTTCATCACCTCAAGCGGATATTCCAAATCATGATTACCCAATACAACCAGATCATATCCCAGATGATCCAATGCTTTGAGCATGGGAATACCAAAACTTTTATCTGACAAATAATCTCCTTGAAAGAGATCTCCGGCATCCGCTTTAACTGCTGTCGGATAACGGCGGATTACCGGAGCTAGATAAGAAAATTTTTTCAGACTGCCATGCAGATCTGAGGTCAATATAAAAAATACCTCACCGCCGCAGAGCGTACTCCACAGCGTGAGGCAGATCAATAAAAATTTTACCATCTTCAAAAGAAGCCGGATCTTATGCTTTTGCCAATGCCTGATCGAAATCAGCTTTGATATCTTCGATATTTTCCAGACCAACCGATACCCGGATAAGATCAGGAGATACTCCGGCAGCTTCAAGCTCCGCTTCGGAAAGCTGACGGTGGGTCATACTTGCCGGATGCAGCACCCCGGTTCTCGCATCGGCAACGTGAACAACGATTGCCGCCAATTTCAGTGAATTCATCACCTTTTCCCCGGCATCCCTGCCGCCTTTTACGCCGAAACACAAAACTCCGGATGCCATATTGCCGGCAAAATATTTTTTCACTTTACCATATTCCGGATTATCCGGCAAACCGGGATAATTAACCCAGCTGACTTTAGGATGATTCTGCAAAAACTCCGCCAGTGCCAGTGCATTGCTGCTGTGACGCTCCATTCGCAACGGCAAAGTTTCCACACCGAGATTGGTCAGAAATGCGTTGAATGGCATCATCGGCATTCCATAATCACGAACCAGCTGCACCCGCAATTTGACCGAGAAAGGAGCAAATGCAAAATCCCGGGTGTAAATCAAACCGTGATAACTTTCATCCGGTTCGGTAAATTCAGGAAATTTGCCGTTGTTCCAGTTGAAATCACCTTTTTCCACCACGATACCGCCAACGGAGGTGGCATGACCGTCAATATATTTGGTCGTGGAGTGAGTAACAATATCCGCACCGAACTCAAAAGGACGGCACAATACCGGTGTCGGGAATGTATTATCAACGATCAACGGCACTCCGAATTCATGGGCAACTTCAGCATATTTTTCAAAATCAGCAACCACCAGTGCCGGATTTGCCAGCGACTCAATAAAAAGTGCTTTGGTATTTTCTTTCATCCGGGAAGCAACTTCTGCTTTATCCATTTCCGGAGTGACAAAGGTGATCTCGATCCCTGCCTTTTTCAATGTATTGGTAAAAAGCGATACCGTGCCGCCATACAAACTTGAAAGTGCCAGCACATGATCTCCGGCACGGGCAATATTCATCAATGCAAATGCATTTGCCGCCTGACCGCTGCTGAGTGCCACTGCCGCCACGCCACCTTCCATGGCCGCAATCTTTTTCTCAAATGCATCCACCGTCGGATTTGCCAGACGGGTATAGAAAAATCCGGATGCTTTCAAGTCAAATAAATCGGCAACACTCTGTACATCGTCATATTTATAGGTTGTACTCTGGGTGATCGGCACAATGCGTGCTGCACCATTTTCAGGTTCATAACCTGCCTGGATAGCCAGGGTTTCAATTTTCCAATTCTTATCCACTTTTACACCTCTCAAACTTCGTGAATATTGATATTGTATTTGCTTTCACCAACCACTTTTGCAACTTCTTTGAAAAGCTGGTCAAATTTTGCGATATCCGGATTTTCCTCTTCTCCTATTCCGAAAATCACCCGGATATAATCCATAATTTTAAAGTTTCCGGCTGGTACTCCGGGAAGCAGATACATTTCACCGTTTGTTCCTGTCGTACGGCAGAGCAGACCGAAAGAAATCAACTCGCCGATCTCCTTACGCAAAATCACATCCGGCAAACGCAGATTCAGTGCAATATCGCTTTCCGGAACCGGTCCATTGCCTTTTTCAAATTCACGGAATATCAGCGATAATATAGCCAACTGGTATTCGCAACGCAATTTCAAATTCATTTTGCGGCTGTTTTCATTGAATACACCGCTTTTCCAATGCTGGTGGACAAAACTTATTTCCGCCCCGATAAGAATGATCTGCCATGACCAATTCACCCACACCAGAAACAGCGGCAGAATCGCAAAACTTCCGTAGATCCGGTTATAAGAAAATACACTGCTCTGCAAAAAGATAAAACTATCCTGAAGCAGCTGGAAACATACACCGGCTATTATACCGGCAACGCATGCCCCTTTCCAGCGAACTCTGGTATTCGGCACAAGAAGATATATCATAAAAAACAATCCGCAGCTGATCAGCATCGGTGCAATACCGGCAGCTTTATCCAATACACAACCGGCAAAGCTCCAATCCGGCATCCGGTCGCTCAAAAAATTCAGCCAGCGGCGCATCATTACCCCCAGCGTACTTATCATAACCATCATTACCGGCGTAATCAACACCAATGAAAGATAACTGCTGAATTTACGGAAAACATCACGACGCGGCGGCAATCCCCATACCACATTAAAGGATTTTTCTATATTGTTGATCAACCAGATAACCGTCCAGAATAATGCGATCACACCAACTCCGGCAACCACTCCACCGGAAGACTGAAGCAAGGTTTTTTCTGCAAATTCGCAAATATAATTGACAAATTCATGGTGATCGGGGAAACGGGCATAAATCGCATCCAGCAAATGACGCTCCAATCCGAATCCTTTGGCAATTCCGAAAAGCAATGCGGCAAGCGGCACAACCGAGAAAAGCGTGTAATAAGTCAGTACAATAGATTGCTGAGCCAACTGGTCACTGGCATAACGTTTTCCGCTGTAAGAAATTATGCGTCCGCATGCACGCATCCACAACGGCAGATTCCTGCGAAATTTCATCATATCCTCCTAAAAATCCCTCACTGATACGACATCGGTTCAAAAGTCGATTCACCCGGTTCTCCGGTAGGTTCATCAAGCGGTCCTTTCCGGTCAACCAATCCCACCCGGCGGCTGAATGGATAAAATACAAACCACGCCCTGCCAATCAGATTCCGGCGCGGAACAGTTCCGAAAAAACGGCTATCCATACTGAACCTGGAATTGTCACCCAGCATCAGATAATTATCAGCAGGTATTATAAACTCTTCTCCGGAAGCAAATGCCATATTTCCCATATCGCTCAAGTGACCATGATAACCGCCACGCATGGAATAAACTTTTTCAAAACGCTTATCCAGTTCCTGGATCTTGCGGAACTCATTTTCACCTGCCGGACGCACATACAGCTGATTATCCACGATTTTTACCGTGTCTCCCGGCAAACCCGCCAGACGTTTTATGTAGTAATAACCGCCGCTTTGCTCCAGAGGCATCATATCAACAAAAAGATTTTCAGTATTGAAAACAACAATATCTCCCCGTTTCAAAGGAGAAATATACAGTGAAACCCTTTCGACAAAAAGGTGATCGCCCAGCGAAACATAACCGCTGCTTATCTTATCTCCGGCAGAAAAAATCTCCTGCTTTGTCAAACGGGAATAATCTGCCACCTGACGGGGATTACCGGGAAGGATATAACGGGATGTACCGATCTTAAATTCTGTACCATCAAAAACTTTTCCGGAAACCATCCGCAATTCAGGCGACAAACTGCCGGCTACTCCGGTATGGGTCAATCCGGCATCGGCACAACCGAAAACTATATTTTGCAAAATCCCCGGCAATTTTCCAAAACCCGGATTTGCATTTTTTTCCACGCTCTGGTGGTGAACTCCGAATAACGTCGGCTGCATAGAACCGGTCGGAATCCGAAATGGTTGGAAATACAATCCACGCAAACCGAATGCAACCAAACCCACAACCGCAACCAAATCGAGAAATGTATAAAGTTTTCCCCTTTTCGGCAGCGGTAAAGAGGTGTACTCTTTCATACTGTCTGCAAGAGCTGATTTCAAATTTTCAGCAGGAGCTTCTTCCAGATCAGAAATCACACCATCAAATTGCATCCGCAACGCAGGGGTGAGCAAATCATCCTCTGCGTGGCGGCGGGCTTTCAGCTCTGAAAGCAGTTTTTTTCTTTTCCGTTCCAGAAAAAATTTCATTACCTACCTGATCTTTCCGATTTTAACGGCGATGCCGGTTGCCCGGCCCCGGATTGTGTCTTCCCGGTGCATGATGACGGCCCCGGTACGGCGGCCTCGGTGCCGGACGGGTATAATAAACCGGCTGCGGAGCAACTACTACCGGCTGCGGAACAACTACTACCGGCTGCGGCGGAGGTGCTACAACTACCGGACGAGGAGCAATTACCCTCATGACCAGATCGACTATCCCATTTGCGAGATCCAATCCATCACGTTCACGATGACCTCTTCCATGCGGCGGACGGGCAAAAACTGCCGTTCCGACCAGCATTGCGGTAATAACCAGCATAAATTTCATATTCTTCTTCATTTTGCATTTCCCTTCATTTTTATATGATTGATTTACAGCACCTCAAGTGCTTACAATCACAAAACGTTAAGGATTGCTTAATTATTTTACATTCTTTATAAATTTTTTAATATTTTTTGTTCTTTTGAGAATATACTGCCATTAAATGCATAATTCAACTCTCTGATCTAAAAAAGCTCAAGATTCCTTCTGATATGAATAGGTTATATAAGGGAATGGTTCCAACGGTATCACAATCATATCAACTTCACAACGAACCGGTTTGCCTTCCAGTGGTACTGCCATTATCCATATATCTTTTTCTGCAGCAAAAACTGCAGGGAATACCCCATCTCCGAATGCCCGGAAATATGTAACATTTTCACCATCGGCATATTGTATTTTTACAGTAAATGCAAGGTCGGTGGTGATTTTTCGATCTACCCGCACTGCAATCAGCAGATTTTTTCCAACAATATTTCCTTTTAAAGATACCGGAGCTCCGGATAATGAAATTGGCATCCCCCAGTTAACCCACATGCTTTCATTCATCATCCGCATTGTTTCCGGTTTTTCCGGAACTGAAGATTTCGGATTTTCCCGGCGGACAAAAAGTTGAAGCAATCTATCATCAACATAAGCAGAATGAACTGCATCCCACATTCCGGACCCGATCAATTTTATCCTCAACGCATTTTCTCCTCCGGCATCGGAAAAACTTTCCAGAACGACATGATCACTTTTCAGCTCCTTCTGAACTCCGGTATAAATACTCAACTCATTTCTGCCGGCAAAAAAACTTGCTACGGTCGGTCCGGCTGTAACCGGAGTATCCAGCGGGATAAGTTTATAAAATTCATCCATCACCTCTCTTGCATCGCTCCACTGCAAAAGTCTGGGATCACCCGCCGGAAAAAGCGGTATCTGAGCAAAACAGCAGCTTAACAAAATTCCTCCGGAAACAAAATACGACATCACAAACTTCGATGGTTCAGAACCGGTTACTTTCCGCAGCAGCAATGCTACTTTTGATTCCGGATTGTTGTAAAGATACGCAACCGATTCAACCACTCCTATAGTCAGCACCAGTAACGGTACGATCTGATAGTGACGCAAAAGATTCTGGGTATCAAAACGGAAATCCTGTGAGATCATCACCAAATCCGGCAGCAGAGCCAGCAAATATACCGGACGGACAATCAGCACAAAAATAAACGGTAGAAACAAGCCCGACCAGAATTCAAGATTGCGTATGGAAAAAAGTGTCCCCCAGAATATCCCCGGTTTGAGAAACGGAGAAAGTGCCACTTCAATAAGAGAATTACCCAGATGCGGAAAAAATACAGTGTGTCCGTAAGCATGATTGGATATTGATGGCATGATAAGCGTCAGCAAAAGAATCGTCCATACTCCGGAAACTGCCGCAAGGATAATGCCGTCACGCCGTTTTTCCCGGTCGAAAATCAGCATGATTCCCCACATCACCCACATAAAACCGATCGTTTCCCGGATACCAAGCGAAAATATCCACAATGCGATCGCAGCTTTCTTATATCCGGCACGATAACAGCCCCACGCACCCAAAAGAACCGGAACCAGTAAAAATACTTCATGGAAACCATCCAATTGAGCCAGCATCATATTAAGAGTGCCGGGTAAAAGTAAAAATCCCACTCCGCAAATCAGTGCCATATCTGACGGCAAACGCAATTTACCGGCACTCCAGGTAATCACCACTGCTCCGGATGCAACCAATACCGCCCCGGTGATCAGAAATAATTCCGGAGAATGCAGCATCGCAACCGGCAAAAGCACCAGAAGCGAAATACAAAAACGAGAGGCCAGAAAACAGCCGCCTTCAAGGTCAAGATAGAAAAATTTTCCCTTCAACGTATTGGTCAATACTTCATAGAAGTGTCCCCAGTCAAACCACTGCATACCCAGGTGATGAAGTGACCAGACCTGCCACAATCCGCCGGAAATTCCGGCAATCAAAGCGGCACAACCGGAAATCAGCAATGCTTTTTTACCGGATATATTCCACCATATCCCAGATTCAGAAAAAAAGCGGGCTGCCGACCATGCTCCACAGAAAACATATAATGGCAATATACTGTAATGCAGCGGTAATATCCAAGCGATTCCCCACAAATACAAAAACTTATTCGCGGAAAACAATCCCTGAATAATATCCGGGGTACCACGTCTTTTAAATAACAGATATTCTCCGGCAATCAACAATATCATCAGCACCACTGCACAAAAAACACTTCTCGCAGAATACGGCAGATATGAAAGCGTATGATAACGCTGATCGACATACTCCAGAGAAAAAAGTCTAACCGGAAATCCTGACGAAATCAACGGCAGAAATATCAGAAATAAATTTTTTGCAAAATAAATGATTTTCTGCTTCATTATCACTTTCCGCTATCAATCACCTGACCGTGACGTTTGAATGCGGGAATATCAAAATCCTGACCATCATAAACCACCGGAACAGTATTTTCCATGATTCCCTTGTCTTCCACAGTCAGATTCGGCAGATCCATCTGAAGTCCGCTATCACCATCATCAGCAATAACCGTGCGTGATCCGCCTTTTTTGCGAGCCGGTTCACGAAGCACTTCTCTATTGTCAAGATAACGAACCGCCAATACGGTCAACTGCAATTTTCCGGCAAATTCCTCTGCGGTAGATGCACCGAGCAGAATATTCTTTTCTGATTCCGGAAGTATCTGCCTGGAACAGAGATCCAAAGCTGCCCGTGCCGTCGCCAGAGATAATTCCTGACCGCCAAGCAAAGAGAATAAAACCGCATCCGCATTATCCAGTGCATCCGGCCCGCCGAGCAATGGAGACGCAAGCATCTTTTCCATCGCTTTTTCAACAGCATTATCTCCGACATCGACCCGTGCAGTTCCCAGTGAACAAAGGGTATAACGACGTTTCAAAACTCCGGTAAATGAGGCAAAATCAGCACTGAAAAGATTACCGCCGCCCAATATTGATACCAACGACATCACTGTTCTGGAGACTTCCTGATCAGACAATTTGAAAGCATCGATCATAGATACTTCCGCCGGTAATGTGGAAAAAAGCAAATCATTAGGCAAAGAAATGACCGCATCTGCCAATGGCAGAATATCATTTTTCAACTTATCTTCAGAGTGTTGACGGCGTAAAGCTCCTTCCATAGCAAAAGGCAGTGTCGCGATCACAGTGGTAACGATATGCAGTTTTGCCGCAACTCCGAGAATAACCGGCAAACCGCCGGTTGCCAAGCCGCCGCCCAGACCGGCAATAATAATCAATACTTTCGTATCTGCAAGAACAGCTGCCAGATTTTTACGCTCATTTGCCAATGCCTGCTGACCGGAAATCAAATCCCCGCCGCAACCTCTGCCGGAACGCAGCAGTTTGCCTGCCTGAATCCAATTTTCTTCCGGCAAGCCGGAATTTTTCAAACTTTCCACATCGCTATCCAATGCCAGCAAACGGAATTTTTTCGCCTCTTCCAAAGCAGAAAATTCACCGAGGATACGGCAACCGGCTCCGCCGACCGCCATTATGCAAATATTTCCACTCATCGTTAATCACCTGCCTCCCCTGCCCAGAAAACCATTGACCCACTGTATGACACGGTTCAATCCGCCTTCCGGAGCCGGTCCGTAATTCTGCTGGAAAAATGCCGCAACTTTCAATGCTCCCCACACCGCACTGAAACGGGGGGACGCCAGATCTGCAACAGCTCCGCCGGCATCCGCCGGCATCCCGATGCGGCAATCCATATCAAAAACTTCGCTGAAAAGTTCCCGGCTCCGGAAATATTCCGCACCGCCACCTGTCAGAATGCCTCCGGCACCCAATGCCCGGGGAGAACCCTTTTCCCGCAACTGACGGTCGATCAATTCAAATATTTCACGCAGACGGGATTCAACTATCACCTCAAATGAACTTACCGGGATCTGACGCGTTCTGCGGGCGGAACCGGGAAACTCCAATACCGGCTTTTTCTCCATGATCGCCCGTTCCAATGCTCCGGATTCCAGAAGTTTGCGGCAACTGTCTATATGCAGATTCAAACCGATCGCAAGATCATTTGCCACATGCTCCATGCCAAGCTGAATAACTCCGGATGCACAAACTCCCCGGTCAAAGTAGACCAGATATTCTGTTGTACCGGCTCCGAGGTCGATCAGAAGAGATCCATTTTCACGTTCCAGATCGCTGACAATTCCGATACCCGCTGCCAAAGGCGAAAAAACCGGTTCGACCCTGGCATTTTCCACTCCGGATGCGATAACAACTTCCCGGAAATTTGCAATACGGCTGGCGACCCCGTGTATAATATGAACCCACGCTTCCAGACGCTGACCGCTTTGACGCAATGGATTGCTGACCCGACGCTTATCCACCAGATAATAAGACGCTGAAGTGTTGACGATCTCTCTGCCGCTGCCCAAAGCAATAACTTTGGCATTTTCATTGGCTTCCTGTTTTTCAGCTTCAGTAATAATGCCATCGGGATTTTTTACCGTCACAATACCGGTTGCCTGACGGGATTCTATACCGCAGCCGGAAACCAGCATGGTCATAAGCGGACAATTAACCAACTCCCCGCCTGAACTCCGGTCTGCATCCTCAAGAGCTTTGCTCAACGCTGCCGATGCCCTTTCGACATCTGCGATCTCTCCCTTTATCACAGCTCCGGGAGCATAACACATCCCCTGCCCGAGCAATTCCGCCACCTCGCCGCGACTGCCGACTTCGCCGATCAATACGCAGACTTTGGATGTACCGAATTCAACTGCACATACCACATTTCTGTATTTCTGAAACATTTAATCCGTCTTTACCTGTGATTTTATAAACATATATTGAATAACAGTGATGAATATAACCCCGCAATCACTATTAGTCAAGCTTTTTTACAGAAAAAAATCCGCCTTACTTCACAGTTCCCAGACTTATCAGACGAACCGGCAACAGTATCACCTGATAAACCAGTAAAAATGGAGCTTTCAATCCGGTAAATAAACTTGTTACTCCGTCACTGAAAAAACCAAATGGTGCCCCTAACGAACATTGCACCACCCCAAGCGGCAAATAGAATATTTGCAATGTCGCTTCTCCGATATTATACAAGCCGATTCCGCATGACTGCAGCGTATTTGCCGCATGCGGACTCCAGATGGCCGCCAGCTCCAGAGCCTTGGGAGCAGCAGTGGTCACTGTCGCCGGATCAAGAGCCTTTACCGGTTGTATCCAGAAAAAGAAACAAAACAATATCAACAGCAGTGCTGAATTTTTCATTCTGACTCTCCGATACAATAAATTTTTGTACCGGACGGCAGTGCCGGTATTTCTTTTATGCATTTGAATAACACCGCCTGCCCTGCACTCAAAAGCCACGAATTCAAATAGAGCATTTCTCCATATTCGCCCAATTCTCTGAACCGACGGTCTTTCAGAGCTGCCAAAAGTAAATATTCTTTTCCGGAGACCATTTTTTCAACCCCGGTCAAAGAATAAATCCGGCACTCTGAACCGCCATATAAACCAGCTTTGCTTCTCAGAAATGTCAGCATTGTTTTTTCGCTGCCATTGAGATCCAAACCGTTGAATTGTCCATCGGCACACTCAAAAAATGCGATTCCCCGGAAATCTCCGGTAAAAATACGGTAATTGAATTGATCCAATATCCTTTCATCAGTTCCACACCGCACCGGATAACCGGATGATGCCCGGTAAACCGGAAATATTTCAGGCGGCATCGTCAGATGATTTTTTTCAAAAACAGCAATATAATCCCGTATTTTCCAGAAATCATACTGGATCATCCACGAACTGCTGCCCAGTAAAAGAACCGTAATTACAGCTGCAGCCAAACGTTTCTTTTCGGCAATTTTATCTGAAAGTTCAGCTATTCCGATACCACCGGCAACAGCTATTGCCGCCGGAAAATACAAATAACATCTTTCCGGTCCGGCATTGCTGAAAACCGCTGCTGCGACCGGGATGAATAATAAAACAAGCACAACAAACCTTTTCCAGTTGGCAAACCAGACCGGAATCGTCAGCAAAACCGGAGGAATCAATACCAATGCTTTCATTGTCCTTTTGAAAAACTTTACAAATCCGGCAATACCGCTGATTTTTTCGCCCCAGATTTGAGCATTTTGCAACGCATTGAAATTTATTCCATAAAAAATCCCGGCAAAAACAGCGATAACTGCTGCCGCTATCCACATATTGCGGTTTCTGCGTTCTTTATCAGAGGAAAAAAGCAGATAACCGATTCCTGCCGGAAGTAAAAACAATACCCCATGCGGCACACTTAAACATGTACAAATACCTCCGATTGCACTGAACACAGCCGCTTTTACAGGATTTTCTTTTACTTGAGTCAATCCCCAAATGCACAGCAGAAAAAAACATATCTGCATTGCATATCCCCTTGCCAAACCGGAAAATATTACCAGCGGGATAGAAAGCATCGCCAGAAGCGATGCCGATACCAATGCGGTAAATTTATTATTCCGGCTCCAATGCCATGCCAATTTACCACACAAAACCGGAATAAATGCTCCGCTGACAAGCGACGCCAAACGCAATATCAATACCTGATCAGAGACCGGCAGAAATATTTTCATCGCAAGCGTATTCAGCGGATGATTATTCGGCAGAGACAAATCGGTCAGGATCTTTCCCGGTGTCAACGGTACAAAATTCAACAGTGTCCAGAATTCATCGTAAACCGGATTCCCGGTCATCAATATCAATGGCAGAATCAGTGATGCCAGAAAAATCAGTTGCAATATCTTGTTTTTTACCGGCTTTTCACTCATTTTTTCACCCGCAAATTTCTTTTGCTCTGGCTCTTGCTTCTGCATCGGCTTCAAGTATCTGCTCCAGAGACTCCTGCGGTTCAACAGTCATTGATTCCATGACCTCGCCCACAATCTTCCATATTCCGGAAAATTTGATCTCTCCGGCACAAAAACGCTCAACTGCCACTTCGTTTGCGGCATTCATCACTGCCGGCAATGTGCCTCCGGCACGCAATGCTGCATCAGCAAACTCCAATGACGGAAACTTATCTTTATCCGGAGCAAAAAATTCCAGCTTCCCCATTTCTGCCAGATTAAGATTACTCCCCGGTTTGGTCAATCGCTGCGGATAACTCAAACCATAAGCTATCGCCAGACGCATATCCGGCACCGACATCTGGGCGAGCATCGAACCATCACTCAATTCTGCCAACGCATGAACTATTGACTGGGGATTGATGACTACGTCAAGTTGATCCGGAGTCAGATCAAATAAATATCTTGCTTCGATCAATTCCAGTGCCTTATTCATCATGGATGCGGAATCTATGGTGATCTTTTTTCCCATACTCCACGTAGGATGTGCCAATGCCTGTTCAACGGTGGCATTTGCAATTTTTTCCTTTTCCCAATTCCGGAAAGGTCCTCCGCTGGCAGTCAGCCAGACTTTGCGGATCTCCTCTTTTGAACGACCGGCAAGACACTGAAATACTCCGGAATGTTCACTATCGACCGGCACGATTCTGCCCCCGGGTGATTCTGCGGCTGCTTTCATCACCAATTCTCCTGCCAGCACCAGCACCTCTTTGCTCGCCAATGCCACATGTTTACCGGCTTTCAATGCTGCCAGCACCGGATTGATTCCGGCTGTACCGATAATCGCACACAGAACCATATCCACATCGTCCTGTACAACAATTTCAGTCATGGCATCCATGCCGCATGATGTTTTTGCACCGGAACCGATGCTTTTCTGTAATTCAGGATATTTTTCTTTTGATGCAGTTATAACATTTGCAGGAGAAAGCAATTCGCATTGACGGGTCAATTCCGCAATATTATTGCATGCCGCAATGGTATGCACTTTGTAAATATCTTTATTCGCAGCAAGAACATCTGCGGCACTTTTGCCAATAGAACCTGTAGCTCCAAGAACAACGACGGAAGGCATATTTACCACCCTTTCAGTTTCTATATAAATACCATGCCAGATATGCAAAAACAATGGTCAGCAGCAAAAGCACGGAAATTATCACTCCGGAAATATTACGCCGGATAAAAAGGAAAAAGTTACGCAATGCCGTGGCATTTTCTGCCGTTGCAGCATAACCGGTCAGCAACGCATTTATATCAGAACGGATTTCCATTGCATCCTGATAACGGTCGTCAGGATTGAATGCCATAGCTTTCAGACAAATCGCTTCCAGACCGATCGGAAATTGTGGTCCGACCAGAGACGGCGGAATCAATTTACCCAATGCTGTACGGTTGAGAATTTCCTGCTGACTCAATCCGGAAAATGGTGAATCCAAGGTCAGAATTGCATACAATATGCCGCCGAGAGCATATATATCAGCCGCTTTTCCCGGAGCAACCGCTCCGGAAATCAATTCCGGAGCCATGTAACCGGGGGTTCCTTTGATCTTGCCCGCTTCTCCGGAAGAAATATCGCCGGATAATCCCCAGTCGATAACCTGCACCTCACCGAAGTCTCCGCAATGTATATTGCCCGGCTTCAAATCAAAGTGACAAATCCCCATGGAATGGGCAAATGCGACCGCATTACACACCCGCACAAACATCTGCAGCAAACGGCTCTGGGGAAATTTTTCCAATATTTCCGTATCTCCGGCACGCTGACGTTTCAGAATAACCGCCAGTGTCGAACCACGCAAATATTTCATCGTGAAAAACGGCGATCCGGAATTATCTATTCCAATATCGTAAACCGGCACTATATTCGGGTGTTCAAGTTTGGCGGTGATCTTGGCTTCCCGGACAAAACGGTTCAGATCATGAATCGGTCTATCCCGGAAATCAGGCATGATCGCCATCGCCACATCACGACCGGTATCACGGTCATGAACCAGCAACACCCCTTTCATACCGCCGAATCCGATACTGCGGATAAATTTATAACGATCCTGCGGCTTTAACGGCAATGTGGATAAAAGATTATCCTGATCTTCTTCTCCGTTATCACCATCAGCAAATACAATTGTTTTGCCGACTGTCGTATCAGACTCGTTCAAGAACAGGTCCGGATTCTCCACGAACTACCTCTGCGGTTATAATACAACGGTTTTTCCCCTTGCGGTCAGGGGCGGTAAACATAATATCCAGCATCAGTTTTTCCATCAATGCACGCAAACCACGCGCTCCGGTTCCACGCTGAACAGCTTTTTCAGCCAGCTCTTCCAGTGCTTCCCGGGTAAACTGTAAATCGACCTTTTCCATCGCCAGAAGACGGCGATACTGTTTTACCAGAGCATTTTTCGGCTCCTGCAACACACGCACCAACGCCGCTTTATCCAACGGTTCAAGAGCTGTAAGCACCGGCAGACGACCGATCAATTCCGGAATCAAACCGAAATGAACCAGATCTTCCGGCTCGCATTCACTGAAAAGTTTTCCGGTATCTTCCGTATCTTCAAACTTTTCCTGCTTTACATCACCGGTATTGTCACCGAATCCAAGCACCCGGCGGCCGCGGCGGCGTTTAACAACTTTATCCAGACCGACAAATGCTCCGCCGCAGATAAAAAGAATATTGCTGGTATCTATATGCAGAAATTCCTGATTGGGATGTTTTCTGCCTCCCTGCGACGGCACATTGGCAACCGTGCCTTCCAGTATTTTAAGCAACGCCTGCTGAACCCCTTCACCAGAAACATCCCGGGTGATAGAGGCATTTTCTCCTTTGCGGGAAATCTTATCCAATTCGTCGATATAAATAATTCCGATCTGTGTCCGCTCAATATCATTGCCGGATGCCTGATAAAGACGCAGCAGAATATTTTCCACATCTTCACCGACATACCCTGCCTCTGTAAGCGTTGTTGCATCGGTAATGGCAAAGGGAACATCCAACATTTTTGCCAGAGTCTGTGCCAGAAGCGTCTTACCGCTGCCGGTGGGACCAAGCAGAAGGACATTGCTCTTATCCAATTCCACATCAGCCAACTCTTCCGGAAGGGTGTTATCTGCTCCTGAAAATTTTGCTTTCAAACGGGCATAGTGGTTGTGAACTGCTACCGAAAGAACTTTTTTTGCCTGCTCCTGACCAATCACGAAACGGTCAAGTTCCGCTTTTATCTTCTGCGGAGAAGGCACATCCAGCGATGCCACCGGAGAATCTTTTCCGGCAGCAGAACCGCCCTGCTCTTTACGGACATCAGAAACAATCTCGTAACCCTTATTCAAACACTCTGAACAAATTCCCAGACCTTCATACATACTCGGAATGAAAAACACCCCTTTCTGACGACCCGGTTCAACGCCGCAGAATGCACATGTGTGTTTATCTCTGGATTTCGCCATTATTTACTCTTGATCTTTTTTGAAGGTAATACTTTGTCGATCAAATGATATTCACATGCTTCCTGTGCACTCATAAAGAAATCACGCTCGGTATCTTTATAAAGCTTTTTAAGCGGCTGACCGGAATGACTCGCCAGAATGTTATTGAGCATCTCTTTTAAACGGAGTATCTCTTTGGCCTGAATATCAATATCTGCGGCAGTACCTTCTGCTCCGCCCCATGGCTGGTGGATCATTATCCGGCTGTTAGGCAGAGCAAAACGTTTGCCCGGAGCCCCTGCGGCAAGCAGCACCGCCCCCATGCTGGCACACTGACCGAGACAATAGGTGCGTACATCGCAGGAGATCAGCTGCATAGTATCGTAGATCGCCAATCCGGCAGTGACTGAACCACCGGGACTGTTGATGTACAATTCAATATCTTTTTTGGGATCTTCAGCTTGCAGAAAAAGCAACTGGGCTACCACCAATCCGGCAACCTGATCATCGATCGGTGTACCAAGCAGAATGATCCGGTCTTTGAGCAAACGGCTGTAAATATCAAATGCACGCTCACCCTGACCGCTCTGCTCAATAACTGTAGGTACCAGATAAGAATTTGTTTTTTTCATAATATCCTCCATTGCTCCCCACAATTTTTGAAACATTTCCCCGGAACTGCGATCAGCCGATCGCAGTTTCAGTCAATTTTTCCAAAACTTTGCCGTTGATGATATCCATACGCAGCTCGTCGATGGAACCGGATTTTTCCAGCATGTCACGCAGTTCGCGGGGTTTGCAGCCATAGTAACGGCTCATCATCTGCAGCTGTTCATCAAGCTCTTTTTCGTCAACGGAAATTTTTTCCAGTTTGGCAATCTGACGCAGGATCAAAGCACGACGGACAGATTTTTTGGCATCATCTTCCACCGCAGCACGGTGATCGGCAAGCTCTGCCTTGAATTTTTCAGCATCTTCTTCGCTCTTGACAACTTCACGGGCTTTCTGCTGGATCAGCTTCTGAACTTCGTTTTCAACCAGAGCGGCAGGAAGTTCAAAATCATTGGTCTGCTCATTCAGTTTGGCGAAAACAGCTTCGGAAGCATTGCGGCGCTGCTGATTTTTGGCATCCAGTTCCAGACCTTTGCGGATATTGTCACGCAGGGTATCCATATCTTTGGTTCCGGTGCGTTCAACCAACTCTTCATCAGTCAGTTTTTTACGACGCTGGATAGCGGAAACTTTGACCGTGTAGGAAACTTTTTTGCCGGCAAGAGCAGCTTCACGGTAATCTGCCGGATATTCAGCTTCAAAAGTATATTCCTTACCAACTTCAGCACCGGTCAGGGCTTTGATGCAGCCGGGGATATTTTCCGGCTCATTGAGCCACATGAAAGCATCTGCGGCTTCAATCTGGCGTTTCAAAGATGCACTGGCATCTTCGGGAAGCTCAAAGTCACCTTTGTAGTCAACTTTCAGCATATCTTCAGCCTGGGCAACACCTTCGGCATCAGCGTAAGTGCCGTACATCGCACGGTACATATCCAGACGTTCTTCGATAGTTTTTTCTTCGACAGCATCCAGCGGCACATCAACTTTCAGATTTTTGTAATCACCCGGATCGACGGCAGGAGCAACCACACCTTCCATGGTGAAAGCAAATTCCTCACCGGCTTTAATTTCGCCGAACTCTTTGAAACGCAGTGAGAGCAGATCCAGAGTTTCATCGCTTTCGATCTTTTCTACGGCAGCACCGACGAAACGGTTGCGGAGCTCTTCATTGATTTCTGCAGCATATTTTTTGCTGACCATGCCCAACGGAGCTTTGCCGGGACGGAATCCGGGCATGCTCGCCACTCCGGCGATATAGGAAACAACTTTATTGGATTCACTTTTTGCAGCGTCAGCATTGATTTTCACTGCAAATTCTTTGGTGCAAGCACCATTGTCTTTGATTTCAAGAATGATCGCATCACTCAGTTTACCAGCCATTTTATGACCTGCCTTTCTTTTCTCATGTTGTTGTATGATAAAAATATTTTATTACCAGTCTACACTGCCATTTTTATACTATATCCCCGAAGAGCGTTTTTTACAACCATCTTTATCATTTTTCCAGTATAAAAAGTGCTGCATTTCAAAAAAAAGATTGGAATCCGCACCTAATGTGTGTTATATTAATCTTTGTCAACGATAATTCAAACTCTTTTTAAGGTATTTTGGAAATGAAAAATTTTTTGTTATTGTGTCTGCTGGCAGCGACTGCCGGATGTATTCAGCTGGAGTATACCGGGAAAAAATTTTCTCCCACAGAAAGTGTCACTCACTACAACTCTCTTAAAGAATTTCATTCACGGGAAAATCAGGATGATTATCTGCTCATCGGACGTTTCACTGCCAGCGGCGGAAGAAAAAAACATCCTTTTGAAATCGAAGAAAAAGTTCTGGAAAAATCCCGGGAATACGGCGGCGACGTACTCTGCCTGACCGGCAGAGAAATCCGTTTTCACGGTCATTACGACAAAAACAGTCAGGAATTCGGCGCACCCGATATCAAAAACCGGAAAATAAGCAGAGAAGAATCCGAAAAATTCGGTTCAATCGCCCCTCTGACCGCTGACCGGGAAAAAAGCCTGCGGAATATTTACCACTTCCACTTATACAAGAAAAGTGCAGAAGTCAAACGACAACTCGGTCAATAAGAATTCTGCACCGGAAAATACTTGATTTTTCTGTACCGCTCAATCACGGGCGGCGAATTTTCCGCATTCGCCCATCGAATCGGTCTCTTCATCACTCAATGCACACACCGTTTTGAATGGATGCACGATGAAATACCGGCAGTTGCGGCAGAATCGCTTATCAGCACTTCCGGATAATTCCACCTTTTCCGGCAAATCCCCACCCAACAGCACCGCCAGACGACTGCGGGAAGAATCTTCTTTTTTCATCCCTTTTTCATCTGAAGAACTTTTTTGCCACACAGCTCCGCAAAGCACACAAACTTCAACTTCTCCGGTAACTTTCCAACCGTCGGTCATCAATTTCTTTTTGGGAAAACTCTCTTCCCCGCACTCCGGACAACGCATAGATCCTCCTTACTCCCCTTTTCTTTCGGGGACAATGACGATTTTCTGCTTATCCAGTTCAATAACAGCTCCAGTGGCTCCGGCAAAGCTGCCTTTCAGGATCTCTTCGGCAAGGGGATCTTCGATCCAGTGCTCCACTGCCCTGCGTAAAGGACGGGCCCCATATTCCGGCTCAAAATCCTTTTTCAGCAGGAATTCCTTGACCTTGTTGCTGACGGTCAGAGTCAAATTCTTTTCGGCAAGCACTTTGCGGAGTTTATCCAGTTCCAGATCAATGATCCGGATCAATGCCGTTTTATCCAACTGGCGGAAAATGACCAGCTCATCCAGACGGTTGATGAATTCCGGTTTGAAATACTTTTTGGCGATCGCCTGCAAACGTTCTTCCATCTTGACCGTTTCAGCAGTCGCATCAGTGGCAAATCCCAGTGTTCCGGTTCCGGAAATCTCTGCCGCTCCCACATTACTGGTCATTATCACTACGGTATTGCGGAAATCTATTTTCCGCCCGAGTGTATCGGTTATACGACCCTCTTCAAGAATCTGTAAAAGCATATTGATCACGTCGGGATGGGCTTTTTCAACCTCATCAAAAAGCACTACCGAATAAGGACGGCGACGAACCTTTTCGGTCAATTCTCCTCCGTCACCATGCCCCACATATCCCGGCGGTGAACCGACCAGGCGGGAAACATTGAATTTTTCCATATATTCAGACATATCGATCTGGATCAATGCTTCAGAATCACCGAACATGAATTCAGCCAACGCTTTTGCCAGCAAGGTTTTACCGACACCGGTAGGTCCGAGAAAAAGAAACGATCCAATCGGCCGCATGGGATTTTTCAATTCAGCACGGGAACGGCGCAATGCTCTGGAAACCGCCGATACCGCTGCATCCTGCCCGACAACCTCCTGTTTCAACTCGTTTTCCATACGCAGAAGTTTGGTACTTTCGCCTTCTTCAAGCTGCTGAACCGGAACACCGGTAAGTTTGGCAATCACCGCAGCAATATCCGCAGGTGTTACCGGTGAATATGTATCTTTTTTCACACTTTTCCATTTTGCGATCTGTTTTTCCAGTTCAGATCGCAAATTCCGTTCTTCATCCCGGAATTTTGCTGCAGCTTCAAAATCCTGACCGGCAACTGCCTTGATCTTCTTTTCCGATATTTCCGTGATCCGGTTTTCCAATCCTTCGGTATCCGGAGGAGGAATAACCTGCGATATACGGGCCCTCGAACCGGCTTCATCCATTATATCGATCGCCTTATCCGGCAGAAATCTGCCGCTTATATAACGGTCGGCAAGTTTTACGGCACTTTCCAATGCCCCCGGCAAATAACGCACATGGTGATAATCTTCATAAGTTTCTTTCAAGCCGTCAAGGATCTTTATGGAATCCTCAACCGATGGCGGATTGACGATCACCGGCTGAAAACGGCGTTCCAGAGCAGCATCTTTTTCGATTCCTTTGCGGTATTCATCAAGAGTGGTGGCTCCGACACACTGCAATTCGCCGCGGGAAAGTGCCGGTTTGATGATGTTTGCAGCATCCATCGCCCCTTCCGCACCGCCTGCACCGACAATCGTATGCAATTCATCTATAAACAAAATCACTTTGCCGGAGTTGCGGACTTCATCAATAACTCCTTTGATGCGTTCCTCGAATTGACCACGGTATTTGGTTCCGGCAACCATCAGCGGCAGGTCAATGGAATAAATCATTTTATCCGCCAGTATATCCGGCACTTTTTTATCTGCTATCGCCTGAGCCAATCCCTCAAGAATCGCGGTTTTACCGACACCGGCCTCACCGATCAACACCGGATTATTCTTTGTCCGGCGGCAAAGCACTTGGATTACCCTTTCGATCTCATCGGATCTACCGACTACCGGATCAAGTTTACCGGCTTCTGCCAGAGCGGTCAGATTTCTGCCGAAAGCTTCAAGAGCGGTGAAATTTCCGGAAGAAACTCTTTCGTTACTGCCGGATTCACTTTCTCCGGATTCCTGCTCCGGATTATCCGGCAGATAATCCGGATCAAGTGCCTTGAGAACTTCTCTGCGGATCTCGGCTGCATCCAAACCGAAATTCCGCATCAATCTCGATGCCTGACTGCTGCCTTCACACAACAACCCCAGAAGCAGATGCTCCGTGCCGATAAAATTATAATTCATCGCTTTGGCTTCCGCCGCTGCCAATTCCAGAACTTTACCCAGACCGCTGGTCATCGCCAATTCACCGGCTTGCATCGTGGTTTCGCCCTGTCCGCAGCTTTTTTCCACTTCCAGACGCAGAGCATCCAGATTCACACCACGCTCCTGCAAAACATTCACCGCCACGCCATCGCCCAGAGCCAGCAATCCCAGAAGCAGATGCTCCGTGCCGACATAGCCATGATTAAAACGCATAGACTCCCGTTTTGCCAGCATCAATACCTGACGGGCACGCGGAGTCAATTTATCAAAACCACCGTTGGATTTATCTTTCATAATCAACCTCTAACCAAAAACAACATCACTTCTCTTGAAAACTAATATAATGCACCGCAATAGAACTTTCAATACCACATTATTTTTTCGGCTCATAATAGTTTTCACGATTGGGAATAAATGAGGGCAGCGTCGGCAGCAGAAATAGCATTATCAGCAGCAACACTCCGCTCATCAGGAAAAACGTCTGATAACGGCTCACTTCCCTGCCGCAAAAATCCCACACCGGAGCAAGCATCGCTGTGCCGAGAATGAGCGATGTGGCAGTACGTCCGACAGCTCCGCCGATACTGCTGTAAGTCTGCACAAATGCCATCGCCATCGTCTTATTTCCCGGACGGGCAAGTGCCAGAAGTTCAGCAGAGTTGTTGCAGTTGAACACACTTGTAGCAAACTGATTGAAAAACACCGCTGCTCCGACGATAACCGGAAAACACGCTGTGGATTTATCAACAAAGAAGAGTACTGCGGCAACCAGCATAAATGTACAATGTGCAAATAATTCCAGATATTTAAGTTTGAATTTATCAAGAAATCTGCCGTAACAGAAATAACCGACCACCATACCGGCAATAGCAACAGACGATATGATCTGAACCGTACCCTTATTCATTTTTACATACCGGTCAAGATACATGTAAGTCAAAGGAAGTACCGATGTGTAGGCTATTGTGAATAATGACAGATAAACCGAATATGCCGTCAACGAACCATTTCTCATCGCTGTCATCAACCCTTTGCGGATATCCGGAGCTTCCGGCTGGGCGGTCTGATTATCCGGGAAGCGGGATATACAGAAATCCCTTGCCATAAGCAGCAATCCGGCAGCAGCGATGATCCCCTGCAATATCCAGACAGATAACTGACGCTGGATCACCAGACCGATGACAAAAAACATCGCTCCGGTAAAACAGGTGTAAAAGAAACGCATCGTACCGAAAAATCGACCTCTATCCTGCGGACGCAGAAATGCATCCAGAAGCGGATACCATGCCGCACCGTAAGTACTGCGTTGAAAACAGTAAATAATACATCCGGTAATAGCAATATACTTCGCCGCCGCACCGAAAAACGGAGCTGACGCTATCAGCAGAAATCCGGCACAACCGACTATACAGCTGCAATGCACCACTTTCTTACGCCCGAACCGGTTGTTTATCGCACTTGCCGGAATATAAAGAAGCATTCCCATTATACCGGTGATACTGGTACTGAACATCGTCAACATATCTCCGGCATTGATCATCGAAAAGAAAATAATAATGATGGCACTGCTGTCTAACATCACCTCGGAAACACAGCCGGATAAACAGGCAAAATAAGCGTAAATCCTGCCTCTGCGGCGTTCTTTATCGCTTAAAGTCTCTGCAAACGTCATAAATCCCCCCTTTATCTGCAAATATTTCATATTACTCAACATTGAATCCCAAAAGGATCAGATTTTCCCGTATATTTTCCGGGGCATTGCAAACGGTATACGCGGAAAATTCCCGGCGTATCCAGTAACTGCCGCGCAATGCTTCAAATTTTTCCGGTTCTTTTTTCAGCATTTCCACATCTTTGCGTATATCGTAGGTATGCAAAATTGCTTTTTGCAACGCCTCTGCCGCAGACTGAATACCGGAGAGATCGATTTTTCTTTCATATACCGGCTCCGGCAATACTTCCGGTTTCCACTTGGTCAATTCACTTATTCCAAGTTCTCCAGCCACAAATCTTACTGCAGCAGTTGTACCATTGGCTTTGCCGTCAGCAGAATATCCGGCAATGTGAGGAGTTCCCAATTCAACAGCTTCAAGCAGCTCCTTTTTCAAATCCGGTTCCCCCGGCCACACATCCATCAGAGCCAAGCCGATCCTGCCGGATTTTTTCGCCTCAATAAAAGCTTTTTCATCAATCGCTTCTCCGCGGCAGCTGTTGAAAAAACATGCTCCATGACGCATTTTCTGAAAAAATGACCTGTCTGCCATACCAATGGTGGGATATTTACCACCTTTTTCCAATGGCACATGCAATGTGACTACGTCTGATTTTGCCAGCAGCTCATCCAATTCTGTAAAACCGGCACTGCCCTCTTTTTCCGCCCGGGGCGGATCGTTGAGCAAAACATTCATTCCCAGTGCCTTTGCCGCAACTGCCACCCGGCTGCCGACATGACCGGCTCCGATGATGCCGATGGTCTTTCCACACAAATCCATGCCGCCGGAAACCAATGCACTGGAAATATAATTTTTCACACTGTCCGCATTGCATCCGGGAGCATTGCTCCACTTTATACCGCATTCAGCAAGTTCGGTGGAATTTATATGGTCAAAACCGATAGTGGCAGTTGCCACACAACGGACTGAACTATTTGCAAGCAATGCCTTGTCACAGCGGGTTCTTGTCCGCACAATCAAGGCATCGGCATCGGCAACATCTGCCGGAGTTATTGACTTGCCCGGCAGATAAACAACCTGAGCAAATTTTTCAAAAACACCCCGCAAATACGGGATTTTATCATCGACAACAATCTTCATAAAATTCAGCATTCTCCCAGAAGTACCCGGTCACGCATCATCATCGCCGCACCACGGGCGGTATCCGACGGCGAGAGGGTGGATATTTCTATTTTAAGCTCATTTACCGCTTCCGGAAAACAACGCAGCTCAAGTTCACGGCGAAGAGAATCGGTAAGAAAGCTGCCAAGACTGGCAAATTTACCGGAAATCACGATCATTTCAGGATTCAACAACATCACTGCAACACTCAATGCATTGCCCAGATCCCGGCAAAGTTCATCGGCAATGATCCGTACTCCACGGTTGCGGGCGGCAAATTCAGCAAAAATTTCCATCGAAAAATTTTCCGGCAAACCGCCGAGGTCGACCCCTGCGGCACGGGATTCGGCGATTTTTTCCGCCAACCCTGCCGGACTTGCAACCGATTCCAGGCAACCGCAGTTTCCGCACTGACACCTTGCCCCTCCCGGACGAACCACGATGTGACCGATTTCCATCGCCCTGCCCGAACTGCCGATAAACAATTCACCTTTTTTAATAAAACCGCCGCCGATACCGTCTTCGGTAACGAAGTTGAATATGCTTTCCGGAGCATCCGGAAGACGCTGAATAAACTCCATGCGGGTCTTGACCATCGCTTCCGGCCAGATCTGTGCCGGCAATCCGCAAGCATTGCTCAACATTTTTCCGGTTTCAAGCTCCTGCCATGCCGGAATATTCACTGCCCGGATGGAACAATTTTTTTCAATATCCACCAACCCCGGATCGGCAAATCCCAGCCCACGCACCAGATGCCAGTTTTCTCCGGCAAGATCCCGCAAATGTTGAAGTATTTCCAGAATTTCATGTTTGACTTCAATCAGAGAACCTCTTTCCCCGGCAGGATGTTCCACACAATGAACGACTTCCCCGACAGCATTGATGATCACTCCGATACAGCCAGTCAGATTGAGTTCGACACCGATAATATGGCAGCAGTCAGCGGCACAACTCAATTCCGGAGCCCGGCGGCCGGTTTTTTTGCCCCGCCTTTCCGGTTCCTGAACGATTCCTTCTGTTTTCAATTCATCAATCGCTTCAAAAACAGTCGCTGCCCGGATACCGGTCAATGCAACCAGTTCCGGTCGGGTCGATCTGCCGTAAAGCAGCAAATGACGCAGTAATATCTGCTTGAGTTCGTCACGACGGCTCATTTCAGATTCAACACATCCTGCATATCGTAAACCCCGGCAGGAGCCTCAAGAAGATATTCCACCGCCAGAAGTGCACCACGGGCAAACATATCTCGGCTCGATGCTTTGTGGGATAATTCCAATCTCTCGCCTTCGGCTGAAAAAATCACCGTGTGATCACCGACGACATCTCCGCCGCGGAGAGCGTGCATTCCGATCTCCTCTGCCGGACGTTTCCCAACCATACCGGATCTGCCGTTTTTCACAGCCTGATCATACTGCCACTGACGTGCCTGACAGACAACTTCCCCGAGACGGAACGCTGTACCGCTGGGAGCATCAAGTTTCTTATTATGGTGCATTTCCACAATTTCCACATTATAGTCAATTCCCAGAAATGCTGCTGCTTCTTTCACCAGTTTAAAAAGCAGATTCACTCCGACACTCATATTGTTTGCGGCAACGATCCTGCCGTTTTCCTCATCGGCAAGACGCTGCAACTCGGCTTTATCTTCAGCAGTAAGAGCAGTTGTGCCGATAACCATTGCACAATTTTTCTTCACCGCCAGACGTGCGGCTTCAATAACTCCACCGGTGGCAAAATCAATAACCGCATCTGCTCCGGAAAGCAGAGCTTCTTCCAGAGAACCGACGATCTTCACTCCGGTTTCACCGCAACCGGCAACTACTCCGGCATCCTGACCGATAAAAGGTGAACCGGGATACTCGACTGCACCTGCCAGTTTCAGATTTTCACTGGCTGCCACATTGTCGACCAGACGACGCCCCATTCTGCCGGCGGCACCGATAATAACAACTCCGTGCATAAAAAACTCCTTCCGGATTGATTTTTTGATAAAAAACAGATGTTCACTATTTAATATACTCAGAAACATGGCGTAATTCAAGCGGAAAAACTTGAAAAAAACGATTACCGGTGCTATGGTATACAACGTTTAATTTTTTACGGAGATATACTGATGCGTTGTCTGAACTGGTATGTAACCAAATCATTTCTTATAGTTTTCTTTATGGCTATATTGGTACTGACATTTGCCATGACCGGTGCCAATCTGGTAAAAGTGCTGGAATTTATCGCCAGAGGAATCCCACTTGAAGCTTTCGGGAAATACATACTGTACCTTCTTCCGAGGATTCTCACATTCACAGTGCCATGGGCGGTTATGGTTTCTGTGGTACTGATTTTCGGCAGAATGTCCGCCGACAGCGAAATAACTGCAATGCGTGCCTGCGGCGTGAGTATCTTGCAGATTCTCAGCCCGCTGCTGCTGATAACTTTCATCCTGACCGGGGTCTGCCTCTATCTGCAAGTTGAAATCGGTCCTCCCCTGCTCTGGAAATCCCGCAGTATGCTCAATAATGAAGCAATGCTCCGCCCCACCGCCCTTTTTGCCCCCGGCAATCCATTCAGCCACCGGGCAGGAAAAAATGCCAATATCGTGATCTCCATTGATGACCGTATCGGCGATAATGAGCTGAGGGGAGTACAATTTTTCCAAACCGATGATGCCGGAAATATTTTACAGGAAATAAATGCTTCCAGAGGAAAAGTCGTGACCAATACCGATACTATGATCATCCGTTTCGACCTTTTTGACTGCATGTTCACCGACCGCAGGGAAGAATCTCAAAAAGGAATCTCCCGCGGATACGCAGAAACGTTCTCTTTTGAATTCAACTACGGCAAACAGGCAAATGCCGAACGTCTCAGTGAAAGACCAAAATATATGCCGATGAATGAATTGCTCGGAGAAATACGCCGGACAAAACTTTCCGGACAAAATACCACCAAACTGGAAATCGAACTGAATAAACGTATCGCTTTCGCCCTTTCTCCGATCGCTTTTCTGCTGCTTGGTATGCCGCTTGCCATCCGAACCAGCCGCAGGGAAACTTCCATCGGTATTTTTATCAGTGTGATCCTTGCGGCAGTATACTTTTTCTCGATCATCCTTTTTGAGTCCCTGGATAACTTTTCATGGCTTTATCCGCAATATCTGCTGTGGATACCCAATATCGTTTTCCAGCTCATCGGAGCGATCATGACTTACCGCATTTCCCAAAGGTAAAGCCGGTCATGCGTTCACTTCTGCAGATCATTATCATCATTCTGCTTCTGGCAAATATTTTTCTGCTCTACTCTCTGACTGTCAGTTTTGACCGGGCAAGAAAAGCCAATATCATGCTTAAAGAAAAACTTTCTGCATTTTCCGAACGGGAAAAATCTCCGCAAAAAAGCCGGCGTACCGGAGATTTCGCCAATATGGAATATTTTGCAAAAGATGCCGTTGATGGAGGCGAATTAGTAACGGTGATCTCATCTGATCCGCCGGGATTGAATCCATTGCTTTCAAATGAAAAATCGGCTCAGGATATTTTTTCACTCTGTTCGCTCTCTCTTGCAGAAAGAGATTGGCAGCACCGGGAAAAATTCCGGCCGGTACTCGCAGAAAGCTACACGATTTCCCCTGACCGGAAAAGTTATCATATCAAGTTGCGGCACAATGTAAAGTGGCAATCATTCACCGATCCGGAAACCGGAATCAGCCATCCGGCAAAAGAAGTTACCGCCCATGATATAAAATTCACCGTGGATACCATTTGCAATCCGAATGTAAATTGTGCCGCTTTGCGCGGATACTATGCCGATATTCAGGAAGTAAAGGTAATCAACGACTACGAATTGACCGTAGTCTGGAAAAAAAAATATTACGGTTCAATGGCTTCAACTTTGACCCTCTTTCCCCTGCCCCGCCACTTTTACTGCCCGGATGGCAAATTTGATGCAAAAAAATTCAACAATGATCACAAACGCAACCGGATGATCGTCGGTTGCGGTCCCTATATCTTCCGTTCATGGGAAAATTCCAGAGAGATCGTGCTGGAAAAAAATCCTGATTATCTCGGTGCCGATTTCGGTGCCGCCCCGGCGATCCCCAAACGGATATTCAGAATAATCAAACTGCCCAATACCCGTTTCCAAGCTCTTCTGGCAGGCAAAGTAAATTTACTCGGTCTTTCCGCAGAACAATGGTTCACCCGTACCGGAACAGCTGAATTCACTTCCGGTATGATAAAAAAACTCCGTTATCCGGATTACACCAGTTACAGTTATTTAGGTTACAACCACCGCATCCACTGCTTCCGTGATGCCGCCACCCGCCGGGCATTGACTATGCTCATCAACCGGCAGGCGATCCTTGATAAACTCTATTTCGGCTGCGGAAAAATTTCAAAAGGACCATTCATCCCCGGTTCTGTCTACTCTGACAGCAAACTTTCACCATGGCCTTATGATCCGGAAAAAGCCGGAAAACTTCTTGCTCAAGCCGGTTGGAAAGATGTTGACGGTGACGGGATTCTGGAACGTGACGGCAAAAAATTCTCTTTCACCATGCTGCAGATTTCCGGAGCAACCACCCAGCACCGGATGCTGCTGATGATCAAAAATGACTTCGCCGCCGCCGGTATTGATATGAAATTGCAGACAGTAGAGTGGAGCGTGCTGCTTGAAAGATTGAAAAACCAGAAGTTTGAAGCATGTTCGCTCGGTTGGGCAAATAGCGATGATCCGGATCTTTTTCAGATATTCCACTCCAGCCAGAGCAATATCGGTGGTGATAACTTCATCTCATTTCGCAACCGGGAACTGGATGAATTGATCGTAAAATTGCGGCAGGAATTCGATATGGATAAAAGAATTGCCATGAACCATAAAATCGAAAAACTTATTCACGATGAACAGCCGTACACTTTCCTTTTCTGCTCCGATGCACTGGTTGCGGTATCAAACCGTTTCAAAAATATCCGGATTTTCCCGAACAGTATCTATCCTGTAAGTTTTTATTACGGAAGTGAAAATGAGTGACCATCTGCCTGAAAACTGGATAAATTTTCTTACCGCTGCCGGTATCGGAAGCTCTTTGTGGGAAGAACCATTGAAAAAACTCTCTTTTCGCAGGAAAGATTTTACCGTATTTCCTCCGGAAGGCAAAATTTTTACCGCTTTTGAACTTACTCCACCGGAAAATGTCAGGATCATTCTGCTCGGTCAAGATCCGTATCACGATGACGGACAAGCTGAAGGATTGGCTTTTTCAGTACCGGATGGAACTCCGCTGCCGCCATCGTTGCGGAATATTTTCAAGGAATTTTCCAGCGACCTGCAAAGACCTGCCCCGGAATCCGGACACTTGGGCAAATGGGCTGAAAACGGTGTACTGCTGATCAATTCCATCCTCTCTGTCGATGCCCATTCACCGGGAAGTCATGCCAAATTCGGCTGGGAAAAATTTACCGATGCAGTCATTTCCACTCTCAGCAGAGAAAAATCCGGTCTGGTTTTCATGCTCTGGGGTGGTTTCGCCCGCAAAAAACTCGCTCTTATCGACAAAACAAAGCATACCATCATCGAAAATGCCCACCCCTCCCCGTTGTCTGCATACCGGGGTTTTTTCGGCAGCAAACCATTTTCTGCCGCAGAAAAAGCATTAAAAAACTGGCAGTGGTAAAATTTTCCACTGCCAGTTTTTTTTCAATCTTCAAATAATCCAAGCAGATGATTTTTGTCAGTTTCTCCGACAATCCTGCCGACTTCCATACCATCGCGGAATACTACCAGGGTCGGAATCACATCAACTTCAAATTTGGCAGCAATCAATGGAGCTTCATCAATATCCACTTTCGCCATTTTCACTTCATCCGGAATCTGATCACCATCTGCCAGCGTATCCAACAGCTCCCCCTGTTTATGACAGGGGCCATGCCATTGGGCAAAAAAATCCACCAGCACGACCCCACGACGAACCGCCACCGGAAAAGCAGCGGCACTGAGTTTTTCAATTTTATGCATAGTTTTTTCTCCTCTTTTATGCAATATAAACTGCTGAGAAGAAAAAACAAGCTGTAAAAATCAAAGTTTTTTCAATTCCCACGCTCCGCCGGGAATATCTTTTACGGCAAAACCAAGTTTTGCCAATTCATCCCGCAAACGGTCACTTTCTGCAAAATCTTTAGCTTTGCGGGCAGCGGCACGAGCCTCTGCCAGAGCTGTGACCTCTGCCGGAATTTCTGCACTTTCACGCACCGCATCAACTTCAAAACAGCCGATAACCCGGTCAAAGTCACGGAAAAGTGCCAGTACAGCCTGGGCTCCGGCTCCGGAAAGCTGCTGACCATCTGCCAGACGGTTGGCTCCACGCATCAATTCAAATGCCGCTGCCAGTGCCGGAGCGATATTCAGATCATCAGCCAGAGCGGAAGCAAACGCATTTTTGCTGTTTTCAATCAATTCTTTTACTTCACTGCCGTCTCCGGGAGCAGAAATCCCTTTAAGACGGTCGAAAAGTGCATCAAATTTGCCCAGAGTTTCCCGTGCCTGAGCCAATGCATCAAGAGTGAAGTTCAGCTTTTTACGGTAATGAGCCCCTACCAGCACCCAGCGGATCTCTCTGCCGGTCCAGTTTTTATTCTGCAGATCACGGAGCGTATAGAAATTGCCCAGTGATTTGGACATTTTTGTACCATCCACCATCAGGTGTTCGCAATGCAGCCAGTAATTGACCCATTTTTTACCGGTGGCACTCTCGCTCTGGGCGATCTCGTCTTCATGGTGAGGGAACATATTATCCACTCCCCCGGTATGAATGTCAAAAGATTCACCGAGATATTTCATCGACATCGCACTGCATTCAATATGCCAGCCCGGACGACCCTTGCCCCACGGACTCTCCCAGAAAACATCACCGTCTGCCTCATCCCATGCTTTCCACAAAGCAAAGTCACCAACTGCATCTTTAGCATATTCATCAGTGGAAATACGCACGCCGTCACGCTGATTTTCCCGGTCGATACGGGCAAGTTTACCATAATCTTTGAATTTTTCAATGGAAAAGTAAATGCATTTATCCTGTGCCTGGTAAGCAAATCCCTTATCCATAAGTGTCTGGATAAGAGCGATCATCTCCTGAATATGATCGGTCGCCGCCGGATAAATTTCAGCAGGCTCGATCTTCAACGTCTTGATGTCTTCAAAAAACGCCTCTTTATAGCGGGCGGTAAATTCACGCAGCGGCAATCCCTCTTTTCTGGAATCCCGGATGGTTTTATCATCCACATCGGTCAAATTCATCACCTGAGTAACCGAATATCCGAAATACTCCAGTGTACGCCGCAAAATATCTTCAAAAATATATGCACGGAAATTTCCAATATGGGCATAATTGTACACAGTAGGTCCGCAAGTATACATTTTGGCACAACCGGCATTCAACGGTTCAAAAACCATCGGACGCCTTTCCATCGTGTTGAAAAAACGCAGTTCCATTTTTCTTATCTCCTGATGTTTTGATTTCAGTATCGTTTATAATGTAATCTGTCTAAGTGAATTTTTCAACTTGCAAACCTCGCATATCGGCTTTATATTAATATAATTGATATTTTTTACAGGATTTTTCATGATGAAAACATTTTTTTCTCAACTGCGTTGGCTTTTTCCGCCGCAGGATAAACGCAAATTTATTTTTATTGCAATGCTCATGGCATTTTCAGCTCTGATGGAATTGGCAGGTATCGGAGTCTTGCTTGCTGCGGCAACACTTTTTCTCTCTCCGGAAAATCCGGCAGGGAAAAATGCCGCAGGGTTTCTCGCCCGGATTTTACCCGGTGTTTCCCCGGAAATCGCCGTAGCCTGTGCAGTTGCCGGGATCGGCATCCTTCTGGTAGCAAAAAATCTTTTTGCCTACTTCATAATCCACATTCAGAGCAATTTCATCTTTGCAGTACGCAATAAACTTGCACACCGTATTTATAAAAATTTTCTCCACGCCGATTTTGAAAGTTTCAATCAGCTTTCTCCGGACTACTGTTTCAGCAGCTTCGTCAGGCTGAATGATGTGGGCAATCTCATTCTCCTGCCAGCCATGCAGATCCTCGCAGATATTATGGTCATCTTTATTTTAGCAGCCGCATCCATTATCATATTCCCCGCTATCACCGTACCCGGAATCTTTTTCATGCTCGCTATCACCCTTGTTACCCAATACCTCACCAAACAGGCAAACCGTAAAAACGGTGAACTTTTTCTCAAAGCATCCATTGAGGAAAACCGGATGCGGCAATGCGGGATCTCCGGAGAAAAAACCATAAAATCGTGTGCAAAAGAGGATTTTTTCCAGAATTCATTTGACCGCAGCTACGCGGAAATGAGCCGTTTTGCCAATAAACTCTATACTCTCGGACAACTTCCACGTCTGGTTCTGGAATCAGCTTCAATACTCCTTGCCGGAGGAGCATTTGTCATTATGCTTTTACTCAATATTCCCAAAGCGGAAATCCTGCTTACATTTGCAGTGCTGACCGCCGCTATCGGAAGAATCCTGCCGGCAATGAGCCGCTGTCATTACAATTTGACCCTGATAAAGCAAAATGTACCGAATCTGGAATTGATCACAAAAATTCTGCGGGATCTGCCGCAGGAACCACCGGCTTCGGCAATTTGTGCCGATGCCGGGAAAACCATCGAATTAAAAAATCTTTCTTTCGCTTACCAAGGTGGTGAAAAGATTTTTGACAACTTCGATTTGACCATCGAAAGCAAATCTTCTCTGGCTGTTTCAGGCCGTTCAGGAAAAGGAAAAAGCACCCTGATCGATCTGCTTATGGGACTACTCAAGCCTGATGCCGGTGCCATATCTGCCGGCGGAATCGATATTTCCGGGAATCTCCCCGGATGGAGAAAACAAATCGGAATCGTACCTCAAAATATTTTCCTGCTGGAAGGTACTGTCGCTGAAAATGTCGCTTTCGGTGAAGAAAATCCCGATATTGAAAAAGTCAAAAAATCACTTGCCCTTGCCGGACTGGATTCCATTTCTCCGGAACTTGAATTGACCTCTCAAGGCAATCTTTCCGGCGGGCAACGCCAGCGTATCGGCATCGCCAGAGCCTTGTATCACGATACAAAGCTGCTCATTCTCGATGAAGCCACCAGTGCGTTGGATGCAGAAACCGAAAATGCTTTCTGCGATGTGCTGAATAATCTCAAAGGCAAAATCACTCTTATCGTGATCTCCCACCGGGAATCCACCTTGAATATCTGCGATAAAAAACTCGCTTTGTAAAATCATTGAGCTTTTTTCACTATTTTCAATTTCCGGAAAACAAAACCAAAAACTTTAGTCGATAACGGCTGAAAGAAAAAAGCCTTTGCGGCATGAATAAATACCGGTAAAAACTGTCTTCTTCCGAAATATTGAAATGCGATTCCATAATGATGTTCAGACAAGGCAAAACATATAGAACGGAATAATTTCCACTTGGAAAAACCGGACAGCTCGGAAATTTCCGATAGAATCCGTAAATATTTATGTATTGTCCTGATTCCGGCATGACGCATTTTTATTTGATCCCGACTCTGATTTCCACTATAAAAACGATACTTTGTCAAAGGCAGTTCCAGATAATGAAATTCGCCATGCAATGCACATCGCAGATGAAAATCCCAATCATCGCATGGTTCACATAATTCATCAAACCGGATTTTAAATTTCTCAATAATATCCTTGCGTACCATCGCACAACTCATTGAATACACTTGATTTTGTGCAAGAAGTTTATCAAATATTTTCCCCTCGATTGTTTTCAATTCAAACCGGCAGTACTGTATATTTCCGATAGGGATAATATCAGAATATACAGTAACAGTATTTTCATATTTTTCAAATATTTTTACCGATTCAGCAAGTTTTTCCGACATAAATAAATCATCGTGATCAAGAAATGCGATATAATCACCTCGGGATTCATCAATTCCACGATTACGGGCAATCGCCACTCCGGAATTATCCTGATGAATAACCCTGATCCGGATATCATGCAGAGAAGAAAGTATTTTCAATGTTTCACTATCTGTTGAACCATCGTTGATGATGATAATTTCAAAATTTTCAAACGTCTGATCCAATACCGAATTGATCGTATCCTGTAAAATTGTTCCGGTATTGAAAACCGGAATAATTACTGAAATTTCCGGATATTTCATGATATATCCTCCTGCATTGCCGTTTTTTTCGATTCTTCCTTTTTCCTGCGGCATGATTTGGAAGAAAAAGAAAAATATCTCTGTCCAATAAAATTAATAAAAATATTGATACAAGTAATGATAATATTGGAATAAATCGCATTAAAGCCGAGCAAAGATACACATATAAACATCTCCACACTTCCCAGCAGCATTCCACTGACGTAAACCAGATGACATTTTAAATACTCTTTCCAAAAATTCCCTTTCGTCTTGAATACAAAAAATTTGTAACATAAAAATGCATTGGTTACTGCTATAACATGGGCGAGTACACCCAATATCAGATAGTGTTTCTGACCATAAATTATCAGTAACAAAGTATATAATCCTAAGCCGAAAAGAGTATTCCAAAATCCGGTTACAATATAGAATAATCCATATTGACGGATAGAGGAAAATAAATGATCAATATACTTATTCATCGTTCAATGTCTTAATATCAGCGGAAGTCCGGAAAGAAATTTTCTTAATTTGATGATTTTCATAAATCCGGAAAAATTACCGGTCAAAACAGTTCTTAACGTCAGAGGATGCAAAATCCGCAAAACCAGATAACGCAGGTCATACATAATATTACCGGAAAACGGTGGAAAACTCACAGGGGAATTTATATCCATTCCGGTATCAGTAAGAAATTTACAATATTGATCAAAATACTCTTGGTAAAACTCCGGATTCAAACGCTCAAAACCCCATGACAGATAACTTAACTTCAAATGATTCACCCATGGAATAAGTTCTGCATGATTTTTTTCTTTTACAAATAAATCTATACAGGAGATTGTTTTGAAATAAGCAAATATCCGCCGGTCAGTACTTGCTACTTGTGATCCCGGACGGTTACGGCGGTAATGATAAAGATGATCCGGTAATGCAATGATTTTATTCGCAGCAATCAGAGCTCTCCAATAAAAAAACACGTCTTCGCCGAATGTCATTTCATCTTTGAAGCAAATATTATTTTCTTCTATCATGCGGCGGCGGTATATACGATTCCAAATAGTACCGTCATCCAGTATCAGAGCTTCTGAACCTTTTAATTTTCCTCCGGAATGGGCAAGTAATTTTATAATTGCTTTATTGCAAATCGGAATAGATTCGGATTCATTTACGTATTCATGCATACAGGAACATTGAATTATATCCGCCTGAAAATCGGCATTATGTTTTTCCCATAATTTCAGGAACATATCCGGTTCCACCCAGTCATCACTATCCACAAATCCGATAAATTCTCCATTCGCTTCGTCAAGTCCTCTGTTTCTTGCACCTGCGAATCCCCGATTTTCCTGGGTAATCAACTTTAAGCGGTTATCGCTTTTTGCATATTCTTCCAGTATACATCCGGAACCATCTGTACTGCCGTCATCGACTAAAATAAATTCGATGCCGGAAAGAGTCTGGGCACACAGAGAATCAAGACATTTTTTCAAATATGGAGCTGTATTGAAAACGGGAACAATTACTGAAATTTTTATCTTCATATTTTCCTTTTCTGTTTATTTTAATTTTTTTAACAATAAAAAAAACGGATACTCTATACCAAGTATCCGCTTTTATTTGCAAAGCAAAATATCCCCGGAATGAAAATACAATCCGGGCAGGAAAAATTTTCAGGGTAAATTATTATCCTGATTTTATCATGCTTTTCTGCTGACTTGTTCGTTTTGATGTGGTAGATCTGGAGCGGACACAAGTTTTCAGTACAATTTGATCGTTATGTAAAAATTATCTCTCTTGACACCTCCGGTAAAAGGGTATAAAAAAGGCGGTCATTCCGATGAATGCCCGCTCCAAGCCTACCACAGCCAGCAAAACACATACTTCGAAATGAGCCGCCGGTATTGGCAACACAATCGAATATGTTTTGCTGACATCTTATTTCGAAGTGGTAGTTCTGGAGCGGATGCCTTATTTGATTTTACAATAAAAAAACGTTCTTAAATATCGAAAAAAAAAAACAAATTCCTTTCAAATCACTATTTACACTATTAATATAGCGTTTTTATTCAAAAAAAGCAAATCCCCTGAAGCAAAAATTTTCACTTCGGGGGATTTTTTCAACCTGTTACGGCCAATTATGCGTTGAAATGTTCAAGCAGAGCTTTTTCCGCTTCTGCATTCCACAGCATATTGTAACGGGATACGATCTCTGCCAGTTTGGCAAAGAAGGGATCCGTTTTGCCTTTTTCTGCAAAATCTGCGATCGCAGTCAGAGGCATATTGATACCGGTGTAGATCAGCTTTTTACCACCCTTGATTTTGGGCAGATTGAGCGTGGTATCAATGACAGCATCCATGCCGCCGATGTGAGTGATCATACAGGCAGGATTGATCTTGCCCTGTTCCATCAGGCTCAAAGCTTCTTTCATGTCATCAGTATTACCGCCGGAAGTACCAACGATGTGGGTGGAGGCGTAATGGACATTGTAAAAGTTGAATTCAGCTTTGAACTGCGGATCCAACGGACCGGCGAAGAAGTTCAAACAGCCATCTTTGCCGAGAATCTTGTCGCCCTGCTCAACCACCGGACGCACCGGGGCAAAGCACATGACATCATCATAACCGGTTCCACCGGAAATTTCCATCAATTTGGCAACCGGATCTTCACAACCGGTATTCAGATAAACCAGTTCAACACCGTTGGCTTTGGCATCTTCCACCGTATACAGACTTGCAGCACGGGAAAGACGGTCATCGTCAATATCAGTGACCACCAGCAGTTTCGGGCGACGGGGACCGTGGATCGCATAATCCACTGCACCCAGTCCCATCGGACCAACACCGGCGAGGATCGCCATTTTTCCGCCTTCAACAATACCCATTTTATGTTCATAGCAGCCATTGGTCGTATGATACTGGGCGTGGAAAGCTCCGATCACGCAGGAAACCGGTTCCGCAACAGAACCGTGGAAAAACGCTTCGCCATTGTAGGGCAGCAAACAGCCGGTAAGCATCACTTCTTCGGGGATGATGATGTAAGTGGCATCACCGCCGATGTACTGATAGCTGTAACCCGGAGCCGCCATGGAACCTTTGTAGTTCATCGCCGGCTGGATCGCAAAACGCTGACCAGCTTTGAATTGATCCTGCCATTTGGCACCGACCTGAACGATCTCTCCGCAAAACTCGTGACCGACGATGACGGGCTTTTCAGCTACGTCATTCGGAACACGTTTGTGGGCAGCTCCCTGCTCCGCCACTTTAAAAGTGGACATACAGATACTGTCGCTGGTGATCTTGGCGAGAATTTCGGATTCGGTGATCTCCGGCAGATCGAAAGTTTCGAGCCGGAGATCTTCTTTGCCGTAAAGTCTTACTGCAGTTGTTTTCATAACTTAGATTCCCAATTTTGCACGACGCAGTTTTTCAACGCGGGTGAAGTTCATCTTTGAGCTGTAACCCGGCAATGGCAGGATCGCTTCATTGACCGCATCGAGGATCCAGGATGCCTGCGGATAGTAGAAGCTTTCCAGTTCCGGACACGGAGAAATGCTGTTGGGGGCACCGACCACGACCGGGGGGGCATCCAGATAATCAAATGCCAGACGGGTGACGTTGGCAGCAACGTCATTCAGGAAGCTGCCGCGTTCACAGGCATCGGAGATCAGGATCAGACGACCGGTCTTTTTCACAGATTCAATCAGCTTGTCATAGTTGAACGGAACCAGTGAACGGGCATCGATGACTTCAGCTTCGATTCCATATTTTGCACTCATCTCTTTAGCGGCACTGATTGCCGGATAGAGAGATGCACCGATGGAAAGAATGGTCAGATCGCTGCCGGCACGTTTGATATCCGGTTCACCGATCGGAATTTCATAGTACTCTTCCGGAACTCCGCCTTCATGGAACAATTCAGCGGTATCGTAGAGTTTCTGGCTCTCGAAGAAGACCACCGGGTCAGTACCGCTCAAAGCGGCATTCATCAAACCTTTGGCATCATACGGAGTAGCCGGGAAGCAGACTTTCAGACCGGGGATGTGGGCACACAAACTTGTCCAATCCTGAGCATGCTGGGCACCGTATTTGGCACCGACGGAAACCCGGAGAACAACCGGCATTTTCAGCACACCGGCAGACATAGCCTGCCATTTTGCCAGCTGGTTGAATACTTCGTCACCGGCACAGCCGAGGAAGTCACAGTACATCAATTCCGGAATGGCACGGCCGCCGCAAAGAGCGTAACCGCAAGCAGCTGCAACGATCGCACTTTCAGAGATCGGAGCATTGAAGAAGCGGTGATACGGAATCGCTTCGGTCAAACCGCGGTAAACACCGAATGCACCACCCCAGTCACGGTTATCTTCACCAAAGGCGATCAAAGTCGGATCGGTGTAGAATTTATTGATGATCGCTTCAAAAAGAGCATCACGGACGTTGTAGGCAACCAGTTTGGAAACTTCTTTGCCGTTTTCATCGTAACCGAAACGTTTTTTGGTTTTGATCTTCTTGAGGTTGGAGTTTTCTTCCAGCGGCATATTGACATCGGGTTTACGATCATCAAGTTTCTCAACCCGCTCGTTGGAAAGCATGTATTTACGCATGGCATCCGGCTCGTTGGCAGGATCGATACGCGGTGAAACCTGCTCGTCGATAGCCAGTTTCATAATGCGGGTGATGCGTTCTTTGATATCTTCGTTGAAACCGTCGAATGCACCGTCGGATTCGATCTTGCCTTTGACCAGTTTGGCACGGAAGGCTGCGATGGAATCCTGTTCACGCCAGGCTTCGATCTCTTCAGGAGTACGGTAGGTGGAGCTGTCGGTGGCACTGTGACCGACGTAACGATAGGTGACGGTTTCAAGCAGAACCGGTCCCTGACGGTTTTCGATGATCTCACGTTTACGTTTGAAGGCATCAATAACAGCCAGCGGGTCATAGCCGTCGACGCGTTCAGCATGGAGACAATCCGGACGGACACCGGAACCGATACGGGCGGCAATCTCATAAGCCATGGTCTCACCGCAGGTCTGACCACCCATTCCGTAACCGTTGTTGATACAGTGGAAGATCACCGGCAAGCCGCCTTTGTGGTCTTCATCCCACAGTTTGAAATACTGATCCATTGAAGCGAAGTTGAGAGCTTCCCAGACCGGACCGCGGGCCATGGAGCCGTCACCGCAGTTGCAAACGACCAGACCGGGTTTGTTGTTGACTTTCTTGTAGAGTCCGGCACCGGCACAGATACCCGCAGAACCACCGACGATGGCGTTATTCGGGTAGATACCGAAGGGCAGGAAGAAGACGTGCATGGAGTTACCAAGACCACGGGTAAAGCCGTTGGCACGGCCGAAAAGTTCAGCCATGAAGCCGTAAAGCAGGTAGTCAAGAGCGAGGTCACGCACGTTGCCGCTCTTGTTGTGTTTTTCGACAACTTTCAGCAGATCACCGCCGAAGAAACCTTCCATGATCGACATCAACTCTTTTTCCGGCAGATTGCGGATTGCGTTGAAACCTTTGGCAAGCACTTCACCGTGACTGCGGTGTGAACCGAAGATCATATCATCATGGTTCAGAGTGTAAGCCATACCGACCGCCTGAGCTTCTTCACCGGTGTAGAGGTGAGCAGGACCGGTATAGAGGTAATCAATACCGTTGTAGTGCTTCTGGGTACGCACCTGGAAGAGCATGGTCTCGAATTCACGGATGAACTGCATGTCTTTGTAGATGCCCAGCAACGCATCCTTGCCGAAGATCTTTTTCTCTTCAGCAAAAGTTTTTTTGTACTGGTTCAACTCGATCTTACCAAGATCGACGACCCCCGCCTGACGGACTTTTTTGGGGTCAATAAATTGACTTTTCGGCATTTTTTCTTTTCCTTTATGTTAGGTTGAAAGTGTTAATTATGCTTCATTGAGTGCCGCTTCGCGGAAAACTTCACCAACCGTCGGGTGCGGGAAGACCACTTTGCTGATCTCGGCACAGTTGAGTTTACGGGTAATCGCCATCGCCAGACCGAAAATCATTTCGGAACCGGGATTACCGATAATACAGGCACCGATAAGAATATCATCCTGATCAAGGATCATTTTGATAAATCCATTACCGCCTTCGTTTTCAGCGATATAACGTCCGCTGAAAAGCAGCGGCATTTTCACCACACGGTATTTCAGTCCCTTCTGAGCGGCTGTTTCTTCGGTTTCACCAACGCTGGAAACTTCCGGATTGGTATAGATCACCGCCGGAATGGCACTGTAATCCATTGTATCTTTTTCACCGGCGATAACGTTGACAGCAACTTCAGCTTCACGATACGCAGTGTGGGCAAGCATGGATTTGCCATTGACATCACCGACTGCGTAAACATCGGAAACATTGGTTTTCATCTCATCATCAGTTTTAATGGCACCACGTTCCATATAAAGACCGATATTTTCATATCCCATATCGGCAGTATTGGCACGGCGACCGATAGCAACCAGGATCTTGTCAGCTTTCAATTCGGATTTGCCTTCGGCATTTTCAACAGAAAGCGTGGAACCATTGACCGCAACCGCTTTGGTTTTGAGCATGAATTTCACACCGCGTTTTTCATAAATGCCGCGAAGCATTTCAGACATTTCAATATCCGTGGGACCTCCGATGCGATCCATCATTTCAACCACGACAACTTCAGTGCCGATGCTGTTGAAATAAGATGCCATTTCCAGACCGATTACACCACCGCCGAGAACGATCAGCTTTTTCGGAGCTTCAGTCAGAGCAAGGATCTCACGGTTGGTCAGAGCATCACCGGAAGCAACCGCTTCACGCAGCCCCGGAATCGGGGGCACAGCGGCAACTGAACCGGAAGCAATGATCAATTTTTTACCGGTATATTTTTCACCATTGGCTTCGACCGTAATTCCGGAAGCATCTTTACCGACAACTTTGGCATTGGCCTTGACCACATTGACTTTGGCTCCTTTCATCTGCATCGCGACACCGGAAACCAGCATTTTTACCACTTTATCTTTGCGGGCAACCACTTTGGCATGGTCGATTTTCGCACCGGTGGTGGTGACTCCGTAGTGTTCACCACCGCCATTGGCATAATCAAAAATCTTTGCAGAATAAAGCAGAGTCTTGGTCGGCACACAGCCTTCATTCAAACAAACACCACCGAGTGAACGGCCTTCAAAAAGGCAGACACTCATTCCTTTGTGACCGGCACGTTCTGCGGCTTTATAACCAGCCGGACCGCCGCCGATGACGAGTACATCATAAACCATGATATCACCTGTATAATATTGATTGATTAAAGAGCAAGGATCAAATTGAATTTCTCAAGTTTATCCGCAACCGCTTTCAGGAACTTCGCCGCCGGTGCTCCATCGACAACCCGGTGGTCAAAGGTCAGCGACAATCCCATCGCCTGATAGAACTCAACAGAACCATCGGCTTTCTGACGGGGACGCAACATCGTGCCGCAAACACCGAGAATTGCAGTCTGGGGCGGATTGATGATCGGAGTGAAGCTCTCGATTCCCAGATTTCCGAGGTTGGTGACAGTAAAGCTGCCGCCGGAAAGTTTATCCGCACCCAAAGTACCCTCTTTGCAGGCATTGGCATACTCTTTGACCTGAGCGGAGATCGCTTTCAGACTCATGGTATCCGCATCGCGGAGGACGGGAACCAGCAGACCTTTGGGAGTGTCGATAGCCACGCCGAGCTGGGCATGGGTGAAACGACGCATTTTGTCACCGATGAAGTTCGCATTGATGTCGGGGAACTCGACCAGAGTTTTGGCAACGGCAAAAAGCACCAGATCGTTGATCGTGACTTTATCCAGACCCAGCTCCGGAGCATTTTTCATCTGCTTGCGCATCTCAAGGATGGCAGTGGCATCGAAAGTGCGGTTGAGGGTAAGCTGTGCCATATCGGCGAGGGATTTGTGCATATTTTCGGCGATGACCTTGCGGATACGGGAAATTTTTTCCTCGGTGTATTCCGCAGGTGCAGCCGGGGCAGCAGCGGCAGGTGCAGCAGCAACAGCCGGAGCGGCAGCGGCTTCTTTGACCGGAGCAGCGGCAGCAGCCGGGGCAGCAGATTTCAAAGTTTTCACATCGCGTTCAATAATGCGGTTTTCCGGACCGGTAGGAATCGCCTGAGAGAGATCCAGACCCAATTCTGCGGCAAGCTTTTTCGCACGGGGAGAAGCAAGTACTTCACTTCCGGCAGCAGCAGGTGCGGCAGCAACTGCGGCAGGAGCAGCCGCAACCGGAGCAGCAGCGGCAGCAGCCGGGGCAGCGGGTGCTTCAGCAGGAGCAGCGGCTCCGGGAACGGAGAATGCGGCTCCGGGTTTACCGACCACTGCAACCGGGGCACCGACGGCAACTTCTTCACCGGCGGAGACGAGAATCTTCAAAAGAGTACCTTCATATTTGGAAAGTTCCTCAAAGGAGGATTTACCGGTTTCCAGACCGAAAAGCGGCTGTTCAAGTTTGATCTCATCACCTTCTTTGACTTTCCATTCAGAAAGCAAAGCACTTTCTTCAGATACACCCATCTGGGGCATCAGAATAAAATTGACATCTTTATTGTCGCAGGCAGGTGCTCCTGCAGCAGGTGCGGCAGGAGCTTCAACTGCCGGAGCAACGGCGGGAGCTTCAGCCGGAGCAGCAGCAGCGGCACCGGGAACATCATACGATTCACCGGGTTTGCCGATCACAGCAACCGGAGCACCGACGGCAACCTCTTCACCGGCGGGCACGAGAATCTTCAAAAGTGTGCCTTCGTATTTGGAAAGCTCCTCAAAAGCCGATTTTCCGGTTTCCAAACCGAAAAGCGGCTGTTCAAGTTTGATCACATCGCCTTCTTTGACCTTCCACTCAGAGAGCAATGCACTCTCTTCGGATACTCCCATCTGGGGCATCAGAATAAAATCAGCCATTTGTACCTTTTCTCCTATTTTAAGGGTTACAAAACTTTTGATGATTGATTTATTATATTTTCTGAAATATTTCCATCACCGACCAGCACATCCACATCTTCCATTCTGGCAAATGTGAAAGGCAACAGTGTTCCAACCTTTGATGAATCCAGCATCATCACCACTTTTCTCGCACGCTTGACGACCGCCCGTTTAAGCAAAGCTCCCAACTGACTGCCGACTGTAAAACCACCTTTTTCATCATAACCGGATGCCGCCATGAAAGCAGTGTCGATATTCAGATGTTCAAGATGGGTCAATGCTTCAGGATCAGCCACGGCGATCTCATTGCGGCAGAGGGTGCCGCCAAGCATGATAACCGAGGGTTTGGCTTTACGCATGGCGATTTCCAATGCGATATTCGGAGCGGCGGTTATCACCGCCAGATGACAATCCGGCAGACGGCGGGCAAATGCCATAGCAGTTGTACCGGAATCAATAAATATCCCCGTATCCGGCTCTACCAATTCAACTGCTTTTGCGGCAATGAGCTGCTTTGCATCATCATTGAGCTGCTCACGGGCACTGTAAATATCTTCATGCAGACCGTAACGGGAAGGAATACTGCGGGCTCCGCCGCGGGTGAGGATGAGTTTATGCATCTGCTCCAGAGCAGCAAGATCACGCCGGAGTGTCATTTCCGACCATGACCCGAAGTGAGAGGCAAGCTCTCCGATCGAGATCTCGCCTTTTTCTTCGATGTATTTCAGAATCGCTTCCCGTCTTTCCGTCATAATGCGGAAAACTCCCAGTATTATGCTTAACAAAATTATACTTTGTATAATATAACCACTGAAAATAGTTTTTTCAAACGTTTTTGTGATTTTTTATCACTTTTTGTGATTTTTTATCAAACCCGTAAACGTACCTCTTTGCAGGTACTTTCTCCGGAAACTTCATTGACTCTTTTTACAATCAAATCACAGGAAGGCTGCAGCTCGACCAACAGGGCACTGTGACGGACTTTGAGCGTGAGAATTCCATCTTTCAAAGATTCAGCTTCGGTAAATTTCGCAAACATCGTCCCTACCACTTTTTCCCACTGACCACGCAATTTGAGCAATACACCATTTTCAGGTCTGCGGATACGGGTCAATTCCTCGTCAAGTAGAGCCCCTATTGCTTTGGGTTGGCTGGTATGAGCAGATATTTCCACATCCGCCCTCTCTGAACCGTACCAATTGGCAAGCAGAGAATAACGAACCCGCCTTTTACCGGTAAGCCGGGGCGGCAGAGGTGCGGTTATATTATCCGACTTACTCACATATTCACCTGAATACCGAGCATATACACCGGCATAAGCAACGTGTGAACAAAGATTTTCGCCGGTGCAATCACCCCACCGCGAACCACATGCACCAATCCGCGGCGTGCTTTTTTGAATGGCAATCCGAAAGTGAGTTCCAGAAAACCCCACGGCAGATAAAGCATTTCAAAAGCTGCCTTGCCGATCTTGAAAAAACCTTTGCCGGTATTCACGATTCCGCGGATAACATAAGGTTTTGCGGCATTTGCCACCTGCAATGCGACCGGGGCAAGTATCGCCATGGTAATCGGATCAATAGCTTTGGCTTTCGGCGGCGGAAACGCAAACATATAACAGCACACCGCCAGAATCACCAATATCGGGCTTCTCATCTTTTTCAATCCTCCACAATTCACTATGAAACAGATATACTATAGCATCATCCGGAAAAAATTCAATCTATCCTGCAGGAAATTTCCCCGATCATCCTTTCAGAAGCATCCGGTACAGCCAATATCCGCATCTTATTACCCATTTCCCTGAATTTTTCCGGGTTTTCAAGAAAATCTGAAATTATCTCTTTTGCCGAAAGCTGCTGCAAACAATCGTTTTTCATCAGAATTGCCGCTTGTGACGATTCAAAGTAACGGGCATTATCCATTTGATGCCCCTCCGCTGCATAAGGATAAGGGACTAATACTGATGCTTTTCCGAAAAGTGCCAATTCAGCTACAGTACTGCCGCCGGAACGGCTGAATACCAGATCGGCGGCTGCCATAACTTCTGCCATTTTTCCGGTAGTTTCCACCAGCTTTACCGGAAATAAAGCATTTTTATATCCTTTTTCCGCATCAGCAAGTTTTCCTCTGCCGGTCAGATGAATGACCTGAAAATCATTGCCGCAAGCTTTAAATGCTTCCGGCAGAATACTATTGAATACCGCCGCCCCCTGACTGCCGCCGGTCACCAGAAACAACGGCTTATCAGCAGTAAAATCAGTTCCGAATTCCCGGTTGACTGCGGAAACTGCTTCTATTTTGCTCATCCCGGCAAAACTCAACAACTCCGGACGCACCGGCATTCCGGTTGCAGCAACTTTACAACGGCAGCATGAATCATTCACCGCTGGAAACGCTGTTCCGGCAAATTCTGCCCAACGACTGAAAAAACGGTTGGCTTTACCGATACGGGCATTGCCGTCGTGAATAAAAAGCGGTATCCGGCAGCTCCGGGCGGCGAGCATCACCGGCAGAGCGGCAAACGACCCCATCCCCAGAAGAGCCTGCGGAGCAAATTTTTTCAACTCCTTCTTCGCTTCCCGGAAACCTCCGGCAAAACCGGCAATAAAACGCAACGGCGATTTACGGTAGTGCGGCATCGGCGGCAACGCCACTGCGTCGATACCGAAACCGGATGCGATTTCCCGCTGGGATTCTGCATGTACCCCTGACAGCAAAAGCAGTACTTTGCCGCCTTGAGATTGAAAAACCCGGGCTATACTCAAGCCGGGAAAAAAGTGTCCGCCGGTACCGCCGCAACTTACTGCCAATTTAACCAACTTCATCATTCATTTCCTTCTCTGGAAAAATCAAACTTCATCCAACGCCGCAATTGTTTACGCATACGGTCTGCATAATCAGGAAGCCACGAATCAAGGGCTATGGAAACCAGAAATCCCGTTGCCAGAAGCGAACAGACCATATTACTGCCCCCGTAACTGATAAACGGTGCCGGCATTCCTTTGGTCGGAAACATCCCCGAAACCACCCCCAGATTGATTATCGCCTGAAACAATACCCCGAGAGTCAAAGCACACCCCAAAAGCATTCCGGTACGGTTTCGTGCCGAAAGAGCAATGCGAAAAGCAAAAAATCCCCATAATATGTAAAAAAGAACTACCGCCATCACTCCGAGATAACCCAGTTCTTCACCGATGATGGCAATGATAAAGTCGGTGTGTGCCTCAGGGAGATAGCTGGCTTTCAAACGGCTGTCGGTCAAACCCAACCCCTGCCATGAACCGGAACCGAGAGCCAGCAGAGAATTCCAGAGCTGATACCCCCCTGCCCGCTGATTGGTTTCCGGATCGAGAAAAATCGTCATCCGCCCCCAACGCATCGGATCAAAAAATCTTATGTAAGTAACCAGAAGCGGTATCACCGATATCGGAATCAGAAAATAACGCCATTTGAGATTTCCTGCCCACATGGTGAAAAATGCCATCGAAGCGACCAGCACCGATGTTCCCATATCATCGCCCCACAGAATAAGAAGCACTATCGCCCCGACTCCGGCACCGACTCCCCAGATACCGTATTTTAAACGGTTCATATCATTGAAGGTGCGTACATATTCAGAACAATAGTGTGACACAAAAAGTGCCACAGCGATTTTAGCCAGTTCCGATGGCTGAAAACGCAAACTGCCCAGAATGATCCAACGGTGAGCCCCGTTGATCTCCCGGCAGAATCTCGCCCAGATCAGAAGCAATGCACATCCACCAAGCCACAACAGACTTTTTCTGCAGAAAAAACGGTATCCGCCAAGCACCGCCGCAAATCCCAGAAATCCGCCGACGACCGCCCACATCAACTGATTCCGGAAAAATGCCGATGCGGCAGAAATATTGTTGCTGCTGGCGGAATAAAGCATCGTCAGACCAAATGCCGCCAGAATCATGGTCATCAGCAGCAATCCGCCTGCCATGCGAATCGTATCCGGTTTGGATTCGATGCAGTCAGGAAGTTCTTCCTGATAATATTTACCCGAATCTCTCACAGAGCCACCACTTCTCCCGGAAAAATCTTTTTCAAACCATTTGCTTTGACCAGAACGGCAGCATCTTCATCATCCAACACCCGCCGGGGGGATAATTCGATAATTGCATCGACTTCACCATCTGCTGTGTATGGGATTTCCACTCCACAGAGAGCCAGACGGCGGGCGTTGCGGGCAGTAAGCATTTTACGGCAGCTTTCGGCTGAATCAACTCCGGTGGCATTTTTGGTCGGAGCGAAAACCTCTGCCCGGTCTCCCTCAAGAATCATCACTTTTTCAGCAAGCGGAAGTGAATCAAAAATAAACGATTCCAATTTGACACCATTGGGTGAATCCGGAATAATCAGCTGTCCCTTTTCATCCAGTGACGCGATCTTTTTATCCGCACGGTGCCACGGCAACTTCAATGAACCGCCGGAGGTGAGTTTTTCCACAAATGAACGGGAAAACACATGGATCGCCGGACTGCCGGCAACAAACGCCAATGAACCATCGGCATTGCGTTTTTCAGCAAGTTCATCAGGCAGATCACTGTACTCAATAATCATCGTTCTACCGCCGGAAACGCAGAAATTGCCCAGTTTCTCACGGGAGTTGGTCTTACTGAGCATGATCGCACTGATCTCTGAATTTTCCAGAGCATGCAGACCGATAAAACGGGGATCGACCACCGGAACCAGCGGGTTATCCACCTGAAAATAAGATATATATTCACAACCGTCGGCAATCATCTTATCCAAGGCTCCGGATTTACGCAGAGCCAGCAGAGTTCCGCCGTGACCGTCAGGAGAAAGAGCCAGAGAAGATTTACTGCTCAAAAGCAATTTACCATCCAAACCGAAAGCGGGCATGGTTCCCTGGGTGAAAAAGAATACATTTTCCTCTTTCAAACCGAAAAACTTTTCTGCCTTGAAATAACTTTCAGTAGCATCCCGGTTGATCGGGCTGGTCATTATATACCAATTCACCGGTTTTCCATACTTTTCAGATGCTCTGGCAATGGATTCTGCAAAATAACTGAAAAGAGTTCTACCGGAAACCGGCCCGATGGGGTAAGTTCCTTTGGGACCGTCAAAACCGAGTCTTGTTCCCTGACCGCCTGCTACGGTAAGGCAGCAGACTTTTCCGGCTTTAAGCAGTTCCACGCCTCTGGCTTCGGCAGAGCGGTAAAGTTCAGCCATTTTTTCATCAACAGGATTCAGCGGGAAAAAACCGGCAGGCAAAAGGTCAGATGGGATGCTTATTTCCGGACGTTTCAAAACATATTCTTCCGCCAATGCCGGAATATCTTTCCAATTTACCGCTTCCAATTCAGCTGTAAAATTTTTCAACTCATCAGCACTCAACTCAGATGTATAACGCAAAAGATGTTCCTGACCGGCATCTTTGATCAACTTTATCAATTCGCAATCCATGACAAGATAAACTCCAGTTTAAATATTTTTACAAAAAATTACCTTTCAGGTAATATACAACCATCGCCGGAAAATTCCACAAAACAAAGATAATTTTTTCCATTTTTTTCGCAACTGTAAAATTTTTTGGGATTTTCCATACGTTATGAGAGTGTACGCATCCGTTTGACGTCACCGGAATAAATCAAAAATGGAGGAATGAAAAATGGAAGAAAACACAACTCAAACTACTCCGGAAGAATGTGCCGTGCAGGAAAACAAATGCTGCTGCAAAAAGAAATTATCAGGAGACCTGCGGACATTTATCATCGCTTTGCTGACCTCGGTAATCGTGGTGCTTGCTTATCATGGTATCCGTTACTCTCTGGAGCTGATGCAGTGCAGAAATTCAAAAATCTCCTGTCGGAAAAGTTTTTGTGCCATGCAGATAAAATCATGCCCGGAGCAGCATGCAAAAAAAGAATTCCACGGCAAAAAATTTTCCAGAGATCACCATTTGCGAAAAAAGGAATTCAAGTGTTCTGAATGCGGCAAAAAAGAGTTCCGCCGTTTTCACCGGAAAATGAAAAACTCGCCGAACTCTCCGATGCAGACAGCGGAACCCGGCAGTGCAGATTGATTAAGTCCCCCTTGCAGGCATGATATGATTACGGTCAAATCAAGTCTGCATCCCCGCCTGGAACGTATTCCCCTTACGTTCCGGGCATCTTTTTTTATAAACTTACTTTTTTTCAGAAAGTTTCCGCCAGTTGGCCAGCAGAATATCGGCAGTGTGGATCGAATATCCGCTGCTGCGGGGAGTAGATTCATAGCCGCCCCTGCCATAATTCCAGCTGTTGGGAATATAACCGCCGCCGTAACCCTTGCCGCCATTGCTGTTGCCATGAGATGTGACCAGACAGAGGCGGTCATTGAAAATACTCCGCCGCAGAGTCAAGCCGATTTCCACAAATGGCTCAGAAGGCAGAGAAGCAATAACCGCAGAATCACCAAATTTGATGCAGCTGAGCAGAAACTCCGGCTTATCAGTGCGGGCAGCCTGTTTCAACAGAGCATTGGCAAAATACTTCAATGCAAAAGGAGTTCCTTTGGCAAGATCTTCACTGGTAAGATCCTGAACCGATTCAGGACTATCCACATCAATATCCGGATATTTCGCCATGATTTCTTCGGCTTCCGCGATCTCTGCCGGATCGATCTCCCGGCATTTGCTTTTCACTTTACGGGAATGATAACTCAACCCTTTGCCTTTTACCGGAACAAGATTTTCCCATACATTGCGGATGGATTGAGCATACCCCGTACCGATCCTTTCCGGTTCAGCATAGGAAGTTTGATCCATGTCGGTAGAAGTATCAAAGTGGTTGATATTTCCCGATGCCCCGATCAACGGCAGAACCATTGCTCCGGGTGCCATATTTTTTTCCAGCGAGCGGCGCATGAATCCCGGCCAGTCTGCCGATACTCCACAGCCGCCGATCGTATCAGTATGATTGACAATACTCGTAATCAGCAATGCCAGACCGTCATCTGTTTTGATACCAAGCATCGGTATCTGCGGATCGATCTCGCCTTCAGGACGGACTATATCCGGATTGAGTTTGCCCGGATTTGTGACCACTTTGCCATCTTTCATCCAGTAACGGCGGTTGAAAATAAACCGGTGATCTTCCGCCATTCCTCCGAGCAATTCACCCGGCAGGAGTTCTTCTGCAGCATCATCAAGAGCTTCAACTGCTTTAGCTGCGGCAAACTCAATAAATTTTTCACTGTTGGGATCACCATTGATATCCGGTGCAGTATGGGTATGCGTAGCACAGATCAAAAGATTTTTTATGGAAATATTTTTGATATCCGCTTTCTTTACCGCTTTTTCCACAGCCCGGTAAAGACGGTAATTTATGCACAAAAGATCAAATTGAATGATTGCAGCATACTCTCCACCGCTTTTCAAAACCACTGCACGAACTTCAAGATCATCAAGAACTTCATTCCACATACGCTTATTGAAATATCCCGCAAGAGAAATCGGAAGTTCAGGGTTGATACATCTGCGGCCGACACCAAATTTGATTTTCATAAAAATCCTTTTGTTTTTATTAATACCGCATGGCACACAACCGGAGAACTCCCCCCGCTGTGTGCCATGCTGATTTATTTTTGTTTGTTTATTGTTTTACTCTTTATCCTCGCCATTTTCAGCTTGATATTTGGCGATGATCTCACTGGCAACATTGCCGGGAACCTGCTCGTAACGCTCAAAATTCATCTCAAAAGAACCACGCCCCTGAGTCATACTCCGTAATTCTGTAGCGTAACGGAACATTTCCGCCATCGGCACTTCTGCGTGAACAATCTGCAAACCTTCATCGGCAGACATTCCCAGCACCCTGCCCCGTTTGTGGTTCAGGTCGCCGGTAATATCGCCCATATAGGAATCCGGAATACTGATATCAACTTTCATGATCGGTTCAAGCAGAACCGGTTTCGCATTGGCAATAGCTTCTTTGAATGCTGCTCTGCCGGCGATCTTGAATGCCATTTCATTGGAATCTACCGGATGATATTTACCATCATAGACCGAAACCTTGATCCTTTCCATCTGACAGCCGACAAGCGGACCGGAACTCATAACTTCCTGAATACCTTTTTCGATAGCCGGGATGAAGTTTTTGGGAACGGTACCGCCGACTACATCGTTGGTAAACTCGTATCCGGAATCATTGTAAGCAATACGCAGATAAACTTCAGCAAATTGTCCGGCACCACCGGTCTGTTTCTTATGCCGGTAGTGACCTTCGCCGCTGGAGGTGATCGTTTCACGGTACGGCACTTTCGGAGTGGAAAGCACCGCTTCGACTTTGAACTGCTCTTTCAATCTTCCGGCAACGATCGCCAGATGCTGATCGCCCATACCGGAAAGGATGAATTCATGGGTTTCATCATTGCGGGAAAGCCTGACCGTGGGATCACATTCGGCGATTTTCTGCAATCCGGCAGCGATCTTTTCATCATCGCCGTTTTTAGCCGCCGTAACGGCATAAGACATCGTCGCTCCGGGGAACTCAATGCCCGGCAGCGATTTACAGCCGGAATTGGCAGCAACAGTATCACCGATCTTTGTGTTTTTCAATTTGGCAACGGCAAAGATCGTACCCGGTCCAGCTTCGGTGATCGGGGTCTGGCTTTTGCCATTCATCATCAGAAGCTGACCGAAACGTTCTTTGTGCTGTTCTGTAATATTGTACACATCGCTGTCGGCTTTGAATGTGCCGGTAACAGTACGGATAAACGCCAGCTGACCGCTGAAAAGATCGTTGACACTTTTGAAAACCACTCCGTAAGCATCACCTGATTCCACGATCTCTTCCGGACCTCCCGGAAGCGGCACATATTCAAGCGGAGTCGGGAATATATCCACTATCGTATCCAGAAGTTCCCGCAAACCGATCTCTTTAACTGCACTTGCAGCAAAAACGGGAATCGTTTTACCGGAACGCACACTGGCACGCAAACCTTTGCGGATCTCATCATCGGTCAACTCTCCGCCGTCGAGAAAACGCTCCATAAGCTCTTCATCGGTTTCCGCGATCGCATCCATCCAGATAGCCCGGCACTCTGCCACATCATCGGCGATATCTGCCGGAATATCTTTATCAAAAAGCACATTCACAACTCTGGAAAACTCTTCACTTTTGCCCACCGGCCAGAAAAGCGGAATGATCACATTTTTACCGTGATTTTTACGCATGACTTCCAGCGTTGCCTTGAAGTCAGCACGATCTTTATCCAGACGGTTCACCAAACCGAAACGGGGAATCCGGCGCTGCTTGGCGATCTTCCACGCTCTGGCGGTTCCGATCTGGGGGCCATCAATGGCATCAATCACCACCAATGCAGCATCGGATGCACGGATGGCTCCAACGACCTGACCGACAAATTCGCCATATCCAGGGGTATCGGTAAAGAAAAGTTTGGTATCCTTCCATGAACAATTCAGCAAAGAAGCATAAATACTGGATTGTTTGGTCTGCTCCTCCACCATAAAGTCGCTTATTGTATTGCGGTTTTCCACCGTTCCGGCACGCTGAATAGCTCCGGTCAATCGGAGAATCTGTTCGCAAAGGGTGGTCTTTCCGCTGCCGGAGTGACCGGCAACAACGAAATTACGGGTTTGAGCTGCACTGGACATCAAAATCTCTCCTTTCTGTTATGAGACTTCTTTGACACAAAAGACTCGATTCTGCTGTTACAATAGCAGGTTCACACTGCCTTGTCAAGCGTTTTTTTTCAAAAAAAACTTTTTTTTGCAAAAATATCGTTATTTTTTTAGTTACGCAACTTTACAAAGAACAGCAGATTTTTATTGACAATATGACAGAATTTCCATTGCCGTCAACAGGAGTTTGAAAATATGTGCAACAGAATTTCCTCTATCCGGATACAATAAATTTTCCATCGGCTTGACAAATCATTAACAGGATGCTATATTATTGACCATAATCAAGGCATACGTATTCACAAGCCGAATAATGGAGCTTCCTAAGTTTATGACGATGACCGAATTTGCAAAATTGCTGGGATATTCACAATCCACTGTTTCACGGGTCCTTAATAATTGCGACCGCAACCGGGTGCGTCCGGAAATTGCCGAAAAAATCCGTCAGGAAGCCAAAAGATTGAATTTCCGGCCGAATCACGGTGCCGCATATCTGAAAAGAGGGAAATCTCCGGTCATACTCTGTTTTCTTCCTTCCAGCTGTGATACATTGGCGGCGGAATTGATGTCCGGAATTTCTGAAGCAGCCGCAGAAAAACGTTTTCCGGTAAATTTTTTCATCGAAAAAGATTCATCAGCCTTTGCCGCTTTCATCCGTGAAGCGGAAAACAACAATCACGCCGGTATCATCAGTTATCCACCGCAGAAAATTCACGGTGAAGCCAAAGAAACTCTCCGGCGTTATCTGGCAAATGGCGGCAAGGTGATTTTTCTGAATGTGAATTCAAATACCCTGACTGCACAATTGCCGCCTGAATTCAGTTCCGGAGTTCAGTTGGATATTGATGATTTTGCCGGAGGAAAACTGGCGGCACAATATCTTTTGAGTAAAAAATGCCGTTCTTTCTACTATTTTCAAAAACCATTCAATGTTGTTCTGCGTCAAAATGGTTTCAAGGAGGAAATACGTAAATCCGGTTTTGAAGTAAAAGATCTGGAAGAATCATTTCTGGATGATGTTATTGCAAATCCGGATAAGCCCGGTATTTTCTGCAGCAGTGACGCTACAGCACTTTATCTTTCAACCCTGCTCCAGTGCCGGGGAATAATTCCCGGGAAGCAACTGGAAATTTGCGGCTATGACGGACAAAGTTTCACATCTTTTTGTTCTCCTCCGTTAACGACTGTCAGTCAACCGATGCACAAAGAAGGTTATCTGGCTGTGATGAAACTTCTGCGTATGATCGACGGCATGGAAGAAAAAAGTGAAATGCTTCAACCGGAATTAAAAATTCCCTCAACCGAATAACAGGAGTACCGGAATATGAAAAATTTTTCTGACTTTGACGCCGGCTGATCCTGAATTGACCATCAGTATCTGAAAAATATTTGCAATGAAATAATAATAACTTGAAAAGTTTGATCATTTGCTGTAATTGAATAGAAAATTATTTATTCCGCTTGAAATTATAATTTGCGGCGATAGATTATATAACAATGATGAAAGGAAAAATCATGAAAAAAACGACTTACTTCAGAAGTGATCTTTTCTGCCACAATGGCAGAAAACCCATGGGTTTCACTCTTATCGAGCTGCTGGTCGTAATTGCGATTATCGCCATTCTGGCATCGATCCTGCTTCCGGCCCTCAATTCAGCACGGGAAAGAGGCAAGCAGGCGTCATGTATCAACAATCTGAAACAAATCAGTAATGTGGAAATTTTCTATCAGGATGCTTACAGTGATTACATCGTGCCGACACTGCAGAATGGATCGATCTGGCTGGGAATTTTCCGCAGTTCCGGATTGGCAAGCGGATTTTCTACCGAAGCAAATACCGGAGAATATACATCTTTTTCCTGTCCAGGAGAAAAAATTCCGTACAAGACAAGCAGTGGTGGCGAAATGATGTTTACCCAATATCAGGACGGCTGGACTTACCAGTACTCAAAAAATGATGAATGTCACGGCACTGTGGGAACTGCTCCTTACGGACCGCAGAAAGTGACTAAACTCAAAAATACTTCCTCTGTAATGTTTGTCACCGAAGCCAAGCACTCTGCTTTCGGCTCAACGACTACATATTTTCTGCTGAACTATGAATACGGAGGCAGCAGTGATGCAAGCGGCATTCCCAATCAGGTAAAACACCGCCACAGCGGCAATGTGAATACCGCCTTTTTCGATGGTCACGTCGGAACTCATACCATACCCAATAAACCGGCAAACTATTTCTTTGACGGTTCTGCGGCAAAATAAAAAAGGAAGGATGATTCTATGAAAAAATTGATTTTTGCAGCCATCCCGCTTATTCTCACTGCTTTATGCGGTGCTTTTGAAGTAAAAAGCAATGGTTCACTTATCTCGGTTTCCAAAAACGGCAGCACATTCACCATCAATAACGGTGTGATCACTTCCATTGCCGGAATGGATTTTTCCCCTGCCCCGAATCAGCCCGCCGGACTCGGGATCCTGCAGAATGTCGATCTGCTCCGTGCCGGTCACATGCCGTGGGGAGAACCGGCTCTGAATCAGGCTCTCAAAGCTGATTTCAACTACCTGAACTATTTCCGGCCGGATAAACGCTCGAAAACTCAAATCGAAAATAAAAACGGTGTTCTCCGCATCACCTGGACGGGGCTTTCAAATGGGAAAAAATTCCTCAAAGATGCAAAATTTGCAATGGAATTTTCCAGTGATCAAAATGGGGCGATCAAAGTCGCACTTGCCGGCAGTTACGCAAAAGGCGGTGTTTTCGGAGCTGTTCTCCCATTCGGAAAGGTAAAATCCACCAATATCGTCACCCCTACTCTGGGCGGAATGAAACACTTTACCGGTAAACCGGCCATTCTGACTTTCGGAACTCCCCCCTATCTTGAAGCTCCTTTCTGTGCTGTTGAAAGTAAAAAAGGCAAAACCCTCGGCATCTGGCTGGAAGATCCCACATTCCGTCCGGCTTTTTTTGCCATTGCCAGACAGCCGGATGGCTTTGCTCCCACGGTTGAAGTTAATACCCTTATTCCTTTTGAGGATAAAACTGAAGTCAATACCCCTCCGGTATTTTTCAAAGTTTTCGATGGTGACTGGAAAGCTGCCGCAACTCCTTTCCGCAATTTCTATAAAAAAGAGTTCGCAAAAGAACTTGCAATCCGTGACGGAGTCAAATGGGCAAAAAATATTTTTGTTACTTCCGGTTTCGAAGCACGCATCCCCGATGAAGATATTCTGAAAAAATATGTCTCACTTTACGGCAAAGATAAAGTGATGATGATGGTCTGGAATGCCAGAGCTGACGGATGGGATATGAACCTGCCGGAATGGACTCCACGTGCCGGTTATGTTGAAGGCGTCGCAAGAGCCCATAAAAACCATATCCGGATGATGGCATATACCAACATCTGCTGTGCAAACTACTACTCCGATGCATGGAAGAAAAACTATCTCGATAAGATTTTCCTCACCCGTAAAAATTCGATTTTCCAGTATAAAAATGCGGAAAACAGCACCGGGGCAAAAGCTCTGAATATCGGTAATAACGACTATGGTGCAGCTCCCGACCTGATGAAAGCAGTTTCACACGGCAGCATTCTTTACGGTGATCTGCTCTCACACCTCTGGCGGGAGTTCCACGTGGAACTGATGAAAAAATGGTATCAGGAAACCAAAACCGATGCCAATTACGAGGATACCGCCGGTACGACCGGAGATCACGGTAACGGTATCGTGCGTGGTCTCAGTGCCGGTCAGGGCGATGCCGAACAGATGCGGATGCTGCTCAATGCCCAGCCGCACATTGTCAATGCCGGTGAATTCGCCCCCGCTGCCGTCGCGTTCGGTATCACCTGGCCGCTTAACTACCCTACGGTTTACGGCAATAATGAATTCCGGGTCAGCCGTCTGCACCGTCAGGTACCGCTGTCAGATTACCTTTACGGCTACCGTCAATGGCTTACCGACAACCGCGGATATTCCGATTTTCTCAAATATCTGCAAAGCGCAGTCGGTGATATGACCGGAGCTTTCGGATTTATTTCCAATGATTTTATTGTGAATAACTCTATCGAAGAAATTGAAAAATCCAAAACCTACAGCGGTTTCCTGCATCGCAGAGCAAAACTTTTTGCCGGAAAAAATCTTCAGATCCACTTCCCGGAAGGCAGTTACCCTGCCAATATCAGTACCATGTATAAAGGCAATGACGGGATCTATTCACTTTTTGATAATGGCTCTCTGCAGGAAATGCGTTCGCCGGATGGCAAAGCTCTTTACGGCAGAGTCGATGGAGTCAACCGCTGCAAAACCACGCTTGCTCCTGCTAATTGGCCCTTTTTCAACGGCAAAGAGTTGTTTGGTTTGAATCCGGAACAATTTTACTGTCTTTTTGCCGACGCTGATAAAACTGCCCTTTACGCCGATTCCCTGCCCGATGGTGTATATCTTGAAAGTTACTTCGATACCCCCTCCGCATCATTCATGCAGTTAAATTCAAAAAATCCTGCGGCAGTCGATCTTTTGATCAAAAGCCGGGTGGATTATGAATACGCTCTGATCAACGGTAAAAAATGGGTTCCCGGAACTCCGGTGAATGTTAAAATGCCGGTAACGGTGATCGGATTTAAAAAAGGCGATAATAAAGCTTATGCTTTCCATAAAGTTTCCCCCGGTCAGATGGTCGGCAAAGCTCTGGAATACTCCGCTCTGCCGGAAAAACAACTCAAGAAACGGGTCATGAAAGAACTTCACGGCGGAAATGCGGCACTGGCAGTACCGGTAACTGTGACAAGTGAAAACACCGTATTTGAAGCAATCGTGCGGGATGATTCAGATCTTTTCATCCATCCCCACGACGGCACGGTACTTACTCTTTACGCAAACGGGAAAAAACTCAAAACTCTCGATTCCACTAACGGTATCGAACCGAAATGGATCGGCGACAAAGAGGCCCGGAAACTTATGTTCGATCAGAGATTGCGTAAATGGAGCATTCCGTTGGGAAAAATGTTCAAAAAAGGAGATAAAATTCTGGTAAATATTGATTGTTCAAGCCGTGGAAATTTCCGCGGAGATAAAGTTCTTTTAACCTGTGAAATAAAAGAAGGGAATTAAAAAAATGAAAAAACAGGTCGTTACAGCAGCGGTACTCGGTATCGCAATGTGGTGTCATGCAGCACCGAAAGTGATCCTCGAAGCAGATTTTACCAAAAGTCTGCAGGCAAAGACGGAAACAAAAATGATCAATCCTTTTCCGGTCAAAACCGGCAAAAACACCACTTTTGAAACCGATAAGGAAAAAGGCTTGATCATCGGTGAGGAAAAAGCCAGTGCGTATTTCGGCATCAAAGGTTTGCTCAACGGCAATTCCGGCAGTATAGAATTGATCGTCCGCAACCTCAACTGGGAAGTCAAAGACCTGAAAAAACACCTCTTTGTGCAGGCATCAGACCCGGGATTGCTCTATTTTTACAAACATTCCAACGATGGTGTGGCTGTCTACTTTTCCAATCCGGAAACAAAAAAATCTGTTTTTATGGGCTGCATGCCGAAATGGGATCTGAATACCGAACATCATCTGGTTTTCACCTGGAACAACGGAGAACTCTCTCTATATATCGACGGAACCAAAGCCCGCAGCCGAAAGTTTGAAATGCCCAAAACAATGCCTTCACGCATGTTTCTGGGATGTCCGGGAAAACATCTGCTCAACAGCAGCAATACTGCAATCAAAATGATCAAAATCTACGATTCAGCATTGTCTGCCAAAGAGATCTTTGAGACTTTCAAAAATAATCAGCCGCAGGATGCCGATATCATCGAAGAGTAAACTTCACAGAAAAAAAATACACCCCGATAGTGAAAAACTGTCGGGGCATTTTTTTGATAATCTCAAATATTCACAACCGGGAACGGCGGTATTCTGCAGCAAACTGAGTACCATCAAAACCTATATCCGATGCAATGTCTGTAATAAAAATTTCTCTTCCGTTATTCATCCAGGACTGTTTAGCTGCAAGTGCCGCCAATTCCGGCATCACCAGCGAATTTGCTTCAAGCGGCACTTCCGTACTCCTGCCGGAAAAATAGGGCATCACGCTTTCCAGCATGTCTCGATAAATCTTACCGGCATCAATGGGTAACTGACAGACTCTTTTCTCCGTAGTAAGTGTCAGATTGAATGGCAGCCAAACACTTTTTCCGGCAGTCAGGATCCCGATCCTGCCGCCGTTGAACCGGAGAACGATCTGTTTCTGGTTGGATGACCCGATGTACTGCACCGATAACAGATCACTGCCCATTGCTGCCATCAAAACGGCGTAACCATGCACCCCGTAATTGAAATCATCCACTCCGACACTGGTGTACGCCGTATAAATCGTTTCACCGGCTTTTATGATCTCATCACGCAAAGAGATTATCTCTCTGCAGTAACGCATAACTGAACCGCCGGTAACCCTTTTCCCCTCTTTGATCCAGTCGAGGATCCGGTTTATATCCCGCAAATTTCCGGCAACCGGTTTATCAAGATAAACAGCTTTTCCGGCATCGACAAAAATCTGTGCCTGTTCAAGATGTTTATCCCAGTTGGCAGTATGAACTATCACCCCGTCGACCTGATCGACCATCTCTGCCAGCGTTTCCGGAGTATGGGAAACAGCGAAATCTTTTGCAAAACTTTTTGCATAATCTGCCGGACGGGTCTCCCCTGAATCCCAGCATGACGTAACTTCAATATCGGCAATACCATCTTTTACCAGATCCCGCATGACCGGAACCCATCCCGCCGGATGCGAAGTACAGAGACCTGCCAGACCTATTCTGAATGACATGATTATTATCCCTTTACCTTATCAATATTCAAGAATCACACCAAGAGCCTTTTCCGGATATTCAAGCAGCATATCACATCCTGAAGCAACATCTTCTATTTTGAACCGGTGAGTGATCAATGGTGAAACTTTCAATCTCTTTTCAGCAATCAGTGAAATCAATTCACGGGCGTTACGCTGACTGGTGAACTGCACAAAAACATCCGGATAATCTTTTCCGTATTCCCACGCCGGATCATGATAACCGGCTCCGGTACGGGAAGATGCAAGAATATCCACATTACCTGACCACGCTCCGCCCTGAATGGAAAATTTGCAGCCGCCAACAGCCACGACTCTGCCCATTTGATGACCGTCTGCTGATACTTTCATCGATGCCAGAATATTTTCCCATGCCTTATCTGCATTTCCACCGAATGCCATCAACGCAAAATCAACGCCATAAGGAGCTGAAAACTTTTTGGCTTCTGCTACAGGATCGACCTTGCGGAAATCTATGGAATTTTTCACTCCGCATTTGCAAGCTATGGCACGGCGGCGGCTCATAGATTCCCAGCAAAGCACCCTGGTGCCTGCGATCTGATAGAGCTGGGCGGCAAGATTGCCGACGATCCCCAGTCCGAGAACGATACCATATTCACCCAGCTGCGGAGCAGTTCGGCGAACTGCCTGCAAACTGGTTGCCGCCAATGATGCAAATGCAGCTTCTTCGTAAGAAACCCCTTCCGGGATCGGTACAACCAGATTCACCGGCACGGTATTGTAAGAAGCGTGTCTTGCACCATTACCCATGCAGGCGACACGCATCCCCGGTTCCAGTCCTTTAACATCGCCTTTTACCGCGACGATCTCCCCGGCACTGGAATAACCGAATTGACGGCAAAAACTTTTATCTTCCGCAGGTTTCGCACGCAATGCACGCGGCATATCCATTTCTGTTCCCGGACTGATAAGTGATGCATGCACTCTGATCAATACTTCGTTATCTTTCAATTCAGGAATTTCCATAGTACGGCACTCTACCTGACCATTTGCGGTAATAAATGCCGCCTGACATTTTTCTTTCATTATAAAATTTCCTATGTTTTTTGTATTCTGTAAAAAAGATATTATCCGTTGTTATTGTCTCAAATCAGGAAAGATCAAAACGATGTTCTCCGGAAGAAAATTCTCCGGCAGCAGTCACCGCCACAGTACCTTCAGGCACTGACAGAGAATATAAACCGTCTTTATACTCCAATTCTATCGCTCCGTAAGGTGTCGGATGTTTGATGAAAAATTTCTTCAAATTTCCCGGATGCGGAAATACCGAAAACTTACGGAATCCCGGTTCCAGAGGTTTGATCCCGGCAATACAGCGGGGAATCAGATTGGCGGGAGCTGCACCCCAGGCGTGATTCCAATCCTGATTGGGTTTAAGTGAATCATCCCATGCTTCCATCGCTATCGTAGCACCGCATTTCAGCATATTATGGTAACTTTGCAGGTCATGTGATAAAAGCAGATCAAAGGCATGATCGCTCAAACCGTTGTCAAAGGCGGTTTCAAGCAGGAAGTGAGCCCCGAAAACGCTGCATAACATTTTTTTACTGCGGATGAAATCTTTGATTTTTTCAATATTCATTCCGGCAGTAACGCCGAAGTAAACCGGAAAAAATGCACTGTGCAGTGAGGTGTGTTCGGATTGCGGATTATCCACAAAAAGTCCGGATTCACCCCGGTACATCCTGCTTATGAGTACCTGACGGAGCTTTTCTGCATGAAGCAGATATTTTTCATTTCCGGTAAGCTGATTCATCACCTGCAAAGCTCCGTAAAGATAACAATTGGGAACCAGATTGACTTCACCGAATTCATAACCGTCGCGGTCGGCAACCGGCCAATCGACAATATCCAGACGCTGACCGAGCCCGCCGCAGCAGCGGGAGTTGCCTGCCGGATAACCGTCGGTAAGAAAACCTTCCGGAGAGAGCTGATGCAGAAGTTTTTCAAAATTGCTTTTCAAAAGTCCGAGCATTTCTGCGACAAGTTTTTCCTGACCGGTATAAAGGAGAAAATCACGCACCAGGAAAGGAGCCAGCAGCTGCCATTCTGTCGGATAAGTCGGATAGTTCAAAAGCCAGCGTAAAGTGGCAAATGCAGTTTCCCAGCTGCCGCCGCAGCACAAGTCACCGAGCTGATTGATAAAAGCATCACCCTCGTAGGGCTTGCGTTCTCTTTCCCCGTCGATATAAATACCGAAACCGCCGGTGGCTTTCATGGAATATTTACAGAATTCCCATATACAATTCAATTCGGTATTGTCAGAAATGAATTCGGACGCACTGTCATCGAATTTGCCGTAAAGAGCCTTGCGTATGAGTTTTACAGAGCCGCTGCCGCCATTGAGTTCCACATAGCGGAAAGGAATGACTTCACTGCCCGCTTCCAGAGGAGTGCGAATCGTTACCGTATGCCAGTAAGGTGACTGATGCCGGGGAATATCAAAGGCGAAAGAACTTTTTCCCGCCGGGAGAAATTTTTTCATCACCCGGAAAGTGCGGAAACCGCCGGGGGAGCATTCAATGGAAGCTCCATCGGAAGACAGAACTTCGCCGATAGCGATTTCCAATTCGGCACTTTCATCAAGTTCAGTTTCTATCATCAGATTGGCGAAAGCATCCAACTCAAAGTCGGCAAGAACTTTTCCCCGGTTCAACTCAAGTTTTTTTTCACAAAAATGAATCATTTCAAATTGTCTTTTTTCAGGATTTTATCAAAACTTCACTGCCAGTTGCCGTAACGGCAACTGGCACGCTTTTACACGTTTTCTCTTTTTCAATGATCCAATTTCAAAAGCCATGTTTTACATCCGGCTGAATGCAAGGTAACACGGTCTGTATTTTCTGCAATCACACTTTTGCTGAATATCTCTTTTACACTTTTTGCTCTGACCGGCAGGTTGATCTGATAAGCTCCGGCATTGCGGACATGTACCAGCAAAAACGGATTCTCATAGCGGACAGCGACTCCATCCGGACTGATGCAATGCTGTTTGGCAGCTTTGAACAATCTTGACCACATCCATCCCTGATTTACCGGAACTCCGGAGAAAAATACCGTTGAACCGTCTGCAAAGTTCTTTCTGACCATTGCCGCTTTTTTATCATGGTAGAATCCCATGACTTCAGCATCTTTATCCACTGAAAAAACCCGCGGAGCTTCTTTTATTTTGGCATTCCCGAAGCTCCTGCCGTCGGTCGTGGTCAGACTCATGGGAACTTTTTCCAGAGAATAATCCAACTTGATACCGGTCAGCTCAAACATATTTTCTTTGGAAAATCCTTTGCTTGTAACCAACCCCGGAGCATAAGTAAAGATAGCAGTAACACCTTTGTTGCGGATACGTTTCCTGATAAGAGCCTGCTGTTCAGGAGTCAACGTTATCGCATTGACAAAGACCATACATTCATATTTTTTATTGCTCAATTCCCAGTCACGCATACTCAAAAGATCAAATGCATAACCGCTGCGGTAGAGTGCATGCATAGTATTGTCATTGAGCATTATATTGAATTGCTGCATCGCCGGAACCGGGTAACTGTGCCAGATCATCTCATAAGGATTGAATATTACTGCGATCCGGTTTTCAGAAGGACGGCGGTTATCACGGATCTCTTCCCAGTTGTCGATCGCTGATTTCATCGCCTTGAGGATATCCGGATCATCAAGACTCTGGCGTTCACGTGCATCGTTTGTGGAAAAAGTATCTATTCCCAGACCGTTGAGCTGGGAAATCGTGATGTCCCTTTTCCAGACTTCGCCATCTTCTTTTCCGTTGCGTGCATCATTGCCCAGAAAGCGTTTGCTCAAATGGGTACGCAGATCAAGTTCCGTGATCGAAAGTTTTTTATGTCTGTGGAATGTTGCCGGAATCACACGCGGCATACCGACTCCTCCCATCTGACGTGAAGGATTATTGTAATCCGACGGAGCAGAAAGAAAGTCTATATCCGGTGAAGCAAGCACTCTTTCAAAATCCATGGTCTGCCCTTCGCTGGGGAACTGACTCATGCTGAAAATATAACCGTAATATGCTCCGACCAGCAAATCCGGCATCTCTTTTTTCATCGCTTTGGCAAAGTGCAGCAGCAAATCGGAAATCACCCGCTGATGACACTCATAATAGTCCATCACTTTGCGGGAAGTACCGATTCCGGTACGCAAATAAAGCATTTCGCCGTAACGCTCCTTTTCCCCTGGAACAGTCACTGTTTCAAAAGTAACTTTATCATCCCCCCATGCCGCACGCAGAAGTCCGGGAGTTCCATATTTGTTTTTTACATAGCTGCGGAAAAACTTTGTCATGGCTTTTCCGGTATCCGGCATCTGACCGCCCATACCGAAATAGTGCCATTCACTGTAAATACCATAACTTACATGCATCATCACCAGACGCTTACTCCACGGGCTTTTTTTGATATGATTACACAGAAGTTTCACATAGCGTTCGATTTCATCAGCAAAAGGTTTACTCGCCATCGAAGGAAATCTGCCTCTGCCGCCGACAACCAGACTGTGCCAGTTTTTGGTGATCTGATTGTCTGCCGGACCGGTTGCATAACCGATCATTTCATCCGGATAACGCTCAAGCCAACTATCCAGAAAACTGAAAAATGCATCAAATTTGATCAATGCATCAGGAACTGTCCGCAATATAGCCGCCGCAGCAGGATCAATAGCTGAAAAGTCATATTTTCCTCCACCAAGATCAATATTTTTGGAATCAATACGCAGCCCGATTATACGGAATCCGCACTCTGCAAGTTTTTTGATCATATCCAGTTTACGCGGGAAAGGCGGCAGCGCTGAGTCAAGCTCAAGTGCCGGAGGAACCAGACGGTTATCGGCTTTATCCCGGAACATGGCAACGCCATTTTTCCACTCGACAACCAGCTTATGCTGCGGACCATTGGCTATTTCAGGAGCAATTTCAGAATCTTTTTCAATCTGCTTGCGGATCATTTCCTGTTCTTCAGCTGTCAGGCAGTTCCCTGCAATATCACCGCTTTCAGCCCACGGGAATGCGGTCACATCACCGAACTCTTTAGCTGACTGCCATTTGGAATCATCAAAATTGACAGAGTTCCACCCCGTTTCAGCAGCAGAAGCGGCTTTCCAGTTTTTATTACTGAAAAAATACTCTCTTTTGCCAGACACATAATCTATCTCGCCTTTGACGATCAAACCGCCTGAATATTTATCATTGCGTATATGCCATGCAATAAGGTTTTTCCCGGTATTCAGGTTTCCGGTTATATCATAGCATCTTGCCATCAAAGGTTTACGCTTCTGCTTGAATGAACGGCTTTTTACTTCGACACCGTTGATAAAAAGTTCGCCGTAATCATCCTGATAACAATACAATACCACCTTTTTGACAGGTTCACTGATATCCAATTTTGTACGGTAGTAACAATGTTTCTGCAAAGAGTCCGGACTTTGAAACCAAATCCAGCGTGCCTGATATTCACCATTCTTTTCCGCAGCGACAGCAGTGATTGCAAGCAGAAAAAAGAGTATATAAACTATTTTTTTCATAAAACCGATCTCTTTCTTAACAACTTACTTTGCCGCCTTTTCTTCAGGGGTCAGGCAGATATTTTTTACTTCACTGACATCTGCCCACGGTTTTGCATTGACATCCATAAACTCTTTGGCATTTGCCCACTTTGAGTCATCAAAATTTTCACTCATCCAGTTTTCACTCAATGTGCCGCTGGCTTTCCAGCTTTTGTCACTGTGGATATATCCGGCTTTGCCGGAAGCATGAATGACCGTGCCCAGCAGCATAAGTCCGCCGGAATGTCTCATATTGTTGACATGCACCGCCAGAATATTTTTGCCGGGTTTCAATTTGCCCGAAAGATTGAATTTACGTGCTTTGACAAGAGCTTTATTATCTTTGCCTCTGCCGGTAATGGAATAAGCAATCTTTTTGCCATTGAGATAAACTTCGCCGACATCATCCATGTAAGTTACCAGAACGACACTTTCCATACCATCTTTGAAATCAATTGCTTTACGATAATAACAATCTCCGACTGTAATTTTGAGAGCATCAAACCATATCCAGCGGGATTTGCTTGCGAACTGATTATCTGCGGCTTTCACCTGCAATGAAGCAGCCATAATGATTGCGGTGTAAAGAAAAATCCTGATGTTCATTTTTTATTTCCTTCTTATTTGATTTTATAATTTTTTTACAGACTTACATTGTCCAGCTGGTTTTGTAACCATTGATCAGACACTGACGGGCAAGATTACTGCTTCTGGGATGTTTCATTTCATCCCGGGTAAGCGGTGCAGCATGACCATCATAATAACCGACGGTCATCGCTTTGCCGCCTTTATAGTGCTTGCCGCTGTCATCTTCCACAATATTCACCGTTCCGCCGCTGCGGTGACGCAGAGCGAGTCTTTCGTTATTGTCGACATTGGTGATCCCATAATTCTGTTTATAAGAGTTATCCATTATGAATACAACTGAAGCTGCTGAAGTAACTTCACTTTCTTTACGGAATCTTTCTTCCGGAATATCCCCGGAACCCTGATAGCCGACAAAAAGCCAATTTACGGCATAGTGACCGCAAATGAAATCTCCGGCATTGGGACCAACCGGAACAGACTCTGACGGACAGCTGAATAACGGTTCTTTAAAATTGCAATATCCAAGATTGGGATCATTCAAAGCCGATTCCGGACGGTTGCCGATCTCACCGGCAATATTTACCGCCCAGCTCTTATTCCGGTATTTGTAAGGCATCACCCAGCCGTCATTCGATGATGAATACTGCAAACCGAATAATGCAATCTGCTTGATGTTATTCAAACAACTGGAATCTCTGCCGCTATTCCGCGCACTGTTCAATGCAGGAAGCAGGATCGCTGCCAGTATTGCAATTATCGCAATCACTACCAGCAATTCGATCAGGGTGAATTTCATCTCCTTTAACGTTACCTGATTCAACTCTTTTTGTCTGGTCATAATAACTTTTCCTTTCTTCACGTGATTTATGATTATTTTACAGACGAAATCTCTGTCTACACTATATATTATATACTTTTTTTATTCTCTTGCCTTAACAAAAGTATCAATAAATGTAATAACAGTATCAGAGAACCGATTATTTTTTTATTCTCACCGGCATTCCGCTTTGCTTTGATTCCAGAAGTGCAAATGCCAATTCATTAGCACTCTTTCCCGCCAACCCGTCAGCAGTTTCCGGAATAGATTTATCACGGCAGCAGAGAGCAAAATGTTCCAGAGCATCTATCCACCCTTTATCCCCCGTAAAATTGCGTTCAAGCCAATGAGTATCTTTCATCTTTTCCCCAATGGCATCAACCTCGGATGCAAACACCTTTTCACTCTGGGCAACCACTGTCGGAACCAAACTGCTCCCGGCAGACATATCCGGTTCAATCAGCCGGCTGAAAAGTGACTCCCAGCAATCATAACCATATTTGGTGACCAATTCACCCCACGGCAGGTTTTCCGGCGGAAATATGCAATCAGTTTCCCCTTTGATACCCCGGATTCGCAGCTCAACGAAGTCCCGCATGGAAAGAGCTCCCCCTTGAGAAAAAACTTCCATACTCTCCTTTTCAAGCATCGCTGAACCGGCATTGGTGGTGATCGTCAGAATAAAACGGGATCCATCGGCATACTCCAATATGCAAATATCATTCTCATCTTCATACGTTCCACTCATAAAAACCCTTTCCGGTAAAGTGCCGAAAAGATAATTCGCCAGATCCAGATGATGACACCCCTCGTAAATGATATGGGCACGCTGATGATAAAATTTATCCGTTTTACTCGTCTTATACCCGCCGTTTTCCTGAAGACGGTAGTTGACGATCCACGGTTTCGGCAGCTTCTCAAACATCACCTGACGGCACTTTTGCACCGCAGGAGCAAAACGGCGGTTGAAACCGATCGCCAATCTGCCCTTTGCTCTCTTTTCCGCAGCAATGATCAACTCTTCCTCTTCTCTGGTTTCACACATCGGTTTTTCACACCATACCCACTTGCCGGAATCCAGTGCCTCAATAATCAATGCAGCATGGGTATCCTGACGGGTACCGATCACAATAAGATCGATTTCCGGATCATTGAGCAATTGCTTATAATCATCGGTTGTATAATCCGGAGCATACTTCTCGGCATGAGCATTGAGCAATTCCTGATTCAAGTCAGCAATCGCCCTTATTTTCATCACTTTACTTTTTCCGGCTGTGGGCAGATGATGACGGGAAATGAAACTCCCCGCACCGATAAATCCGACATTGACTTTTCTTTCCATAAAAAAATCTTCCCTTCTGAATCTTTTTGATTGCCAAAAATTCAATAGACCTCTTTCACCCGTTACGCAAATAATATAAAACTTTTTTTCAGAAAAAACTTGACAAAAGTATCAAGTTGCATTACATTAATCGCAAGATTTGATCAGAGGGATTTTTATGCAGAAGAATGAATATCAGTTATCTGGCAATATTCACCTGCCCTATTTGCGTATCGCTATCAAACGCATGCTCAGCGGGGAAAGTACCGCTTTGCGTTTTCATACCCACGATGCAATCGAAATCGCCATCATACTGGAAAGCGGCGATGCAATTCACTGGGCACAAGGTAAAGCACATACCCTGCAGCGTGGCGATATTCTGCTGCTCGTTCCCGGAGTAATGCACGCTTACGAAAATTGCAGCGAACTGCAGTTGGTCAATATCCTGTACAATGCCAGACAGCTCCCGCTGCCGCCTCTGGACGGCAATATGCTTAAACTTTTTTCAAATTTCACCGATCCGAATGTGTTTTCCCCTCACCCGGAAAAACCGCTTCTGCATCTGCACGAAGCTGAATTTCTGCCGGTTCTGCAGCTTATTGAGCTTCTGGAAAATGAGTTGCAAAGTTCCAATCCCGGCAAAAATCTCTGCGGTTTCGGTATCTTTATCGCCCTGCTTACCAAAATAATACAATCCGGCGGCATCGCTGAACAGGATGAACACTTTTCTTCCGCATCCAGAGCTTTGAACTTTCTGAATCTGCACTTCACCGAAAATATCGATATTGATCTGCTGGCAAAAATGTGCAATCTTTCCCGTGCCGGACTTTTCCGGCATTTCCGGGAATTGACCGGCTACTCGCCAGCCGAATATCAGCGGCTCAAACGGCTCGATCTTGCCGGACATCTGTTAAAATCCACCAATAAAAGTCTGGGGGAAATCGCCAATGAATGCGGTTTCTGCGATTCAAACCACCTCAACCGCCACTTTTCCAGAAAATATTCCGTCAGCCCCGGCAAATACCGCAGTCAGTCTTGAAAAATTCAAATAAAAAAACTGCGGCAAACTGAAATTCACTTCAATTTACCGCAGTTCTTTTTTCTGAATGTTTTATTTCTGAACAGCCCGGGTTTCAACCTGAGCAGCTTTTTCCCTCTGCTGGATGTCTTTTTTGGCAAACATGGAAACCATCATCGCCATAATCGCCAGAATGACAAATGTCCCCACACAAATTCTGGCACTGAATTTGTTCTTGAGGATCAGCAAAAGACAACGCACCAGAAGATATGCGGCAATCACCGCTTTGGCAATCACAAACTTCATGTGGCACGCTTCGTTGAAAAACGGCTGGATCCATGCCGCACACACCAAAGCCAGAATCGCCAGCCACAACCACGCCTTATCTTTTTTCATCGGCATATAGTTGCGGCGCAATGCCTTGCGGGCAATATCCCTGCGATAAAACATGCCGTCGAAATTGATCTGCTTCACGCCGTAATATGCGTAATTTATCGCCTGCACAATATTATTGCCGACCGCACTCACTCCAAGTACACGACCGCCGTCAGTGACGATTTTATCACCTTTCTGTGCAGTTCCGCAATGGAAGACCACAGCTCCGCACTCCGCTGCCCGGTCAAGTCCGGTGATCTCCTTGCCTTTTTCATAACTGCCGGGATAACCGCCAGAAGCCATCACCACAGAGATCGCAGTTTCTTTGCTCCATTTCAATTCCGCTTCCGCCAGACGGCCGTCAACGGTCTTATCCAGCACATCGTACCAGTCACCGATAAAACGGCGCATAACCGGTTGGATTTCCGGATCTCCGAAACGGACATTGAATTCCAGAACTTTCGGCTTGCCTTCGTAAATCATGATTCCGCAGAAAATCACACCGCGGAAGTTGAGTTTTTCTTCATTGATACCCTTGAGAAAAGGTGCAAGGATCTCTTTTTCAATCAGAGCTTCGACCTCTTTGGTAACTACCGGTGCCGGGGAATATGCTCCCATACCGCCGGTATTGGGTCCACGGTCGTTATCGTAGATGCGTTTATGATCCTGGGATGAAACCATCTGTACAATGGTTTTGCCGTCGGTCAGAGCAAGAACACTGGCCTCTTCTCCAAGAAGCATCTCTTCAATGACCACTTTCGTTCCGGCGGCACCGAATGCTCCATCAAAGCACTCTTTGACAAAGTCTTTTGCCCCGGTACGATTCTCTGCGACCAGCACACCTTTTCCGGCTGCAAGTCCGTCAGCTTTGACTACGATCCCTTTGGCACCGGCATCAAACTGGGCGTCGATATAGTCACATGCCGCCTGCGGTTCTTCAAATGTTTCTGATGCCGCAGTGGGAATACCGTATTTCACCATGAATTTTTTAGCAAAATCTTTACTGCCTTCAAGCTGGGCGGCAACTTTATCCGGTCCGAAAATTTTCAATCCGCGGGACTGGAAAACATCAACAATACCGTCGCACAAAGGTGCTTCCGGTCCAACAACCGTCAGATCGATTTTCTCTTTAACCGCAAAATCCGCCAGTTTTTCCAGCTGATCGACTTTGATATTTACACATTCGGCATCTGCAGCAATACCGGCATTACCGGGGGCACAGAAAACTTTTTTGACCTGCGGACTGCGTTTCAACTGCCAAACCAGAGCGTGTTCTCTGCCGCCGGAACCGACTACCAATACTTTTTTCATTTTTTATTCTCCATTCTGAAAATATTATTCATTTTTTGATTATACAATTTGTCAACCATAAAAAATAACCCGTTTCAGTAAAATATTCAAGTAAAAAAAAGAAAAATCGATTTTTTTGTGATTTTTGATTTGACTTACGGGCAAACACCGCTTATAGTTTATACAGGTCATCCGGAATGTCAACTTTCCGGATAAAAGATGACAGGGAAACTTTAAAAAAAGGAGAATGTATCCCCATGGTTACTGGTATTGTTTTGGTCAGTGTTGAGCGTTCCATGATCAATGACGTAATCGACGGTCTCACCAAACTTCAAGGCGTAAGCGAAGTTTACTCCGTCGCAGGCGAATATGATCTGGTCGCTATGATCCGGGTTGCAGATAATGCTGAACTTGCGGAAATCATCGCTACAAAAATGACCCGTGACATTGATGGAATTCTCCATACAAAAACTCTCGTCACTCTCAACGCCTACAGCAAAGTCGATCTGGAAAAGGTTTTCATCGGCTGAACCGGGCAGATATATACCAACTCCGGGAATCCTGAAATCGGGATTCCCGGAATACATTTTTTACAAGGGAACTGTTTTTAATGCGTCACTTAAAACTTTTTGCGGCAGTACTTATCGGAATTCTTTTTGCCGGATGTGCCGAACCGGTAATTTTCTCCGAAGTTTTCCAACAATCCGTAAATCAGAAAATCTACACCGCCTACAACCTCTGGTACACCGATCCGCTGAATATGGATTCGCTCAATATCCAGCAGGGTTCTTTCATACCCCTCGGTACCGAAATCGAACCTCTTTCCACCAGCAGCTGGAGCAACCGTATCGAATTCAAAAATCTTTCCACAGGCAAAGTCCATTCCATCAAATTTTCACCGGCTGAACGTCTCTGCACGATGCGGAGTTTTATAGCATACACCTTTACCACCATTCCCAAAGCAGAATTGCTCAAAGGAATGCCGGAGGATATGAAAAACCGGATCATCAGAGGTCAGGTCGTACCCGGAATGAGTCAGAAAGCTGTTCAGCTTGCTTACGGTCCGCCGCCGGCATGCCGCACCCCCGATCTCAAACTCGGCACCTGGATCTACTGGCGTACTCCCGCGGATACCATCAGACTCGTTTTCCGGGATGATAAGGTCAGAACGATCCTTAATGTCGGGCAGGAACGCTGATGACGGCACTGTTTTCCCCGCTGGAACTTTCTTCTGCAACTGGCGGCTTGTGGCTCCATGAAGCTCCGGAATCCGCACTCTATTCAATAACAACTGACACCAGATGCGATAACCGGGGAAAGATATTTTTCGCCCTATCCGGAGATCGTTTTGACGCACACGATTTCCTCCGGCAGGCGATAGATTCCGGTTGTGCCGCCCTTTGCATCAGCCGGAAAAAAAATATTGACATTCCGAAAAATATACCGGTACTGGTCGTCGATGATACGTTGATCGCAATGCAGTCATGTGCCGCATTTCACCGCCGCCGCTTCCCGGAACTCACTCTCTTCTGTGTCACCGGAAGTGTGGGTAAAACCAGTGTCAAAGAAATGCTCCGGGCGATATGTGCCTCTGCCGCCGGAACCGGCTGTGTGCTGGCGACTGAAGGCAATACCAATAATCAGATCGGAGTGGCTCAAAATCTTCTCCGTCTCTCTGGAGAACACCGTTTCGCCGTCATCGAAGCCGGAACCAGTTCCCACGGAGAAATACTCCCGCTTTCACGCATGGCCGCTCCCGCCGGAGCGATCGTCAATTCAATTGCTCCCTGCCATCTGGAAAATCTGATCGACCTCGATGGAGTTGCCAGAGAAAAGGGAACTGTTTTTTCTTTCCTTTCTGACAACGGCGTTGCCGTTTTTCCAGCGGAAACCGCAGGAAAAATCCATCTGGAAAAAGCCGCATTTCCCCACCGTACAATTACCTTCGGAATTGATGGTAAAGGAGATGTACAAGCCCGTTTCATTTCCGGAAAACTTGACGAAAGTACCTTTCAACTGACTTTTCCCGACGGGAAAATTTTCACTGTTTCATGGAATCTCACCGGTCAGCATAATGCTCTGAATGCAGCCGGTGCCGCCGCTTTAGCTTATGCCTGCGGAATTTCTCCGGAAATAATTTGCAGTGCCCTGCCGGATACAATTCTACCCGGTATGAGAATGAAAAAAACTATTCTCAATGATGTAACTTATTTCAACGATGCCTACAATGCCAATCCTGCCAGTATGCATGCATCGGTGGAATTGCTTTCACAAGTTGATTTTGACGGCAATCTCTTTCTGGTTCTCGGCGGGATGCGGGAACTCGGAACCGGATCAGAAGCCGCCCATAAAGAACTTTTAGCAGAAATCAAAGCAAAACTTCCGCATGCAAAAGTGATCACTACCGGAAAAGAGTTTGAAAATCTGTCGGCTTGCCATTTTTCTTCACCGGAAGATGCCGGAAATCATCTGCAATCCATGCTCGCTCCCGGAGATACCGTTTTTGCCAAAGGTTCACGGGGCAACTGCGTGGAAAAAGCTCTTCCGTCGGAGGCACGCTGAATGAATATCACTCCCGAAGAACTTTTCGGTCAACTTTTCATTGAAAAACATGGTTCAGCAGAATTTCTGCCGGATGGTGATATTACTGCCGATTCAAGAATGGTTTCTGCAAATTCAATTTTCGTCGCTGTTTCCGGTACCAGATTTGATGCCCACACTTGTATTCCGGATGCCATTGCTGCCGGTGCGGCAGCAATTATTCACACCGCTGAATTGGATCATTATCCGGAAAATGTGCTTTTCTGCAGAGTAACAGATTCCCGGGCGGCATACTCTTTGTTATGGCGTTGCCGTTGCGGTGATCCGGATGAGAAACTTCACGTTTACGGTATTACCGGAACCAACGGAAAAACCACTTCTGCCTATCTCATGCGGCATTTGCTCAACCATGCAGCCACTCCTTGCGGTCTGGTTTCAACGGTGGAATTTTTTGACGGCAAAGATTCATTTCCACCAACTCATACCACCCCCGATCCGCATACCCTTTTCCCTCTGCTGCAAAAAATGACAGAAAATGGTCTGCAAGCTGCGGCAATGGAATTTTCAAGTCATTCCCTTGCCCAAAAACGACTCCACGGCATCTCTTTGAAAGGAGCTGTTTTTACGAACCTGACCGGTGATCATCTGGATTTTCATCACGATATGGAAAATTATTATCAGGCAAAAAAATCTCTTTTCACAAACTTGATCAACTCCGGAGGTGTCGCCGCAATAAATATTGATTCCGAGGCTGGGAAAAGACTTGCCAGAGAACTTGCCAATGAACGCCCGGATCTCAAAATCCCCACTTTCGGACACTCTGAAGAATCCGGATGGCGGATTTCAGAAACAGAAAGCAATATCAATGGATGCCGTTTTGTATTAAGTAATGCATTGCAGGCTTTTCAAGTCAATTTTACCCTGCCCGGTGATTACAATATCAGTAATCTGGCAGGAGTACTTACTTTACTGCTTTGCAGCGGAATCGCTCCTGACGCAATAGATAAAGCATTGAGTTCTCCTTTTTCCGTTCCCGGACGTCTGGAAAAACTTACCGCCCCAAACGGAGCAAACTTTTTTGTCGATTACGCCCATACTGACGATGCTCTGACCAACGTGCTGACTACCTTGAAAAAACTTTGTACCGGAAAACTTATCGCCGTTTTCGGTGCCGGCGGCGACCGGGATCAAAGCAAACGCCCGCGAATGGGAAAAGCCGCTGCTGACATTGCTGATATATTGATCGTTACCAGCGATAATCCCCGAAGTGAAGAACCATTATCCATCATTGCTGACATTGTTTCAGGAATTCCGGATGGAATCCATTACGAAGCGATCCCGGATCGGAAAAATGCCCTGACCCATGCTCTGAAAATCGCGAAATGTGAAGATGTCGTACTGGTTGCCGGAAAAGGACATGAAAATTATCAGGAAGTCAAAGGCGTAAAACATCACTTCGACGACCGGGAAACTTTGCAGCAGCTTTTCAAGGAATACTTATGAGTGACATCTGGAATTTTATCAGTAAATTTTATTCTCCAGTGGATTATGCCGCTTTGAATGCACAGCGGGAAAGATGGAGTTCATCCCGTCCGCTTGCCGGAGCAAAAATCCTCGATGCGACTCCGGTTTTCCGGAATACGCTGGTCAAATATGCCGTTTTGCTGGATGCCGGAGCTGATTTGACTATCTCAGTCGGAAAAAATATTCCATGTGCGGCTGATATTGTCGATCTTGCCCACACCTTCGGGATCCGGGTCGCAGATGAAAAGATCCTCGCGGAAAAGTTTGATGCAGTTGCCGATTGTGCCGGAAGACATATTGCAGTTGATTCCCGTTACGGTTATGCAGAATTGACCCGTTCCGGTTTGGAATATTATGCAGATTCTACTGCTCCGGTCTTTTCAGTTGATTCCGGAATACTCAAACGGTTTGAAACCACTCTCGGTACCGGTGAAAGTTTTGTACGGGCAATGAAATATCTGAATTTCAATGATTTCGGCGGCAAAACTATCGTTGTCTTCGGCGGCGGTAAAGTCGGCAGAGGTGTGGCATTTTTCTCTGCTCAAGCCGGAGCAGATGTTTATATCGTGGATCGTTGTACCATCCCCCTGCCCCCGAAAGTCAAATATATAAACGCATCTGATAAATCTGAAGTAATGGAAAGCATTAATAATGCGTGGTGTGTGGTTTCCGCTACCGGATATGCCGGAGCATTGAAAGAATTTGCTCCTCTTTTACAGGAAAATTCCGTCCTGATCGCCAATATGGGGGTCGAAGATGAATTCGGTGAAGAATTAATTACTGAACGGGTACTGAATAATAAACTTCCTTTGAATTTCATTTTGGATGAACCGACAAAAATCAATTACATCGATCCCAGCATGGCTTTGAGCAATGCCGCTATTCTCAAACTTTTACGCAATGAAGTGCCTGCGGGAATAAATCTGCCGCCTCAAAAACTGGAAATGGAAATTATTGAAGATATCCGGAATGCCGGTGTTATGAATAATGAAATTGATCTGATATTACAGGAAGTCAATTTATGAAAACTCTTTTAAAAAATGTTGTATTGAATGGGAAAATCACCTCTATTCTGATTGAAAACAACCTTATTTCAGCCATTGCACCGGATCTTGATTTCCCGGAAGCAAAAATTTATAACGGAAATGGAAAACTTGCCGTGCTTCCACCGTTTTACAATGCCCACAACCATGCGGCAATGACTCTGCTGCGGGGATATGCTGAAGATATGGAACTTTTTGACTGGCTCAGCAATCACATCTGGCCGGTCGAAGCAAAACTTTCTGCTGAAGATATTTATATCGGAACCAAACTTGCAGCGGTGGAAATGATCCGTTCCGGTACGGTCTATTTCAATGACTCTTACTGGCATCCGGAAGCTGCAGTCCGGGCAGTAAAAGAAACCGGCATGCGTGCCACTTTGGGTATGCTCTATCTCGGTAATATTTCAGATGATGCCAAAGCTGCCAACGCCGCATTGATCGAAGCGGCACAGGATGTGGAAACGATCCAGGTGGCACACACTCCGCATGCAATCTACACCGTGGATAAACCGACTTTGCAGAAAATTGCCGCCATGATGGAAAACGACGGCAGAAAAGTGCATATCCACGTTTCCGAAACCGCAAAAGAGGTCGAAGATTGTCTGAAAGAGCATAATATGACCCCCGTGGAATATCTCGATTCTCTGGGATTGATCAATGAGCGTGCCATGCTCGCCCACTGCGTTCATCTGACTGACCGTGACCGGGAAATCATCGCCGCAAAAGGGGCGTATATCGCCCACAATCCGGTATCGAATATGAAACTTTGCAGTGGTATGTTCAACTTCGAAGCAGCCAGAAAAGCCGGTTGTAAAATCGCCATCGGTACTGACGGAACATCCAGCAACAACAATCTTTCCATGATCGATGAGATGAAGTCCGCGGCTCTGACCGCGAAAGTGACTGCGGCTCTGCCCACCGCCGGAAAAACAGCGGATATTTTCCACGCCGCAACCGTCACCGGAGCAGAATTTGCCCAAGTTGATGCCGGGATCATCGCCGCCGGAAAAGTGGCAGATATGATCCTTGTCGATCTCGATCACCCGGTGATGAGTGCCGGATATGACCTGATTGCCGATATGGTTTATGCAGCTGATTCAAGCGTGATTGATTCGGTTATCTGCAATGGTAAATTTCTGATGCAGAACCGGATCATCCCGCTGGAAAAAGAGATCATCGACGAAGCACGCGAAGTTTGCAGAAAAATCGCTTCGTGGCGGTAAAAGAAAAAATAAAACAAAAAATCACGCTCGCTGTCATAAATTTTGAGAGATCAAGACATAAAAAAAGAGAACCGGTAAAATGGTTCTCTTTTTTTGCTGACGTAAATCAGTGACGACGCTGTTTAGCTTCACGACGTTTGATTTCGCTCGGCTTTTCATAGTGCCGGCGGTTACGCAGTTCTTTGAGGGTTCCCTCCTTGTCAAGCTTCTTTTTGAGCCGACGCAGAGCGCGGTCGATGACCTCACCTTTTTTGACGCGGACTTCGGTATGCATGGAATTCACCCCCTTTCAACAAGTTCAAAAGTTAACAATATTCTTTAATATACAACCAAAAACAACTTAATTCAAGTTCTTATACTTGAAAAAGAGCAAAATAGGCTCGTTTCCGGAAGATTTGAGAGTAAAAGGGGAAAATTCCACCTCATTGAGAGTGCCGGAGTACCACCATTTGAGCTGCAAATTTTCCAGAGGATATTTCAAGCCGGTGGAAGTGATCCCGGCAGATGGATCAAAGCTGAAAATGGATAGCTGTGAACCTATCGGAGCTTCAAAATTGCCCTCTTTGCAGAATGAAACGAAGTAACCGCTATCGGTATAAAGGCGGCAGCCGGGAAATTCCCATGCGGCTTCGGCGAAACGGCTTAAATTGCCCAGCAAATGATCTTCCCTCGCTCCGGAAGCTCCGAGGACAGCGGTAACGGCAAAGCCCTTTTCTTTACAGAAACGGAAAGCTTTGGCGAGGTCGTTGGTTTCCTGTTCAAAAAATTTCACGGCACGGTCAGCGAAACGGGATTTGGTTTCCGGAGAAACGCTATCCAGATCACCGACGATCCAATCCGGTTCACGCCCGAAAGCAAGAAGTTTATCTGCCGCACCGTCGCAACAGACCACGCAGGAAGCATTTTTCAGCATTTCAAGCAAATGCGGATGGCGGGGAAATTCGCCATCCGCAAGGATTATTACCATCGTATTTTCCATGATTACAGATAATCGACCTTATCAATATACAATCGCCGGGTATCATTGTCAAAGCGGAGCGTTGCCCGCATTTTTACTTCACCGGTGATTTCGTCGAAATACACATTTTTATCATCATTTTTCTCATGCTCATACATATCAAACGTACCGATGGAACAATTTTTGGTCGCTATACCATCATCATCAACAGAACCACTCTTGTAATCATCACTGCTTTTTGCATTCACCTGACGGACAATTGTGCCCTCGACATCTTTGATACTCTGGGCAACAATGATAACATCAACCACTGTCGGAGTACTTTTTTCTGCACACAAAAGATTTATCGTTTTACCGATGATCTCTTCCTGGGAAGCATCAGTATTCTGCTGACCTGCAATCGTTGTACTGAAACCGCGTTCCAAGCACCAATGGTCATTGGGATCTGCTCCGGTATAATTCAAAAATTCACTGCGGCTGCTGTATTTTGTACTGCGGTTTCCATCTTTAAAAAACTCTTCCGCAATGCTTTTAGCTGCATTTGCATTAATCACAGTGCCGCTGTTTTCCTGATCCGGAAACTTGCCGTCTCCTTCGCGGGTGGAATTTTGGATAAATATCCACGGATCTTCTCCATACCGAATCCCCTGAAAGAGTGCCTGCACGATTGCCTGATCCTCTTTTGCACGGTATTCAGAATACTTCGAATTAAGCATATTGACATTGATTTTACCATAGGTGTAAGATTGATCAAACATTTTTATCTGATCAAAAATTGCACCATCGCCGTTGGAATAAGAAGTACCGGCTTTATTCCATTCAGCTTTATTATCTGCAAATATACCACTCGGCTTATGGGTATTTTTGATATTCAAAGTCTGCCACTTTACGCCGCGATGGATAAAACCGATCTCCCACGGACTCATCATCGGAGCATTGCGGATAATGGCGGTGGAAATATGGTCAGAAGCACCTTTGTAAGCAGGTTCCGTTACAGTTTCCCAATCCATGGCATCATCCGGATCAGAGGCTACAGTCACCGGATTTTTCGGAGAAACTTTTTTATCAGTTCTGATAAAAGTATTTGCTTTACCGCTGCCATCACTATTTATATCCATTACTTTGGCAATATCACTGTTATAGTCGGTTTTAGCTGCATCAGCAAGATCAGAAGCAAATACAGCTCTGGCTTCACTATCAATATCCCAGTCAGAACTATTCAGATTCTGCCGGGGGTCTTCGGTACGAATACCACCGAGAACGATGCCGTCAAGAGTATCTGCAAAAGTAAATTCCAGATTATTCTGAACACCACCGGTAACCGGATTAATAAAATCACTCCATTCAAAACTTTTATTTTCAGCAACACCACCGACAACCTTTTCAAATTTTGCATAATCCATACCGGTATCCGTGCTATCAACTTTTTTACTCAAAACAGCCCGGCGCGGAACCACAGTCACTTTGACAACTTCTATACTCTGAACTTCCATTTTATCAAAAGTCACACTGGTAACCGGAGTAGCACCATCACCGGATGCAACAAAATCATCAGGCTTTACAGCCAATTCAACACCGGCAAGAGAAAGAATATTGTCGCCAATAGTAATCGCCCCAAAATCGGCTCCATCACTTCTGACAACACTCATATCTGCTGCGGAAGCGGGCTTTTTCCACTTATTCACCGGATAAGCCACCGGATAGGGGGTATTATTCATCGCTCCGAATTCAGCAATCGCTTCGGCTCCGCTTTCAACCACCCATTTATCTTTGGCGATTTTAGCAACAAGCGAATTATTATACAAGTGTTTGAGCATGGAGCTGCCAGAATCGGTAAAAGTACCCAAATCAACCACGATATCCGATTCAAAATTTTTAACCGTACTGTCAGCCAGCTGATATAAAAACTTGACTTTAGGAAATTTTACCTTTTTGATTCTGAATTCTGTTTTAACTTCCCCGAAATCAATATCTGCTTTATATTCTTTGTCACTTGCAGTAAGAGGATACATATTCGCCAGCTTCACGATCGGCAATGCCCGGAACGAAGTGCTGAATGAGGGTTTCTTTGTCGTTGAATCAAGCGTCACATCTACACCGTTTTTACCGGCAGAGTTGACCATCGCAAGAATCATTCCCAATTCGTAGAGATAAGGGGTTTTCTCATTACCGGTGTAAGCCGGGTGCTTGTAGGAGGAATCTATAGCGTTCATCCAATCCATTGCCGGAATATCCGAGGTGGGAACATCATCAGCATCGCAATAGTCATTGAAGTTTGCAGCAATCTGTTTGCGGAGAGTTGCCAAATCATCAAAAGTCCCTTGGGTATCTCCGATACGGCGGAGGAAAGGCAGACCGCTGTAACCGTCGGTGCTGGCATTGCGGACTATTTCGTAATCAAATGTTCCATCAAAAAGCAAAGCATCCGTTGTAAGGCGGGTTATTGCGGTTTCACTATTGGCAACATTACCAGAATCTTCGGTATCAATCCCCAAACGGGCATACCACGGATCGGAAGAATTCGAGGAAACACTATATGCTTTATCCCAGGAATTATACTTTGCCAAGGCGTCACTTGGATTTTCAAAATATTCCCCCTGCCACAATTCGGAAATATTAAAACGCATGAAACTGCGGCCTCCGTGACCGTAAGATTCAGCTTTGACCTTGGTCGGGAATTCTGCAGTTCCACTTTTATTGGATTCAGGGAAAAACCATCTTTTTGCCCAACGCTGCAATTCTCCGTTGGTCGAAGCTCCGTCAATGATTTTATAGATCTCCTCATAAGTCCTGATCGATTGTTTAGAGTCTGTCATATTGGAATCGCCTATTTTGAAAACATCACTATCGATAGAGTTGACCTCATCGATAAAGTTGACCTCGTCGATCTCCCTGCCCCAACGATGGTCACAGGCAAGAAAATTATCATCAGCAGGATCGACTTTTTCCAAATCACCACGGAAAAACACCGGAGCAAGAATATTTGCCGAAGAACCGATCACCTGCCATGCGGCACGACCGAGAATGCGTTTATCGTTTTGACTGCCATCGCGGAAAAACACCCAGTTACCCTGCCATTTTGATCCGGAATTAGAGGTAATAAACGGATCATTGAAAAGATTCGCTTCTGAGGCTGACAATCCACCGCCGCCCAATGGCATCTGCATCAGAGAATCTGACTTCTCCTTCTTGAATAAACCATCAGTGAAACTTTCTGTATCGCCATTGATATCATAACTGTAAATATGATTGAAGTTTTCCGGCAGTTCATCATCATTTGCCGCACCGAATTGATGGGCATAGATCATGATGGATGATGCAGCTCTGCTCAATGCCGACATCGCAAGCATGCGAGCCTGCGTTCTGGCACTGTTGTTTTCCGCCGCACGACGGGAATTTATCGCGTTACCGACAAAAGCAATACCGATAGCAAGCAACATAGCAAGAAGTCCGATTGCAAAGACCAGAGCCATTCCGCTTTCACGGGAATTTGTTTTTATTTTATCAACCATTTTTCCACCTCTTTTTTATTTCTTGCCCAGCAATACTGCACGGCGGAATGTATAACCGAATTCAGCAAATACTTCTTTTTTCTTTGCGGCAGTACCTGCTTCCTGCCACTTTTTGAAACTTTCTTCACTGTCAAGCATCATTATTTCAACTTCGACCAGATAAGGCGGCGTTTTCAAATGATTGCCGCTGGTATAATCGTGCTTTTCAAGTTTCCATGAGCTTGATTCAAAAACACTTTTGTAACATTCAAAATTTATCCCGATGACATTTTCAATAACATCCACAACCGTATCGTCTTCGGTATTAGTATCATTCAATGCATCATGCACATAGTCAAAGGCATCTCCGGGATTTTTGAAATAACGGTTTTCATCATCATACGGAGGGAAAACCCAACTGTATTTTTTCTTTCCTCTGCCGGAAAAAATCCGCAATTGCAACGTTCCGGCATTTGTATTATTACTATCAGTAGGATCAATCAGTGAAAACTGAAAAAAACGCAATGAACTCAATCTATTGCTGCCGCTGCTGCCCAGAGGCATTCGGCTTACAAACAAAAGTTGATCCGAATCACTGTTATTAAAAATGCAGAACGGCACATTTTCATAATACACATTTGACTGCAGTCTGGATGCGACAAATTCCATTGCAACCCGGGCATTGGCAAATGCAGCCGTTTTCTGTTCACTGCGGAGCCATAATCCCTGGGCTCCGGAAAAAAGCCGGATGGAAATCATCAGCATTATACTGAATACCGCCATCGCCGCCAGAAGCTCAATGAGTGTGAATTTTTTGCTGTAATATTTTCTCATGGCGTCACCCGCTTTTTCAATTCAAAGTTTTCATTGAAAATCTCAAACCGGAAATAGACCTTTTCCCTGGCTTCATAATCCTTATCCGCAGGATAACTGATCTCCAGAACAAGAGGGATTACAAATTTGTCAACATCAAGCCCCTGCAAAGTGGTAGTGTCGGATTTATTCATTGCAGAATATTTGACCCGGTCGGAAAAGCTTTTCGGCACAACGATTTCATCCCCGAAAGATGAATCTTTACGCACCAGTGCGATCGCCGCAAAATCAGTATATTGGTTATCTGCAGGCCCTGAAAGCTGCCGGACAAGGAACGTTCTCGAATTCTTTTTCAAGACAGTTCCGGCATCATTGACCTTGGTCCAACCGTCATCATTATCGTAATCATACTTTACACTGGTATCAATGGTATCACTGGTACCCAAATCGTAATTAAATCCCTCATGGTTGGAACTCAGTGCCGCTTCTGCCCGGACATGGGAGACTATCAACTCTGCCATATCAGCAAAACTATTTTCCGCCATCGCGGTTTTATGATTGCTCAAACCGGCGGGAAACAATACAAATACACTGGTCATGCCGAGGGAAAGAATCACCACAGCAAGCAAAATTTCGATCAAATTGAAATTAAATCTCATCATATTCCTCCTCCGCTGACTGATGGACAACTCTGCCGGTCAATGCATTCAACTTCAATGCCCGGAAGTTATCTTTATTCGGGTACGCATAACGGGTACCTTCCACCCTCGCTTCAGTAAAGAAGAAAAACAAAGTCGTAATGCCATTTACACTGCCGCCAAGAGGACTGAAAATGATCCCCTTGCGATTATCTGCATCCCCGAGAGCTTCCATATCAGCATCAGATGTGTCATCTTTTATCTCTAAAAGATCCCCGCTGCCTTGCATCCCATTGCCAATATCAGTCGTATAACTGGCATTTCCCGGATAGAAATCCTGAATAGTGCAATCTTCATCACTGCTGTCACTCTTACAAGCACAACTTTCCGAATGAAGATTTATCAAACCCTGCTTTGAAATCAGATTTACCAGCATTGCACCGTCGGCAATATTAGTCCAGTTGGAGCCGGGAACCCAGCCGACAAATTTCCAGTCTTCGCCATCTTTTTTAACAAAGGCAAGACGGTAGCCGCCATTGCAATAGGGTTTCAGTTTGGGATCAGTGATTGCGGCATAATTACAGGGAATGATCATTGCCACATATTTGCGGGATGCGACGGCCTTGGACTGTGCCATTTCCATACCGGTCTTGAAGTTCGATGCCATCTGGTCAACTTTGCTGCCGAACATCATCCGGCTGAATGCCGGGGCAAATACACTGATCAATACCGAAAGCAACGCTATAACCGCCAGTATCTCTATCAGCGTAAAACTGCTCTTTCTTCTTTTTTTCATCACAGTACTCCGTACGTTATACACACTGTCGGAGATACTATAGACTGCAATTTCACTTTTTTCAACACTTTTTTTCCGGCAGTTGCAAAAAAAATAAGATTTTTTTAATATTTCACCAACTCACGGCTGTAAAATGCCCGGTAGTCTGCCTCTTGTTCAGCACTCAAACCGAACTCACAGAGAAAACGCCGCAAGTCCCCTTCCCGGCTGAAACGACGGCTTTTCTTTTCCGCCGTCACCGAAGCAAGATCAATCCAGACCACTTCCATTTTTCCTGACATATCAACTTTCCACATCTCATTTCGGGGATGAAAACAACCATGCACCAGACCCGATCGGTGAAGTTTCGCAAGATACGACAGATTCTGACGGATAAAGTCATCTTTGAGCTTTTCATCACTCCCGGAGCGGCAAAACACATCACCATCAGAGAATCCATCAAGATAACGGGTAACAAAAAACGCTTCCTCAAGTTTTACAAATTTACGCTTTTCACCCAATGCAACCACTTCAGCCGCCGGAATCCCCGCTTCCGCCGCCAATTTGAAACCCAGATATTCCCGGTATGCCAGCGACGGCCGCAGAAAATAACGGAAAAATCTCTTTTCCGCATATCGCTTGAATACCACCGGATAAGGCGTGCCAAACACATCACCTGCCACCAATAGACACTCTTTGTGACGGGTCCGGTAAATCACTTTGCAATTTTTCAAGCCGCCGGAAAGCAATTTTTCCAGTGTCACGGAAAAATCTTCTCTGCTGAAACGCCAACTGTGGAAAAATGATTTTTTTACAGACATATTTTATCGTTTTCTTTACAAAAAAACAGCGTTTCACAAAGACCGATCCGCCGACCTCTGAAAACGCTCCAGCATATTCTGACTATTTTACACAACAAAAAAAGAATGGAGCCGGCTGCCGGACTCGAACCGGCGACCTGATGATTACAAATCAACTGCGCTACCAACTGAGCCAAGCCGGCATTCCATTTGGTTGTTTCAACAATATACAGCATTTTTTTCAGATTGCAAGCGAAATATCAAAAATTTCCCTTGTAAATAACGTTTTTTGCGGTATATTCTATCATTATGAAAAATTTTCTGAAACATAAATACACTTTCTGGGCAATCTTACTGCTGGCTTTTATCCTGCGGATAATTCCGGCATTTTCTGCCGTCTCCGATGAAAAACGACTCATCCGTCCGGATTCAAACGGCTATCTTGAACCCGCCATGAATCTGGTGCGAAGCGGATCATATACAACCTCCCGCCGTCCACCGGGCTATCCTCTGCTCGCTTCCGCAGTCTATTTCTGCGGCGGAAATAACAGTGGAATCGTTTTCATCCAGGTTCTTATCTCCGTTGCCGCATGTGCAGTGACCGCATGTGCTGCAAAAGAATATGCCGGAAAAGCTGCCGGAAATATCGCCGGATTGCTGATGGCTCTCAACCTCACTGCTATTGCCAATGCACCTCTGCTTTTAAGTGACACGCTGTTTTCGCTCTTTGCTGCACTGCAATTCCTCTTTTTCATCCGTTACAAAAACTGCCGCCATCTTCCGTGGCTGCTTGCGACTGCCGGGATCGCTGCACTCGCTACGCTCATCCGCCCGATCAATCAGCTTTTTATTCTGGTTTTGATCGTTTTAACTGCCTTTATTCCGGAAATCAACTGGAAGAAAAAAATTATTCATTCGCTCTCTGCAATGCTCCTTTTCCTGCTTATCATTACCCCTTGGATGCTCCGCAACTACCTTGCAGGAGCTACTTTTGATATTGATACCAACACCGGAGCCATGCGTCATCAAAATGGTGCCATGCTTCTGGCAAAAGTCAACAACACAGATTTTGAAAGTGAAAAAGCCAAACTTCTGAAAATCGAAGCTGAAACTTTTGCCGATACGAAAAAATTTCCCGATGAAAGATCTAAAGAGACCTGGAGAAAATCCCAATTCCGGAAAATGGTCCTCGCTCATCCGGTCACTTACTTTTGCCAACATTTCGATCCTCTTATCCTTCTGCCGGATGCTCCAAGTTTTCTGGAATCTTTCGGTACAACATCCTCTGACCGGGGAACAATGGGGGTTTTGAAAAAAGATGGTATCTTTGCCGCAACCAAACACTATTTCGGAGAAAACTGGTTCTTGATCCTCTCATTTCTCATTCCGCTGCTCATCCCGGTGGCGATCCTCTATCTTGCCGGAGCATGGCAGATTTTCACGGATGTGATCCATTTTAAATCAGCTTACATGGAAATCCTCATCTTTCTTGCTTTCGTTGAATACTACCTTTTTCTACCCGGAGCAATCACCGCTCCCCGCTATCAGCTTCCCGCCCTGCCCTGTTTATGTACTCTTGGTGCCTGTGCCATTTTGACCATTTGCCAAAAGAAAAATGATACTCAAAAAGTTCTTCAGCCCGATTCGGAAATTTGATCTGCTTCAATCAACCGTCATCGCCATCGCCGCCACTTGCGGAACGGTCGCCGGTTTTAATCTTATTCCGTGGTATTTTATTCTGCCGTTGATCATTTTTCTGCCGTTTCTCAAAAAGCGTCATCTCATCTGTGTTTTGATCACCTTTCCGCTTACTCTTGCCATCGCTTTTATCCATCTGCAAATCAATATCCGGCAAAATAAAACTCTTCCCGGCCGGAACTCAATGATTTCAGGCACTTTCCGCTGTATTGACCGGCGATGCTCCTCTCTCCCGGAATTTCCGGCTATCCGGGTAGTCAGATGTAAAATTTCCGGAAACGGTCATGATTTTCAAGCTCCGGTGATCCTGCCGGATAAACGCAAGCTGTTTTACGGTGATACATTTTCTTTTACCGGGATACTGACAGTACCGCAATCTGCCGGATTGATTTATGAAAACGGAAAAATCTCAGGAGAAATTCCACCTCTTTACGACAATGATCCGCTGGTCGTAATAAAAACACTTGCTCCGCAGAAAAATTCATCCTCTTTATGGAAAATCATCTTCATCTGCCGGGATAAGATCCTCAAACAGCTTTTAAGCGGAATACGAAATCCTGCGGCTGCGGCAATGACTGCAAAACTCTTTTTCGGTGCCGCAAGCGGTATTCCGCAGGAACTCAACGCCGCTTTCATCAATACCGGCACGATCCATCTCTTTTCAGTTTCCGGTCTGCATGTGGGACTTGCCGCCGGATTCATACTTTTGATTTTTGCTTTTCTGCCATTCAGAATACGTCATTATACTGCCGCTGTATTCACTCTGCTTTACGTCCTTTTATCCGGTGCTTCCCTGCCTGCACTCCGTGCCGGATGCATGATCATCATGTGGTGTATACTCCGTGCAAGCCTCTATCCCGCCCCGGCATGGAACTCATTGATGTATACCTGGGTACTTTTTCTGCTCATTTCTCCGGAAACAGCGGCATCCATTTCTGCTCAATACTCTTTCGGCATAACCGCCGCATTGCTGCTTCTTGCGGATAAAACCGACCGGATCTTTCTTCCCGCACAACAATTTCTGGGAATGATGAACCGGAAAAGTCCGTATATCAGAAAAGAACGACGTTCATTACGGTTCCGGAGGAAAATCTTTTCAGTGATCGCGGCTCCGGCAACTGCCTTTGCCGCAGGCTGCGGAATATCACTCTACCGGCAATACAATCTTGCCGCAGGCAGTATTCCTGCCAATTTGATGGTAATTTTTATCACTCCATTGCTCTTCGGTGCAATGTTTTTCAAACTTATTGCCGGTTCACTCATCCCGTGGTGCAATCAGTCCGGAGCATTTATACTGGAAGGTACATTTCAACTTCTTATCGAAATCACCGCCAATACAGCATCGCTTTTTTCCCACTTCACAGCAGCAGCTCCTCCTTTGTGGTCGATAGTTATTTTTTATCTTTTTCTGATCGTCACTCTCGGAATAAAATCACGTTTGATCACCGGAATATCGCTCATTCTGACCGTGATGATGCTCTTTTGCTGGCAACACCCATTTTTTCAAGCACCGCCACAATTTATGGCAATCAATTCAGACACTTCCCGTCCACCGCTTCTGGCGGTGCTTCTGCCTGAAGCAGCTTCGGCATATCTATCTGACGTGCCGGATCGGGAAACCGCCATTTTAGCAGGAAAACTGCTCCGCAGTAAAGGTATCCATCACGCCAATATATATCTTTCCAGTGCCACTGACCGCAGCAGCCGGGGCTTACAGCAGCTTTCCCGGCAGCTCGATCTGAATATTCATATCCCTTACGGAGATAAAAAACCGTCAAAGGCATTTTTACGCAATATCAAAAACTCATCAACCAATATCAATGGCTTGCCGGTTCCGGAATCATTTGCTGTTATAAAAAAAGATTCTGCAGAGCTTGTATTCAACAACTGGAAATTTTCAGCCGGCAACGGAGCAAAAGGAAGGATCATCGAAATAAAAACTCCCGGCGGAAAACTTTTGCAGGAAACCCTGCCGTGGTGTTCAAAACCGGTGGTGTGGATAAAAAATTTGAGCGAATAACTCAAATGAGATAACAGCAAAAGTCAATCAAAAAAAGACTGATACCGTTGATGAGATAAAAACACTCCTTTTTCAGATCGCAACGGGAATTTTCAGGAGTTTTTGAGAACTTTTGAATTTGCCTCAAATAAGATCATTTTTCTGCAAGTTGATCACAACTTGAGCGATCAACTCCGGCAAATCATCAGCAATAAGCACCTTTTCAGCCGTTTCAGCAGCAATCCCGTGCAAATACGCTCCCAGAGACGCCGCTTCAAATACCGGCATGCCCTGTGCCGCCAATGCTCCGATGACCCCGGTCAATACATCGCCGCTTCCGGCTGTCGCCAGCAATGAGTTTCCGGCAGCGATGATCACCGCTTTTTCATCCGGGGCGGCAACGATCGTACCATACCCTTTGAAAACCACAACTGCCCCCAGCTTATCTGCAAGCATTTGTGCATTCTGCATCCGGTCACTTGATGGGATGATACCGAAAGCAGCCATCAAACGTGCGGCTTCTCCGGGATGCGGAGTCAGAATCACATCACTACTCTTTTTCCAAACTTCCGGATTTGCGGCAATATAATTCAATGCATCGGCATCCAGAATCACTTTACCGGAAAAATCCAGTGCCGCCCTGATTCCATCAAAAAAAGCACTTCTCCCCCAACCGCAGCCGCAAATAAGCACATCGGAAAGTGCAAAAAATTTTTCAGGAACAGTTCTTTCCGGAATTCTTTCAACTATCACTGCATTGCATAATCTGCCGGATAACTCCGCAGTAGAAACGACTCTTACCAATCCGGAACCGCTTTTCAATGCTGAATATGCACTCAATGCCGCCGCACCGGGATATTCCGGAGAACCTCCCCAGACCAGAACTCTGCCTCTTGAATTTTTATGACTCTCAACCGGAAACTCCGGAATCAATTTCACAGCATCAATATTGGTAAATACTTCCACCCCTTCCGGATCATCACCGCATAAACCGATATCAATAACCCGCAAACTGCCACGCAAAATAGCCCCTTCATTGAGAAACAGTCCGGCTTTCGGTCTGCCGAAAGTCAACGTTTCAACTGCTTTTATTGCACCATTTTCCGCAGCGGTTCCATTATCAGCATCTATTCCGCTGGGCAGATCAAAAGAAATTACCGGCAATTTTGACTCATTTGCCGTTTTTATGAAGTTCGCAGTTTCCTCCCGCAATCTCCCGCCGGAAAATCCGATACCGAGCAAACCGTCTATGATCACATCGCCGGGGAAAAAGTCATTTTTTTCAACTCCCTTGCGAAAATAAAAGGGAATCTCTTCCGGTAAATCACGCACTGAACATGCCGAACAACCGGTAAAAGAGTTTTTCTCTCTGGTGCTGAAAACGGCAACTTCATGCCCTTTACGGAAAAGATATTTTGCCGCAACCAGTGCATCTCCACCATTATTGCCGCCGCCGCAAAGCACGACAAAGCGGGAATATGAGGAATATTTACGATGGATATATCTGCCTGCGGCAATGCCTGCCCGGAGCATCAGTTCATATTCTGCAATTCCGGATGCGACCGCAGATTTTTCCATTTCCCGGATCACTGAACTGCGGGCTGTCAGCATTTTTCGGCTTCCTTTTCCGGTGTTTTACGCAGAAATCCTGAAAGCAGATAAATACCGACTCCGGCACAGATCGCCATATCTGCCACATTGAATACCGGATAATGCCAGATGTCGTAATAGTGTACGTGGATAAAATCAACCACTTCCCCGTGAAATGCCCGGTCAAAGGAATTTCCGATAATACCGGAAAGGATCAGCATCAATGCAAAGTAACGTTCAGCACAACCTTCCGCCAGTTTGCGGAAAAAAATAATGATTCCCGCACCAGCCAGCAGACCGAATACCAGCAGCAGCCAGACATGACCGCTCAAAATGCTCCACGCCGCACCGAGATTGCGGACAGACGTGATATTGAACCAGCCGGGAATAACCGGAACTGATTCAAAAAGATTGAATTTTTTTACGATATACCACTTGGTCAACTGGTCGGCAATCAGTAATATCAGTGCAAGTATCAATGCCGGAAAAAAAACTTTTTTCTCCCGGAGTGATTTTTTTTCGATCCGTTCCAACCACTTCATCGGTTTTTCATCATCTCTTCATGGCGGCTCTTGCACTTGATGCAGAAAAGTGCATAAGGACGGGCTTTCAAACGTGCTTCGCTGATAGCTTCTCCGCAATCCAGACAGACTCCGTATTCACCATTGGCAAGTCTTTCCAGGGCATCATCGATCATGGAAATCACATTGCCGTTTTCTGTAAGGATCTGCAATCCCATTTCATTGCGGGAAGTGTCACTGTCAGCCATGTGGGTCGTCACGCCACGTTTTTCGCTGTTGGTGCAATCAAGAGATTCATCCGCACAAATACGCATCTGCTCCGACAATTCATTGCGGACTTTCATCAGCGCATTGTAATATTCCAAATCCTTTCCGGTGAACTCATTTTTCAACGTTTTTTTTGCCATTTTCAATCACCCAAATCCTGTTTTTTTATTAATAAACTCTGCATCAGTATTAATATAGTATAATCGCAGAAATTTACAAATCATTTATACTGAAAAACGCACGTGAATCACATCTCCATCCTGCATTTCGTAATCTTTACCCTCGATCCGGAGTTTTCCGGCAACCTGAGCCTTTGCCCATGAACCGCAGGCAACCAGATCTTCATAAGAAACTGTTTCCATACGGATAAAACCACGCTGCATATCGGTATGGATCTTTCCGGCGGCTTCCGGAGCAAGAGCTCCGCGGGTAACTGTCCACGCACGGGATTCCATCGGTCCGGCAGTAAAGAAAGTAATGTAATCCAAAAGACGGTATCCGGTCTGCACGACTCTATCCAAGCCCGAACCGCTGATTCCCAGATCCGCCATAAATGCCGCAGCTTCTTCCGCAGAAAGAGCCCCCAATTCATCTTCAAATTTCGCACACACCGGAACAACTTCCAAACCATGTTCCGCAGCATAAGCTGCCAGACGTTTACCGGATTCACAGCTGGTATAATCCGCCGCCTGATCTTCACCGACATTGGCACAAACAAATGCCGGTTTGACCGTAAGCAGACCGAAATTTTCCACCAATGCTTTCTGTTTCGGATCAGTGCGGTCGTAACGGGGCAGACGTCCTTCGGAAAGATCGGCTATCATGGATACGATCAACTCATACTCCGCTTTTGCATCCGGATCGTTGGAACGGGCGATCTTATACGCCTTATCCCGCCGTTTTTCAAGCATTTCCAAGTCAGAAAGCATCAACTCTGTATTGATCGTTTCCAAATCATCGACCGGATCGACCTTGCCGGATACATGCACCACATCGGAATCATCAAAAAGACGTACCACATGAGCAATAGCATCCACATTACGCACATGACCGAGAAACTGGTTGCCCAATCCCTGCCCCTGGCTTGCCCCGCGAACCAGACCGGCAATATCAATGAATTTCAAAGTTGACGGAACTATCCTGCCGGATTTTTCCAGATCCGACAGCACCGCCAGACGTTTATCCGGTACCTGCACGATTCCGGTATTCGGCTCAATCGTACAGAAAGGGAAGTTCGCAGCTTCCGCTCCGCCATGACTCAACGCATTGAACAAAGTGGATTTACCCACATTGGGCAATCCTACAAATCCACAGGAAAAACTCATTATCTACACCTTTGATTTTATTACAAAAAAGCCGGAACGCTTTCGATACGCTCCGGCAAATATTTTTATTCAATCACATATTGGGATTTACAACTGATTCATCCGAGTAAATGAAATTATTCCAATCTCTGCCGACAGGCACAACCCATGCCGGTCTCATGATCGGACCGTAACCCCAACCCACATCTTCCGGATCATCAGGACAATTCGGCAGCGGGAAAAGGAAAGTCGCTATATCGGCCACCCCCACACACGCACGGGCAACCACATAACAGACACCTTTGAGTGTACCGTAGGTAAGTCCGGCTAAAGCTCCTTTTTCACTGCTGACATCTGTCCACTGCATCGGCAACTCCAAAACACAAAATGCCACATTGGTAATGCCACGACCGAGTTTTTCCACCGGACGCATAATCATCGTATCGTCTGCTTTTACGGTAAGAGTTCCGCAAAACATCGCAATACCGAGAAAAAGTACAACCAAAAATGATTTACCGAATTTCATCAATCTACCCCATTATGTTTATTTTGGTATTGTTACACCAGATTACTGCAAATAATCCTGTCGTTGAAGAATATAATTTTATTACAACAAAAAATCAAGTCCTCAAGAGAAAATAATCGTTTTTTTTTCAAAAAAAGTTATTTTTCAGTCTTTTTGCCGAAACGGTTTTCCGTACCGTCAAGCAAACGCCGGATATTGCTGCGGTGACGGATTATCGCCAGAATCGCCACCAATGTCAGAAATACCAGAATCAACGGAGAACTGGAAACCAGCGGTATACCGCCAAGTTTACCGAAATCAGCTTCTGCAAGATAAGAAACCCACGCCACGATCGGCAATACTGCCGCAGCTGATATGCTCGCCAGTGAAACATACCGGGAAACAAAAAATACAACAACCCAGACAACCAGAGCAACCAGAAGCGGAAACGGAGCAAGTGCCATAATCGCTCCGGCAGCGGTACTGACACCTTTGCCGCCTTTGAAATTCAAAAAAATCGGGAACATGTGACCGATAACCCCCATCAGCAGTGCGGCAATGATCACATATTCACGGAACTGCCACTCCACCGGCAGCAGAAACTGTGCCGCAAGCACCGGAATCGCTCCTTTGAGAAAATCCAATGCAAAACAGAGCTTGCCCGCTTTTTTACCCACACAACGGGTTACATTGGTCGCCCCGATATTCTTTGAGCCTTCTTTGCGGACATCGACTCCATTGACTTTTCCGATGATAAACCCCCAGGGAATACTTCCCAGAAGATAAGCCCCAACTACAATAACAATCGCTTTAATGATTTCCATAACTCCAATTTCCTGACTTGAAAATCCTCTGAAAAGAGGATATATTACTTTAACATTATATTAATATGAACCTGTTTTGCCAAAAAGTCAATATCAAAATGAAAAATTTTATACGTTTACTTATCGGTTCCGGCGAAAATTGTGCAGATATCCGATATATTACCGGAATTTCGACTCCGGATGATTTTATTTTTTTCGAATACCAAAACCGCAAATGTGCCATCCTTTCAGCGCTGGAAATCGACCGGGCACGTCATTGTGCAAAGCCGGGAATCGAAACCGCTTCCGACGATGAATTCGGCGGCAAAAGCCGGATCGCCATTATTTCCGGTATTTCTGAAGCGTGCAGCTGTAAAAATTTCATTGTGCCTGAAAACTTTCCTTTCGGTCTGGCTGAAAAAATGCGTAACTCCGGTTTGACCGTGATCCCGGAAGAAAAAAGCTTCTTTCCGGAACGGGAGTTTAAAACCGCAGATGAGGTTTCAGCCGTTACCGCTGCCCAGCGTGCCGCAGAAGCCGGATTGGCACGGGCGGTGGATATTCTCAAGAGTTCCACTGTTTCCGGAGGATTCATACACTGGCAGAATAAAGTATTGACCAGCGAAATGCTCCGGGCGGAAATCGATTCGGAAATACTCCATCACAATATGCTCCCCACCGGAACCATCTGTGCCGGCGGTTCTCAAGCCGCACAGCCGCACAATGCCGGAAGCGGTCCATTGAAAGCAAATTCTCCAATCGTCATGGATATATTCCCCCGTTCACCGCAAAGCGGTTACTGGGGCGACCTCACCCGTACCGTAGTCAAAGGAAAAGCCTCCAATATCGTGCGTAAGGCATACGATGCCGTACTTGAAGCAAGGGAATACTGCAAAAAATTGATCAAACCCGGCATGTATGGAGCATCCATACACTGTGCCGCTGAAGCTATTCTGGAAAAACACCATTTTTTCACCGGAAATAATGAAAACGGGCAATTCGGATTCTTTCACGGTCTCGGTCATGGAGTCGGATTGGAAATCCATGAAATGCCCAGACTTTCCCCCAGAGCTAAAACCGCCCTTAAAGGTGGAGAAGTCATTACCGTTGAACCCGGTCTTTACTACCCGGAATGGGGCGGGATACGTCTGGAAGATCTGGTGTGGCTCTCACCGGAAGGAAACACCATCTGCCTGACTCAAACACCGGATTTCCTCGAAATCAACTGATTTTTTCTGTTTTTTTCAAATCCCGGTGCCACTGGATAAGGAAAATAACTCCGGTGATCAGCATGATCATCCACCACAGCAAAGTTGCGATCGAGTTGCCTTCTGCAAGATAGACCCGCAGCCACATGAATACCGATATGCCGTTGACCAGGATCCACAAAAGCCACTGTTCAACGCACCGGCGGACCGTCAAATACATTGCAGCGATGGATAACACTGTCGTCGAAGCATCTGTAACCGGCTGCTTATCCCCGAAAAAAGTCAATACCGCCGCCATTGCAGCTATACCGCAAATGCAGAAAAGTGTCAGAACTATCCGCTGAATTCCCGGAAGATAATTCTTTATCACACACTGCTCCTGATCCAGCTTCTTACGCCAGAATATGATCCCCGCAAACATCATCGGCAGATACCAGCACCAATTCAATGCCGCATCGCCATATAATTTCTGCTCAAATGCGATATATCCATAAGATGCGGAATTGAATATACCGAAAAAATAACAGCTTATTTTGCCTTTTCCTGCCAAAAGCGTGTAAAGCGTACCGGTGATCGCCGAAGCGATTCCCAGCAGTGTATCTCCGAGATAAAATGATATTCCGGCGATCGCAGCAGTACAAGCTGACAGATAGACAACTTCCCACATTTTCCAACCGGAAAATTCCCCGGATAAAAATTTCAACAACCTTTTAATAACCATTATCCACCCTCCGATCATCCCTCTGTTCTTTATAAAAAAAGCAGCAGAGGTAAACCCTCTGCTGCTTTCATCAGATTCACTGTGATAAATATATCACTTGATCTCGTCGGTGTCAATACCATAGTGCTGGAAAAACATATTTCCAACTTTGCTGTCAACACCTTTATTGACTTTCTTGAGCGAATTTTCGATTTTCGCCTGATTGTCAGCACTCATGCCGCTCTGACGGGGTGAAGCAAGTTCGACAGTGGCGACAACCACCAGCTGTGACTGTTTGATGGATTCGTTTTCCGTGCTGAAAAGCAAACCGAGAACCGGAATATCTTTCAGGAACGGCAAACCGGCAACACTGCGGACTGTTTCCGTACGGCGGAGACCGCCGATGACAAATTCCTGATTGCCGTAGGCTGCCTGGAATTTGGTGTTGATATCAGAATTGCTGACACGGGGTGAACCATCGGAGTTCCAGCCCAGCAGAGAAACGGTGTTACCGGCAAATTCGATCGTCGCCGCCGCACCGGTGACAACCGGACGGACACGCAGATCAAAACTGAAGCCTTTCTGAGCCATAGGATACTGGAGTTTACCGTGGATCAGACCGGGATAACCTTCAGCACTGGTATCACCTTTGCTGTACCAGGAGAAAAGAGTTCCGAGTTTGTTAGTGAGATCTTCGGTCATAGCACCCTTGTTGTTGGTAATATAGGTCATAACAGCTTTGGTGATTTCGCCTGTCACATATTCAGTCACATAAGCTTTTCCTGCTTCTGTCGGCTGGAATGTAGTCAAATCCAACAAATCTCCAGTGCGATCACTTGCGACTTTATTATAAGCCTCTGCGTAAGCCCTGTCATAAGTCTGAGTGTAAACAGTTTTAATTGCGGCATCTTTAAAAATCGATGCAATTTCATTTTCGGCATCAGTTCCGGTCGTTACCGGTTTCCAGATGGGCACACCGTCGTGGTAGTCGATCATACGCGGAGTGAAACGGGCGATTGAAAGATTGGAATAATAATCACTTTTCAAAAGCGTTTCCGGCAGGATTTTTGCCAGCTGCTGACGGTAGATTGCATTGGGGTTGGGGTCGGTGTAGGCAAATTCACCCATGCCGAAACCTTCATCCACAGAATAGTCATTACGTTCATAGAAGTAACCGTAATCAACAGTGATTTTGGAAACTTCACGGTTTTTCGCAAGAATGGTACCGCTGGTCAGCACTTTGGCTTTGCCGATGCTGGTCAGGAAGTCAAGGTAACGGGTGTTCCATTTGGGGTTGAAGTTCCAATAGCTGGTGCGGTTGGAACCGTTGTTGTCAACACCGCCATGGAAGAAGCTTGACCAGTTGCGGCGCACGCGGGCACCAGTTGAAAAAAGGTCAACACCTTCGTTGTTCTTCCAGCTCTGGAAGTCGACACCGATACGGTCA